>NZ_CALSBP010000002.1:1935655-2629733 GCF_943373825.1 Aquimarina spinulae | reverse complement strand
TCTCAAAAGTATTCGCTGGAGCTGGACCAGGTAAAAAGACCACAGCAACCGGAGCACCACCATCTAAACTATAGGTAAATGGACCTAATGGAACCGGAATACTCGGAGTAATCGTAATCCATTGTGTCGCTTGATTCGTCGTATCATAACATGCATCACCCCCTACTGCTGTCGCAATAGTAGGTGGAGTAAGTTGATCTACAGTAACAGGATTGGTAACCTCACATGCCGCAGCAGTATTACCATCACGTACAGCAACTATATAATTAGCAGCAGCTAAACCACTAAAAGTATCTCCATTCTGATATGCCGTAATAACGACTCCTCCAGAATTTCGTAATTCATATTGATAACCACCTCGACCGCCACTAGCATTTACCGTTATAATACCTGAAGTAACTCCACAATTCGAATCTACAACAGTAGTAGTGAAACTTAAAACAGCAGGATCAGTAATCGTAATCGGTGGAGTAAGCGTTGCACTACAATTAGTAGTATCATCGGTAACTACAATAGTATAAGTACCCGCTCCAAGATTAGGTACTGAAGTTGGAGTCGTAGTAATAGAATTACCTGTAATAGGAGTGGCAATAGGAATGGTTCCTCCAGTAACAACATAACTATAGGTCGTAGATGTTAAATCTATACCTGTAACATCAAATGATATAGATGCATCTGTATCTGTAGCACAGGTAGGCTCTGCAGTAATATTAGCAGTAACCGCTATAGGATCTACAGCGTCTATCGTATAATTCTCCGAATAAATACAGCCATCTGTAGTAGTTCTTGCCTCAAAAGTATAAGTGTCTCCTGCAGGTAAAGTATAAACCGTAGTAGCACTAAAAGCTGTAACACTAGCCGGAGGAGCAGTAATTCGATATTCAAAACTAACAGCCCCATTAGTACCCGTTGCACTAACAGTAATATCTGAAGTAAGTGCAGGACACTGAGGTTGAGTCTGAGCAAAGGTAAGATCAGTTACCTCCTGAAGTGGATCTATTGTACGCTGACCTAAATTAACAGGACATGCTGCTGTACTCGTATCTCGAATATATATAGTATAAGTACCATCTGTTAATCCCGTGAATATTCCTGTAGTATTACTGAAATCAACTCCATCAATACTATATTCATAACTACCATTACCTCCAGATGCCCCAGAAATCGTAATCTGAGCTAATTGTGGTGTCGTACTAGAACCCGAAGCATCACAACGATAATCCGTAACTGCAATGTTGGTAACTGTAATTAAGGTTGGTTCTGTAACAATTGCCTGAACTGTACCTAAACACTGCTTAGCATCTCTAATCTCAAAATCATAAGTCCCCGCAGCCAAACCTGTAAAAGTAAGGTTTGTTGTAAATGCACCTGCAACTGGTGATGTTATTCTTGCCTCAAATGGGCCAACTCCCGCGGTTGGGTTTATAACCACAACACCACTCGAATCTCCATTACAAACTATATCTGTAACTGTAGTTGTCGCTGTAGGTACAACCGTAGGATTAACAATAATCTGTGAAGATGTAGCTATACAACCTAATCCATCTGTAACTCGAATCTCATACGTGTTCGCAGCATTTATTGAAACAGGTGAAGTAACCCCTGCAAGAAAAACAGTGCCAGGACCTACCTCAATAACATCAAAAGTATATGTACCATCACCGCCTGTAGCAGTAAATGAAATCGTCGCATCAGGAGTCGCTGAACAATCTAAATCTTTATCCAAATTCGCAGTAATAGTCAACTCTGGATTAATATCAAAACTAAGCGCAGTAGATGTACAATTACTCGCCGTATTACTTACCGTAACACTATGTGTGCCCGGAGTAAGGTTAGGAATCTCAAAAGTATTCGCTGGAGCTGGACCAGGTAAAAAGACCACAGCAACCGGAGCACCACCATCTAAACTATAGGTAAATGGACCTAATGGAACCGGAATACTCGGAGTAATCGTAATCCATTGTGTCGCTTGATTCGTCGTATCATAACATGCATCACCCCCTACTGCTGTCGCAATAGTAGGTGGAGTAAGTTGATCTACAGTAACAGGATTGGTAACCTCACATGCCGCAGCAGTATTACCATCACGTACAGCAACTATATAATTAGCAGCAGCTAAACCACTAAAAGTATCTCCATTCTGATATGCCGTAATAACTCCTCCTCCAGAATTTCGTAATTCATATTGATAACCACCTCGACCGCCACTAGCATTTACCGTTATAATACCTGAAGTAACTCCACAATTCGAATCTACAACAGTAGTAGTGAAACTTAAAACAGCAGGATCAGTAATCGTAATCGGTGGAGTAAGCGTTGCACTACAATTAGTAGTATCATCGGTAACTACAATAGTATAGGTGCCTGCTCCAAGATTAGGTACTGAAGTTGGAGTCGTATTAATAGGACCTCCCGTAATAGAACCTACAATAGTACCGCCGGTAACAACATAACTATAGGTCGTAGATGTTAAATCTATACCCGTAACATCAAATGATATAGATGCATCTGTATCTGTAGCACAGGTAGGCTCTGCAGTAATATTAGCAGTAACCGCTATAGGATCTACAGCGTCTATCGTATAATTCTCCGAATAAATACAGCCATCTGTAGTAGTTCTTGCCTCAAAAGTATAAGTGTCTCCTGCTGGTAAAGTATAAACCGTAGTAGCACTAAAAGCTGTAACACTAGCCGGAGGAGCAGTAATTCGATATTCAAAACTAACAGCCCCATTAGTACCCGTTGCACTAACAGTAATATCTGAAGTAAGTGCAGGACACTGAGGTTGAGTCTGAGCAAAGGTAAGATCAGTTACCTCCTGAAGTGGATCTATTGTACGCTGACCTAAATTAACAGGACATGCTGCTGTACTCGTATCTCGAATATAAATAGTATAAGTACCATCGGTTAATCCTGTGAATATCCCTGTAGTATTACTGAAATCAACTCCATCAATACTATATTCATAACTACCATTACCTCCAGATGCCCCAGAAATCGTAATCTGAGCTAATTGTGGTGTCGTACTAGAACCCGAAGCATCACAACGATAATCCGTAACTGCAATGTTAGCAGTAATAACTGTTGGCGCTGTAAAAGTTATATTAGTAATTTCAAAATCACATCCAAATCCATCTTGAACAATAACTGTATGCGTTGTTAATGGATCTACATTATTAAATGTTTCTGAAGTATTAACTGTTGGTCCAATAGTTACTTCTGTTGCTGTTCCTTGATCTAAAACATAAGTAAACGGTGAACCTGATCCCGCAGTAACAGCAACTTGAATAGATCCATTATCTGTTGGACAAACAGGATCAATTGGTGTAGCAGTTGCTGTAATTGCCGTATAAGGGCTTACATCGACGCTACCAGCGGCTATAGTACAACTATTATCAAGGTCATTAACAAATACTGGGTAATTACCCGCAGCAGTTGCTCTAAATTGATAAGTTGTTCCTGTTAGTGGTGCTAACGCAGTACCCAAGAAATCTGCCTGGTTATTAAAAGCAAAATTGCCAGAACCTCCTGTTACTGTCACCTCATAAATCGCAATAAATAAATCATTATCATAGTCAGGAAGACTAATATCTGGTTGATAATTTGGATTACAATGTAAATCTTCAACAAGTCTAATTGTAGCCGAAAATGCTGCAGGATCGTTTATGGTTATTGTAAAAGGTTCTGAACAACTACCATCAGCAGATAATACCTGCACGTTATAAGTATCAGGATTAAGCCCTGTAAATGTATGGTTAGGAACCGTAGTAGGTCCTTCTGTATCATTAAAAGCTGTTGTAGTACTATTAATGATATATGTATAATTAATTTGAGAATCTGTTACTGTTATTTCAATCTGCCCTTGATCGCCTGGACATGTAGGAGAAGTTGGAGTAACGGTCTCTGTAGCGTCTAATTCGTCTAAAAAGATAGTTTCCTGAAAAACACAAGCTGTAGGTAAACCTCCTACCTGACGAACATTTACAGTATATGTTCCTACTTCTGTTAACCCTGTAAATTCTGCCGAAGCCTGATATCCAATTACTGTATTTGTTATAGGTGTAATTAATTGGTATTCGTATTGAAGAGAAGAATTTTGAACTCGTATTGTTCCTGGCGTACCACAAATAATTTGTCGTATAACTGCAAGATCAGGGTCAAAATTATTCTGGAATACATTAAAATAAAAAGGAATGGTACAATTACCATCAAAAGTAGCATTAACTCTATATTCTCCTGCTTGTGAAATTGTAAAACTATTAATATCTGTACTTAAAGTTTGCCAATCCCCATCACACCCTGAATCTGTAGTAGGACAATTAGGATCTCTTGGTACTGCAGGACAATCCATAGGATCTAATCGCTGCCATTGAACCGTAGTTCCAACAGGAAAACCTAATGTGTTTCCTGGAGTTGGAATAGTTAATGTAGTTCCTGCTCCACATAAAAAGATCTCTGGTAGTGGATCTCCTGTAATCGGACAGGTACGAACATTACCATTTACATTAGGATTAGATCCTAAGTTATTTGCAATATCTACCACCGGATTTACAACGGTATTAAAGGCATCAACATTAAAAGTTTGTTGAGCATCCTGACAACCAGGAGCACCGGTTTCGGTTACAATATAGGTTCCTGCGGTTGTAACAACTAAATCTCTATTAGTACCAATAACAACTCCAGGGCTACTTGCATTTACCCATTCATATGAAGAAAAGCCTGCACCTGCTGTAAGCGTTAAAGATCCTGTACATATAAAAGCTGGTTGAGCGGTAGTAAAACAAACGCCATCATTAATCAAAACGTTAGATGTACCTGTAATATCAAACTGACACGCATCTTGTTCCAAAATACTTTCTTCACCAGTTCGTGTAATACCAGATTCTACTCCTGTATAGGTTGAAATTGCTACATTGTTAATTTGATTAGAACACGCATCTCGCAAATCGGCACAAGTGGCCACTACGCTGACTCCAAAACGAACGGTATGAACACCCCCGTTACGAACAATCAACGGATCTGCTATTGTAATATCTATCTGTCGATTTGTACCATTAGGAGTGGCAACTATACCCGGATTACTAGTCGTTATAGTTCCTAATGTAAAATCTACATTATCAGGAAGCACATCTCTAATACTTGCTGCCGTAATATCTTCATTTCCTTGATTTTCTATGGTAAGCTCATAAAATAGTTGATCCGCAAAATTTACTGGATCACCTGTAATATCTACGCCATTAATATCTAAAACTCTTTTAGTAACCGTAAGTTCGGGCTCAATAATTTCAATTTGAAATGAATTGAAAAACACACTATATGCATCACCGGCCGAAGTTGTTCTAAAACTAGCAGAAGTTTGATCATTACCAATAACTGTTCTGCCCGGATTAGGAATATCAAAAATATCGGCATCAAACCCTAAGGTATTTATTGAAGATGGAGTTCTATCTGGAGTCAATGGGTTTGCAGTAGTAACATATTGACCATCTATAGAAATCGAACTGTCATAAAAATTATTATTTGGGTTAGCGGGGGTTGTAAAAATATTTTGCCAAGCCGTGTCTGGTCTTTGCACTTGAAATATATCCCCAGCAAATGGTCTATCTCCTTCTAGTGTTGCAATAGAATATCGTGCACGAACTGGTAACGGTGCAGGTAAAGTCTGAAAACCAGTATACGAAAAAGTTTGAAGGGGATTACCAGGAGCAATCACTAAATACCCATTATTTGTACTTATATATTTTGCTGATAAAGTAGGATCCTCATAAGCAACCACAAGTACCCATCCCCCAGCAATACCGTTGGCATTAAATCCAGAAAAACCTGTAGAAGCACGCATGTCTGCAACAGTATATGTTCCATTTGCATTCCCTGCGCCAAGTCCTTGTATTAATGTTGTAACATCTGCATAACATACATATGGAATATCTATTACTGCGCTATTACTTGGATTGGTGGCAGTATTACGATATCCATCATAAATCACCTGTGTTTGAGTAGGTGGAATAGTAACATACCCTCCACCACCTGGTGGTCTAATTTTTATAGTTCTAAAATCGGGTCTATTATCAGGAAAGGGTAGACCGGTATACTGAACAAAACGAGTATCGGCCGGATTCATTTGTGTAAAATATGAGGCTGACCAATATAATCCAGCATATGCAATCCTTTCACAACCTGATGTTAACTGAAGTTCTGCACTACTAGAACTAAATGTAGATGTATCCCCATCTATATCAATATATCCAAAAAATTTCTGGTTATTAGAAGCATTTCCGTTATAGTTATCATTGGGTGTAAAACCACTTTGATTTAGCCCAACAATAGCATTACCAATTATTTTAAGCTCTCCGTTAATTCTTAACGTACTGTTAGGTACCTCGGTAAAGGGTACCTGAGCAGATATTTGTTGTATGCCTATCATTAAAAAAACCAAAACGATAGCAGATTTCAGTCTAAGTTTCATAAGCCGTGGGGTGTTTGGGTATTTAGTCATCATAATCTCTTTCTTACATTATTGAATTTTCAATATATAAAGATCTCCATCATACGAGTTATTTACGTTAGAGAATAAGCTTTGTTTAGCTTCTTCAAGATTGTCATGTCTCTTTAAGTATACGTATATATAGTTGTCTTTTGGGTTCCTGAAATATTGAGGCTCTAATCCTTGAGCTCGTAGCTTCGCCATTCCTCTTTCAAAGTAATTTTCTCTTTTGAAAATATTAGTAATCAGATAATATCCATTTTCAATATTATGTCCTCCGATGTACGATAAACTCTCTGTTAATACTGTATCATCCTTAACCGTATCTTTGATGAGTCGAGTTTCTTGTAATAGCTTTTTATAGGATTCTACTCTACTCTTAGCAATGTGTAATATCCACATATCACCAAAGTATCTATTATCAATATTATTTAAATACTTTTCTGTCGCCTCATCCTTGTTTGTATAGCTTTCTATAGCTACATACTGGAATTGATTTTCTGGATTAAGTATTATTTTAGAGTCGTTAAATCCTAAATCTTTTAATGTACCTGAGAATTTATCAGCATATGTTCCTCCCTTAAATACATTACCAATTAAGTAATATCCTTCTGGGTATCCCGGTATAAATTTGGTTGCAATTTGAGCCTCAGGTCTTGTTGTTTCAGCAAATTTTACAAATCTATTTCTAGCTGTCAATCTTTTAGAACTGGCAGGATCTGCTTCTTTTTTAGCCTCATCTGCATCATCATTCATACTAACAAGTGATTCTAAAAGCTTGCTAAATTCACGTTTATCTACATTTAAGCTGGTCGTTAATAATGAGTCTCGACGAGCAAATATCTTGCTTGTGATTCGACTACTATTATCTAATTCTTTCTTAATCTCATCTAATCCTTCTTCGTTTGTAGTAGCTGCTGCTTTTGCTGCCTCATCTGCCAACCTCTTCTCTTCTGCTAAACGAGCTGCCTCTGCCGCTGCTTCCGCTGCTGCTTCATCTGCCAATCTCTTCTCCTCGGCTAAACGAGCTGCTTCTGCCGCTGCTTCATCTGCCAATCTCTTCTCCTCGGCTAAACGAGCTGCTTCTGCCGCTGCTTCATCTGCCAATCTCTTCTCCTCGGCTAAACGAGCTGCTTCTGCCGCTGCTTCATCTGCCAATCTCTTCTCCTCGGCTAAACGAGCTGCTTCTGCTGCTGCTTCATCTGCTAATCTCTTCTCCTCGGCTAAACGAGCTGCTTCTGCTGCTGCTTCATCTGCTAATCTCTTCTCCTCGGCTAAACGAGCTGCTTCTGCCGCTGCTTCATCTGCCAATCTCTTCTCCTCGGCTAAACGAGCTGCTTCTGCCGCTGCTTCATCTGCCAATCTCTTCTCCTCGGCTAAACGAGCTGCTTCTGCTGCTGCTTCATCTGCTAATCTCTTCTCTTCTGCTAAACGAGCTGCTGCTGCTTCATCTGCCAATCTCTTCTCCTCGGCTAAACGAGCTGCTTCTGCTGCTGCTTCATCTGCTAATCTCTTCTCTTCTGCTAAACGAGCTGCTGCTGCTGCTTCATCTGCTATCTTTTGCTCTGCCACTTCACGTTCTAACTGTCTTTGAGCAGCTAAACGCTCTTCTTCTACTTTTTGCTCAGTAACCTCACGTTCTAGTTGTTTTTGAGCAGCTAGACGTTCTTCTTCTGCTTTTTGTTCTGCTTCCTCACGTTCGAGCTCTTTTTGAGCAGCTAAACGTTCTTGTTCCGCTGCCTCCGCTTCACGTGCTTCTTCTTCTGCGGCGATTCTTTCTTCTTCTGCCTTTTGTTCTGCTACTTCACGCTCTATTTGTCTTTGAGCAGCTAAACGTTCTTCTTCCGCCTTCTGTTCTGCTTCTTCACGCTCTATTCGTCTTTGAGCAGCTAAACGTTCTTCTTCTGCGTTTTGCTCTGCTTCTTCACGCTCTATTCGTCTTTGAGCAGCTAAACGTTCTTCTTCTGCGTTTTGCTCTGCCTCTTCACGCTCTACTCGTCTTTGAGCGGCCAGACGTTCTTCTTCTGCTTTTTTGTTTAGTAATTTTACTTCTTCTGCTCGTTGTAATTCTAACTCTCTGGCTGCTTTGGCTTCTTTCTCCCTAGCTTCTGCTATTGATTTTTCGAGCTCACTCATTGCCTTTTGTTCCTGGCTTCGAGAATCTCCTTGTTCTTCTTGTAATTCTCTTATTAGTTTATTTTGTTCAAGAATTTCCTTCTTAAGTCTTCTAATTTCAGAATCTCTTTCTTCATATGCTTTTTGAGTACTTGATTTTGATTTACTTCCCCTTCTTCTTCTTGGTCTTTCTTTCTCAAAATTATATGCTAAACCCACCTCGTGACTTGCTCCGAAATTACTAGTATCTCCAAATCCCGTTTCATAGGTATATCCAACCGAAATATTAGATGTAATATTTCCTCCAATACCCAATGAAGCTCCGTAAAAACTATTATACCCCGCTTGAGCCCAACCTAGTGCAGGTAATTCAACAATAACATTACCTCCATATCTAAGATTTGAATCTGCGCCCGAATCAGGTAACATATTGGCATATACCATTCCTCGTATCATCTTGTCTGACCTTCTTTCTAAGCTTGTAGTATACATAACATGACCAGTAAAAGCCATATTATCTGTCAATAGCTCACTACCAGTTAGATTATAAGCCACAAGATTTGATACAGAAACCCCAACATCAAATTCTGTATAATTAAAGTTAACGCCAGGAGTTAATTGAAAAACTGAGCTATTCTCATAGTTAAGAATAACCGGATCGCTTACTTCTACTCCATTATTTAAAACAATGCTTGTTGCTGAATCAATGTTAGACTTAATTCCGCTTTGCGAAAAGCCGAGATTTAAACCAAACGTGAAGTTCATATCTCTGTTTAATTCGATATTATATGCAAAGTTCGCTATACCACCAAAATACCTGTAAATACCTTCATTTTGTTGATGCAAACCAATAGAAACACCTATTTTTTCGTCAAAATTTGAGGTATAGTTAATTAAATACGTCTGAGGATTATCATTAAATGAAGCCCATTGTGTTTTATTATAAACATTAATAGACTTTTTGTTTTCGCGAACCAAAGAAAAGGTAGGGTTAAAATAAAAACGGTTATATTTTACCAAAGTATGAGTAGGAATATCCGTAGGAAGAATACCATAAGTAGTGGTACTTTCATCCTGTCCCCTAAGAAGGTTAAAGGATATACATATGATTATTAATAGTAATTTTCTGGCCATAAAATTATCTCATTACCGTTATCGAACCTTTTCTGACTACGGAATTATTTTTGGTGATTATATAATAATAAAACGGGTCCTGACCCGATGATTTCGAATTCTCTCGGGGCCAGTTATTCTGATAACTTGATGATGTAAAATCAACCTGACCTCGTGCGTTATAAATCGTAACCTCTACTGCTTGCTGATTAAACAAACTCGGAGGAAGCAACCAATTATCATTGATACCATCACTATTGGGCGTAACTACATTGGGAATAATCTCTGAAGAACCCGCAACATCTGAAATACTGAGTATCTCGGAATCTATAACACAATCCAATAATGTAATCCTAACAAAGTAATCCCCTATAGTATCTATCTCTATAGAACTTGTTCCCTGACCACTTATAACTGTAGAACCATCTACCAAAGATTGGTTCTCGCCGTCTACAACTATAAACCACTCATAAGCATAATTACTACTCTCGGGAACACTTAATGTAGAGGTCTCTCCAAATGGAATAAATGCCGGGGAAGCTTCTATTACCACAACGTCTGATAAAAACTCAACCGTTAGATCATTAGATCGAGCAGTAGGAAATGTAGTGCCTCGTAAAGTGGCTTCTAAAGCATAAACTTCACCTATGTTAGACTCATTAACTGTAAATGTCGTTTCGGTAACTCCCGTAGACTGACTGCCTAAAAACCATTCAAAATCAAATAATGAATATTGATCGGTGGTAATAGGAACCTCTGTACCACTAGAAGTAATACCAAATAAATTCTCTAAACCCAAAGTACCGGTATCCGCATCACAATCTAACAAAGTAGAAATCTGGGTTCTAAACCCTACTGGCTCAAAAACCTCGGTAGTAGCCTGAAGAGTATCCATACATGCATCGTTTGCAAAGACATCTACACGATACACTCCTGGGTTAGTGACATCAAAAGACAAAGCTCCCGGTGTATTAACCGCGAGCGGACCTTGAACACTTATTCCGTTCCTAAACCATTCTACCGTACTGCCAGCAACAGGAGCATTGGTCGTAATAGACAAAACCAACGTAGGCTGGGTAGGTAATAACATAATCTGGGGAGGAGGCTGGGTTAAAATATCTGAACCCAAATTAATAACCTCGACGGGAGCAGTAGTTATATTACATGTTGGAGTTCCTGTAACTCTAACGGTGTAAATACCAGCAAAATTACTCGCCGGTAAAATCTCTGATGGACCATTAAAATCCGGTATCAAAACATCATCCTTAAACCATTCATAAGTGAATCCCGGGTCGGTAACACTAGTGGTTAATATTTTTACATCACTGGGGCAAAAGGATTGTGGCGAAGGTTCATTGATCCGTACTGTTGTATCGTTAAAATCAATAACTTCTACTGTTGCCGAATCAAAGTTAAAAGAAGGATTACAGCTTCCGAAATTGACTTGAACTGTATAAGTTCCAACTTGTGTCACATTTTCAAGAGTATTACCTGATTCACCAGGAATCACTGTGCCATTAAAAGACCAAATATATTCTGGAAAATCTCCAGGTAAGGTTGTCAATGTTGCCGATTCTCCAACGCACAATGCTACTGTGTTAGCTTCAATATTCGCTCCAGTTAATGTAACACCCTGAGAAAAATCAAAATAGTAAATAGGAATATTTTCTTGTACTGCACTTAAAATAGAACTTGCAGGGACATTAACTCGTAAACTATAATTCTCGCCTCGTAAATCTGTAGGAATAGGAAAAGAAGGAAATTCGATATCTCCTCCTGGAGGAATCGCGATAGGTGTAGTAAATCGTGTTAAAACTCTGGTAACATCATTAGAAAAAACACCATTCTCATCAGATAATTCTAAAACAAACTCTGTACCTGTAGCAAATAAAATGTTTGCCTTGGCTATAGCTTCTCGATTGGGAGTATTTTGATTTACACAGAGTATTGTAGCAGTAGATCCGCTAATAGAAAATAATGGAGCACCAATATCCTGAGCAGTAGCTTTCAAAGAAGAAAATAGAAAGCCTGTCACTATAGCAATTAATGATATGAGGTTAAGTTTTTTTTTCATGATATCACACTTACGATTAAGGTGAATATACTATATTAACTTTGCGATTTGGGGCGCTTGTTAATAATATTGTTAATATATTTTTTACCAAGACATAAAATTATAAATTAAATGTTTATATCAAACTAAAATTTAACTTTTTTTTGTAATAATTTTCTGACCTTTTATTACTTGTTCTATTTTAACTAAAACAAATACGATCCTAAAAAACATTTCAATATACATAAAATTTTGTTAATCAATGTCTTGAGCTATTGTAAAAAATCATTTCAAACTGATAAAAAAGGTTTAAATCTCCCCTATTTTCATAAAAAAACCGGAAGAATTTCGTATAAAAATCATATTATTTGTACGTTTTTGGGCGTATTTTCCATACGCTAAATGTTCTAAAAAAGGTAATTTTTCTCGATTAAGTGTAAAAAACAGCATTAAGTTTTTGGTCATAGAAAAACGATATTATAGAAAAAATTAGAAAAAAACCTTTTCCAAACAACTTATATTTCTTTAAAATCTTTTTTTAGAAAAATCATAAAACTACTACTTCATTATTGTTATCGAACCTTTTCTGACTACGGAATTATTTTTGGTGATTATATAATAATAAAACGGGTCCTGACCCGATGATTTCGAATTCTCTCGGGGCCAGTTATTCTGATAACTTGATGATGTAAAATCAACCTGACCTCGTGCGTTATAAATCGTAACCTCTACTGCTTGCTGATTAAACAAACTCGGAGGAAGCAACCAATTATCATTGATACCATCACTATTGGGCGTAACTACATTGGGAATAATCTCTGAAGAACCCGCAACATCTGAAATACTGAGTATCTCGGAATCTATAACACAATCCAATAATGTAATCCTAACAAAGTAATCCCCTATAGTATCTATCTCTATAGAACTTGTTCCCTGACCACTTATAACTGTAGAACCATCTACCAAAGATTGGTTCTCGCCGTCTACAACTATAAACCACTCATAAGCATAATTACTACTCTCGGGAACACTTAATGTAGAGGTCTCTCCAAATGGAATAAATGCCGGGGAAGCTTCTATTACCACAACGTCTGATAAAAACTCAACCGTTAGATCATTAGATCGAGCAGTAGGAAATGTAGTGCCTCGTAAAGTGGCTTCTAAAGCATAAACTTCACCTATGTTAGACTCATTAACTGTAAATGTCGTTTCGGTAACTCCCGTAGACTGACTGCCTAAAAACCATTCAAAATCAAATAATGAATATTGATCGGTGGTAATAGGAACCTCTGTACCACTAGAAGTAATACCAAATAAATTCTCTAAACCCAAAGTACCGGTATCCGCATCACAATCTAACAAAGTAGAAATCTGGGTTCTAAACCCTACTGGCTCAAAAACCTCGGTAGTAGCCTGAAGAGTATCCATACATGCATCGTTTGCAAAGACATCTACACGATACACTCCTGGGTTAGTGACATCAAAAGACAAAGCTCCCGGTGTATTAACCGCGAGCGGACCTTGAACACTTATTCCGTTCCTAAACCATTCTACCGTACTGCCAGCAACAGGAGCATTGGTCGTAATAGACAAAACCAACGTAGGCTGGGTAGGTAATAACATAATCTGGGGAGGAGGCTGGGTTAAAATATCTGAACCCAAATTAATAACCTCGACGGGATTTGCCGAAATAGAGCACCCTTCTAGAGTTCTTATGGTTACTGTATATACACCTGCAAAATTACTTTCTGGTAAAGTAACTGTATGGTTATCAAATTCGGGAATTAATACTCCATCTTTAAACCATTCATAAGTGAATTCTGGAAATTTTAAAGAAGTACTTAATATTTTGACATCACTAGGACAAAATTGTTGTGGTGAGGATTGTTCAATAGTTATAGAAGTAGTATCAAAATTAATAACTTCTATTGGTTTTTGATTTTTATCACCGAGCGTACTATTCTCACAAGATCCAATATTAAAAATAACTTCATATACTCCTGTTTGAGTTACATTTTCAAGAGTACTATTTGTTTCTCCGGCGATCGTTACTCCATTAAAAGTCCATTCATATTGTGGAAAATCATCTGGAGTTGCAAATAAGGTTGTAGACCCACCATTACAGACTACGACTATATTTGCATCTTTATTTGGTCCATCCAAATCTATTTGTGAAAAATCAAAATAGTAAATAGGAATATTTTCTTGTACTGCACTTAAAGTAGAACTTGCAGGGACATTAACTCGTAAACCATAATTTTCTCCTCGTAAATCTGTAGGGATAGTAAAAGAAGGAAATTCGATATCTCCTCCTGGAGGAATCGCGATAGGTGTAGTAAATCGTGTTAAAACTCTGGTAACATCATTAGAAAAAACACCATTCTCATCTGATAATTCTAAAACAAATTCTGTACCTGTAGCAAATAAAATGTTTGCCTTGGCTATAGCTTCTCGATTGGGGCTATTTTGACCTATACAGAGTTTCTGTATTAGGCTTGGTGTACCTTGAAAAGTAAAAATTGGAGGATCAATTTCCTGAGCTTCTGCTCTTAACGATAAGAGCAGGACAATAGTAACAGTTAATGCTAATAAATTGTATTTTTTTATCATAATATCACATTTATGATCAAATAGTAGTAGAATAATTATAGGGTTGTCTACAGAAAATGATGAAGTGCATTTCCCGATTTTTAAAGCACTAGCAGATAGTACAACAAAACATATAATAACAAAGACTATTCATGGTTTTAGATTTTAAGATTATTCCTACAAATTTATAAGGAAATCTTTCTTCCAATAAACTATAAAGCGTTAATTTTTTGTTATTTAACAATTTATAATCATTTGACAATCAGGTAATTAGTTTAGTGTTTTGTTTTTTATAATCAACACATTATGAGTAGATTAGTTCCTAAATAATAGACAAAAAAGTATGTATTTGATTAATTGAAGTGATAATAAGAAAGACATTTTTACAAGTACAATATCGCAAGAAATCCAATATAATCTACCTACAAAAATGATAGATTCACACTCACGTATGATATTAAAATGAGTTTTTAGGCATTAAAAAACCCTCGTTGAGTATCAACGAGGGTTTTTTAATGTTTTAAAGAAAACTACTCTTTTGTTTCAGTAGTTGTAGTATCTCCTCCGTTTAATGCCGTAAGAATCTTATCTGTAAGGTTTAATTCTTCTTTACCATACAGGATATTACTGGTTTCTGTATCTCCGTAGATATAAGTATATCCATTTTTCTTACCATAATCCTCAATAAAACTCTTCACCTTACCTATAATAGAATCTATCTCTACTTGACTTCCTTGTTGAATCTCTTGCATTTTAGCTTGCTGCTCTCTTTGTAAACCTTGTTGTTTAACCATAAGCTCTTGCTCTTTCTTTTCTCTATTGGCAGCAGACATAGATTTCATAATATTTTTATATCCTTCTACCTCAATCTGAAATTGTTTTGCTTTTTCTTCAAGTTCTGCACGCACTTCATTATTACGTTTAGTCCATTTTTCTTGCGCTGCTTTCATCTCTTTAAAATCAGAAACAACTTTGGTGTTATTTACATAACCCGTTTTTTCTATTTGTTGATTACAAGAGGCTAAAATTAATAGTGCACTTGCAACCCATACTATTTTTCTCATTTTTCAAAAATTTAATTCTGAGCAAAAATATCAAAGTTCGTGCGATGTTATTCATTATATAGTCGTAAAAAACCATATATAAGAAAAAACAATTAATTAATTAGTTTTAATAAGAAAAAACTATTAAAAATAGATAAAAATAAAGCGCTCTAAGCTCTTTTTTAAAAAAAGAGGTATAAATAGGTGTGGTTAACCCAAAAAAGAGAAAAAAAGTATCTAAAAATAAAAATTAGTCGTTTTTAAGAACGTAAATATGTGAAGAATACTCGCCAGATCGTTTTGCTTTAAGATTAGAACGTAATCCAATCCAAAAAGCGCTTAAAAAGTTCATTTTACCACTTCTATATTTTTCTGATAAAAGTGATACGTAAAATGAATCAAATTTCATGGGGAGTACTTTTTCTAATTTTAAATTTTCTTCTTCAAAAAGTTTTTGGATAGAAGTTTTAGAAAAATGCCAAAGATGTCTGGGTACATCATATGCCGCCCAAAAAGAATTATATTGCTTTGCATCATATGATTTAAAATTTGGAACAGCTATAATTACAAATCCATTTGGTTTTAAAAGGCGTTTTAATTCTCTAATTTGAAGTTGCAAATCTGGGATATGTTCTAAAACATGCCACATAGTAATAACATTAAAACTTTTTGAATTCAAATTCGCCGTTTCCGACTTTAAATCAATTCCTTTTTGTTTTGCTAATTCTTTTGCTTGACCATTTGGTTCTACCCCTTCGATTCTCCAACCTTTATTTTTTGCAGCACTCAAAAAATCACCTGTTCCTGCACCAATATCCAAAAGCACACCTACTTGTTGATTTAATGTAGAAATAAGTTTAACCTTTTTGTTTAAAGAATAGGTTTTAACTAAGTGGTATAGTTTTTCAAAAAGAGATCGTTTGGAATCTGTATGAGAAATATAATCTTCGCTCTCATAATATTTACCCAATTTATTTTCATCAGGTTTTGGAGAAGTAACCAACATATCATATTCTTTATCGTAAAGCAACTGAAACTTTTCTCCAGAAACCGTATGGTCTTTACATTCGATAAAAAAATCTAAAGTTTTTTGTGTATTCATTTATGCAGCTAGAAAAATTTAAAATAACGGTTCTATGTTTATGTTGTTTTTAATATCAATTAAGAACGACCTGGTTTTATTATAAAATAACGATCTTGTAGAAAGGCAATTATCACCATTAGGATCTACAATAATAATTTTTACAAAAGTTTCAGCATCTCCTATTTCATTTTTAGTATCTTCTTTGTTCGATTTATTTATTAAATCACTAACCAGATTTGTTCTTATTTCTCTATCTACTTCAAAACTTATTTTGACATTAAATTTAATATCAAAATTATCAAATAGTTTTGTGTCAAAATCTGATAAATTTTGATCCCCTGTTAAACCAAACTGTTTTCGTAATGAACGTTTTGCTTCTTCAGGATACATGTTGGGTTTAAAAAGAAATGATTCTTCATTAAATATGTTTTCAGTTTCTATTCTAAAATTATCAATCTGTCTTACTTTGTGTATAGTGACACACGAATAAAACGAGAATAAAGCAAAAAGCAGTATAAAAGAATTTTTCATTATTTGTTTTTTAAAAATTAGAATGTCTTACAACAAAAAATGTTCCACGTGGAACTATTCTTTAGATCTGTCATAAATTTCTACTCCCAAAAGTTTACTTAACTCATTTGCTTTCCTACTGGCTTTCTCATATTTTTCTGTTTTATAAAGTGTAAAATTCTTGTTTCCCGTAAAAAAACGAACTACAATTTTACTGTGTCTTTCTTTTGTTCCAATTGCACTAACAGCACCCCACTCATTATCTAAACTAAAAGAAGTTGTAAAAACGGAAATATAATCAGGATATTCTAAGTCGAGTTTTGTTTTAAAAATAGGGAATCCAAAAAACGAAAAAAGTTTTTGATTATTAAAATCTCTATTGATTTTATAAGAAACAGAATATCCAAATACTCCTAAAGATAAAAGTAAAAAGATAAATCTGGATAAAATTGGTTCTTCAGTATAAAAAAGAAAAGCAACAGAAATTACCAAAACCAGAATAGAAAGAATTTTTCCTTTTATAGGTTTTTCTTGTTTACAAAGTACACTATTCATCACCTACCCATATAAACTAAAAGTACAGAAATATCACTAGGTGACACTCCACTAATTCGTGATGCCTGAGAAACGGTCGCTGGTTTTATTTTAGACATTTTCTCTCTTGCTTCAAAAGACAAAGATTTCAACTTTGTATAATCAAAATTCTTAGGGATTTTTACATCCTCGAGCCTGTTTAATTTATCTGCATTGTTTTTCTCTTTTTCGATATAGCCAGAATACTTCACCTGGATCTCTGTTTGTTCTAAAACTTCTTTATCCAAATTATTCTCCTCTATATATGTAGAAACTTTCTCAAAATGTTTTATATCATCCAAAGTAATCTGAGGTCTAGAAAATAATTTAAATAATTTTCCGCTCTGGTTAATTGGTGATGTTTTCTTTTCTTCTAAAACAGGATTTGCTTCTTCTGGAGAAACACTTGTATCTTTAAAAAATTGAACAAAAGCACTTGCCTTTTTTTCCTTCTCTTCCATTCTTTTCATTCGATCATCTGAAGCTAAACCAATCTCATGAGATTTTGGTGTAAGTCTAAAATCTGCATTATCTTGTCTCAACAAAGTTCTATACTCTGCACGTGAAGTAAACATTCGATATGGTTCTTCTGTTCCCTTAGTTATAAGATCATCTATTAAAACACCGATATATGCTTCACTCCTTTTAAGAATAAAAGATTCTTTTTCTTTCACTTTTAGCGCGGCATTTATTCCTGCCATTAATCCTTGAGAAGCCGCTTCTTCATATCCAGTCGTTCCGTTAATTTGCCCTGCAAAAAACAATCCGGAAATCAATTTCGTTTCTAATGTATGTGTTAATTGTGTTGGAGGAAAGTAATCATACTCTATAGCATATCCTGGTCTAAAAAACTTTACATTTTCAAAACCAACTACAGATTTCAAAGCTTTAAATTGAACATCTTCTGGTAATGATGTAGAAAATCCATTTACATAAACCTCTACGGTGTTCCACCCTTCGGGTTCTACAAATAATTGATGTCTTTCTTTATCAGCAAATCTATTAATCTTATCTTCTATAGACGGACAATACCTAGGTCCAATACTTTTAATTCTACCATTAAACATTGGAGATCGATCAAAACCTTCTCGCAACAAATTATGAACTTCTAAAGAAGTATATGTCATATGACATGATCTCTGTTTGGTTAATGGTTTTGTTGCATCCGTATAACAAAACTTTTCAGGATTATCATCTCCTGGTTGCTCAATCATTTTAGAATAATCCAAAGATCTTCCATCTACCCTTGGTGGAGTTCCTGTTTTCATTCGTCCGGCATCAAAACCAAAATTAATCAACTGTTCTGTTATACCAGTTGCTGCTTTTTCTCCAGCTCTACCTCCACCAAATTGCTTCTCTCCGATATGAATTAATCCATTCAAAAATGTTCCATTGGTTAGCACAACCGTCTTTGCTTTTACTTCCAATCCTAAAGAAGTTTTAACTCCTTTTATTTTTCCATCTTCAACCAAAATCCCGCTCACCATCTCTTGATAAAAATCCAAATTAGGAGTTTGTTCTAACAACAGTCTCCATTCTTCGGCAAAACGCATTCTGTCACTTTGAACTCTTGGACTCCACATCGCAGGTCCTTTTGACTTGTTCAACATTTTAAATTGTATCGCGGTACGGTCACTCACAATTCCGCTGTATCCACCAAGTGCATCTATCTCCCTTACTATTTGCCCTTTTGCAATTCCACCCATAGCAGGGTTACAACTCATTTGCGCTATGTTTTGCAAATTCATTGTAATAAGCAAAGTGCTACATCCTAAATTGGCAGCTGACGCTGCCGCCTCACTTCCGGCATGACCTGCACCCACCACTATAACATCATACTCCTTATCAAACATAATTTATATTCTATTGTTCCACGTGGAACACCATTTTATTATTCAAAAAAACAGTTGTTCCACGTGGAACAACTGTTGCTTTATTACCACTTATTACATATTAATGTTCCACGTGGAACATTAATAATTTTTCATTTTCTTTTTGTCTCATAAGCTTTTTCTCTTCTTCAAGCTTATCCTTATAACCGCAAAAATGCAATATACCATGTACCAAAACCCGTCTCATTTCTTCCTCAACAGAAACCACAAACTCCTTCGCATTCTCTGCTACTCTTTCTTCAGAAATAAATATATCACCATTTAGTTGATCACCCATAGTATTATCAAAACTTATAATGTCTGTGAATGTATCATGATTCAAAAAATCCTGATTAATTTTAAGTAGATACTCATCATCACATAAGATAAAATTTATCTCTCCTTCTGTTTTGTTCTCTGACGAAATAACAGCAGTAATCCAAGAAGATAATGCGGCCTCATTTGGTAACTCTATATTTGTCTCGTAAAAAAAATTAATCATTGTCTTTCTTGAAATACTCTTGCACCTTTTGCTTATAATTTTGCCGCAAAGGTAATACTTGTCTATTTAATATTTCAGTAGTATTAAAATATTGTTTTGCCTTCTCTAATTGCTGGGAGTTTTGATTGCCAAATTGTACTTGATTTGTTTTACTTTCTCTTTTTTCTTCTTCACCTTGCTCTAACGTAGCATCTTCTAATTTTAATAATTCATGTTTTAAATTAAGCATTTTTGACAATGTTCTTTCATTAAATCCTTTTTCCAAAAGTTCCTGCTCTACCTCTTCCATTTTACGCAACAAACTACTTCCTATCTTATTACCTTTTCCTTCTCTTCGTATTTTATCTTGTAAAGCATTTCTAAGTTGTTGTTGCTGTTTGTATATTTCATATAACTCACCATTCATATCTTCCTTTTGCATCTGCGACTCTCCTTCTCCATTTTTATCATTACCATCGTTTTTATTACCTTCTTTGCCCCCCTTTTCATTTCCTTGTTTACCACTACCCTTACCTTCCTTGCCTTGTTTTTCTCCTTGTTTGCTTCCTTTTTGTTCTCCCTTCTTATCTCCTTTCTTCTTTCCTTTTTCCGCTCCCTCTTCCATCTTCTTATTCAATTCTTCTTGCTTCTTTATAATGTCTGGTAATTGAAACTCATTAGAACCACTTTTTCCTTTACTTCCCGATGCCGACATACTATTTTGCATCTGATCCAAAGTTCTGCTTAGCAAATATGCCAAATCATTAGAACCGGTAACAGTATACTGTTGATTAGCCGAACCCTGAACAACTTGGTTTTCTGCCAACCTCTCTAATGACTTATCTATATTAAATTCTATGTCTGTTAATTTTTGTGTTACCACTTCTGTTATTTGTGGAGTACGTAATGCCAAAGCATAAAGACTATCGTCTATATGTATAAAATTCTCTCTTAATATACTTTGCTTTCTAAGCTTAGACGAATAGCTTGGATTATTAATATCTATACCTTTAAACTTCTTCATTAAACCTTCTTGTCCTATAGAAAAATCTACCAGATTATCCAATATCTGTCTTAACATTTCCATATCTTCTTGCTGTTGTTCTCCACCTGCCATTTGCATTTGCTTCATCATGCCATTGCTCATCTGCTTCATTTTCTGAGCAGCACTTTTCTGATTCTTCTTAGCGTCTGATTTATTTTCTTTATCCAGGTTTTCACTTGCCTTCTGTTGTTCTTTTTTTATTTCATTTTCATCTTCCTTTTTCTGATCCAGACTCATCGGCTTTTTTAAATCTTCATTTTCCTTCCTAAGTTTTTCCATTTCTTTTTGGAAATTTTCAAACTCTTTATTTAATTCATCCTGCTTTTGTTTTGTGTTCTCTTCTTCTTTTTTCTCAGATAATTCTTCTTGTCTTTTGGACAAATCCTCTAACTCTTTAACCAATTTCTCATGTTTTTCTATCACATAATATCGCTTGGTTAATTCTAATAATTGTTCCAGGTTCTTCTTTATGTTTTTATTTTCCTTACCTAACTCTTCCAGTTTCTTTGTTAACTCTTCCTTCTTAATTTTATCTGCTAGACGTTCAATCTCTTCTAAAAGTTTTTCATTCTTTTTAAGTTTTTCCTCGTTTCTTTCGAGCCTTTCTTTTAATGCATCTTTAAAAGGTTCTTCTTTTTCTCTATTCTCTAACTGGTTCAGATTGTCTTTTAATTTTTTAGAAAAATCCTGCATCATTTTCTCCTGCTCTTTTTGTCTTTTCAAAAAATCCTCAAGTTTTTTCTTATCATTAAAATCTAAATTCTTTTTCTCTTTTTGGGTTTTACTTAAGCTTTTCAATTCCTCTTCTTGTTCCTTAAATTTGTCTAATGACTTATTCAATCCAGAAATTGCTTCATTCTGTTTTTTCAACAAATCGTTTTCTTTTTCTTCTTTAGTGAGTTGTCTAAAATTGAACACCTGGCTTTTTGTACTCTTATAATTATGAATCACATCATTATCAAAAACCTCAAAATAAAACTCATAATTACGCCCTTCTACTAAATCAATTCCAGCCGGAAAAGCATAAATAAATTCATCAAAAACAGTTTTATTAATAGCTATATTTTTAATCTTAATATCCGATGCATTATCCCGGTCATAATATACCAACCTCAGTTTATTTAATCCATAGTCATCACTTATTCTACCAAAGAAATAAATGGTTTGATTATCTACAGAATCCTTTTCAGATTTCAAATTCAACTCTGGATATTGATCTTTAATCACATTAAGATTAAACGCCAAATTATCATGATCTTTTACATTCTGGTTAGAGGTAGTGATTTGGTAATCCAAATTAGAATACACTAGTTTTTGGTAAGAAAAATCGGTTCCATTCTTTGCCAAAGGAATAACAGAATCCTTAGTTTTTAATTCTACTTTATCTGTGTTTCTCGTGTAAACAATCCAATTAACTTTTGTTCCTTCTGGGATAGTTGCGTTACCCGAACTTTTTAAAATTTCGTCAACTTTCTTAGTATAACCAGGATAATCCAATTTCATTTCAAAATTAAGTAAAGCTGGAATTGGAACCACCAATAAACGATGTGGTATCGAATTTACTTCGTTCGCACTTATAACAAATTCTAAAGATTCTTTTGGTTGAATAAACCTATATTCAAACTCACCTATGCCTACATTTTTTAAAAAATAGATTTCATCATTATATGTAATTGTAGCATTATCAGGAACTATATCACCAGCTGTTCTTACTTTAAGAACAAAATCCTTATTTTCGAATGCGTTCAAATCTTTATTAACTATAAAAAATTGAAAAGGTGCAGGTGGCTCATAAGCTACTTCATAATTTACCACTCTTTTATAGCTATCAGAGATCCAACCTGTTTTATTAAAAACAAACAATAGTAGGAATATAGCTACAGGAATCGCTGCGTATTTAAGATATTTAGCATTCTTCTTTAAGTTAATAGCCAACTTAAAAGGAATTGGTTTTAGTTCATTTGACTTTTGTTCAATACTTGCTAGTAACAAAGCAGATGAATTTTCATTTTCACTTAATTGTAATAGGTTTAAAAGTCTATCACTTACTTCGGGAAAATGATTTCCAATTATACCAGATGCTTTTTCATAATCAATTCCTCTTGTAAGCTTAAATAGTTTAGCAATTGGTACTAGTATAAATTTCACAAACAAACCGAGCTCGACTGTAATAAAAAGCCAAAATAATATAGTTCTTCCTAGTCTACTAAGCCACAAAAAATTCTCAACAAGTAGTGTTATTAAAAAATATAAAACACCAATAGCGAAAAAAAGAATAACACCTTTTATAAGTTCATTGACATAGTATTTTCTTGTGAACTGCTCTAACTTGCTTTTTATGAACTGAAAATTATCCATATTTTATACCTTCCTTTTTCATTAACCACTAAATCTACAATTTTATTTTTAATAGAATTGTTATATTTATGATAATTCAATCACCTAGAACATAAGTTGTTATGAGAGATCTTAAATATATTTGTGCATTCACAATACCATTTATGGCAATTATTGGTATTTGGTTACAAGGAATTTATACCTATCTAACACCTATGTACGCCTTTGGATTAATTCCTATACTAGAATTATTTACAAATTCATCAACCAAAAATTTAAACGACGAACACAAAATATTACAATCCAAAAAAAAGATATTCGACTGGATGCTTTATATCAACCTTCCTATTGTTTATAGTATTTTACTCTTCGGCATTTTTACCTGTACTACGTCTAATCTAAAAACTCATGAAATTATAGGTATCATTATTTCATTAGGTATTGTTTTGGGATCAAACGGAATAAATGTCGGACACGAATTAGGTCATCGATATACAAAAGAAAGATATATAGGCAAAGCTCTTCTTCTTCCATCGCTGTATATGCATTTTTATATAGAGCATAATTTTGGTCATCACTTAAACGTGGCTACTAAAGAAGATCCCGCCACAGCAAGATATAATCAACCTGTCTATTTTTTTTGGATAACTTCGACTATACGGCAATACATAAATGCCTGGAAAATACAATTCAAATTACTAAAACAAAACAATCAAACTTTCTTCTCTATAAAAAATGATATGCTCTGCTATTTTTTTATTACTCTTCTATATCTAACATCACTTACCTATTTCTTTGGTCTTTTAGGATTGCTGGTTGCAGTTTTAAGTGGAGTAACCGGCTTCCTATTACTTGAAACTATTAACTATATTGAGCATTATGGTTTAGTAAGAAAGAAAGAAAACTCTGGTCGTTATGAACGTGTAAGGGAAATTCATTCATGGAACTCGAATCATACTTTGGGAAGAATTATGTTGTATGAACTAACACGACATAGTGATCATCATCACAGAGCATCAAAAAAATATCAAATTTTAGATCATCATGATAAAAGTCCTCAATTACCTTTTGGTTATCCTACATCTATGGTATTATCATTACTCCCTCCCCTGTGGTTTTTGATTATGAATAAACGCGTTCCACGTGAAATGAAAAGTATTTAAAAGGTAATAAGAATTTCATGGGTTATCCCGCAAAATCATTTCCATAGCATATTTAAGATTGTATCTTTGCTATTTATTTGTAAGACTTTTTAAAGTTTAAAAAACACAATCATGACAAAAGACATTAGGGTACGATTTGCACCAAGTCCTACCGGACCCTTACATATAGGAGGTGTGAGAACTGCATTATTTAACTACCTCTTTGCCAAGCAACATAATGGAACCTTTGTTCTTAGAATAGAAGACACCGATCAAAACAGATACGTTCCTGGTGCCGAAGATTATATTAAAGAAGCGCTCGATTGGTGTAGTATTCCATTCGATGAAGGACCAGGAAAAAATGGAGGATTTGGACCGTATAGACAAAGCGAACGTAAACATTTATACAAGCAATATGCAGATCAATTAATAAAAGAAGGTCACGCATATTTTGCTTTTGATACTACTGAAGCTCTTGATAGTCATAGAAAAGATCACGAAGCCTATGGCAAGACATTTATTTATAATTGGCATAACAGAGAAAAACTTACCAATTCTCTATCCTTATCTGAAGATGAAGTAACGGCAAAAATTAACTCTGGAGAATCTTACGTTATTAGGTTTAAATCTCCTAAAGATGAGATTTTACATCTTACAGATGAAATCCGTGGAGACATAAGTATTGACACTAATGTTCTAGATGATAAAATCTTATTTAAAAGTGATGGGATGCCTACATATCATCTTGCTAATATTGTAGATGATCATTTAATGAAAATTACACATGTGATTCGAGGAGAAGAATGGTTACCATCCTTAGCGCTTCATGTTCTTTTGTACCGCTCATTTGGTTGGGAGGCTCCAAGTTTTGCACATTTACCTCTCATTCTTAAACCTGTAGGTAAAGGAAAACTTAGCAAAAGAGATGGTGATAAAATGGGATTTCCGGTATTCCCATTACAATGGGTAGATCCAAAAAGTCAAAGTATCTCTTCTGGATATCGTGAAGATGGCTACTTACCCGAAGCTGTTGTTAATATGCTTGCCTTTTTAGGGTGGAATCCAGGTACAGAACAAGAATTATTTTCTTTACAGGAGTTAATCAAAGAATTTGACTTAAAACGTGTTAATAAAGCAGGTGCCAAATTCGATCCAGAAAAAACTAAATGGTTTCAACAGCAACAGTTACAAAAAATCGATAGTACTATATTGTCCCAACAATTTGAGGTCATTTTATCTGAAAAAAACATTTCTACAACCTTAGATCTTAATGTTATTATAGATACGATAAAAGAACGGGCTACATTCACCAAAGATTTTTGGGATCTTAGTCATTTTTACTTTTTATCACCCAGTGAATATGATGAAAAGGCCATTAAAAAGGCTTGGAAACAAGATACGCCAGGTTTAATGCACGAGTTAACACGAATACTAAATGACATTTCAGATTTCTCAGAAGATAATGTTTCAACTATTGTAAAAGGGTGGATTGCAGGGAAAGAAATTGGTTTTGGCAAAATCATGATGCCACTTCGTATAGCTTTAGTCGGTTCGCTTCAAGGGCCAGATTTATTTCAAATTGCGTCTATGATCGGTAAAAAAGAAACTACTAAAAGAATAGAAAACGCCATCGAGAAAAACTAGTAAAAAAATACAGGTCACTATTTCATACTAATAGTGACCTGTAATATTATTAATGACTTTTAATAATCGAATTTTTCTAATGTTCCATCCAAATTATAAACGAAAGTAAAATCAGTCCCTCCATTTTCTGGTTTTAATTGAATGAAATAATTCATCTTTGACTTATCTCCATCATCAGGTGCCATGATAGAAGTTATATTCAAAACAACTGCACTAATATCTTTCTCTTCTTTAAGTTTTTTTATAGAACTTTCTACAAGTTCTCCTAGTTTACTTAAGTCTACCTCTTCATTTAAATTAAACATAAAATCTTGAGCCTTACCGCCAGATAATTCGAGAGTAACATCTGCTGTTTGCGACCATGAGCTGTTACTAAAATTCCAACTTTCCATTTTTAATGACGACGGATCTTTGGTTACTGTTGTAGTAATTATGGTTCCTACTTGCTCAACATATGTAATTGATAGTTCGGTATAAAAAGCATTATCTCCAAATTTACTTTTTAAGTTCTCCTCTACTCCTTCAAATCCTTTTGCATCGAACGAAAGCTTACTGTTACAAGAAGAAATAAAGATTGTTATTAATACTACAAGTAATAATTTTTTCATTATTTTCATTATTTTACCTTTTAAATTAAAGGGTGCTAACATACCAGAATCATAAAACAAATTAGTATTCTAAAAAAAGATTGTGATGATTATGCCCAAAAAAGTGATGGTTTACTTATCTATAATTCTTTTCTCCTAAAATGTAACATATATCAAAATTACTATACTGATACAGTAACTGCACTAAACTATTAAACTATGGGGAAACAATATAAAGTTATACGTATATCAGAAAATTGGTCTTCAGAAAAGCTTAGAGAAAAGGCAGAAAATGCTATGAACAAGTTCTCTAAAGAAGGCTGGGAAGTTGTTGACATTTCTTTTTTAGCAAATACATATATAGCTATGATAACAATTTCAAAATAACGATCAATCATTTACAATTTATTAGTACATTGATTTTCAGAAAAACTTTTAACTCTTAATATATAAAACAATGGGACTATTTTTAATTCCAATAGTAATTCTCGGATTTATCATTCTGCTTTCAGGTATATTCACCGTAAAACAACAAACCTCTGCAGTGGTTGAGCGATTTGGTAAATTTTTGAGTATCAGAAACTCGGGATTACATTTTAAAATTCCGATTTTTGATAGAATCGCCGGACGAATCAATCTAAAAATCCAACAGCTTGATGTTCTTGTCGAAACCAAAACAAAAGATGATGTATTTGTACGTCTTAAAATCTCTGTTCAATTTCAGGTAATTAAAGAAAAAGTATACGATGCTTTTTATAAATTAGAAAATCCACATGATCAAATTACATCTTATGTTTTTGATGTTGTTCGTGCCGAAGTACCAAAAATGAAACTAGATGATGTTTTTGAACGTAAAGATGATATTGCCATAGCAGTAAAACAAGAACTTAATGAAGCCATGGTAAATTATGGATATGATATCATTAAAACTTTGGTGACAGATATTGATCCTGATATGCAGGTTAAAGAAGCTATGAACAGAATTAATGCTGCCGAACGTGAAAAGGTGGCAGCAGAATATGAAGCTGAAGCTGAAAGAATTAAAATTGTAGCAAAAGCACGTGCTGAAGCTGAAAGTAAAAGATTACAAGGACAAGGTATTGCAGATCAACGTAGAGAAATTGCCAGAGGTCTAGAAGAGAGTGTTGATGTTTTAAATAACGTAGGTATTAATTCTCAGGAAGCTTCTGCTCTAATCGTAGTAACACAGCATTATGATACTTTACAATCTATTGGTGAAGAAACTAACAGTAATTTAATTTTGCTTCCCAATTCTCCACAAGCAGGAAGCGATATGTTAAATAACATGATTGCATCATTTACGGCTTCAAATCAAATTGGAGAAGAAATGAAAAAGCAAAACGCCAAAAAGGGTCTTGGCAAAAAACCAGACAACAATTAATAAAAATATAATTTTAATTCGTAAACCCGATCAAACTTTGTGATCGGGTTTATTTTTTCTACAATAATTTAAAATTGTTGTTATTTTTCTAAAAAACTTAAAATAACGCGTTTTTATACAACCAACACATAAAAGTGATAAGATTATATTACCTCTTTTTTTTCTTCTCTTACATCTTTTTATATGAATCCATTTTTAATAAGAAAAAATAATGATTTCTTAAAAACCATAAGAATTCTTTATACTATAAAAAATTGTTATCTTTAAGAAAAATTGTCTCCCATGAAAAACTTTTTATTTGTTTTCATTTTCATTTCTGGTAGTATTTTTTGTCAAGACATAAATACACTTAAAGAATTTGCATTACGAGATGCCAAAGCAACTTCTAAAGCATCTATAGATAGAAATTTAAGTACAATACTCAAATATACTCATCCAGAAGTTTACAAAGCTTATGGGGAAAAACAACTAATGGATACTATGGATGAAATTTACAGAACCATGGATGCTCAAAAAATAAAAATCCTTAGTTCTGAAATAGATGAAGTAACCGAGATAAAAAAAGAAAGAAAAGAATATCATTGTTTGGTTAAAAACACAGTGAAAATGGACTTTAATGGTAGGTTAATTACTTTAAAAAGTTCATTATTTGGTTTTTATAACAAGAAAAAATCTCAATGGTATTTTGTAGAATCTAATAAACTTCTTGATGATCCGCATACCAAAAAGCTCTTTCCTAATTTTAAAACAGATATAGAAATTCCTTTAGATGAGCATATTGCAGATAATTAAAAATTAAAAAACTTATAGACACAAAACATTTTCTGTATCTACAAGTTTTTCCATTATATATTATAGTTAGAAGCCACTTTTTTGGCTTCTAATTGCAATAATTCATTCTTATCCTCAAGAGCTTTGGTAACAAAATCTTTTGCTAACTGATCAGGTTGAATTCCTTTATTTTTAAGGATTTCACTTAAGGCGATCATAGTAGCAATACGAGTTCCTGCTTTTTTTACAGCTGTTTCATAAAGAGGTACAAGCTCTTCTATTTCTACAGTTTTGGCAGCTTCTATAATTTTGATTTTAAGCCCTTCTCTTTTAATATCTGGTACATTTGTATACTTCTTCCCTGCTCTTTTTATTTCTTCGATTGCAGGTATTCCTTTTTGCTGATTCTGAGGTTTGTTTTGATTATTTTGATCTATCGAAACCGGTTTTACTTTTGCCCATGTATCTCGTAAACCAACAGTTTTATTAAATACCAAAGCATCAGGTTTACTATCTATATCCACATTAAAATACCCTAATCTTTGAAACTGAAACTGGTCTAATGGTTTAACATCCTTTAGACTAGGCTCTATATAACCTGTTATTATTTTTAAAGAATCTGGGTTTAAAAACTCAACAAAATCTTTGTCTTTATGACCATCTGGAGCTTCATCATTAAATAATCGATCATAAATCCTAACCTTAGAGGGAATAGCATGACTTATTGATACCCAATGTAACGTACCTTTTACATTACGTTTTGATTCTTCGGTACCACTTCCCGACTTGCTCTTTGGATCATATGTACATTGGATTTCTGTAATATTTCCTTCGGCATCTTTTATCACTCGTTCTCCTTTGATGATATACGCATTTTTAAGGCGTACCTCTTTTCCTAAAGTTAACCTAAAAAACTTTCTCCCTGCCTCTTCTTTAAAGTCCTCTCTTTCGATATATAATTCGCCAGAAAACGGTATTTTTCTAGAACCTGCAGCTTCATCTTCTGGGTTGTTTTCTGCTTCTAACCACTCTTCTTCTCCTTTTGGATAATTGGTAATAACAAGCTTAACCGGATCCAAAACGGCCATTACTCTTGGTGCTGTTTTATTAAGATCTTCTCGTACACAGAACTCTAATAATGATACATCAATTACATTTTCACGTTTTGCAACGCCAACAGTTTCAACAAACTTTCGTATTGATGTTGGAGTATACCCACGCCTTCTTAATGCCGAAATTGTAGGCATCCTGGGGTCATCCCATCCAGATACTACTCCTTCTTTTACTAACTTGAGTAATTTACGCTTACTCATGATCGTATAACTTAAATTAAGTCTTGCAAACTCCCTTTGTTTTGGTCGTATATTCGTACTATATACTTGATCAAGGAACCAGTCATACAATTTTCTATGTGGTTTAAATTCTAAGGAACATAAAGAATGTGAGATGTTTTCTATATAATCACTTTCGCCATGTGTCCAGTCATACATTGGATATATACACCAATCATCACCGGTTCTGTGATGTGATTTTTTTAATATTCTATACATCAAAGGATCTCGCATTAGCATATTTGGGTCTGCCATATCGATCTTTGCCCTCACAACATGATCACCTTCATTAAACTCACCTTCTTTCATTTTCTGAAAAAGCTCTAAATTTTCTTTAACAGAACGGTCTCTATATGGACTATTTGTTCCTGGTTCTGTGGTAGTTCCTTTTTGAGAAGCAATAGTTTCTGCAGATTGAGAATCTACATAGGCTTTACCATCCTTAATAAGTCGAACAGTCCAATCATATAATTGCTGAAAATAGTCAGACGAATAACATTCTTTATCCCATTGATATCCTAACCATGTTATATCTTCTTTAATTGCATCTACATATTCCTGTTCTTCTTTGGCAGGATTAGTATCATCAAAACGTAGGTTTACTGGTGCATTATACCTAAGACCAAGACCAAAACTAATACCTATTGCTTTGGTATGCCCTATATGTAAGTATCCATTGGGTTCTGGAGGGAAACGAAAACGTAAATTTTCTGTACTCATACCTGTTGTAAGGTCCTCCTCTACAATATGCTCTATAAAATTAAGCGGTTTTTTTTCTTCTGACATCTGTAATCTAATAAAACACAAAACTACAAATTCTAATCCTGCCTTGCTATTGTATAAAAATCTTTAATGCAATTATTTTATTAATATCAAAATTCATCAGAAAAGGGGTATTCTCCCTACACAAATCATAAAGATTCTTTTTACATTTGCTTAAAAACCCCGTGGGACTAATAAAGTTAAAAAATATCAAGGTTTATGCTTATCATGGATGCCTTGTTGAAGAGAAAAAAATAGGATCGGATTACAGAGTAGATCTAAAGATTAAGGCCGATTTATCAAAGTCTGCAATATCTGATCGTTTAGCAGAAACTGTAGATTATGTTCATCTTAATCATATTGTAAAAGAAGAGATGGCTATTCGTTCTAAATTATTAGAACATGCCGCAGAGCGAATTTTAGTTCGTATATTAGATGAATTACCATTGGTTGATAAAGTTGTTGTAGATGTTTCTAAAATTAATCCACCTATAGGCGGAAATGTAGAAATGGTTACTATCACAAGGAGTAAAAACCGATAACTATAGTGTTAAAATTGCATGAAAAGCGTTTTATTGTAAAATCATTTAAGAAGTAATCATAAATTTTTTTACATTTGCCTTCCAATCAAAAATTGGGTGTCGTGGCCGAGTGGCTAGGCAGTGGTCTGCAACACCATCTACAGCGGTTCGAATCCGCTCGACACCTCAAAAATCCTGTACTTACGTGCAGGATTTTTTATTTAAATCTGGATTCTGGTGTTATTTTTTCAATTTCGTCCTGAATTCGTTTCTCCATTGTATCTGGTAAAACACCTTTTAAAATAAGAAATACACCAAATACAATCATAATAATACTAATGACTCTTTTGATGATATAGGTTCTTTTTGGAGTTAATTTTCTCTTCAATCTCTTTGCTAGCAACATTTTAAAGAAATCAATAAAAAGATATGTACCTAAAACCATTGTAAAAAAACGTAGAATTCTATTGGTATTCATATCTAACTGTGGTCCTATAACAATAATAACACTTAACCAAAATCCTAATACTCCAATATTTATAAAATTGAGTAAAAAACCCTTTATAAATAACATAAAATAGTTATGCTTATTGATAATTTCTACCGTAGTATCTCTAAGTTTATTATAGTTTTTTCTTTCCTGAATAAAAGAAATTACACCATAAGTAGATAATAACATCCCTCCAAATATAAATAAGGCAGGATCATCTTTTATTTTTTCTAAAATCTGATTGGTACTAAAATAAGCGATAAGAATAAATACTATATCTGCAAAGATAACTCCTAAATCTACAGCTAAAGCTGCTCTAAACCCTTTAATAGCTGCTGTTTCCAGAAGTACAAAAAAAACGGGTCCAATTAGAAAGGCTAATAAAAAACCTAATGGTATAGCTGCTTGAGCATCTTGAAGCATAGGGTCTAAGCGTATTTATTACAAAGTTAAAAACTACTTAGTTAACTTCAACAATTTTTCCACCTAAAAATTTTTTAGTATCCTTTTGTTTCGGATCTCCATAAATCCTTATACTTCCTCCTGCATTAGTATTTGCTTTGATATAATCTTTAGCATTTACTTCTGCTACTCCACCAGCACTAATTTTTACTTGTGTTCTTTTTGTTTCGAGTTCACTACCAAAATACTTTCCTCCAGAATTAATAACGACTTCCTGTTCTTTAGCTATACCCTCTAAATGTACTTCTCCGCCTGTAACCGCTTTAACAAATAATGTTTCACTTTTAGTTTTTGCTTGTATAATTGCTCCTTCCTGAGCTCTAAGATCAAGTTTATTTCTGGTAAGAACATCTTTTACTTCTACTGTTGATCCTTCATTAGCATCAATTTTTCTAAGCTCTTCATAATGCACCAAAACTTCGGTATTACTTTTATCCCACAGATTATCCAAAGACATTCTAATTTTTAAAATAAGACCTTCTTGAATAACTTCTACGTCGTATCTTTTATAACCAGTGATTATAACTTTATGTTTATCACTTTTAACAAGAGTTACTTTTATTTTATCAAAAACTTTTACTTCTGTAAAATAATCTAGATTTTTGGTTTTAACGTCTTCTTGTGCTTGCCCTAATGCAACCCATAAAAACATAAAAAGAAATATCAATTTTTTCATCGCCCTGTTTTTAAGATTTATATTTCAACTCTGATCTTACAAAAAATAAACGACACTAATTTTTTAATTATTCTATTTCTTCCTTGTTTCCTAACAAGGTAAAATCTAAGTGTCGTTTTATAAGATCAGCATTTTTTACTTTTACATATACCTCATCTCCTAATTGGTATACTTTTTTGGTTTGTTCTCCTATAATAGCATATTCATCTTGATCAAAAACATAGTGATCATCACTCATGTCCCGCAGACGAATCATACCTTCACATTTATTATTAATTATTTCTACATAAATCCCCCACTCGGTAACTCCAGAGATGACTCCAAGAAACTGTTCATCCTCATGATCTTTCATAAACTTTATCTGCATAAACTTTATAGAATCACGTTCTGCACTGGCAGCTAGATTTTCCATACTGCTACTATGATTACATTTTTCTTCATACTCATCTTCTGCAACAGATTTTCCTTTATCTAAATAATGCTGTAACAAACGGTGTGCCATAACATCTGGATATCTACGTATTGGCGAAGTAAAATGTGAATAATAATCAAATGCTAATCCATAATGACCAATATTATGAGTAGTATATTCTGCCTTACTCATACTACGTATAGCTAAAGTATCAACTAAATTTTGTTCTTTTTTACCTTGAACATCTTTTAATAATCCATTTAATGACTTGGTAGTAGTCTTTCGATCTCTAAGATCTAATTTATATCCAAATCTTCCAATAATATTTTGTAATGCTGCTAATTTTTCGTCATTAGGCTCATCATGCACCCGATAAATAAATGTTTTTTTAGGATTTTGCTTTCCTATGAACTCTGCGACCTTTTTATTAGCTAATAACATAAACTCCTCAATAAGTTTATTAGCGTCTTTAGAAGTCTTAAAAAACACTCCTACTGGTTCGTTATTTTCGTTTAGACTAAATTTTACTTCTACTTTATCAAAAGAAATAGCTCCTTCTCCCATTCGTTTACCTCGCATAACTTTGGCAAGCTCATCTAATTTAAGTACAGCATCGGCTATTTTTTGATCGGCTTTATATTCTTTTCTGGTAAGTGAAATCTCTGCGGGAATTACATTATCGCGGGTTTCTATAATATGCTGCGCTTCTTCGTATGCAAATCTTGCATCAGAATAGGTTACTGTTCTTCCAAACCATTGGTTTTTAATTTCTGCTTTATCATTTAATTCAAACACTGCAGAAAATGTATATTTTTCTTCGTTTGGTCTTAATGAACAGGCATTATTAGATAGGACCTCGGGTAACATAGGTACTACTCTATCTACCAGGTATACAGATGTTGCTCTTTCATAAGCTTCATCATCAAGTATTGTTCCTGGTTTTACATAATGTGATACATCTGCAATATGAATTCCGATTTCATAATTACCATTTTCTAAAATCTGAAATGATAATGCATCATCAAAGTCTTTGGCATCCTTAGGATCAATAGTAAACGTAAGAATTTTTCTCATATCCCTACGATTCTTGATTTCTGATTCCTGAATAGATGTATCTAAAGTGTTAGCATAATTCTCTACCTCCTCAGGAAACTCATAGGGCAGACCATACTGAGCCAAAATAGCATGTATCTCGGTATTGTGTTCTCCTGGTTTTCCTAATACTTTAACTATTTTTCCAAAAGGTGAATCTGCTTTTTCTGGCCAGTCTTCTAGTTTTACTAAAACCTTATCTCCGTTCTCTGCATCGGCTATTTTATTCTTAGGTATAAAAATATCAGTATACATTTTGCCGTCTTGCATATTTACAAAGGCATAATTTTTTTGAATCTCTATTACACCAACAAACTCACTTCTTTTGCGAGAAATAATCCTCGAAATCTCTCCTTCGCTCTTTCCTCTTCGTTTTCTACGATACACATAAACCTCTACCTCATCTCCGTTTAACGCTTTATTAAGATTGTTATTTGGAATAAAAATATCATCTTCAAGATCTTTTACAATTACATATCCCGTACCTTTTGAAGTGATTTCTAGAATACCTGTATAGGTATTAATATTAGGTATGATTTTAAATTTTCCTCTATCTACCTCTTCTATCTGTTTCTTAGCAGCAAGTTGAGATAATTTTTTTATAATCTGGTTTCTACTACTTGCATCATCTACTCCTAGTTTTGATGCGATTTGCTTATAATTAAAACTTTTATTTGATTCAGCTTTTAATATTTTGAGTATTTCCTGGGTAATATTCTCTATTTTAGGTGACTTCTTTTTTCTTCTTCTACTCTTTCTTTTCATTAATGTCTATTCTATATATTTATGATAAAAGTACAGCTTATCTTTTAACATCAGTAATTTTAACTTTAAACTTTTATTAATACTTAAATCATATTACTACCAAATAGCTATAAAATCCATTATCTGTAAATCAAGATATTACATCAAAAAAAAGTAAATAATTACGGCTATTTTTCTTAAAATTTACTTAATTTTAGTACACTAGGATTCAATTTTATCCGTTTAGTATTTAATTCGATATGCACAAAATCAAAAAAATACATAAGATCATATTACTCTTCATACTCATATTTCTATTGGGTATATATTCGTTTACCTTATACATTAATAATACAATAGATCATAAGCAAGATACTTTAGAAGGATCAGAAATAAATAGTTCTGTAAAAACAGATCGTGAAGCCAGTCAAATCAATTAATCTTTTACTATAAAAAATTATTTATCAATCTAAGAGAAATTGATATTCGTTTTGATTAGTATCAATTTGATTGTTACGCTTATTTTGTATCTTGTAGAAATAAGATTATCAAGGAATAATTTTAAGAAATGAAAGATTTTATTACTATCAAAACATATACATATCCTTTTGAGTATGCTATACTTAAACTACTTCTAGATCAAGAAGGTATTTCTTATTTCTTCGAAAATGAAACAATGGTCGGTGTTTTTCCTTTCTACTCAAACGCACTGGGAGGTATTAATTTAAAAGTTCATAAAAGAGACAAAAACAAAGTACTTCAGATCATAAGTGATCTGAACACAAATTCTCATCTTAGAATTGTATAACCTAGTATTCATATTTTCTTTATAGTTTTCAACATATATTAAATATATCTTTTTCTTTTTTTTAAATTTAAAATTAATAATGATGATTATAATATAGTGTGGATAGCGGTATAACTTTTTTAAGTTTTATTTGTTTTTTAAGTTAAACTGAATTTTAAAATATATATGAACAGGATATCATTATTCTAATTGGTTGAAAATGTTCTAAAAATGAAATTTAATTAACAACTGTTAATAGTTAATCAACAGCTTAAATTTTTAATATTATTACGGTAAAACCGTAGTTTATAACATTGACTTAACATTTGAAAACTTAGCCAAAAAAACAGGGTTTAAAATTTTGATTTCTTCCTACGATACTTGTATTCTAATAAAAATCAAAACCACCAAAAAAAACTTTATGAATTTTAAGAACTGTTTATTCACACTCAGTGTTAACAGAAGGTTATGAGTTATTAACATTACCGTAATATTGGGTTAAATTATTGGTTTTTTGGAGTTTACTTTTTTTAGATTAAATTATCTTTGCTTAACTAATGAAACGAACAAAAAAATGAAAATAGCTATTGGAAATGATCACGCAGGAACTGAATACAAATTTGCAATCGCAGAATATTTAGAATCTGAAGGTATTGAAATTACTAACTACGGCACTAATGAAAACAATAGTGTTGATTATCCAGATTTTGTACATCCTGTAGCAAAAGATGTAAATACTGAAAAAGTTAGTTTTGGAATTTTGGTTTGCGGAAGCGGAAATGGTGTTGCTATGACAGCTAATAAATATAATAATGTTAGAGCTGGACTTTGCTGGACAAAAGAAATTACAGAATTAACCAGACTTCATAATGATGCTAATATCATATGTATTCCTGCAAGATTTACATCTCTACCTCAAGCTGTTGAAATGGTAAAAACATTCTTAGGAACAAAATTTGAAGGAGGCAGACATTTAAATAGAGTACATAAGATACCAATGTGTATTTAATCTATGGTAAAAGTTCACGCTCATAATCATTCACATTCTCATGATAAACTTACTGGGCGTAATTTATTATTTTCTATTCTCTTAAATATTGGAATTACAGCTGCCCAGGTAGTTGGTGGTTTGATTTCTGGTAGCCTCTCTCTTTTATCAGATGCATTACATAACTTTAGTGATGTACTTTCTTTGATAGTTAGCTTTTTTGCTAATCGATTGGCAAAAAGAGAAGCTTCTATTAAAAGAACTTTTGGTTTTAAAAGAGCTGAGATTATGGCAGCGTTTATAAATGCTATTTCATTAGTTATAATAGCATTTATTCTTGTGTTTGAAGCAATAGAGCGATTACTAGATCCACAGGAAATAAGTGCACGTGTTGTAATTATTCTTTCTGTAGTAGCAATTTTTGGAAATGGATTAAGTGTTTTGCTTTTAAGAAGAGATAGTAAGGTAAATATGAATATGAGATCAGCATATTTACACCTGGTAACAGACTTAATGGCATCTTTTGCAGTTTTGATAGGGGGATTGTTAATGAAGTTTTATAAACTATTTTGGGTAGATAGCCTATTAACTTTTATAATTGCAATTTATCTGATTATTGTAGGCTATGATCTCTTAAAAAAATCATTCAAAGTATTAATGTTGTATACTCCCGATACTATTGAGTTAAAAGAAATAGTAAAAGTAATTAATGCTTTGCCAAAAGTTAAAAGTATACATCACATACATGTATGGCAACTTAACGAAGAAGAAACACACTTAGAAGCGCATGTAGATTTTGATAGTGATATTTTGGTTTCAGAATTTGGAGAAATACTTAGCACTATTGAAAATATACTTCATAAAGAATTTAAAATCAACCATGTTACGCTACAGCCAGAATATGGAAATAAGGATAATAAAGATATTATTGTACAGGATTAAAAAATATGGATATCAAATTTAAAGTTAAACGTTTTGATGAACTCTCTGCACTAGAACTATATAAAATTTTGCGCTTGCGCGCAGAAGTATTTATAATAGAGCAAGAATGTATATATCAGGATATTGATGATATGGATCAAAAAGCACTTCATGTGATAGGGTATAAAAACGAAGAAATTGTTGCCTATACACGATTATTTGATGCAGGCGATTATTTTAAAGATACTAGTTTTGGACGAGTAGTCATACCTAAAAAAGAAAGACAATATGGGTACGGTCACAAACTAATTAAAGAGTGTGTGAGTGCTATAGAAACATATTTTAAAACTAAAGTGATTAAAATATCTGCTCAGACATATTTAAAAAAATTCTATGAAACACACGGTTTTAAACAAATAGGAGAGGAGTACCTCGAAGATGGTATTCCTCATATTAGTATGATTAGAGAATAAAGAAAGACTCATTAAGTCTTAATGAGTCTTTCTTTTTATTTTAAAAGCTCTTCGTACTTATTTTTATTACCTAGTATTTCCTGACTTTTAGCTACTTCTGGGTTATGTGTTACATAATAATTATATAATCCTTCACGATAAAAATAACGTTTAATAATCTCATCTGTTAGTAAATTAACAATTTCGGTCTTATAAGTGTCTAAAGCTGCTTGTTTAGAAGTATTTATCGAAGCGACAAGGGTATTATAAGTAGAGATTATATCTTTATCGAACTTTTCCTTTTTTGCTATTTCTAATGATTTTTTAAATGATTTTTCGGTTTCGGTTTCAAAATTAAACTCACTTTGTTTTACAAAACTTTTAAAATCTTGATAATCTTGATCTGTAAATTTAAAATCAGAGGATTTTTTTAATTGATGAGAATAATAATATTTTGTTCCATATTCGAAAATAGCATCAGATCGTAATAAAGCGGTAGTAATTTTACTAAATTTAGAGGTCTCTAATTCAATATCTGGCTGTATACCACCACCATCATATACTGTTCTTCCGTTTTTGGTTTTAAAGGCTTTAAAATCTTGCTCATTGATGCGTACAGCATTATTATTTTTATCACGATTCCAATAATCTAATGCCTGAATACATCTTCCGCTTGGGGTATAATATCTAGAAATAGTAATTTTTAATTGAGTACCATAAGTTAGTTTTTTTGGTCGCTGTACTAATCCCTTACCAAAACTTCTAGCACCAATAACTACTCCTCTATCTAGATCCTGAATACTACCTGCAACAATTTCACTTGCCGATGCACTTCTTCCATTTACTAATACGACTAAGGGAATCTGGATATCAATAGGTTCTCTCTTTGTAAAATATTCTTTATTGTATTTTTTAACCACCGATTTTGTAGTAGTGATTAACTCTCCTTTTGGCACAAAAATATTAGTAACGTTTATAGCTTCACTTAATAAACCACCAGGGTTACCTCTTAGATCTAAAATTACTTTATTGGCTCCTTTGGCTTTTAAATCTTTTAAAGCATCAATGGTTTCACTAGAGGCTTTGTTATTAAATTTTGATAATACAATATATCCGGTATTATCGTCTAGCAAAGTATAAAAAGGAACAGCATCTACTTCTATTTCTTCTCGTGTTAATACAGTAGTTTTAGTTGCTCCCTGTCTTTTATAGGTAATGTCAACTTTAGTTCCGCTGGCTCCTTTAAGAAGTTCTCCTGCATCATCCTTAAAATCGGCTACTTTTACATCTCCTATTTGTATAATTTCATCACCAGCTTTAAGACCAGCTTTATCTGCGGGATAACCTTTATAAGGTTCTATGATAATAATTTTATCTTTTATTGTTTTTACAGAGGATCCAATACCTGTGTATTCTCCTGCATTACGTATTTTTGAAGCTTCAACATCCTGCTCGTTCCAATATTTAGTATAGGGATCCAAATCATCTAACATGGCTTTGATTGCCGTATCCATTAATTCTGCAGGATTTGTTTCATCTACATAATTCATATTTAATTCTTTGAACATAGTAGTGAAAATTTCAATCTGCTTAGCGATTTCAAAAAAATCTGACTTAAAACTTACTGTAGATAGTAAGATAATCACAGCAGCTACGGGGTAGATAATTCTCTTCTTCATTGATGTTTTCTTTAAATATTGCAAATCAAGTAAACACGTGATGTTGTTATTTTGATTTTATTTCTTGTTCGACAAATTTTTGTAATATTCCTTTTATTTTAGATTCTATTAACGAATATTCGGGCATTTCTTTACCCGAAAATAAAAACATAAAAGTGAATTGATGAGTAGTGTTGGGTACAATATACTTATTTTTTCTATAACTTTCACGCATTAAACGCTTTATACAATTACGATCTACTGCTTTTTTAAAGTTACGTTTGCTAACCGATACGCCAGCCCTAATTTTAATACTCTCTTCAAAATTTGATTTTCTATATACTAATCTAATGGGGTATTTGGATATAGATTTTCCTTCAGAAAAAAGTAATTCTATTTCCTTTTTGCTTTTTAATCGTTCTTTTTTATTAAAAGTAGCCTTCATTGGCATTAAATGTAGTGAATAGATTTTTTATAGAAGCAATAAAAAAACCGGTACTAAAACCGGTTTTTAATAAGACTTTAGTCTATGTGATTTATTCTTGTTAATAACAATTATTCTGAAAAACTATTATTTTTAGGGTTTACATCAGCCATAGTTTTTGTAATATCTATTCCAATCGATTTTATTTCAGATTTTGGTTTAGAAAGATCTAAAGAATACGTTGGGTTTGTCCAAGGCCAATCAGGTAATATAGTTCTTTTCATTGATGGGATTGGGTTTTCCTTTTCATTACGCATCACTCTTAAAGGAATGTAAAATGACTCTACAGTGCTATCTTTATATTCTACATAAAGATCAATAGGCATTGGCATTAATCCGATACGTTCTAAAGTAATTTTGGTAGTGTTATTATCTTCAATAACATCTTTAATTCCGTAATCTATTGTATTTGTTGTTTGTGTCCAATCTGTTAGATACCAATCTAATTGTATTCCAGACACTTTTTCTGCTACCCTTTTAAAATCATTAGGTGTAGGGTGTTTAAATTTCCATTCATCAAAATATCTTTTAATCGTTTTTGCAAGATTATCTTGTCCAATAATATATCCTAATTGTGAGAGAAAAACAGCCCCCTTCGTATACGCAGAAGCTCCATAAGCGGCATTGTGCGAATAGTGATCTGCTTGAGTGGTCTGTGGTTGTTCTATACCAGAAGTAGCTAATTGGTAATACCCCTGGTACATCCCTCTTAGTGAATTAGGATTATTCTGTTTCATTACATCATTCATCGCCAGAGTAGAAATATAGCTGGTAAATCCTTCATCCATCCACTCGTGTTTAGCTTCGTTAGTAGCGAGAATATGTTGAAACCATGAATGTGCCATTTCGTGCGCTGTAACGCCAACAAGGCTACCAAAATTTCTTTCTCCTGTGATTAGAGTCGACATGGCATATTCCATACCACCATCACCACCTTGTAATACAGAATATTGATCATATGGATACTTTCCTATCTTTTCGCTAAAATATTTCATCAACTCTACAGTTTTGGGCTGTAGATCTTTCCAGTTTTCTATAATTTCTTTCTTGTTTTTATACAAAAAATGAAGCGTAGGGCCATTGGTCATCTTTACAGTGTCGTGCAGATATTCTGGATCTGCAACCCACGCAAAATCATGTACATTGGGAGCTTTAAAGTGCCATGAAAGCTTCTTACCTTTTCTACTTACTTTTGTACCAGGCTTTTCATATCCATATCCTATTTCTTGTGGGTTTTGCAAATATCCAGTGCCACCCAAAATATAATCTTTATCAATAGTTATGGTTACATCAAAATTACCCCATACTGCGTGAAACTCTCTTGCGATATAAGGATCTGCATGCCACCCTTCAAAGTCATATTCTGCAATTTTTGGGTACCACTGTGTCATTGATAATGCAATACCTTCTTTGTTATTTCTTCCTGAACGGCGTATTTGTACAGGTACCTGACCGTTAAATTTCATAGAAAAAGTAACCTTTTCTCCTGGTGCAATAGGCTTATCTAGTGATACTTCTAAAACAGTTCCTGCAGTTTTATATGTTAATGGTTTTCCGTTTTGTGTTAAGGAAGAAACCTTTAAATACCCAATTTCTTCGGGAGTAAGTTTACTTATTCTGTTTCCAACCCTGGGATCAGGATCAGGAAGATTGCGAGAACGTACGTCCATTTCACTTCCTGGTTGAAATGCATTAAAATATAAGTGATAAAATACTTGATATAACGTATCAGGAGAATTATTAGAATAGACGAGTTCTTGTGTCCCTTCATATTGAAAATTTTCAACATTCATATCCACATTCATCGTATAATCTACCTGTTGTTGCCAATACGAAGTATTGTTTTGTGCTGTAACACAAAAAACACCAACTAAAAAGCCAAAACCAATTTTTTTAAACATAATAAATGAATTATTTAGACAATTTATCTGCCATAATAAGGGCATTATACAAATTAACCATTTTACCCGATTTAGATAACCCAGAAAAGCTTCCTACATTAGTTTGCTCTCCACCAATGACTACAGAGGATTTGGTACTTAATCCACTATCCATAAGTATCTTTTTTACCTGACGAGCTTTTAAATTAGGGTAATATGATCTAATTAATGCAGCAACTCCTGCTACAGCCGGAGCTGCCATAGAAGTTCCTTGCAGATATTCGTATGAATTATTAGGTGTTGTTGACCATATTTTAACTCCGGGAGCAAATGCATCAACATTGTTTTTACCGTAATTAGAGAAATCTGCTACCAAATTAGAGCCATATGCATAATTTAAAGCACCAATGGTAATAAAATTATCAGCAATTTCAGAACCATTACTGGTTTGATCATTAGGGTATACTGCTTTTTTATCTAAATCTGTTCCTTCGTTTCCTGCTGCATTTACAATCAATACATCTTTTGAGGCAGCATAAGTAATAGCTTCTCTAACCCATTCTGGATGTGTACTGTAGTACTTACCAAAACTAGTATTAATCACTTTGGCTCCGTTATCTACAACATATCGTATTGCAAGTGCAATATCTTTATCGTATTCGTCTCCATTAGGAACCGCTCTAACTGCCATTATTTTTACATTTTGTGCTATACCATTCATTCCTTTTCCATTATTTCTTTCTGCAGCGATTATACCAGCAACATGGGTCCCGTGTTTTATACCTTCTTTTTTTGGATCTGGCCCCATAACATTATTGTTCCCATATTTGACATCTGTGATATCATCTACGTTATCACCTACTACAGTTCTACCATCAAATTCGGGATTTAAGTTATAATTTAACTGATCTGTGAAATGATCAACACCTTCTTTAAGGTTTTTGATAAAGTCTGGTATCGTATCCCCCGGATCCATAAACCCAAACATTTGAGCAAGAAAAGCGACATGTTGTTGCATCTCTTGAGTCTTTGCTTCTACTTTTAAAAGTTCGTCTCGAGAATAGTCTTCTTTTCCTAGTACATCCGTAATTGCTTTGTGCGAAACGCTAGATTGCTGAAGTATTTGTTCGTATTGTACTTTTTGAGCAGAGTTTTCCTGATATTCTTTTTCGAATTCTGCTTTGGCTGCAATATAATTTTGGTATTCACCTCGATCATTTTCGGGTATAGAAGCAAGAGTTTTACCAGCATATTTTGGTTTAAACTTTTTTATGATTCTCACATATTCAAGATTTTCATCTTCAGAATCCCCTAAAAAATTCCACCCATGAATATCATCAATATAACCGTTGTTATCATCATCTTTTCCATTCCCTTTAATCTCTTTTGGATTTGTCCAGATCACACCATCCAGATCCTCATGCTCAATATCTACCCCACTATCGATAACACCAACAATAACAGTCTTACCTTTTTTGTTTTTAATAAGAGTATTATAGGCTTTATTTACACTCATTCCGGGAACGGTATCAGAAACCAAATCAAACGAATTCCAACCTTTAAGTTGAGCATCGGTAAGATCTATATTTTTTAAAGGAATTGTATCAATATTCTCTATAGGTGTAGAAACAATGGTTGGAGCCCCACAGCTTACCAAAATCATAGATGAGGCAATGGTGGCAATAATTTTATTAGATGAGGGAATCATTTGATCTTTTATTTTAATTAAATATTTCATGACAAGTAAATACTTCTTTTAATCGTACCCCTTTTTGGGTGTGTTGTACTGTTATTATTTCATTATGGGCATCATGTTGCAGTAATAAATACCATCCATTAGTAGCGGCATTATCAAGAAACAGTTTTTTTTCATCCAGGGTTAATAAAGGCCTGGTATCATAACCCATTACATATGGTAAAGGAACATGACCAGCTGTAGGCAGAAGATCTGCCATAAACACAATCGTTTTACCTTTATATTCTATATGCGGAATCATTTGTTTTTCAGTATGTCCATTAACAAATAGTACGCCAAAACCTAATTCAGTGTTTTTTTGGAACGATGTACCTGACCTGGAAATAAAATTTAATTGACCACTTTCTTGTATCGGCATGATGTTTTCACTTAAAAAAGAAGCTTTTTCTCGAGCATTAGGCTGTGTGGCCCATTGCCAATGTTCTTCATTGCTCCATATTCGAGCATTTTTAAAAGCTAATTCATATCCTGTTCGGGCTTTATTCCATTGCACTACACCTCCACAATGATCAAAGTGAAGATGAGTAATAAAAACATCGGTAACATCATCTCTGTGAAATCCTTTTGCTTTTAAAGAGGTGTCTAAGCTATCATTTCCCCAAAGTGAATAATGACTGAAAAATTTTTCGGACTGCTTATCTCCCATTCCAGAGTCAATAAGAATTAACCTATCTCCCTCTTCAATTAGTAAACATCTTGCTGCAATATCAATTAGGTTTTTTTCATCTGCAGGATTGGTTTTGTTCCATAAAACTTTTGGAACCACTCCAAACATAGCGCCTCCATCAAGTTTAAAATTTCCTGCTTTTATGGGATGTAGATTCATTTGTTTATTTTTAATTCTGTTTTTAATTAATATGATTGTCTCCAAAAATTATTTAGATCTATCGGTACTAATTAAAAATCTTTGCAAAATAGAAAAAATGGCAGGGATCAAGATTTAATTTTTGGACTTTTTAACAATAATTCATGATATTGTATACTAGATATCACTTTTTCTAAGCGAGTTCCGTAATCTAATAAAGCTTTGATCTCTTTAATACTAGCCAAACGTTCTTTTCTCATCACCAACAAAGAGCTACCATTACATTCAATATGATAATATGGATTACTCTCTAAAAACAATACTAATTCATCAGTAAAGAACAACTTAATTTTTTCGGGTTTTTCTCCTAAAAGGAAGAACCGTTTAGAAAAATCAGGATGGCCAGAAATTAAAATATCTTTAAACCCCGAGAACTTATATATAAACTCAAGCAACCCTTCTTTGTCTAAGGTAAATTTAGGAACTTCAGTTTTTAATTTTATAGTCATGATCGTGGTTCTCACCAAAGTACGAGCAATAAATTCACCTTCAGAAAATTCGGTATCAGAAATCCTAAAAATAGACTTTGAGTCATAAATAGAATTATTTAGATAATTGATTTTTTTAGTCTTAAAGAACACAAAATCATGCAAACCAGAGACGTCATAACCTTTTTTAGGGTCATATTGCCAGGAAAAGTCATTTGCAATATTTTGTAAATCTTTTTGTCTTTTGGTAAGATTCGATTTTGCTCCTATTTTAATTTTTTTAGAAAAAGGAATCAAACTTCTTATGGCTAAAGGGTGTTCTGAAGAAGTACCATGAATATCTAGTCCTGTAATCTCAAAAGACCCTCCTTTTCTCTTAAAAGTTTCCTGATATCCTAATAAACTTTCCTGTACAGTATAATCTACAAAATCACAAAGAGAAAAATCTATTATAGCATCCTGATTCTCAGGAATTGTATCTAATTTTCTTTTTAATCGAGAATAATTAAGAAAGCTTGAAAAATTCTTTACACTAACAAAATAAGTATCGTTGAAACCTTCTTTAAACATAAGCACATTAGGTTTAAAAAGATTTCTAACAAAAAAGAGTACACTTTTATTAAGGATAAAATGTATAATAATCGTTGTTAGGATTCCGATAAGGATTCCTGTGATTAAGTTTGTTGTTATCGTTGCTATAATTGTGGCAAAGAAAATAATAAGTTGTTCTTTACCAATTTTGGCAACAATTTTTAAGTTTCTTGGAGCTGCCAGCTTATATCCTGTATACACCAAAATAGCAGCTAGTGCCGTAAGTGGAATTCTTTTAAGTTGATCTTGAAATAAAACTACAAATAAGATTAAGAACACAGAGTGAAAGAAATTAGAAGTTCGGTTAGTACCTCCGTTATTAACATTTACAGAACTACGGGCGATTACAGTAACTACATTAAGCCCTCCTATAAAACCACTAACAATCGATGCAATACCTAATGCAGTAAGATCTTTGTTTATATTTGACCTTCTTTTTAAAGGATCCAGCTTATCTACAGCCTTAATACTTAATAGAGATTCAATACTCGAAATTAAAGTTATTGCAATAACTACTCCTATAAATTTAAAATCAAGAATTAATGAAAAATCCGGAGTAGGGAAGTTTGAAAAAACATCATTGGGTATTTGTACCAATAAGGAGTCACCTATAGGGTAAGGAGCACTCGAAAAGAATTCGTAATAATAACTTAAACCAACAGCAATAAGAACGATCCACATGGGGGCTGGTACCAATTGAAAATATTTATTCCTGATTTTACCATAAAAAAACATAATCAATAAGCTCAAAACCCCAACCAATGCAGCAATAGCAATGGCACTATATTCGGGTTTAAATAGTAACGAAATACTATGGGGAATATCTGTTAACAAGGAAACAGTATCTCCTTTAATACTTGTATTAGCAAGCATAACATGAAACTGTTTTGCAAAAATACTTATTCCTATAGCAGCAAGCATTCCCTGAATTGCCGAAGAAGGGAAAAAGTCACTTAGAATCCCCAATCGCAATTGCCCAATAATGATCATTAATGCTCCCGAGCATATAATGGCAGCTAACGTAAAGATATAACCTTGATAAAGATCACCATTAGCAAGTGTTGTGATGGCCCCTAATAAAACAACAACCAACCCATTACCTGGACCTGTAATTGTAACTTTAGATCCTCCAAAAATGCTTACAATAATCCCCCCAACAACAGAAGCAATTACTCCAGAGATAGGAGGAGCTTCTGAAGCTAAAGCCAATCCTAAACCCAATGGTAATGCGATTAGTGAAACCACAAAACCCGAAAAAATATTCTTAGGCAATTGAGATAAAAAACCAGATGTAGCGTTATTCGTTTTCTTCATTTATCTCATAATTAAAACATCTGTTGGTAATTCTGATAAAATATGCTCAAGATCATGAAGAAAAATACGATCTAAAAACGTAGTTCTTTTCGGAGCATTCATAATAAGAAGGTCTGCAGCTACTACTTTTGCATAATGACCAATAGAATATCCTCTTTTTCCAAATATAGATTGTGTTTTTATTAAAATACCAGTTTTAAGATCTTCAGGAACATCACTTAAGATATGTTGTACTCTAAGATCTTCTTTTTGGGCTAATTGCTCTTTTATTAATGTGTCTTTAAGTAAAGATTGATCATCTTCTACAACAACCTTAACTTCTTGACGAGAAATCTCTTCTACAATAGTAAGTTTTTGTGCACCAAGATTCTGGGCTACTTCAAATGAATCAAGAATCGTTTGTCTGGTTTTTTCATCTTTAAGACCATTTACTACGATATGATTGCAAGGTCGTAAGTCCTCTGATGGCTTTATTAACAGCAAAACAGAACAATGTGCATTTCTGGTAATTTTTCGTGCAATTGACCCAATATAAAATTTAAGGAAATCTTCTCGGGGAATAGCACCAAGCATAATAAGATCAGCTTTATTTTCTCTGGCTGTTTCAATAATTACTGTAACAGGATCCCCTTGTTTCCAAATAACATTTACTTTTTCATCATCATCATCAGAAAATCCTGAAATGAGCTCTTTTATATTGTCTTCTTTCTCTTTAGTTTTTTCGCCTACATGAACAATGATCATTTTAGAATCAAAAAAATCGACCATTCGCATAGCCTCAAAAATATTATTTTTAAGGTTAGGAGAAAAAGCTACACCAATAAGGATGGTATTAAATTTATGATTAGGTAATTCGTTCAAAGATTTATTTTGTAATAATTTTAAGTGGCAAAATATAAACTTAATTTTTTAAAATCAGAAAATAGCACTTATTTCTGTTATTTTTAAAAAAATCCCGATCTTTCTCACATTAATCTGATTTAAGAACAAAGCATGTTAGAACTTGCAGGAATAATTATATTAGGAATTTTGGCCCAATGGGTAGCATGGAAATTTAAGATACCAGCAATTTTACCATTAATTCTTATAGGACTTTTGGTTGGTCCTTTTGCTACTTTATTTACTAGCGATGGCACTAAATTGATACAACCCATCTGGAACGGGACAGAAGGTCTTTTTCCTGGGGAGAGTTTATTTTATTTTGTTTCTTTAGCGATAAGTATTATTCTTTTTGAAGGTGGCCTTACCCTAAGAAGAAGTGAAATTCTTAATGTTGGTCCAGTAATTATAAAATTAATTACGATTGCTGTTATTGTTACTTTTTTTGGTGCAGGATTAGCAGCACACTATATTTTTGATCTAAGTTGGCCCATCTCTTTCTTATTTTCTTCATTGATTATTGTAACTGGCCCTACAGTAATAACCCCGATTTTAAGAAATATTCCTCTTAAAAAAGACGTATCTGCTGTACTAAAATGGGAAGGTATTTTGATTGACCCTATCGGTGCTTTGGTAGCCGTTTTGGTATTCGAATTTATTAGAGTAGGCGGTGGCGAAGAATTTACACTAACCGCTTTGATCGAATTTGGTAAAATCGTACTTGTAGGCTTTACATTTGGCTTTACGTTTGCACATGCTTTGGCATTTTCTCTAAAGAAAAAAATTATCCCTCATTATCTGCTTAATGTAGTAACTCTTGCATTGGTATTAGGGGTTTTTGTGTTATCTGATGCTTTTGCACACGAATCTGGATTACTTTCTGTAGTAGTTATGGGTATGGTATTAGGAAATATAAACCTCCCTCACATTGATGAAATTCTATATTTTAAAGAATCCCTAAGTGTACTTTTGATCTCGATATTATTTATTCTTCTGGCGGCAAATATCAACATCGAGGATTTACAGCTAATCTATAATTGGCAAGCTGTTTTACTTTTTATTATTGTTGTTTTTATAGTAAGGCCGGTAGGGGTGTTTTTAAGTTCTCTTAACTCTGGACTTAAAACCAACGAAAAATTATTTATTAGCTGGGTAGGACCAAGAGGGATTGTAGCAGCAGGTATTGCATCATTATTTGGATTAAAGCTATATAAAGAAGGAGTTCCGGGAGCAGAGTATATTACACCTCTTGTGTTTATGATTGTACTGGGCACCGTTTTACTTAACGCTACAACAGCACGTCTTTTTGCAAAATTAGTAGGTGTATTTCTCAAAAAATCTGAAGGAATCTTGATTATCGGTGCTTCCAAAATTTCGAGATTGATAGCGGTATATATCAAAAACAATAATCGTCATGTCGTTTTGGTAGATAGTAATAGAGATAATATAAATAAAGCCAAAGATCTTGGATTAGAAGCGATCGAAGGAAATATTTATGGTGATCAACTCAAAGATAATATCGAATTAAATGATATAGGGTATCTAATGGCACTTACCGGTAACAGTGATATAAATAAATACGTAATTGATAAGTTTAAAGATCAATTTGGAGAGCATGGAGCTTTTAGACTAATTACTTCTGAAGAAATGTTGGACCCCCAAAAAAACCCTCATGAAGGATTATTTTCTCATACCGATGATTACTACAAACTTATTGAACTTGCTGAAAAATATCCAGGAATCCAGGAAATAAAAATCCAGGATAAAAAACAGTACAGAACACTGATTGAGCTAACCAAAGAGGATAAAGATATTATTCCACTGTTTATAAAGGACACTACTAAAAATATCAGAATCATATCCTCCTTTAGTGAAGAAATAGAACAAGTAGAAGAAGGTAGTTTTCTTGCTTATATTGGCAAACCTATTGATATCGAAGAGATAAAATAATTACTTACTACTGCATATTTTTAAGGTAATAACACGACTTGATTATAAGGAGATATTGCCGAGTCCAGTTTAATTTTCTTATTTTTGAACTCACTTAACCTAAAAATCAAGAATCAAAATGAAAAAACTTGTGTATGTCGTTGCCTATATCCTTGCCCTGGGATTTGCAGCATGTGGAAGCGATGATGATGTAGATTGTGTTAAAGCTAATGTCGATCTATCAGAAGCTGCAGTAGTATATAGTCAAAACATTGGTTCTACAGAAGCTTGTACTGCATATAAAACAGCAATAGAAATAGTTTTAAATAACGGTTGTGCTGCCGATGATGAAACCATTAAAGTTTATGAAGAGCAATTAAAAATATTAGGAGATTGTAAGTTTGGAGGACAAACTTGCCTGAACTGTACTAATAATGATATTACGCTGCGAGTATGTAGGGGAGAGAACGGAAATGCATTTATACAAGAATTTCGTCAAGGAGTATTAACTCCTAGAGATACCGGTGTTCCTTTTGACAAATATGTAGAACTTTCAGATTGTAAATAATTTGATAGCATCTTTATAAAAGAACAGATAAAAGGTGATCATTTTTGATCACCTTTTTTGTTTAATAAGATATATGTATACCGGAAAATGATCACTATACCCTCCTGTATACGCATTATTAGCGTAACTGCGAAAAGGGTATCCTTTATACTTACCTGTTGGTGTAATCAAATATTCTGGATTAAATACTCCTGCTTTATAATACCGATAAGAAGAATAATCGGTATCTAAAAAACTTTTAGAAATAATAATTTGATCAAACAGACTCCATTGATCTCTCCATGCAAGAGATCCCAACCCTTTTTTTACCAATTTTGACATAGGATTGTAAAGCCCTTTTATTTCAATATTTTTTCTATGTTGTTTTGCTTTCAGTATTTTTTTTACACTCAAGTCATTAGGGTTATCATTAAGATCACCCATTGTGATAATTTTTGCATACGGATCTGTAGCGAATATAGAATCCATTATCTTTTTATTTAGTGCTGCTGCTTTTTCTCTTTTATAACTACTTCTGGCTTCTCCTCCTCTTCTTGATGGCCAGTGATTTACAATAATATGAATTAGATCTCCATCCAGATAACCACTCACCAACAACTGATCTCTTGTAAACACTCGTTTATCAGTATTTTTGTCGTAAATTATTAATTCATGCTTATTGTAGTTTTTCACTTTAAACAATGTGTTTTGATAGAGTAAAGCCACATCTATACCTCTTCTATCCGGTGAGTCAAAATGTACAATACCATAATCTTTAGATCTAAGATTGGGATCATTAACAAGATCTTCGAGCACTTTTCTGTTTTCTATTTCTGCAACACCTAAAAGAGCAGGAGAGTTGATAGCTAATCCTTTGCCTATTTCAGAGATTGTTCTGGCCATATTTTTCACCTTATGTATATACAGTTTATAGGTCCAATGATCTTTTCCTTTAGGAGTTCTGTCATCATCAAAAGTTATAGGGTCATCTTCGGGATCAAAGAGATTTTCGAGATTATAAAACGCTATAGTATGGATCATATACTCCTTTTTTTCTTGTGCAAAAAGAAATGAGGTGAATAATAAAATGAAAACGAGTGTTACGCAAATATCTTTTGAAAACATAAGATTGCTTTTTATGAGACTTCACGGGTTTGTGTTGAACTTAATGCAGCATCCCTGTAAGGTCTAGAGTTAATACCCCAGGCATATCTCAAGATTATCCTGGAGCGAATATTATTTATAAATCAATTACAAATATTGGTTTTTCCAGTTTCGAAAAATGAAACTGGGATATTTTATACTTGCTCTTTACTAATATGAAACTCAGTATCATTTTGAGTTATTCAACTCCATATATCACATACTATGAACTATACTCTTTTCAATTCAAAATATAATATATTACTACTGTTCTTTTGCAGTGTTTTAGGCGTACATGCCCAACAAACTGGGCTAAAAGGAAAAATTATTGATGCCATTTCTGGTATAAATCTTGAAAAAGTTACAGTATCGATTAAAAAAACAAAAGTTAGTGTGCTTACTACTACTTTTGGTGAATTTGATTTTAGAGATACCGAACTTCCTTTGGGGGAGCAAGTACTTATTCTATCGAAACAAGGATATATAACCAAACGTTTTCCTATTATAATTAGCGAAGGAAATGTTCTGGATCTTAAAAAAATAGACTTACAATTTGATTTTAATACAGAACAACGACAAATAGGTACGATTAGCCTTTCGGATCATGAATTGGATGAAGATAATGATATATCTTTTAGTGTTTCGGGATTACTTCAATCTACCCGAGATGTATTTCTTACTGCTGCAGCATTTGATTTTAGCTCAACTTTTTTTCGTCCCAGAGGTTTAGGAAATGAGAACGGAAAAATCCTGATCAATGGGATTGAAATGAACAAATTTTTTAATGGAAGACCGCAATGGAGCAATTGGGGAGGATTAAATGATGTACAACGTAATCAGGAATTTTCACTAGGGATTTCAGAGAATGACTATACATTTGGAGGTCTTTTAGGAACTTCTAACATCATTATGAGAGCTTCTAAGTACCGCAAAGGAGGCAAAATATCTTATGCTTTTTCTAACCGTAGTTACCAGGGAAGAGTAATAGGAACGTATAATTCTGGAGTTACCACAAAAGGATGGGCCTTCTCTGTGTCTTTATCCAGAAGATACGGAAAAGAAGGTTTTGTAGAAGGGACCTTATACGACTCAAATTCATTTTTTGTTTCAATTGAAAAAAAATTAGGGAAGAAACACAGCTTAAATCTAACCAGTTTTTATACTCCAAATCGTAGAGGAAGATCCACAGCAATTACCAATGAAGTATTTAATCTTAAAGGAAATAAATACAACCCTAACTGGGGGTACCTAAACGGAGAAATAAGGAACTCTAAAGAACGGAAAATAGAAGAACCAGTCTTTATGTTAAACCATTATTGGAGCATATCAACACACACACATTTACAAACTAATATCGCTTTTCAAACTGGTAAAATTGCTAATAGTAGAATAGATAATGGAGGAAGTGATTTAATAATTGGTCCAAATGGGCAACAAACTTATATTGGAGGAGGAGGAAGTGCAAATACCAATCCTGTGCATCCGGATAATATGCCAAGTTCTTTTTTAGAAGACTCTAATCCGACTCCTCTGGATTATCAAAATGCCTTTTTGGCACAACAAAACCTCATCAATAATGGGCAATTAGACTGGAGTGATATATTACAAACCAATCAACAAAATGCGCAAAAAGGTAATAACTCAACATATATCTTATATGAGGATAGAACAGATGATGCCTTGTTGAGTGGTAATATGATACTAAATAGTCAATTCAATACATACATTACATTAAATGCAGCGATTGGGTACAAGAATTTAAAGAGTCAAAATTTTGCCGAGGTAACAGATCTTTTGGGTGGTACTGGTTTTCTGGATGTTGATGTATTTGCATTATCTTCAACAGGATTAACTTCTTCAGAATTAACCAATAGAGCGCAGAGTGATTTACGCAACCCGAACCGTATTGTGGGAGTAGGAGGTCGTTATGATTATAATTATGAGATTGAGGCCTCTGCGATTAATGGATTTCTTCAGGGACAATTTAAGTTGAAAAGAGTTAATTTCTTTTTAGGTGGAACAATTTCGCAAACATCATATCAAAGAAATGGTTTGTTTGAAAATGGATATTTTCCTGGAAAGGATTCCTTTGGAAAAAGTGAAACTTTAAATTTCATGAATTATGGAGTAAAAGGAGGAGTTACTATTGCGATCAATGGACATCATTTTATTAAACTACAAAGTGTCTATTTCAATAAACCACCTACAATTCGTAACGCTTTTGCAAATGCAAGATATAATAATAGTACCATAGCAAAATTAATAGGAGAAGATCAGGAAAGTGAAAAAATCCAATCTGTAGATGGTAGTTATATATTTCGTTCTCCCAAGATCAAAGCCAGATTAACAGGATATTATTCTAAGATTTTGGATGCTACGAATATTTCTTTCTTTTTTACCGAAGCTATTTCAGGATCAGATGTGGGGTTTGTTCAGGAAATACTTACCGACATAGATAAACGGTATATCGGAGGAGAATTTGGGATTGAATACCAGATCACCCCTACTATTAAAATTAAAGGAGCAGCGGCAGTTGGTAGTTTTGTATTTGATAATGATCCAGACTTAATCTTAACCAGTACTAGTGAAGCATTTTCAGATATTGAAGGGATACAAAGTTTCGGAAAATCAGCATTAAAAGGATATCATATTGCAGGAGGGCCTCAACGGGCAGGACAATTAGGTTTTGAGTATCGTGACCCAGATTTTTGGTGGTTTGGGGCTACCACCAATTATTTTTCTAATGCTTATATCAACATAAGCCCTTTTGCAAGAACCGCGAATTTTTATCAAGATACAGATGGGCTACCTTTTAATGATTATGATGAGGATGTTGCAAAACAACTTTTACAACAAGAGCAGTTTAAAGACTACTTTCTTGTAAATGCTATTGGTGGTAAATCCTGGAGAATCAAGAAATACTACATTGGTTTTTTTGCTTCTATAAATAATATTCTTGATCAAGAATATAAAACAGGAGGATTTGAACAAGCCAGAAATGCAAATTACCGATTGGCTTTAGAAGAATCACAACGTGATACTCCTGTTTATGGGTCAAAGTACTTTTATGGGTATGGCACTTCCTATTACCTTAATGTATATATAAGATTTTAGTACTAGACCTCACAGGTCTCCAAGACCTGTGTGGTATATAAGTTTTATGATAAAAACAATAAACACAACACAAAATGAACACAAAGAATTTTTTTTGGATTTTAATTGTATCATGTACAATTATGGGGTGCTCACCAGAAGATGAATTTAAAATATCTCCGGTTACCATAGACGAACCCCAAATTGAAGGTACACTAATTACAATTGATGCAATACTCGGTATTCTGGGACAGAAACTTGTAGAAGATGGAGAAAATGCTAAAGTAGTTTTTGAAGATACTAACAATTTTATCCAGGGTTACGTAGTATCCAGTGATAAAGCCAGTAATTTTTTTAAAGAGTTGGTGCTTCAGGATAAATATACTAATCCTTCTGCAGGTATTAGGGTATTAATAGATGATAATCCATTATTTACTACCTATGAATTTGGACGTAAAATATATATCAAACTAGATGGTTTGTCTCTTGGGATAGAAAATGGGGTTCCAACTCTTGGAATTTCAGAAGGAAATACTATCGGTGCAATTCCCTCTTTTTTTATAGAAGAAGTTGTGATAAGATCCTCAGAAACGGCTGCCATAACTCCGCTAGAAATCACAATTGAAGATTTTACTGATAAATTAGTAAACGTATACATCAAAGTAAACCATATTCAGTTTACTAAAAATCTCGTTTTAGAAGATAACACTTTTACTTTTGCGGCAGAAAATCATGACAAGTTTGATGGAGAACGTATTGTAGAGAGTTGTACAACAGGAAGAAATACAATACTAAGCACGAGTACTTTCTCAGACTTTAAGGGGCTTAAACTACCAAATCAACAAGGAAGTTTTGAAGGAATATTAACTAAAAACTTTTTAGGAAACACATATAACTTAGTGCTTAACGATCCACTAGGGTTAGTATTTGAGAATGAAACGAGATGCGATCCTATAGTTTTAGAATGCCCGGCAATTTCTGAAGGAACTATAGTAGTATTCGAAGAAGATTTTAGCGATCTCAAAATTGGTGATCTAGAAGATTCTGGATGGATTAATAGTAATATCACAGGAGGGAAATTAAAGTATAAGATAGATAATTTTGGCGAAAATCAATATGCACAAATAACAGGATATAGATCAAAAGAAAGCCTATATAAAGTATGGTTTATTACTCCGGATATTGATATAAGTACCTCAATAGATGAGGCTTTACATTTTGATTTGCAAGCAGGGTATGATAACGGAAATATCCTTGAGGTTTTTGCGACCAATAATTTTACTGGTGACCCTACAACGACATCCTGGATAAAGCTTGATGCTATAATTCCGAGAGGGCCATTAAATGCTTTTGGCAATGCTACACCAGCAGGACCTATTGGGTTATCTTGTTTGGAGGGTACCATTCGTATAGGTTTTCGATATATTGGTGGTGATCCCAGAGCTACTACACGCTACCATATTGATAATATAAAAATTATTGGAAAATAAGATGTAATCAGACCTCACAGGTCTCTAAGACCTGTGAGGTCTAAATAAAAGAATAGAAAAATGAAATACGAACCATTAGTATCTGATACTTATTTTCATATATACAATAGAGGAAACAATAAAGAAGATATTTTTAAAGAAGAGCACAACTATACGTACTTTTTGAGCCTTCTTGAGAAGTATTGTAATGATATTTGCGAAGTTTATGCATATTGCTTACTGAAGAATCATTTTCATTTAGTAATTAAGACAAATACAGATGTTGAAGGAAAGCTGATTTCACAGAAATTTTCGAATATGTTTAATACCTATGCTAAAGCGATCAACAAAGCTTATGGCAGAAGTGGGAGTTTGTTTAAAGATAGATTTTCAAGAAAGAAAATAGATAATGAAGTGTATTTGAAACAACTTATCATCTATGTACATTTAAATCCAGAACACCACAGGATGGTTTCAGATTTTAGAGAATATCCATTCTCTTCATATCAAAGTTTTTTGTCTTCTAAACATTCCAGATTCAGTAGAGAATTTATACTCTCTTTATTTGGAGGCATATCTAATTTTGAGTATGCACACTTAAATGGAAAAGTAAAAATTAAAGAAAGTTATACTTTAGAATAGGTTAATAGGTTAAAAATATAGCTATACAGACCTCACAGGTCTCTAAGACCTGTGAGGTCTAATTAAAAACAAACAAAAGCACCCTTCTTTTATGTTATAACCGGTTGAATTGTATTCAAGTACCCTATTATTTTTTTTCATATTCTTTTGTCGTTGGCTTTTAGGGAAGCGTTGTAATTTGCATGAAAAAATCAAAAACAATGGCTAATATAGAAATCCGTCATTTAAAACTTATAGATACTGTTGCAGAGGTAGGAACCTTAAAAAATGCAGCAGAAAAACTTTTTCTTACACAATCGGCATTAAGTCATCAACTTAAAGAATTAGAATCCCGTCTAGGCACCCAGATATTTTATAGAGTTAATAATCAATTGGTGTTTACTACGTCTGGTAAAGAGTTACGAGATGCCAGTAAAGAAATACTAGAACGCTTGAAACTGGCAGAAAATAATATTCAGGAAATAAATCAAGATCACATGAAGAATTATATTCATGGATATTCTCAAGAGGAAACAACTCGATTAAATGACCAGGCTAATTCTATTGCAGAGCTTTTGCACTGGGACTCAAAATGGAAAAAAGGCTCTCTAATTCTTGAGGCGGGTTGTGGTGTTGGGGCACAAACCAAAATTATTGCAAAAAACAACTTAGATTCGACTTTTGTTTCTGTAGACCTGTCTACTGCCTCATTAGAAAAAGCAGAGGCATCAATCAAAGAGCACGACATCAAGAATGTAGAATTTAAGGTTGCCGATTTGTTACACTTACCTTTTAAAGATGATCATTTTGATCACATTTTTGTTTGCTTTGTTTTAGAACATATCCCTCATCCAAAAGAAGCTATGCAAGAACTAAAGAGAGTTCTTAAACCCGGGGGAACACTTATGATAATTGAAGGAGACCATGGTTCTACATATTTTTACCCAGATAGTCTATCTGCGCAAAAACTGGTTCAGGCGCAAGTAACTTTACAACAACAAAAAGGAGGGAATGCTAATATTGGCAGAGCGCTATACCCATTGTTACTTGATTCGGGATTTAAGAATATCACTATTTCTCCCAGGCAGGTATATGTTGATGATTCGAAACCCGAATTATTAGATGGGTTTATTAAAAATACGTTTACTGCTATGGTCAAAGGGGTTACAGAAGAAGCACTAGCAAAGAAAATTATTAGCAAAGAAGAAATAAACAGAGGTATTAACGATTTGTATAAGACTGCCGAAGGAGGAGGCACATTTTGTTATACTTTTTTTAAAGGAATAGCGATTAAAGATTAATGAATTAAGTTATCCAGCGTATCATATATTCGGATAGAATTAACAGTAAAGCTATAATCTTGGTGCTTGTTAGGAGTTGAATTTAAAATCCTTTATGAATGGGTTTGTTTATATGTTTTACCTCGGCTCTTGTACACTGGATTATAGCTTGTTGTTTGATTTTGAGCACCTTTGTTAGTGTAAAGGCTATGTAACTACTAGTAAAATTAGGGCATACCAGAATTATAAAACAATTACTCTGTTACAACGTTTTATAGACAGTACAAACTAAAAATGTTGTATTATGAAAACTTTAAAAAAGTGTTTATTAGTAGTAGTATTAGTATTTGCAGTATTGGCCTGTGGTGAAAAGAAAAAAGAGGCTGAAGCTACAGAGAAATCAAAAAAGACTGCAGTAGTCGCTAAAAAGAGTCAAAAAAAGATAGTTACTAAAACATTATCTAAAAAAGAGCAGCGAAAATTAAGAAGAGAACAACGAAAACGAGAACGCCAAGCAAGAAGAAAAAAGCGTGAACTCAAGAAGAACAAAAAGTAAATAGTAAAAAAGGCTGAATTATTAAATTCAGCCTTTTTTTATACATCAAAACTATTTTCAGTATAATATATTTAATGCCAGAATATCGGTAGCTGTTAGTTCACCATCTGTAGTAGTACTAAAACAGGCTAACATAATAGAATCTGTATAAGGAGACCAAGGAGTTCCCGGTATCCAAATAGGTGAGGGCCCGGCAGGCACAGGACCAGTATACCCACAACTCTGAAGGTTATACCAATCTTGATGAGCTAGCCCTATGGCATGTCCTATCTCATGAGTGATTACATGCTCTACTACATTAGTACTAAAACTATTTGTACCGGCATTAATTTGGATATACTTACCCGGTCTACCTGCTGCATTAGGAATTGAAGCTGCACCACCACCACCTGGTTGGTTATTATTATAAACTACCATATCTGCTGGTCCAAAATCAGTACCAAAGGTTAGTCTAAATCGTAGTGAATTACCTAAGCTATTATAGTTATTTACGGCCCATCGCAAACCTGTTTGCATTTTACTGGTTAGAGCATACCCCGAACCCGTATATCCAAGGATATCAATAACCCTATAAGGTGGTGATACTATGTGTGGAAACCGGAATTGCTTTTGGTTAGTTGTTTTAGGTTTTAATTTGTTATAGTTCTTTAAATCAAATACAGGGATTAAAATATCTCCTGAAACCAAATACTTTTTTTTGGTTCCGTCTAAGGTGGTAATATCTTTAAGAACAACATTATCTGTGTTTATAAACATGGCAGATAACTTATCAAGTTGTGCTTTTGTAGGCTTCAAAGTTATATGTTCGGGTATTTCATTAGTAACCTCATCTTTATCGCAAGACCAAAAAAATCCAGCAATAATAATGCAAAATACTAATAGTTTAAACTTTTCCATTTTGTTTTAGTTTTAAGAATATTTAAGTTGTTTAATTTTTCGAAATTTCTGAATGGTAATCTCTGTTATGATAAATCTCCAGAGTTTTGCTCTGGAGATTTATTGTTATCTCTCAAAAGGATATCATTAGTATAGTATATTTAATGCTGTTTTATCTGTAGGAGTTAATTCTCCATCTTCTCCAGCACCAAAACACGCCAACATGATAGAATCTGCATTGGGAGACCAAGGAGTTCCCGGTATCCAAATAGCAGTAGACTCGGCAGGTAGAGTGCCAGTATATCCGCAACTTTGACGGTTATACCAGTCTTGATGTCTGAATCCAATGCAGTGCCCAATCTCATGACCGATTACATGTTCATTTACATTAGTACTATATGTATCTGTTCCTGCTCTGATTCTAACCCATTTGTATGGTTTGCCTGCGGGAGTAGGAAAACCTGCTATTCCACCTGCAGCTCCTGCGATTTTATAAACTACAATATCTGCAGCCGCAACATTAGTACCATAACTAAGTGTAAAATTAAGGGTATTGGGTAACACATTATAATTGAAAACCGCCCACGATAAAGCCGTTTTCATCTTAGGAGTTAATGCAAAACCGCCCCCTGTATACCCAAGAATCTTAATATTTCTATTGGGTGGAGATACTAGGTTGGGTGTTCGGTATTGTTTACTATCATCATCACGAGACTCTAGTTCCGGATATTTGTTTAAATCTGCTACTGGAACTGTAATATCTCCTGAAACTAAGTGTTTGGCAGAAGAACCGTCTAAAAAGGTAAAATCTTCAATTGTAACATTATCAGTATTCACCCCCATATTATGCAATTTCTCGAGTTGTGCTTTTGTGGGCTCTATTTTTACCTGTTCTAGTGCTTCATTTGTAACTTCATCTTTTTGGCAAGACGAAATAAATCCAGCAATAATAGCGCAAAGCGCTAATAATTTCCATTTTTTCATTTTGATTTAGTTTTAAGATTATTAAATAAGTTAGTTTTTGAAGCCTACAAGGATTCATGAGATCATTCTTTTAGAAACAGTTACTTTCGGCGCCAGATATATTTTTGTTTCTTACCTATTGGATGGTTTTGTCCTAATGATACTATAATCATTGTGGGATTCTAACCATTAGAGTGGAGTAGTATCAAATGAAGAAATATTTAATCTCTATTGATTTTAATTTTAAAAGTATTCAAATCTATCTATCTATAAAAATAGAATAATAACATTCTTAATTGTTTAAAAATATAATTAACTGATTGTTAGGTAATTAAAATTATTATTCAGGAAAATCACTATATAAAAATGGGTTAATTAACTGTATAGAGACTAGTCATAAACTCTGGATAAAAACAGGTATTTGGATGTTTTTTTTGATGAGAACCCGTAATGTTATGTTGTTGAAAAACAATGTGTTATGTGTATTTTTTTTAAAAACCTCCTTTTAATTAGATTATTTTCTTTACATTTAGATAAAATTGCCTCATAATCAAGATTTTACAGAATTTTGTTATGAGGCTTTTATAGTAGAAAACTACTTGATACTACTCCGCAACAATATCTGGTGAGCACCTCTCATGATCAGATGTTTTAGTATTTGAATATCTCATATTATACCTCGTTAAACCCTGATTAGATTTTTGGTATCTCTTCTGGGTTATTAAACTTTTCATTAATACTATCTAAAACAAAACTAAAATGGAATCTTCACAAAAAACACTAGAACAGATCCAAAAAGAATTGCAAGATGCAGTACAAAAAGGAGTTGTAGTAGAAACTCATTTCTGGGTTACTTTTCAGAAATCAGAAGACTTGCTTATTCAATTAATGAATGCCGAAACACCGCCTCCACCGCTACCTCCTGGTACCGATGAGAGTATTGAATTTGGATGGGTCCTGTATTACCTAAACAACAAAGCACCTTCTTGGTTAAAGCCTATTTTGAAATTTTTAAAAATGCCTGCTTCAAAAATCACAACTAAAGAATGGGATCATTGGTGGACAATTTGGGAAGGCGAAGGCAAATTAACAGGCGATGGTTCTCTGGTCTCTACAGCCAAGTATGCCGAATTGGATATGGGTGACCCAAAAGGAACAGGGTGGCCATTGGCAATACTCAATTTTTTATACTATCGATTTTTCCCTAAAAAAATACATCCATTTGTTCATAATGATCCTCCAACTACAATTAAAATAACCCCTTCTTCTCAACCGTCATTAAAAATTGCATTATTTGGAGATTGGGGGACAGGAAAATACAAGGATGGAAATTTACCAGATAGCCCATCGCAAATGGTGATGCAACAAATTGCGAAACAGACCCCGGATATTATGATTCACCTGGGAGATGTATATTATGCAGGTCTTGAATCTGAAGAACAAAATAATTTATTAAACTGTTGGAAACCTGCTCCTCTTGGCAACTTTACTCTTAATTCTAATCACGAAATGTATGATGGTGCAAATGGTTTATATAAAACAGCACTTGCATCTTCAGTTTTTGAGAAGCAAAAAGGAGGAACCTATTTTTCTATTACCTATGGGGATTGGGTAATTCTGGGTCTGGACTCTGCCTATAATGCAACTGATATGTATATGGATGGAGTAATCAATGATGTATACCAATCAGGACCAGAAGGATTTATAGCTACACAGTCTAAGGGTAAGAAAACAATATTGCTTACTCACCATAACCCAATGGATGTGCAAGGAAAGTATACAAATTCGCTATGGAATGATGTTGTTAAAGATTCTCTTATGGGAAGACATCCCGAAGTGTGGTATTGGGGTCATATTCACAATGGAGTCGTTTATAACAATACTGCTGCAAGTCACTCTACTTTAGCTAGGTGCCTGGGACATTCTGGTATTCCATTTGGTAATGCAGAATGGTTAGAGGGTAACAATAATGGGAATTTTGGTACCATTGATCATTATGCTCATACTCCATTAGAAAACCCTTCTCCCAATAACAAATTAAGAGTTAAAAATGGATTTGCTATTTTAGAGATTAAAGACGGAAAATTAACAGAAACCTGGTATGATCAAGACGGAACTCTTTCGTGGACATCAAAGGCTCCAGAATTATCATATTAGACAATATAAATTATTATAAAAGATAAGTTTTGACCCTTATATAAATGAAAAACCCTGCGAAGTCATCTTCGCAGGGTTAATATTTTGTTTTTGACAATTATTTCTTAATTATCTTTTGGGTTATATTAAGTTTTCCATTTGTACTAGAAGCATGTACTACATAAAATCCTTTTGTATAACGATTCATATCGATTGATAATTTAGATTGTCCGACATTAAGTTGTATCGTTTGAGTATATACCGTTTTACCTGTTACATCGGTAATTGTGATATCTACATCTCCTTCAACCAGAGTTTTAAAATCTATAGATAACTGATTTTTAAATGGGTTTGGAGAAACAAAAATACTTGTTTCTTCTAACCCGAAATCTTTGGTGAGTAACTCACTTTCTAGAGCAGTGGGGTTTTCTGCATAGACCATGGTATTTTTTGTAGCGATACGCTCACCATTCTCAAGACATACAATAGCATCTAGATCATAGCCATCTGCAAACCAAGGAAAATTAGCTTTATCACTTGTATCCACAACCTTGATATATTTTGCAGAACGTAAATTACCTGTTGCAAGATCAAATTCTCCATCCTGGCAAGTTGTTCCTAAAGAAACAAACTCAATACCATCTTGTGAAGCAAATACTTCTGCCGATTCTGGATAGTAATTACAAGGGATATTATCAAAGAACCCTGTAGATTCGAATACTGCGAATTCATTGGTACCCGCATTATCAAAAATTTCGTTGTTTAGTTCTATGGTGATTGATCCACCAAAACCTAAACTCACAAAATTAAAATACCTTTTTTCTCTGGGAGTTCCTAGGGCACGCTTAGTCTTGCTTCTAAGTCGGGATATTCTTCCACCATCTTTTCTCTTGCCTTGATTAAAGGCTACTACAGATGCACCCGAACAATCATTGTTCACAAATTCTGGTTCTAGCAAGAATCGCGCAGAAACAGGCAAGTGATCTGATGTAGTGAATGCATAATCATTATCATATACGTCGTAATGAACAGTTACAGAATTCTCGATATAGGCCTCATTAAGTTCATTGGTTACCATAATATGATCAATCATATTTTCTCTAAAAACGAATGATCGCAATCCTGCTTCGCTCAATGCAGAAGATACAATCGTGTAATTAGTAGTGTCATCTACATATTCTTGAAAACTAGAAATGGTTGATGGGATGTCTGCTACGGTTTCATCTACATCGTCATTATAATCTCCCAAAAGAATAACCTTGTTGTTTGCAAAATTAGCATCTAGCGAATCTTTTAATACTTCTACATCATATTTACGCATATCATATCGATTTTGAGGACCATTGCTACTATTTGCTCTGGCATGTAATGCGATCAAATCAATACGTTCTGTAACTCCATTAATAGTTACATTTGCGGTCATTAAAAAAGGCAATCTTCCACTAGCGTAGAAACGATCTGTTTCGCTAGGATAATCTACAAGCGCAGATGCATCACCACCGTTGTATAGTGGATGAATAGATGTAAACATTGCTCTTGTTTCGACCACAGAAACGGTTTCAGTATTATAAATAAATCCTACTTTTTGTGATACTCCTCCAGAACCAGGGCGAGAAACAGCATCAGATAAAATATACTCATAACCTGGTAACAGGTTTACTAATTCTTCAAACAATACATCATCGGCAATTTCTTCTACGGCATATACATCTGCTTTTAGCTTTTTAAGTACTGTAGCGGTACTATCTCTTTGAATTTCATCAGACATAGGGTTTTGACCTACAGGTGAGTTGTTTTCATCACCAAACCATTCGATATTCCAGGTTACTACATCAAAAGTATCTTCTTTAGGAAAGCCTACTGTGTCTCCTGGAGGAATAAATTCTACCGCACAAGGAATATCTGAAGATTTTCTTGGCAGTAACTGGAAGAATTCTCTAAAACGACCTATCACACCTGTGATTTCTGTGCAAGTAACAGGTTGTGCCTTACCTACTATAGAAGCTACGTCGTTATCAACACGTAGTTCTCCATTTCCACTAGCATCGGTAAGAGTGAAGTTAGAGTTACCGAATAAAAGATCTCCCGGATTAGGGAATGTAGTATTAAGTACTCGAACCAATTCTCCTGGATGATCTGCAAGTTCTGCAAGTGTAATGTCTAGTGGTGTGATTGGGTTTTGAGGAAGACCATTATTTACTACATCTGTTACAGAACTAATCTGAATCTGATCATTAAAAGCAGCCCTGATCCCTGTTATGGTAATAGAATCCCCAACTTTTAAAGTAGCATTAGCTTGTACCTGGTCATCAAAAACAGCGATACCACCAGTGGTATCTTGTATAAATGCAGGACCATTAAAACTATCGGTAACGGTTAATACTCCGGCAATAGTAACTGGTGTACCCTCGGCAGTAGCTCTAGCTTCTGCAATGCTTATTGGGTCACCAGGAATTACTATTACACCATCGTTATCTGCGCCTGGTGTTGGAGCTTTGGCTACATATGAAGTAGTATTTCGAGCCCCTCCTTGTCCATTAGGACTTCGTTGTAAGGATTCTCCATCTTTGTTTCCGTTTGAGTTTTCGTTTACCTGTGGCTGATCTGTATTTAGAAGTACCAATAATTCTACATCATCCGCATCATCGGTATCATATACAATAGCATCAATAATGTTTTCGGTAGTAACCACTGTTCCATTAGGGAAACTTGTCGCATCACCAAAGTATAAGACTACAGCATCAGCACCATTCTGGAATGTATTTCCGGGAACAACAAGGCCTACATTAGTAACATCTGCATTACCAATAACAAAATATCCTTCTGCATTGGTAGTAAAACCATCTAAATCAATGGCATTATAACTGGTGTTATTACTTCCGTTATAATTTACCAATACGTAACCGTTAAGTGAGGTATTTCCGGCTCCACCATCATAGAGTTCAACAAATTCTAAAGCATCAGAACCTTGAGTATCTGCATCCAACTCGTTGATAATAAGGTTAACTATTTCTGTTGCATTTGTATTTGCACTTCCTGGTGTAGGAATTGCCTGTGTATATGTTGAGGTATTTCTTAATCCTCCAGATCCATTAGGAAAACGTTGTAAGGAATGGAAGTTCTTATCATTTTTCTCGTCTTCATTTATTTGTGACTCACCACTATTTAATAACACCAATAGTTCTGCATCATCACTATCATTGGTATCGTATACAATTGCATCTACCAGATTTTCTGTTGTAACAGCACTTCCGTTAGGAAAATTAGAGGCTGCAGTTTTATAAAGTGCTACGGCATCGGCTCCATTTTGTAACCCATTACCAGGAAATGTAATCCCAACATTAGCAACATCTGCATTACCGATAACAAAATATCCATTAGTATTTGTGGTAGAACCTGTTAAATCATAGGCAGCATAACTCTGATTATTAGATCCGTTAAAGAATACTAATGTGTATCCATCCAGAGATGTGTTTCCGGCTCCACCATCAAACAGCTCTACAAATTCTAAAACATCAGATCCATCGGTATCTGCATCAATTTCATTAATTACTATTACCGCTGTTGGATTAGTATCATCGATAACTACATTTTCTCTATTAGGCGTATTAACAGCTTCTCCTGGTTCTGCTATAACTGTAGGAAAACTTGGCAATCCACTTCCATCAAAATCATTCCTTTTCCAATCGGTGACAGTATCGGTATCTTGACCATTCGGAAATCTTGATGCTCCTCCTACAGTAAATGAGCTTCCATCAAAAGATTGTAGTAAGGTAACATTAGCATAATTAAGATCAGATGCACCACCATCATTAACTCCAACATCATCAATACGTTCTTCCCAGGGAGTGATATCAAAAACACCATCGTCATCGGTATCAAGATCTTGCCCTAAGCTACCCGTAAAATTCTTTACCAAGAGGAGAGTGACTGTACCGTTTTCGTATACATTACTACCAAAAGCAGTAGTAAAATACCCATTAACATCTGTAGAACCTAATTGTATTACTTCGTCAACAACTCCAGATGCATTACTATCTCCTTCAATTTCTAGCAACCAATATTCGCTTAAGTCTGTTTCTATACCAGCTAATATTTCTACAAATTCATCTGTATCTGATCCGGTATGATTACATACAAACTCATTAATCATGGGTATGATAACTGGTGTTCCCAAAACCTGATTAATATTTACGGCACCATATGAGTTGGTTGTAGATATTTCCCATGTAAATTCTGTTGCCGATGTTCCTGTTCCTGATAACTGTAAAGAAGCTCCAACGGGAGTACTACTAGATTCTGACACACCGATATCGGTACTTGTTAATCCAGATGCAGGACCATTTGTTGCTGTAATAACGCCTTCATAGCTTAAAAACTGTACAACTGCATTGTTGTTATCAATTAATGCGATCCCGTCGGGAGCACCATTTTGTAATCCATTGGTAGGAAGAATTTCTATTATCGTTCCGAAACCATTTTGTTGATCGGGAATCACTCCCGAAATAGAAATTGTATTATAAACGGTACTATTTGAACCGTTATACAAAACAATACTCCAACCAGAAAGATCTGTTCCTGCTGTTCCAGCAATTTCAACAGCTTCTTCTACATCTGTACTTGCATTGTCATAATGTATTTCATTAATAAATACGGATTGAGTAAACCCATTCTGAGTCCCTAAAAGGCAGGAAAAGGCGAATGGAATTAAGAGTAATTTTAATTTCATGACTATTAGTTTATTTGTGTGATTTTTTGCGTAATGCAAGTTAGGGGATTAGAATGATTATTGTTGGGCAGAGATGTTAAAAAAAGTTTAAGAAAAACAAGTTTTTTTCTCTAATTATATACTAATCAATGAGTTGTTTAAGAGGACTATAGTTTTCTTAATTATAGAGTATCACTTAGGTTTCATGATTTTGACATAAATGAGTAGGTAAAGATTACAAACTATCAATTGAAATTTATTTTTGATCAATTCAAAATTACGGACCATCAACTACGGTTCATAAAACAAGGTACTTGAGTTTACATTTGCTGCATAATAGATAAATATTTTATAACTAAACTTTTAAAAGCAAAATGAAAACAGTACTAAAATTTAAAAAATACATGTTTGTAGCAGTGTGTATTTTGATGACCGCTTCTTGCGAAAAATCTACAGTAGATAACGAGGTCGTAAATGCTAATGAGAAAGAAGGTTTTATGAGTACGACAGGGAACAGTAATGTTATTATAATAGATGATCAATCAGAAGCAATACAACCAATAATTCATATGAAGTTTGGAGCTGATGTGAGTAAAGATGAAGCTTCTATCAAATTTGATGAAGCTATTGCAAAATATCATAGTAAAAATAATAGCAAAAACGGGAGATCTTTTTCAGGTAAGATTACAAAATGGTATTACAAAGTGACTACTATAACAGGTACATATGAAGATTCTGGCTCTAATCATTGTGGTACTGATGGATCCGTAAGGCTTGATGTTAGTTTTCTAACTGATTTAGGAATAATAACTAAACATAATATTGTATTAGACAACCCAGGAAATGATAGAGAACAAGGTTCTTGGGATGTCTATTATCTAGAATTAGATTTACCCAATCCTGTAACTATTGATTGGATAGAGATTAATGCAGCTTTAATTAGATTAAAAGGAACAGATGGTTGGTTCTTAAAAGAGATTGCTATAGCTTCTACTTCGAGCGAGGATTATACAGGTTTGAGTTCACAGCCTAAATTATGGTTAGACAGTAGTGCGAATAATCTTTGGGATAGTTTCGATACTAATGGTCATGAAACTACAAACAAATCAGGGAGATATGATTTTTAATTAATCTATAGAATTTCTCGACAATTCTGCTCTGTTACGTTTTTTTTATAATCCTAACTAAAAGAAAACTCAAGATGAGTGGAGGAATAAAAAAAAGTTAAGAAATACAAGTGTTTATGTGTATAAACATATAAGACATCTGGATAGGTATCTATCCAGATGTTCTTATAAAATAGGCGTAGAAGTTTCAATGTAAGTACTCTGTTTAATTATGTACTAAGATTGTTTTCCATTTTTTGCTGTAGTGTACATTTGTATTTTTATTATACATCTGAAATCCAATTCTCCAGAAGACAGTGTTATTATTTCCATATTTTGGAAATTTGGCCGTTACTGTACTAGGTTGGTTGCTGTACGTTTTTTTATGCACCCAAGCACCTCCCGACCATACTTGAAAACGCACTTTGAATCGTCTTAAACCACTCGGAACAGCATTTTGTTCTGCCTGAGTTAAAACATAACTATACGTCTCATTTTCATAGGTATTAATATTTGTATCTCCATAAATTCCAGGAAGCAATCCAGGAAGTATTATTCCTTTAGCATCTTGATTCTCTACAATTTCGACTTCGCTTTTTTCTAATACCAATGTTTCATCAGTTTCAGAAAGATCAGATTTACTGCAGGAAAACATTAGAAGTCCTGCACATAAAAAAATTAGATTTTTAAAATTTTGTGTTTTCATATTTAAAATTATTGGTTTATTTGGCGAATATAGACAGAGGTTAAAACAGAAAAGTCCGAATAGTTTGAATTTCAAACTATTCGGACTTTTTTTAGGTCTTTTACCTGTTTTATTAGGGTTAAAAGACTATTAAGAAGGTAAATAATACCTTCTATATATTGTGTCTTAACCGTATATAGACAGGAAAATGATCACTGTATCCTCCTTTATATTTTCCTCCTGCATAAGTCCTAAAAGGAGTACCCTTGTAGCGACCTTTGTAGATTTTTAGGAAGTCATCATCAAAGATGGCAGCATTAGAAAAACTATGCTTTCCTTTTTCATATTGATGAAAGTTATGACTAAAGATTATTTGGTCAAACAGATTCCACTGGCTTCTGTAGTTGGTACTACCTCTGTATCGGGTAAGGAGGCGTTCCATTGGATTAAAAAGATCTTGCTGCACCAAATTTTTAATACTCTCGCTAAAAGGGTCATCATTAAAATCCCCCATAATGATAATTTTTGCATTAGGATTTTGATGAGTAATCTGGTTGATGATTTCACGGTTTTTTTCTGCAGCAACAATACGTTTATAAGCAGTACCTTCTGCACCATCTCTTCTCGACGGCCAATGGTTTATTAAGATATGCACTTCTTCTTGATTTAAAGCACCGGTTACCCATAAAATATCGCGAGTATAATCTCGTTCTCCCTTTTCATTATTTACCAAAACAGTAATAGTTTTAGAATTTTTTACTTCAAAATATTGTTTTTGATATAGTAATCCTACATCAATACCTCGTTCATCCGGAGAATCATAATGCACAAGACCATACTCTTTTTGTTTTAAATGTTTAGAGTTAATAAGGTCTTTGAGAACTGTTTTATTTTCGACTTCTGCGACACCAACCAAAACAGGAGCCTTTCTTGTTTTTGAAAATCCAATATTCGAAATGGCAGTACCAAGTTTGAATATTTTTTTTTCATATCGTTTTCGATTCCATTTTTTTTCAGAATCAGGTAAGAAATCATTGTCTAAGGTTTTTGGATCATCTTTGGTGTCGAATAAATTCTCTAGGTTATAAAATGCTATGGTAAAGTGATTTGTGTTTTTTTTGCTGAAATAAAATTTATTGGCCATCGCATTTAATTTTATAAGAAACCAACTATAATGTTGGTTCCCGAGTACATAAATGTTGTACTTTTGTACATTTGTTTAAAAGCACAATATAATAAATTAAGACATAGAAGATTAGGTAGCTAATGTTAGAAAGAGAAAAAATAGCATACGAGAAAACGGTTTTGATAGGAATCATAACCAAGAACCAGGATGAAGAGAAGCTTGAAGAGTTTTTGGATGAATTAGAATTTCTTACGTATACAGCTGGAGGTGAGGTGGTAAAACGATTTACCCAAAAGATGGATATGCCTAATTCTAAAACGTTTATAGGATCGGGAAAAATGGAGGACGTACGAATTTATGTAGAACAACATGATATAGGTACTGTCATTTTTGATGATGAATTATCACCAGGGCAACTACGTAATATAGAGCGTATTCTGAAGGCTAAAATTATAGATCGAACTAATTTGATCCTTGATATTTTTGCCCAACGCGCGCAAACCAGCTATGCCCGTACTCAAGTAGAATTAGCACAGTATCAATATTTATTACCTAGATTAACAGGGTTGTGGACTCACTTAGAAAGACAACGTGGGGGTATCGGGATGAGAGGTCCGGGAGAAACAGAAATAGAAACTGACCGCCGTATTGTACGAGATCGCATATCATTATTAAAAAAGAAACTGCTTACCATTGATAAGCAAATGGCAACGCAACGAGGTAATCGTGGAAAACTGGTTAGAGTGGCTTTAGTAGGGTATACCAATGTTGGTAAATCTACATTGATGAATGTTATTGCCAAAAGTGAGGTTTTTGCAGAAAACAAACTTTTTGCTACTCTGGACACTACAGTAAGAAAAGTAGTTATTGGTAACCTTCCATTTTTACTTAGTGACACAGTAGGTTTTATTAGAAAACTACCTACTCAACTTGTAGAGAGCTTTAAAAGCACATTAGACGAAGTAAGAGAAGCCGATTTATTATTACATGTCGTAGATATTTCTCATCCACAATTTGAAGATCATATCGAATCGGTGAATAAAATTCTTGACGAAATTGATTGTAGAGACAAACCTACTATGATGGTTTTTAATAAAATTGATGCTTATCAACATGAGACAATAGATAGTGATGATTTAACTACAGAAAGAACCAAAGCTCATTATACTCTAGAAGAATGGAAACAAACCTGGATGAGTAAAATAGGAGACAATGCTTTATTTATTTCTGCTATCAAGAAAGAGAATATTGATGATTTTAGAAAACGAGTATATAAAGAAACACGAAATATACATGTAACTCGTTTCCCTTATAATAACTTTTTATATCCTGAGATTATCGAAGAATAAGCTTAAAACTTATACTTGAGCCCTAATCCAATTACCTCACGTATCTGAAATCCACTGGTAGCATTGTCATCATAAATTGCTTGAAATACAAAGCTGCCTGTAATATATTTGTTTACGAGTAAGCTAATATTTAATGTATAATCAATATCTACATTGGCTGGATCTTCAATATAGTTAGAGTACAGGTTTAAGAGTTGCTCTAGAGTTACATTTTTTACCAAAGTGTATTTAGAATAAGCCGCAAGAGACCCACCAAACTCAAATCGAGAGCTTTCACCAGCATCTACTCCAAAATAATCACCATCTACATAATCTACAACATTGGTAAATTCTTTATCTACAAATATCATACGAGATGTGACTGGAGCTATATTTACGTGCAGATTATCACTTTTTTTCCATAACAATCCTGGTCCGATCTGTATAAAAGCCGGAGAAAAGAAATGAGTTTCTTCTGTACGAATGGTCTCTTCTGTATCAGGATCTTTGGTAAACCTATATCCTTTATCAAATTGAGATCTAAAATTGATAAACAAAGAATAATTCCAGAAACCTTGACCAATTTTTTGCCCTAATCGAGTGTTAAATTCAATTCTGTCATTGGTTTTACGAGGAAAATCTTCTCCTCTTAAAAAAGTAAGTCCGTAATCTGCAATAATTTTATTATCCCAGGTTAGACTATTCTTTTTGTAGTTAAATTCATAGTTTAACGTAACATTTCCTGCAATATTAGATGTTCCTCCGCCTTGCCAGTCGTAGTTAAATGCAGATTGATTAAAAAGCAAGGTAAAGTTTGCCTTATCTTTCCACCCGATATGTTCTTCTTTTAGTTTTTTGGGAGTAATTTCTTTTAGCTTCTGTTTTAAAACTATGATATTTAGGTCATTTGTAGTGTTTTTTAAAATACTATCAAGAGAACGTTTTAAATTAACTTGAATTGAATCCAGGTATTTTGTTTTTTCTTTTTCCTGACCTGAAATTTTTGTTACTAACAAAAGCAGAAAAATAGCTAAAAAAAATCTACTCATTTGATCTTTTGTTGCAAGGGTAGGATACAAAGATACGGTATGCTTTTAGTTTTTTCAAACCTATGATATTTCTATCAAAAATAACTTGTAGAAGATACTTCCTCATTAGTTTTATACCGGTTTTATTTGCATTTACTGATCTATTAACATAGACAAGTCAAGCCCTTATTATTTGATAATTACATACTATATTAACGTTAACAGTAGGTTAATGTGTCAAAATCTAATAAAAAGAAAAGTCATTTAGAATACTTTTGATATCATGACATATGAATAAACTAAATAAATAATTAGATCATTTGATGTAACATATTAAATACTCATAGGTCATAGTAAAAACAACATATATCAATCAAAAAACTTTTATGTCATGAAAAATCTCACAAGGATTATTACACTGTTTTTATTGTATTGGCTGCCAAACATAAATTATGGCCAACTGCCAGCAAAAATGATTCAATATCCCGATGTTTCCGGTTCTAATATCTGTTTTACTTATGCAGATGATCTATGGATTGTAAATAAGCGAGGAGGCACTGCACATCGATTAACAACTAAGCCCGGTCGGGAAACAATGGGAAAATTTTCTCCAGATGGAAAAACTATTGCGTTTAATGCTAATTATGATGGAAACCATGATATATATACAATCCCGATAACCGGAGGTATTCCTAAACGAATTACAACTCACGGAATGTCTGATAATATTAAAGCATGGACCAAAGACGGAAAATTTTTAATCTACACCTCTAGAATGGAAAGCGGTAAACAACGTTTTTCTAAAGGATTTAAAATATCTGTTAACGGTGGATTACCAATAAGAATACCAATAAGTAAAGTCGAAGAATTAGATCTGCATGTAAACGGTGATCTTGTTGCTATGACAGATAAATCAAGGCTAAGCAGAAACTGGAAACGGTATCGAGGAGGAATGGCGTCTGATATCTATCTTTTTAACCTTAAAACCTTAACTTCTGAAAACATTACCAATAACGATGGTAATGATGAACTACCTATGTGGGATAACGACGATCTCTATTATCTTTCGGATAAAGACGCTTCAAAAAAGTTTAATATCTGGAAATATAACTTACAATCGAAACAACACGAGCAAATTACATTTTTTAAAGAATTTGATATTGAACGCCCGTCTATAGGAAAATCTGAAATTGTTTTTGAAGCTGGGGGAACACTATATCTTTTAGATGTAGCAACAAAAACAACAAAAGAAATATCTATAAGTGCTATTGGTGATTTTACCGGATTAAAACCTCAGGTAAAGAAAGCAGAAAAATACATTCATAGTGTTGGTATTGCCCCAGATGGCAACAGAATTATTGTAGGTGCCAGAGGAGATATTTTTTCTGTACCTAAAAAAGATGGGATTACTAAAAATCTAACACGAACAAGTGGTATTGCAGAACGTTATCCCAGTTGGTCACCAGATGGAAGATATATTGCATATTGGAGTGATAAAACAGGTGAATATGAATTAATGGTGAGAGATCTTAAAAATAATTCGGAGAAACAAATCTCAAAGCAAGGTCCGGGATTTAGATACCAGCTATTCTGGTCTCCTGATAGTAAAAAGTTAATTTTTGTAGATCAGGAAATGCATATAAAACTGGCAAATATTACTAATAATACGATTACCAAAATAGATCAGGAAATACAATTGTTTCAAGGGGGGCTATCTGGTTTTTCTGTGAGTTGGTCAAATGATAGTAAATATATTACTTATGCAAATTCTCATGAAAATGAAAATCAACATATCATTATTTATGATATAGATAAAAAGAAAACACACACTATCACTTCTGCTTTTTATGATGATAGTAGCCCTGTTTTTTCTGTCGATAATAAGTATATCTATTGTACAACGAATAGAACTTTTGATCCGGTATATAGTGATTATGATAATAGCTGGACATACCCTAATGCAACCAAAATAGGAATCATTCCACTTACAAAAGATGCAGTACATCCTATTGAATTAAAAAATGATAAAGTGGCTATAAATGAAGGTGATAATAAGAAAGAGGAAACCAAAGACAAGAAGAAAGAAGAAGAGAAAGATCAAAAGATAAAACCAATACGCATAGATTTTGATGGTATAGAATCCAGAATGATTATTTTACCTGTAGAACTAGGAAATACAGGAAGAATAAGTGCTGCCAAGGGTAAAGTCATTTTCTTAAAACACCCCAGAACAGGATCAAAAGACGAAAAATCAGTCTTAAAATATTATGATTTTGAAGAAGATGAAGAAAATACAATCCTTGAAAATGTAGATGATTATAAACTTTCGTTTGATAACAATAGTATTTTGGTGTTTAGCGAAGAAAAAATGGGGATTATAGAAGTCGCAAAAGATCAATCGCTAGAAGATCATGTAGACACTTCTAAAATGGAAATGACCGTTAACCCAAAAGAAGAATGGAGACAAATCTTTACAGATATATGGCGTTTAGAAAGAGATTTCTTCTATGATAAAAATCTACACGGATTGGATTGGGAAGCTATGAAAAAGAAATATGAACCATTGATCGAATATGCAGCAAGTAGAAATGACCTAAATAAAATTACCGGAGCATTAATTGCAGAACTAAATGCTTCTCATACATATAGAGGTGGTGGAGACGTAGTATCAAGCTCTAACAAAACTACAGGCTATCTGGGTGTTGACTGGGAGATACACCAGGGAAAATACAGAATAAAAAAAATCATTACGCCAGCTCCTTGGGATACTGAGGTTAAATCTCCTCTTAGAAAGCCAGGAGTTGTAGTTGAAGAAGGTGATTATATATTACGTATTAATGGAATCGAATTAACAGAATATGCAGATCCTTATGCAGCATTAGAAGGAAAAGCAAATGAAACAATAGAAATTACAGTTAGCAAAACTCCTGATGGCAAAAACAGCAAGCAATATCTTGTACAACCTATAAGAAGTGAAGCGAGGCTGAGAAATCTTGCCTGGATTGAAGAAATGCGAAAATATGTAGATAAAAAATCAGGAGGAAGAATAGGATATATTTATGTACCAAGTACAGGAATAGATGGGCAAGAAGAATTAGTTAGAATGTTTTATGCTCAACATCATAAAGATGGATTAATCATTGATGAAAGATTTAATAATGGAGGACAAATACCAGATAGATTTGTAGAATTGTTAAACAGACCATTATTGAGTTATTACAAAGTAAGGGAAGGAAAAGACTGGGCCTGGCCTCCAAGAGGGCATTATGGCCCTAAAGCGATGCTTATCAATGGATGGAGTGGTAGTGGAGGTGATGCTTTTCCCGATTATTTCAAGAAAAGAAAAATAGGACCGCTTATTGGTACAAGAACCTGGGGAGGACTGATAGGAATTTCGGGATCACCAGAATTAATAGACGGTGGATATGTAACAGTACCTACATTTAGAATGTATAACCCCGATGGAACCTGGTTTGCAGAAGGGCATGGTGTAGAGCCAGATATCCATGTTCCAGAAAACCCAGGAAAAGATGCTCAAGGTATAGATGTGCAACTGGATCGAGCTATCAATGAAGTGCTGAAAACACTTAAAGAAAGCGATAAAAATCCAAAGAATAAAGTACCTGCAGCAGAGGATCGTTCTAAGTAATTTGCTTGCAAAAGAGATATATAATCAAAGCGAGAGTGTTTTCTTTACTCTCGCTTTTACTTTTTATAAGATATGTATTATTAAAAAATGCGTTTGATAAATTAAAGTATATTCGTGATACTGTATTATATGATTTGCTATGGAAAAATTAGAACTGATTAAAGCACAAGAATCGGATAAGGATTTCTTATTTAAATTAAGAAAAGTGACCATGGTCGAACACTTAGAGGAAATGGGAATTTTCTTATCAGATGAAGAACATTTATCCAGAATAGATTTTCAATATGATAATGCTTATGTGATATTAAAATCTAATCAAAGAGCAGGTGTATTGAAATATATTGAAACAGAACATGCAATAGAAATACTACAAATACAAGTGTTACCCGAATATCAAGGTCATGGAATAGGGAAATATGTGATTAAAGACATAATAGAGACTGCCAAAGCCTCAAATAAAGATATGGTACTAAAAGTATTAAAAGAAAACCCAGCGAGATATTTATACGAACGTATGGGTTTTAAGACAGTTGATGAGGATAAATATGAGTTTCATATGCAATTAACATCTAATAAAACATAAAGACAGATAGTAAGTTCACTAAAGAAAAAAAGCATCTTTTATCGTATAAAAGATGCTTTTTTAAGAACTATATTTTCTTGTTTCTAGAACCCGTAATTTATACCTAGACCAAATACTTCTCTAATCTGAAAAGCACCAATAGCATTATCATCATAGATGGCCTGAAAGGTTAGATTAGTAGATAAATATTTGTTAATCGTCATCACGATATTTGCAGTATAATCTATATCTACATTTTGTGGATCTTCTAAGTAGTTAGAATACAAATTTAAAATGTTTTCCATAGATACATTCTTCATGATCTCAAATTTAGCATACCCATTAAGTGCAGCACCAAATTCAAAACGAAACGTATCGTTTGCTTCTACTCCAAAGTAACCTCCAGCATCGTTAAAAGCGTCTATTGCTGCCTGATCATTACCCACATCTGTAAACATATCATGTACAAAAATAAATCGTGCTGTGGCAGGAGCGATATTAACTTTGAGATTATCACTTTTTTTCCATAACATACCTGGGCCTAACTGCAAATAAGCAGGTGAGAAAATACGAGTAGTTTCTGTTCGGATTTCTCTTGTTCCTATAACATTTCCAGTAGTTGTATCTAGAATAGGTTCTTCTCCATATTCAAATCCTTTATCAAACTGTGTTCTAAAGTTTAAGAAAAAAGAATAATACCATAGTGATTCTTTGATTTGTCTACCCAATAATGAATTTAACTCTAAGCGATCATTGGTTTTGCGTATAAACTCTTGATCTTTAAGCTTGGTAAGCCCATAATCTGCAAGAATTTTATTATCCCAAGTGAGTTTTCCTTTGCGGTAATTAAAATCATAGGATATAGAGAGATTTCCTGCAATATTAGATGTTCCTCCTCCAAGCCATTCTGCATTAAAGGCAGATTGATTTATTAAAAGACTAATGTTTCCTCCTTTGGTCCATCCTTCTTTAGGAGCTTCGTCTTTTTTTGTTTCTTCTTGTGCAAATAGAATTGTAGAGCTAATTAATAGAACTACAGTTAGCAATGTTTTTTTCATTTGATGATAGTTTTAAGGAATTTAATCAGGTTATTTTTAGGGTTAAATAATTTATTATCCGGTACAAATAACCAGTGTAAATTTTTATGTTGGCAAATATATTTTAAGAAACGTTTTTTGCTTTAAAAGTATGTTAGTAGGCCATCGTTTTTCGATAAAAAACAACATTAATAGATAAAAGGGTTTATTTCCTTTTGTATAGAGGAACAGAAGAACATGCCTCTCCATACATAATACTCTTGGCAACGGGCTGTAATTTTTGAATCAAATCGATATAAGCTCCATTCGGAACAGGCTTGTTTGTACATCCTTTTATAATAATAAGCTTGTTTTGATATGCCGAAATATCGATAGTATTTATAATTTCGGCATAGAGTATAGTTTCCAGGGCCTCTAAAGATCCCACAGCTACCTTTTTTGCAAAAGGTTGTAATGCACTTGTTAATAAAAGATATGCCCATCCGGGAATAATAGCATCTGTAGAACAAGTTAAGGCAATATAGCTGTCTTGATATTGACTCCAGTCATGATCTAAAACGTGTTTTCTAAACTCTTTTTCGCGTAAAATTAACCCTTCAAAAAGCCAGTCTTTAATATCAAAAAGAATACGATTACCTTTAGGGTAATACTCTTCTAAATCAAAAGTGATGAGGTTTTTATTATTAGCAACTCTATTTACAATTTCATCGGCCATTACATAGTCATTTTTATTACTTGTTTAAATTTTGAACTTACGACTTTTATGAGTGTTCTAACTCTGATATAAGCCTAAAAATGATTAAGATATTATTTTTAATACCAGATTAATAGTAACAAAAAATAAACAAGAAATTATTACTTTGTAAAAGTAGACATTACCTTAAGAAAATCCTCTTTTTTTGAGCGGGAAATACTCACAGAGATATCATTATTCATTATAATGTAGCCGCCATCTGATTTCACAAATTTCTTAACCTCTTTTAAGTTTATTAAATAGCTATTATGTACACGCATAAAGTCTTGCTCAAGTAATAGATTTTCATATTCTTTTAGGTGTTTACTAACCAGCAACTTTGATTCATTTTTCATAATAAAAGAGGTATAAGAACCATTAGCTTTACAAAATATGATATCGTCGATGTTTACAAACTCAAAACCTTCGGCAGTGGCTAAACATATTTTATTAAGCTTTGGTTTTTGTTGTTTGAGATTTAGCATTAGAGTTTCCAGTTGTTTTTTGTAGATTTTCTGGTTTTTTTTCTTTCGTACTTTTTCAACTGCATTTTGTAATTCTTCAAGATCAATAGGTTTTAATAAATAATCAAGAGAGCTAAATTTTATTGCTTTAATTGCATATTGATCAAAAGCTGTGGTAAAAACAACTTCAAAATTAAAATTTGATACTTGGTTAAGTACATCAAAACCAGTTCCGGTTTGTAATTCTATGTCTAAAAAAACAACATCGGGTTTGGTAGATGAAAGGGTTGTAATAGCTTCAGAAACAGAAGTAGCCATACTTGTTACTGTTATATCGGTGCAGAACTCTTCTAAAAATTGTTTTAAATTCTCTCTACTATGTTTTTCATCTTCTACAATTACTGCTTTTAAATCCATACTATGAATATATTTTAAAGAATAGGTGTCATGATATTTCTAGAATTTGAAGCGTTTTATCCCTAATCATTATCCATCACTTCACAAATTAGATAATTCTCTTTTTTGAAAAATGAAATTTAAATTTTTCTGACCAATAACCTGATTAAAAGTATATTGATCTGCAGAGCCTATTCGATGTTTGGTAAAGTTAAAGTAATTTTATTACCAAAAATGTTCTTTTTAGTATTAAGAATAGGGACTACTTTTTTCTTAATCTTATACTTTTTAATCCTGTTTACAGATCTGATAAGGTCCAGGCATTTTACAATTTGTTTTCTATATTCTGGTGTATATCTGATTTTGTCAATACTTTCAGAAGCATAGTTATAATGTATGTTTACAATAATGTTGTTTGGGTTTATGTCAAAAATTATATTTATAGTTTGATTTTTATGCTGATTATGGACCGCATGCTCTATTAGGTTTTCAAATAAAGTTTGTAAAATAAATGAAGGAATTTTTACTTTTAAATGCTTAGAAGACTTTTGATTAAAAGAAATACTATAATCAAATGTATTATTATAGCGTAGTTTTTGAAGTTTTAGATACCAATTAAGCATAGTAATTTCTTCAGTTAAATCAACAGTTTCTTTTTCTAAATGAGTTAAATAAAATCGTATAAGTTTACTAAAAACAGATAAATACTGTAAAGCTGTTTTTTTGTTTTCTGAAACAATAAAATATTGAATAGCATTGAGAGCGTTAAATACAAAATGGGGGTTCATTTGAGATTTAAAAACCCTTAATTTTAAATCAAGCATTTCCTCTTTAAGCTGTAGCAAGTTTTGCTGCTCTTTTAGTAGAGCATTAGTATCTCTAACGCTTTTAATTTTTATTGCACAAATTGAAGCGATAGCAGACAACATTTTTAGATGTTGATTTGTAAAAAAACCTTTATCAGGATGCTCACAATCAATAACTCCATAAATAACATTATCAGTTGTAATGGGCACTGTTATCTCTGATAAACGCTTGTCATCATCAACAATATATCTAGGATCCTTAGAAGTGTCATAAATAATTTCGGCATTTCCAGAAACAGCAACGCTTCCTGTAATACCTTCTCCTAATTTGATTTCTACGGGATTGTATACCAAATAATCTTTAGGATTTTTAGCACCATAAGCCGCTTTTTGAACTAATGATTTATTTTTTTGATCTATCAGATAAATAACACAATCTATAAAACCCAATTTAGAAATACAGTTTTTAGCTAGATCCCAAAGAATTGCTTCTTCATCTTTTTTACCCAAAAGTGATTTTGAAAAATACACTAAAATATCTTCAAACTGATCTTGGTTTAAACTAAGGTGTTTTTTTAGATTGATCATAATCTAGTTTACTTTAAAATTGATTCATATATCACAAGAGTTAAAAAGGTTGTGTGATAAAAAGCTAGCATAACTAACTAAGTTTTTAACACAAACATAAAATGCTTTTGAAGATATTTGTTTCAGTAATTGACAGATAGTAAGAGGTAATTGATCAATGGTTAAATTATCGATAATTGCATAGCACAGAATCCTTTTTAGTACCAAAAGATTTTAAAAACAGTAAAATATCTGTAAAAGAATGAAGACGAGATTATATATCACAGAAACATGAGTATATAAGTGAAGTAGATAATTTAAGAATTAATTTCTTGAAGGAAAAATGCTTTAAAAAGAACAAAGGAAGTAGCATTATAAAGCTTTATTTCTTTTTATAAAAAAACTATTTATACCCTATTTTTTCTGAAAGCCCTATTTTGCTTTTTGCAAAATTTCCGGTTCCAAATGCAACTTCTTTACCGTCTTCATTGTATAATGTTGATTCTGCAACAAACAGGTTTTTGGATTTAAATTTTATTTTTCCAACTGCTGTAATTATTCCTTTATCAACAGGTCGTATTAGATTAATATTGAACGAAGTAGTAAGGACAAAAACATCTTTTATAATAGAATTTACTGCAAAAAAAGCAGAATCATCGAGCAATTTAAAATAGACAGAACCATGTATTGCTCCTAATGCATGAAAATACTTTTCCGAAATTTTAAGTTCGATTTGCGCTAACCCTTCAGAAATTTTAACTGTAGTAGTATCATAGAGTGCAGTATTAATATTGGCCTGCAAATACATTCTTTCTAATTTACTATAATGTTCAGGATTCATTTTCCTTGCTTATTTATTTTAGAAAGCTATTCCAAAATGATTGTAGTATCAGTTACAGCATGCCCAGTTCTAATTTTGCTTCTTCACTCATTAAATCTTGTGACCATGGCGGATCAAAAGTAAGCTCCATTTCTACATCATTTACTGCATCAAGAGACTTTACTTTTTCTCGAATCTCTTCAGGAAGGGACTCTGCTACCGGACAGTTGGGAGAAGTAAGTGTCATTAGGATTTTTACATCATAGTCCTCATTAACAAAGACATCATAGATTAACCCTAGTTCATATATATCAACCGGAATTTCGGGATCATAAATGGTTTTTAGTACTCTTACAATCTTTTCTCCTAAGTCGTTTGTATCTATAGTGGTTTCACTCATTTTTTTAGTTTTAATATTGCTTTAATAAGCATTGTACGATAAAAATTGATTTAATTCAATTGTGTTTGATAAGCGATAGCATACATTTTTAACTGCTTAATCATACTTACCAAACCATTAGCACGTGTTGGGGATAAATGCTCTTTTAAGCCAATTTCATCAATAAAATCGGTATCAGCCTCAATAATAGCCAAAGGGTGTTGACCAGAAAAAACACGGATCAATATTGCAATGATACCTTTGGTAATAATGGCATCGCTATCCGCAGTAAATTCAACTTTATCATTTTTCATTTCGGCGTGTACCCATACTTTACTCTGGCATCCTTTTATGATATTGTCGTCTGTTTTATATTTTTCTTCAATAAGAGGTAGTGATTTTCCTAACTCAATCATGTATTCATATCGTTGCATCCAATCATCAAACATGCTAAATTCATCAACAATTTCTTCCTGAATTTCTTGTATTGTCATTACGTACAAATTTTCAACAAAAATACAACAAGAATAATTGCTATTCAATACTTTCTGTCAATGATAGCATAGTATTAACTAATTCTTGTATTTCTTGAGGAGGATATCCATGATCAAAACCATTCGAAACAAACGTTTTGGTAGAAGAAATGATTTTTAGCTGTGCATGCGCAGCGCCATCATAGAGTCTTTTTTCTGTAGGTGCTTTTAGCTCACTTATTTTATCAATATCTATAGTTTCCAGAAGTGAAGTAATAGTGGCCCAATCTTTTTTTGAGCATTTTTTCGAAACACTATTTTTTAAGTTTCTATCGGTAGTTTTTTCAATACGATCTTTATTGATTCTGATTTGAAAAAAAGAACCTCTAGAGAGTGCCTGATATTCGATATCGACTATGTTGCCTTGGGGTTTTTTATGCTTTACAGGGATGTTTTGAGCTACAGATTGATTTTTTTCTTTTGATATTATTTTAACCAGAGTATAGTGTAATGAGGAACCATCAGCCAGAGGATTTTCTATTTTGGTAATGGCAACTTCAATTTGGTAATTGTATCCATCTTCATATTCAAAACCCTCGATTGTATCATAAAAATAAGTCCATTTATCGGTTAGGTTTTCTTTATACAACATGCATTTTTGAGGGCCAACACCAACACAATCTACCAGAGTATTTGCTATAAATACTCGTTTGGTTTCCTGGCATGAAGAAAATAAAATAACGATACTTAATAAGGAAAAAAACTTGCTCATAGATTGGTTGTTTTGTGTAATACGTTATATGGTAATTAAATAACGTTGAACAAAACCAAATGGTATAAAAAATAATTTACGAAAGCATGATCTTGGCTTTTTTAACGGCTTCAACCAAAGCATCAATTTCCTCTTTAGTGTTATAGAATGAAAAAGAAGCACGGACTGTTCCTGGTATTTTATAAAAATCCATGATGGGTTGTGCGCAATGATGTCCTGTACGTACTGCAATACCAAGTTTATCTACAATAGTTCCTACATCATAAGGATGGATATTATCTAAATTGAAAGAGATAACAGAAGTTTTGTTTTTAGAGGTACCATAGATTTTTAGCTCTTCAATTTCTAATAATTTTTGTGTACCGTATTCAAGAAGTTCATTCTCATATGCAGCAATACTGTCAAAACCAATACTATTCATATAATCAAGTGCTACTCCAAAAGCGATACCACCACAGATATTAGGAGTTCCGGCTTCAAACTTATGGGGTAAACCGGCATAGGTGGTTTTTTCAAAAGTAACTTGTTCGATCATTTCTCCACCACCTTGATAGGGAGGTAGTTTGTTTAGCCACTCTTCTTTTCCGTAAAGCATACCTACTCCTGTAGGTCCACAAAGTTTGTGTGCAGAGGCAACATAAAAATCTACATCCAAAGCCTTAACATCTGGTTTGACATGAGGGCAAGCTTGTGCACCATCGATCAATACAGCTGCACCTACATTATGCGCTTTTTCAATAATTTCTTCAATAGGGTTTATAGTTCCTAATGCATTAGAGATATGATTTGTAAAAACAAGTTTAGTTCTGTTAGAAAGTAATTGGTCATATACATTCATTACTAATTCACCATCTTCATTCATTGGGATGACCTTAAGAATAGCCCCAGTACGTTCACATAGCATTTGCCACGGTACAATATTAGAATGATGTTCTAATGCCGAAACGATAATTTCATCACCTTTAGAAAGAAGAGAGGTAAAGCCGGTAGCAATAATATTAATACTATGAGTTGTTCCCGAAGTGAGAATAATCTCATGAGCGTGTTTTGCACCAAAATGCTCCTGTATTTTCTTACGGGCGATTTCGTATGCATCTGTTGCTTCTTGTGATAAGGTGTGAACACCTCGATGAATATTCGCATTATAGCTACTATAATAAGCTACAATAGCATCTATAACTACCTGCGGTGTTTGAGATGTGGCCGCATTATCAAAATATACCAAAGGTTTTCCGTTTACTTCTCTGGTAAGTATTGGGAAATCGTCTCGTATTTTCTGTACATCTAACATATCAATTTCTTTCTGCAAAAGTAGTAAGTATTTCTAATTAGGATTGTTTATTTTTAGAATGATTTAACCCTTTTTATAATGAAACGACTTAAAAAAATTATTGGGATTACATTTCTTATTCTATTTGCAGGAATTTGTATTGCATTTGTGCTGAATTACCCAAAACTTACAATTCTAACAGGATATTCTGCAAAGCATATGAATTCATCGGTTTTTATTGCAAATAGAACTTTAGAGTTTACAGATTTAAATGACAATAATTTTGCTCCGGTTGATCTGGCAGATGATGAGGTAAATTTGAAAAACAAAACATCTATTGCCTCTGTTTTTGGACTTAAAGAGAGAAAAGCGATTTATAGAGAAGGATTAGGGAGTGTTCTCATTGACGATGATTTTGATGAAAACACACCTGTTTTAATACCACATAGAACTAAAATAGAAACGGGACAGCCATATCCATATGGCGAATTAGAACAAAAAGACACAGTTTTTACTACAGTAGATTATGATAAGGTAAATAGAACTGTTGCTTCAATTTTTGATTCGAATGGGGAGTATATAAAGAAAACAAGAGCTGTTCTTGTACTTTATAAAGATCAGATTATTGCCGAGAAATATATAGATGGATTAGATAAAGATTCTAAGTTGCTGGGATGGTCTATGACCAAAAGTGTTCTCTCTACGGTTTACGGAGTGTTACAAAAACAAGGAGCTATTAACATACATGATAAAGCCCCGGTATCTGAATGGCAAAATGATAAAAGAAAAGAGATAACAATTAATAATCTGTTACAAATGAATTGTGGGTTAGAATGGGATGAGGATTATGGCTCTATTTCTGATGTTACAAAAATGTTATATGTAGATAAAGATATGACCATTGCCCAAATACATAAAAAAGCGATTTACAAACCCAATGAATACTGGTATTATTCTTCTGGTGTGTCTAATTTGTTATCTGGGATTTTGAGAAAACAATTCAAAAGCTACCAGGAGTATCTTGATTATCCATATCGAGAGTTTATTGATAAAATAGGAATGAATTCTATGCTTATAGAAACTGATATGACAGGTAATTATGTAGGCTCTTCTTATGCTTGGGCAACAGTAAGGGATTGGGGTAAATTTGGATTGTTATATATGCATAAAGGGAATTGGAACGGAGAGCAGATTTTTGAACCTTCATGGGTGGACTATGTGACTACACCAAGTCCTACATCTGAAGGAGATTATGGAGGGCATTTTTGGTTAAATGAAGGAGGGTTTTATCCAGATGCACCAAGGGATATGTTTTCTGCAAATGGATTTCAGGGACAACGTGTGTTTATTATTCCTTCTAAAGATTTGGTGATTGTACGATTTGGACTCATTGGAGATGCAGGAGTAGATTTTAATACGTTTTTAAAGGATATGGTTGATTCGATTGAGTGAAATAAAAACACTAAAGCCAAATCCTATAAGATTTGGCTTTACTAATATCGTTTGTTGTTGAAACAGTTGTTTTACAAATCAAAACCAATGTTTACACCAAGCTTCGTAGCGATTAGTTTATTAATTCTACTTTTTAGCTGAGGTATTTTTACACTAGACAATACATTGTTTGCGAATGCATACATTAATAAAGCTCTAGCTTCTTTTTCTCCGATACCTCTGGATTTCATATAGAATAACGCATTATCATCTAATTGCCCAATAGTACAACCATGTGAACATTTTACGTCATCTGCAAAAATCTCTAACTGTGGCTTAGAATTGATGGTTGCTTTATCACTTAATAAGATGTTGTTATTAGACTGAAAAGCATTTGTTTTTTGCGCTTCTTTATTTACAACAATTTTTCCATTAAAAACCCCTGTAGATTTTTCATCAAAAATACCTTTATAATCCTGATGGCTTTCACAATTTGGTGCTGTATGATGTACCAGAGTATTGTGATCTACATGCTGCTTTCCTTCAATAATTGTTATACCATTAAGTATAGAGTCGATTCCTTCACCTTTTTGATAGAAATTAAGGTTGTTTCTGGTGATATTTCCCCCAAAAGCAAAAGTATGTACAGATGCTACACTTTGCGCATGCTGTTCGATATACGTATTATCAATCAAAGAAGCATTTTGATTATCATTCTGAATTTTATAGTAATCAACAATTGCTCTTTTATCTGCAAAAATTTCAGTTACAGCATTTGTAAGAACAGGATTATCTGTTAAACTCTGATGGCGCTCAATGATTTGCACATGAGAATTTTCTCCAACGACAATCAAGTTACGAGGCTGTAACATTTGTGCAGCTTCATTTCCTGTAGAAAAGTGTACAATCTGTATAGGCTTATCGGCTAGCTTATTTTTTGGAATATAAATATAAGCCCCTTCTCTAGAAAAAGCTGTATTCAAAGAAGTAAGCCCATCTTTAGGAGCTACTTTGTTAAAATAGTTCTCAATGATTAATCGATATTTTTCATTGCTTAATGCTGATGACATTAAACATACATCGATTTTATCATGAGTCGTTTCAGATAAATGAGACGAATACTTACCATCAATAAATACAATTTTATACGTATCTAAATCATGAAGGAAGTACTTTTTTATATCCTTAAAATCTAAAGCATTTTCTTCTTTTGGAAAAATACTGTAATCATGTTTTAATACAGTATTTAGAGAGGTATATTTCCACGCTTCTTCTTTTTTGGTAGGAAATCCTTTTTCTTCAAAAGTTTTAATAGCTTGACTTCTGATATCGTGAACAGCCGCATCTACATCTACCATGTTTTCAAAGGCCAAAAAAGAAGATACTAGTTTATCTTTCAACTCCATATCTTATGCGTTTATTTCTTCTTTAATCCAATCGTATCCTTTTTCTTCTAGTTCTAAAGCTAATTCTTTGGTACCAGATTTTACGATTTTACCGTCATATAATACGTGTACAAAATCTGGAATTATATGGTCTAACAAACGTTGATAGTGAGTAATTACTACAATAGCGTTATCTTCGCTTTTCAGTTTGTTTACTCCGTTGGCTACAATACGTAGAGCATCTATATCAAGTCCAGAATCTGTTTCGTCAAGGATTGCCAATTTAGGTTCCATCATTGCCATCTGAAAAATTTCATTACGCTTTTTCTCACCACCCGAGAATCCTTCATTAAGAGAACGGGATAGGAATTTGCGATCGATTTCTAATAATTCAGATTTTTCACGAATTTTTTTAAGCATGTCTTTGGCAGGCATTTCTTCAAGACCTTGTGCTTTTCGTGTTTCATTTATGGCGGTTTTCATAAAATTAGTTACCGTTACGCCAGGAATTTCTACTGGATATTGAAACGACAGAAAAACTCCTTTATGAGCCCGTTCTTCTGCTGCAAGTTCTTCAATATCTTCTCCTTCCAAAAGGATTCCTCCCTTGGTAACTTCATATTCTTCTTTCCCTGCAACAATACTGGCCAATGTACTTTTTCCAGCACCGTTAGGACCCATAATTGCGTGTATTTCTCCTGCTTTTACATTTAGGTTAAGACCTTTTAAAATTTCTTTCCCTTCGACACTTGCGTGTAAATCCTTTATCTCTAACATGTTATATAAAACTTTTATCTCTTATGAGATATAATTCATTTATTTTTCTTTTTCTAGATCAGAGTTTTTATCTTCTTCAGAAGATTTAATCTTAGTGGGTAACTCTGAAGTTGGCGCACTTACTCCGATAATTTCTTTTAGTTCTACTATTTCTTCCCATCCTTGTTCTGGATTGGGTTTTATGATTCCCTTTACTACTACAGGAACCATGTCATATTCTTCTCTTTGCAGAGGTTCTACTTTTTTAGCGAGTTCTAGCGTGACATCATTAATTATCACTCCATATATAAAATCATTACCTTTTAAAACTGCTGCATCATCTATAAGAATAAATTCGCCACGAATTAAATTAGGTTCTTCATTTTTGTTTTCGGATTTGCAGGAAAAAAGAATAAGACTTAGTGCAATTAAAATACATGTTTTTTTCATTAATGTAGATTTGATGGTTTTACAATTAGCCTACAGAACCTTCTAAAGAAATCTCCAGAAGTTTTTGAGCTTCTACTGCAAACTCCATAGGTAGCTTATTCAATACTTCTTTACTAAAACCATTAACGATTAAAGCGATTGCTTTTTCTGTATCGATTCCTCGTTGGTTACAATAAAAAATTTGATCTTCTCCTATTTTACTTGTAGTTGCTTCATGTTCTATTTGAGCGGTTTTGTTTTTAGTTTCTATATAAGGAAACGTATGTGCGCCACATTCATTGCCCATCAATAATGAATCACATTGTGAAAAATTACGTGCATTGGTCGCTCTACTACTTATTTGCACTAATCCTCGATAGCTATTTTGAGATTTCCCTGCAGAAATACCCTTAGAAATGATAGTACTTTTGGTGTTTTTGCCCAAGTGTATCATTTTTGTACCAGTATCTGCTTGCTGAAAATTATTGGTTACCGCAATAGAATAAAATTCTCCCACAGAGTTATCACCTTTTAGGATACAAGAAGGATATTTCCAGGTAATTGCTGATCCTGTTTCTACTTGTGTCCAAGAAATTTTAGCGTTGTTTTCACAAATTCCTCTTTTGGTCACAAAATTATAAACCCCTCCTTTACCTTCAGCATTTCCGGGATACCAGTTTTGTACTGTAGAATATTTTATTTCTGCATCATCCAATGCTATTAATTCAACAACAGCGGCATGCAACTGATTTTCATCACGAGAAGGAGCAGTACATCCTTCTAGATAACTTACATAGCTTCCTTGGTCTGCCACTACTAAAGTTCGCTCGAACTGACCTGTACCTGCCTGATTGATTCTAAAATAGGTAGATAGTTCCATTGGACAACGAACACCTTTAGGGATATAACAGAACGAACCATCGCTAAAAACAGCAGAGTTTAAAGCAGCATAAAAATTATCCTTTTGAGGAACCACAGCTCCGATATATTTTTTAACTAACTCTGGATGTTCTTGAATAGCTTCAGAAATAGAGCAAAATATAATTCCTTTTTCTGCAAGGGTTTCTTTAAACGTTGTAGCTACTGATACAGAATCCATTACTATATCTACAGCTACTCCTGCTAATTTCTTTTGTTCGTCTAACGAAATCCCTAGTCTTTTAAAAGTATCGAGTAATTCTGGATCTACTTCATCAATACTATTATATTTAGGTTTTTTATTTGGTGCAGAATAGTAAGATATATTCTGAAAATCAGGCTTTTCATAAGTAACATTTGCCCATTCGGGTTCTTCCATCTGTTCCCATGCTCGAAAAGCTTCAAGCCTCCATTCTGTCATCCATTCGGGTTCTTCTTTTTTCTTAGAGATTGCACGAACAATATCTTCATTAAGACCAACAGGAAAAGTATCAGATTCTATATCGGTATAAAATCCATACTCGTATTCTTTGGTCTCTAGTTCTTTTTTTAAGTCGTCTTCAGTATACGCCATTTTCTTTATCCTAGAATTAATTCAGGACTTTTTTTATAGATTAAAGGGAAAAACTTTCTCCACAGCCACATGTTCTACTGGCATTAGGATTATTAAATACAAAACCAGTACCATTTAAACCACCAGAATACTCTAGAGTTGTACCGATTAAATAAAGAAAACTTTTTTTATCTACAATGATTTTTACACCATTATCTTCAAATACTTTATCTCCTTCCTGCTGTGCTTTATCAAACTTTAAATCATATGATAAACCAGAGCACCCTCCACTTTTTACACCTACACGCACATAGTCGGTAACTGCATCATATCCATCGTCACTCATCAATTCGATGACCTTATTTTTTGCTATGTCTGATACCTTAATCATACTTTTATAATATAGATTAATTCTAAATGAAATGCAAATATACTACATAAGTAGATTTTATACACGAAACCTAACATATATCTGTTATATATTAGAATAGGTAAAAGCTATAATGGTCTATAGAAAAATACTTTAGAATTCTGAAAAACGAGTATCATTTACATAATCGTCATCTGTAAGTGTTTTTAAAAAAGCGACGATTTGTTGTTTTTCTTCAGCTGTCATTGGGATTCCCAAGGCACCATTTTGATTTTTAAACATTGGATCTAAAGTTTCAGAATCTACCATACCATCACTATAATGATTTAAAACATCATCCAAAGTTTTTAATCGACCATCATGCATGTACGGAAAAGTAAGCTCAATATTTCTTAAACTAGGAACTTTAAATTTTTGCATGTCCTCGGTTAATCCTGTTACACGTTTTCTTCCTATGTCATTGTATTGAGGGTCAATAGGTAGTCCATTATTACGATACGATTGATCCGTAAATAATGTACCTTTATGACAAGAAGCACACTTAGCTTTAAAGAGTTCGAAACCAGTAGCTTCTTCTGCTGTAAAAACAGAGCCTTCATTTCTTTCTATCTTGTCGTATTTGGTGTTTGCAGAAATCATCATAATCATGAACTGAGAAATTGCTTTGAGCATATTATCAGAATTTATTTTTTGATCTTCGAATGCTTCTGCAAATAATTTTACATATTCTGGTTGCTCTTCTAGCTTTTTAAGAATACTATTGAAAGTCTCATTCATTTCTACTTCTGCAGTGATGGGTATAATAGGTTGAAGATCCAAGTGCATTGCGGCCCCGTCCCATGTGAACTCTTTCATAAATGCCATATTATGTAAAGGCTGTGCATTACGAGTTCCTAGAGCACCGCCTACACCATGGCTTACAATATGTGTGTGGTGAGTAAATGCAAAATCCTGAATATGACAAAAACCGCAAGAAATCACACCATCAGAGGCGAGACGACCATCATAAAACAACTTTTTTCCTAGTTCGAAACCTTTTTCTGTAGGAGGATTAAGTGTTATATCATAAGTTGGGTCGGGAAAGTTTGCAGGTATAGCAAATTCTAATTTTTTATTTTCGATAGGAACATAATTATCCTTATCAGAACTACATGCAGTTCCGATAAGGATAATTGCTATATATGATAATAATTTCAAAATATTACTTTAATTAGATACGCTAGTTGCAGTAAACATAGTACTTATATTTTCTGCAATTTTTGGAGCAAATTCTGCATCTACCTGAATACTGTTTTTTACTTCTAGTGAATGCGTATTTGTACCATCAAATATCTTTGCAATATCAACATTAATTGCCACTTCTGGTGATTTCGATTCTTCGATGGTTAATGTGTTGGGTAATTCGATTGTGATTTCCTTATAATTGTCTAAAGTGGTACCATGGCTTCCTACATGAATTGAATAGTCGGCACTGGCTCCACCATTTACAGTATAGGTTCCTTCAAATTTAATGAATTTATATCCAGCAGACCAACTCCATAACATTCCGTTTTCTTCTGCCGTAGGAATAAAATTAGTTATCCCACCACCATCAAGTGGATATTTTGATTGATCGACCCCAAAACCAAACTTGATTTTAGTATATTCTCCTGCACTAATATCGGCAAGGCTTACTTTTTTGCTTTCTACAGCAGCTTCATTGATGACAAAATAGCTTCGGTCTACGGGATATACAAATTCTTGGCCATTAGCTTTAATTAAAACAATATTACTTATAATATATTTCAATTCTGAAATGGTATAGGTTTCATTACTTGCGTTGGTATAGGAATCAGTAGTTAATTCGATACCATTATTATTGATTGTGTTTTTAAAATCAAGGACAACATTTCCGAAAGTATTTATTGCTCCGTCGTCATCATTTTTACAGGAGGATACAATTACTAATGTTGTTATGAGGATATATATGATGTTTTTCATTGTGTTTATTTATATTTAATTATTAGTACGTCTTTAGATCCCTTATTTGCAGGGATATCAAAGTCGTTACTTTCAGAGTTGCCTACAACAATTACTTTTTTGTCGCTTGTTTCTATGCAGCCTTCTCCAAATTCTGCTTGACTACCGCCGCTAGCCAGTTTCCATTGAACTTCTCCATTGATAGTTATGATCATGCTCCAGACATCACTTTGTCCTTTGTTTTGTGCCACATCAATATCATTACTTCTAGAGTTGCCCGTAATAACAAAACCACCGCTTTGCATTTTGGCAATAGCTCTACCGGTATCAAAGGCTGTGCCGCCCAATGATTTTTCCCAAAGTAGATTACCATTACCATCAATTTGTATCAACCAAAGATCGGCATTCCCATTGGCACTAGAAATATCACCATCTGTACTTCTGGAATCTCCTACAATAAGAAATTTTCCATCACCAGTAGCTGCAATGGCATATCCTACATCAATTTCTGATCCGCCAAATGATTTTTGCCATAACTTAGTACCTTCTTTATTAATTTTTACAGCCCAAAAATCATAGCTTCCTTTACTATTAGTAATATCAAAATCAACACTTTCTGATGAGCCGATCATTATAAAGCCATCATCTTGAGTTTGTACTACATCGTAACTACGATCATTATTGGTGCCACCAAAGAAACGTCGCCATTCTTTTTCTCCTGCAGAATTAAGTTTGATACCCCAGAATTCTCCAACTCCATGTTTTGAAAAACCACTTTTGTTGTCATTGCCTTCTCCACCACTAGCGGTTACATCTAGAAAACCTGTAATGAAATACCCGCCATCACGAGTTTGTACAACAGAAAAAGCTCTGTCTATTCCGGGAAATCCAAAACTTTTTTCCCATTGAATACCTCCAGAAATATCTGTTTTTACAATCCAATAATCTTGTAATCCGGCATTTGCACTTACATCTTCGTCTGCACTTCTGCTATATCCTACCAATGCATATCCACCATCTGTAGTTTGAATGATTTTTTCTCCTCTTTCATCTCCAGAACCTCCATAAGTTTTACTCCATGAAATTTCTCCTTCTTTGGTTATTTTGAGTAACCAATAGTCACTGTCTGGAGCAGTTTTATCGGTAATATCTCCGTCAATGCTTTGGGTATATCCAGCTATTGCATAACCCCCATCAGTAGTTTCGACTACTGATAGGGCATTATCTTCATTACTTCCTCCAAATGTTTTTACCCAGTCTATTTCACCCAAAAACCCTTCTAAAGGAGGAACGGGTGTTGCATTATCTTCATCATCGCTACCACAAGCAATCAAAGCTAATGTTGCAATACAGATGATAAGTATATTGAATAAGAATTTAGAGCGATTCATTTGTTAGTATATTTTAAAGACATTATTTTTTTACAAAACGCTTGGTAATAGTACCTTGGTTTTTGGCGGTAACTTGTAAAAAATAGACTCCTGTTTTCAAATTAGAAACATCAATAGTATTTTTAACGGTTCCTTTGCCTACTAATTGCCCTACAAAATTTTTGATTTCAAAATTTGAAGTTTGATTAGTAGCACTTTTGTCACCCATAAATACATTCATGATTGCCCCTTGAACCGGATTTGGAAAGATCGAAAAGGAGATATTTTCTGTTGAAATCAAAGATGAATTAGCAGCAACACTTGTTGTAAGAGCAATATTATCAATGGCGATATCGGCTTGCCAGGTAGATCCTGTAACTCTGTTGAATCTTAGTCTTAGAGCCTCACCAATATATTGAGAAAGATCAAGATTAATGGCGTTCCAGGAATTTCCTTGATTACCGGTTTTACTCCAAATACTTGTCCATGAAGCACCATCATTTGTCGATGCTTCAACTGCTATACTTCCCATATCAGATGCACCAAACATATGATATGTAAATGTGAATGCAGGAGAAGAAGTACCACTTAGGTCAAAACAAGGAGATGTTAGTATTGCTCGTTTATTAGGAAACCCTGTTCCATTTCCGGAAGCTTCTACATAGAGATAATATGTTCCCTGATTTGCGCTTGATGGTCCTGTATTTCTTGATGGGGTTCCATTAGAATCAACCGTCCAATTGATATCATCTGATGATGATTGTGTCCACAAACCTAAAGTATTTTCAAAGCTTTCATTGTACGGAAATGATGATACTCCACCAGCACATACATTACCATTACCTTCGGTGATTGTAACCGTGTAATCTTCGACTTCACCATATGGGAATGACTCACAGGATGTAGGGATAGAATTATATTTCATAGAGACACGCATTCTGGTCGATACAGCAGAAGCGCTAGATGGGATTGAAAATGTTCCGCTAACAGGGGTAGTCCTTGTTGCATTTTGTGACCATACTTGTTCTCCAGAATCTTCAAAATCACCATCTTGATTAAAGTCGATCCATACACTATACCCTTCACTGTATACTGTACCCGACCATGTTGGAGTAATCGTAATTGTATGTGATGTGCCTTTTGCAAGATTAGTAGATATAGAAGTGTGGTCTGCATAACCACCATTAGATGCACCAGACGTATTATTTATACTTCCGATAGATACATTGCTAATATATTCATCAGAAACACTATTTCCATTAGAATTACAATAATTCACTTGCACATCTGTAGTTGTGAAATTAACAGAACTACTGTAGTTAGATGAAGTCCCGTCCTGACATTTACTTCTTACTTGTGCTTCGTAAGATGTGGTGGCAGACAAGCCAGTTATAGTATTAGAAGTTCCATTTACAGCCGTCGTTGTCCAGGAAGAAGTCCCAGTTTGACGATATCTTAAATCATAAGTAGCGTTGGCAACACTTGTCCAATTAATAGTAGCAGAAGTTGCATTTATGTTAGAAGATCCTACACCGGTAGGAACGGTTGCCTGACATACCGCGGGTGCACTTTTTCGTATTAAGAAAAACCCTCCTTGAATATCACTTATAACAATGTTTCCGCTATTGAAATAGGGATATACATTCCACACACCATCCATAGTTACACTATTACTAGAGGTATAAGTATCAAAGAACCCTACTTCTGTCATGGTTTTGGTTCCAATGCTAGAAATATCTATAATCCTTATCCCTGCTCTATAATTTGCCAAGTAGAATAAATTACCTTTTACATATCCATTATGATCTGTTGCTGGTGTTGGGCCAAAATAATTAAAATGAAATTTTGGATTATCTAAATCCTGAAAATCAAAAACAATAGTTTTTGTATTAAAACCAACCCCTTGTTCATCGAGCTCATCTCCCAATATAAAATATTTCAGATCTTCTGTAAACCACCCCTGGTGAGTGTATTTAACATCAGAATATTTTATAGTTGATATTGTTTTAGGATTTGATTTATTGGTAATATCGGCTATTACGATTTCAATTTCGTTACTACCAATAAGAATCTCTTTTCCTGTATAGTCACTATCCGGACCATTATAAGTAATAACCTGGGCATCATGAGTGTATGCGCGTTGACCACCTGATAAAAGTCCTCCGGCATTGGTTGGGTTTTTTGGATCCTGAATGTTAATAAAAAGAGGTCCTCCTTTATAAGGACCAGAATTTCTTTGAGCCCCTACAACATAGGCATATCCAGAATCTTCATTGATTACAATGTTGTGAGCATTACCGAATTCTGTATATCTTTTATCTGCGGTAAAAGTTTGAGGAGGATTTGCTACGTTACGTAATCTTGTAAGGTCAAAAACCTGCATTCCGTGATTAGCAGCTTCACTTACTATAAAAGCATGATTTTTATACACTTTTACGTCTCTCCAGGTACTATTTGAGGTGGCTGTTGGTAATTTACCAAGATAAACGGGATTAGTTGGATTCGAAATATCAATAAATGCGGTTCCGTTATTTAAACCAATAATTGCATATTCATTACCATTTTGTGGATCTGTCCATCCCCAGCTATCATTACCGGCTCCAGCACTCATTTGAGATAGCGTGATGTGAGACATTAAATCGTAATCTTTACAAGGGTAAGAACCTGCCAGCCCGTTTTGACAAGGGGTCTGACCATAAGAGAATACTACTGATAATATCAGTAGAAGAGTAATTAGATTTTTCATTGAGTTTGTGGTTTAAGAGTTTGTTTAGAAATTGAAGTTTATGTCATATGCTAATAGTTTAGTTTTTAAATAATTAACTAATTTATCGATTTTATGTGTAGGTATTTATGAATTCTATATACAGTTTGCATTATTTTAACTGTTTTTAACGTTTTTTTACATAATTATGAGTTAAAAAATGAGAAATTGTATTAAAGTGACATGCATTTTTCAATTTTAAGCAAAATCCAGAAAGATTATTTTAGGGTATCGACTGGGATCATATTTTAATATATGCTTATGGAGTACTTTTTCGAATCAATAAAAACCCTCCTTGGATATCGCTAATTACAATATTTCCACTTTCAAAATAAGGATATACATTCCATACACCATTAAAGCTTGCACTATCACTTGATGGGAAAGTATCAAAAAAACCTATTTCTGTCATATTTTTATTTCCGATATCAGAAATATCAAGTATTCTAACTCCAGCTCTATAATTTGCCAGATAAAATAGATTTCCTTTTACATATCCATTATGATCTATAGCCGTAGTAGGACCAGTATAATTCATATGAAACTTAGGATTATCAAGATCTTCAAAATCAAAAATTATAGTTCTGGTATTAAACCCAACTCCTTGTTCGTCGGTTTCGTCTCCTAATATAAAATATTTCATATCTTCTGTAAACCATCCTTGATGAGTATACCCCACATCTGTATATTTAATAGTAGATATAGTAATAGGATTATTTTTGTCTGTAATATCTGCGATTACAACCTCTATCTCATTGCTGCCAATTAATATTTCTTTACCGGTATAATCGGTGTCGGGTCCTTGATAATTAATTGCTTGCGCATCATGACTATAAGCTCTATCTCCTGTAGAAAGAAACCCTCCTGCGGCAATTGGGTTTTTAGGATCTTGTATATTAATGAATACAGGACCTCCTCGATACGTTCCGGATCTACTTGTTCCTACTGCATATGCAAATCCAGAGTCTTCGTTAATAACAATATTATGTGCACTTCCAAAATCGGTAAAATGCACATCTGCATTAAAAGTTTGAGGAGGATTTGTTACATTTCGCAACCTTGTAAGATCGAAAACCTGCATTCCATGATTAGTAGCTTCACTTACAATAAAAGCGTGATTTTGATATACTTTTACATCTCTCCAAGGACTATTTACAGTTGCGGTTGGTAGTTTACCTAAATAGATTGGACTATTAGGTGTAGAAATATCTATGAAAGCTGTACCGTTGTCTAGTCCTATCAAAGCATATTCTTTACCGCTTTGTGAGTCTGTCCATCCCCAACTATCATTACCTGCACCTGCAGACATTTCTGTGAGTGATATTCTAGTGATCAGATCATATCCGTTACAAGGATAAAACCCACCGGCAAGGCCATTTTCACAGGGGCCAGATTTAACATCATTTGTAGCAACAGATGGATTATTAAAAACGTCATTACCATTATCGTCACCACTACAACCTATAAGAGTTGTAAATAATAACAAATTACACATAAAATACCTTTTCATATAGTTTTCAATTTTAATAAATGTACTAAACTTTTTTGAGTATTGTTTTAATATCCCAAAGCCATAAGACTTCTACATTAGGTTTAGAAGGCTGAAAAATCAGAAGTTTTTTATGAATTGAAATCACTTTGTTACCTACCTTTGCAAAATGATTGAAGACAAGAATACACCAAAGACACAACTATCTGAATTAGGAGAATTTGGACTTATTAACCATTTGACCAAGAATTTTGATATCAACCAAAAAACAACTTCTCTTGGAATTGGAGACGATGCAGCAGTTTTGGATTTTGAAAATAAAAAGTGCGTATTAACAACAGATTTATTGATAGAAGGAGTACATTTTGATTTGTCGTATGTTCCATTAAAGCATTTAGGGTATAAAGCTGTAATAGTAAATCTTTCTGATGTCTATGCTATGAATGCAACAGCATCACAAATCACGGTTTCTATTGCAGTATCAAACAGATTTCCTTTGGAAGCATTAGAAGAATTATATGCAGGGATTGAAACTGCGGCAAAGCTTTATAATGTAGATGTAGTAGGAGGGGATACGACTTCTTCAACAACAGGACTACTTATTAGTATTACGGCTGTTGGATACGCAAATGAAGAAGATTTGGTATATCGTAGTGGAGCTAAGGAAAATGACCTTCTGGTTGTAACTGGTGATTTGGGAGCAGCATATTTGGGACTTCAGGTATTAGAGCGAGAGAAACAAGTTTATGAGGTTAACCCTAATTCGCAGCCAGACCTGGATCAATATACTTATATCATTGAGAGGCAACTTAAACCAGAAGCACGAAAAGACATATCAGAACTTCTTAAAGCATTAGATGTAAAACCAACAAGTATGATTGATATAAGTGATGGTTTGTCTTCAGAAATAATACATCTTTGTTCTCAATCCAAAGTTGGCGTAAATTTATATGAGGAAAAAATCCCATTAGATCCTACAGTTATATCTACATGCGAAGAATTTAAAATGAATAGTACGACAGTAGCACTAAATGGTGGTGAGGATTATGAATTATTATTTACCATAAAACAAGAAGATTATCCTAAAATAAAAGCAAATCCCAGTCTTACAGTTATAGGTCATATAACAGATGAGAAAAGTGGAATAGGATTAGTGACCAGAGCAAACGAAAAGATAGCAATACAAGCCCAGGGGTGGAATCCGATTGAGGAATAATTAATAATTATGAAGCTGCTTGAAATGGAGTATCACGATTAGTTCTTGCCTGTTTCTTAGCATGTACAGAGGCTAAAGCATTATTGATTTCTTTTAACTTAGGCGTCATTGCCTCTAATCGTCCTCTACTATTAGTAGTGGCTTGTTCACCACAGTGTGAACAGGTATATTCTTTAATGTGATGAGTAACATTTTTAGAAAGAAGATAGTCATGGCCAAATAGAGAACAGTAAATTTTTGAAAAAGAAAATGCGGAGGTTGGGGTAGTTTTTTTCATTATTCTTAGGGGGTTAAAAATTCATGGAAAAGGGTTATTAGTTCATTATCAATACAATAATAATATTTTTTTTTTTATTATCCGCATTTTTGTAAGAAAAAATCACCATAAATCATTGATTTTTAGACGAAATACTTCTTTTATAGTGTTTTTTGACCCAAAAAGAAGTATTTCGTCTAAAGAACATGTGAAATTACCTATCTTTTAGAGAAATCAAAAATAGATTTATTATCTTCTAAGTTTTGATATTAAAAAGATCCTAGAAACAGGTGAAGTTTTGCAATATATTCGTCTTTATTCTCTAAATATGACATATGGCCTCCATCAAAACTAACAAGATTGATATTACATTGCTTCGATTCTTTAATACTTTGACCATATAGTAAAATAGGATCTTTGGTTCCGGCAAAGATGATTTTTGGCTTATTAAAACTGGATAGAAGAGATGTGTGATCTTTTCTTACTTTCATTCCTTCTAAACCAGAAATAATTCCTTGCAAAGAAATCTTTGAGGCTTGATCTTTGATCATATTTATTTTGTCTGCTAATCGCAATCGATTTTCTTCAGCAAAAAGATTTGCAATTGCCATACTAGTATATGCGTCGGGATTATTCTTGACTATCTCAATGGCTCTACTCCGATTTTGTTTTCTCTCTATGCTATCAGGAAACGAAGTAGAATTTAACAATACTAATCCCGAAACTATATTTGGAAAAAGATCTATACAGGCTAGAGCTACATAACCACCCATAGAATGACCTACAAAAGAAGCCTTAGAGATGTTTAGGCTATCTAAAACAACCTTGACTGCTTGTGCCATATCCTCCATAGTATGTATATACCCCATACACTCGGTAAGACCGTGACCTAAAAGATCGATAGAAATACAATGATATGTATTTGATATATGATCGATGGTTTCTTCCCACATGGTAGAATTCTCTAAAAACCCATGCAGAAAGACTACAGGAGTACCTTTTCCCGAAGTATTATAATTTATTTTGATCCCTTTATACGTTATTATCATTTTACTTTTTAATTTATAGAGCAAAGAAACTAGAAACAATACTCTTTTAAAATGTAAATAAATATTTTTTTATGAATGCACTAAGTTTTCAGCTATAGTTATATATTAATTTTTAACTCATTATTGCTTTTCTATTTATAAATACTATTACGATTATTTTGTATGCTTATTATGGTTTCATTATTATTGCTTATTAAAGGATATAAATACCTAACCAAATGAGATTTAATAAAGAAACTTTTGTTGCAGGATTTGCATTATTTTCAATGTTTTTTGGTGCAGGAAACCTAATGCTTCCTCCACTTTTGGGGTATAAAGCAGGCGATGCGTGGTTTCTGGTTATTATGGGTTTTGCTATTTCGGCAGTAGTTATTCCTTTATTAGGAATTTTTGCGCACGCCCGCTTACAAGGAACTATGCTTGATTTTGCAAAGAAAGTATCTCCCACATTTAGTTTTGTTTATTGTATATTGGTTTATTTGATCTCTATCACATTGCCTTCCCCTAGAACTGCATCTGTAACCCATGAGATGGCAATTGCACCTTTTTTTGGTACAAATGCCTGGTTAACCAGTACTATTTATTTTGCATTAGTGTTGCTTTTTGTACTTAATCGATCTAAGATTCTTAGCTTATTAGGCAAATTTCTTTCTCCTATTATATTTATCGTTGTACTTAGTATCATATGTATTAGTATTTTTTCAATGCAAACACCTGCGATTAATCCTTCAGAATTTGGAACTCCTTTTATTAAAGGGTTGCTAGAAGGCTATCAAACATTTGATGCAATAGGAGCTGTTGTTGTAGGTGGAGTTATTATTGTATCTCTAAAAATTAAAGGAGAAAATAATTTTGATAGAAATCGAAAACTGATTATTGGATCTGGTGTTTTGGCAGGAATAGGCCTTTTTGTTATTTATGCTGGTATGATTTATAGTGGTGCATTATTTGGTGCTGATTTTGATACTACTATTTCGCGAACAGATTTATTATCAGGAATGAGTTTAAAAACATTAGGTAGTATAGGTAAAGTTTTTTTAAGTATTCTGGTTGGGTTAGCCTGTTTTACTACGGCTGTAGGTATTGTAACTGGTACTGCAGATTTCATAAAAGGAATTTGTAACGGATCTCAAAAAGCATATCTTATTACCGCAATTATAGCTTGTATTCTAGGAGTATTAATGGGACAGTTTGATGTACATTATATCATTGATGTAGCAATACCAGCACTTATGTTTATTTACCCTTTAACCATTATTTTGATTCTGTTAAATGTTTTGCCTAATAGATTTACTTCTTCATTAGTATTTAGAACTGTAGTTATCGTAACTATTTTATTTAGTATTCCTGATTTTTTAGGAACTATAGGAATGCAGGACTATGTTGCTCCGATTTTAAAAATTCTTCCTTTAGGAGTGTATAGTTTAGCTTGGTTATTACCTGCATTGGTAACGCTGATTGTTATGAATATCTTTTCAAAAACAGAGTGATTTTTCTAAACATAAAAATTAAAGGTTTTTAGGGGTAATTTCCCCTTTTTTATTGTATTAGTTTTTGTTACATTCGCGCCAGAAAACAACGAATTTTAATATTTATATAAAGGGAAATCTATGGGAAAAATAACTACTCTTATACTTATTACATTATTTTTATTTTCTTGTTCTAATGATGATGACTATGTACCTATAGCATCAGGTTTGGATAAAGATTTAAAAACTCTTTTAACCGACATTTCTGAAGATAAAGGTCTTACTTATTTTATCTTACCGAAAAGTGATGATTACCTTAAAATACCTCAAGACCCTCTAAATCCAATTACCAGGGAAAAAGTTGAGCTAGGAAAGTTATTATTACATGAAACAGCTCTTGGCAAAAACCCAAAAATAGATGAGATGAAAGCTACATATTCTTGTGCTTCTTGTCATCAAGTTACTGCGGGGTTTAGCTCTGGATTAAGGCAAGGTATTGGAGAATGTGGTGTAGGTTTTGGAACCAATGGTAATGGTAGAGTAATAAATACCAATGTTCCTGTGGACTCTGTAGACATCCAGCCACTTCGCTCTCCTACTCTTTTAAATGTAGCATACCAAGATGTAATGTTATGGAATGGGCAATTTGGAGGTACAGGAACTAATGCAGGAACAGAAAGTAATTGGGCAAATATTCAAGAGAATTTTCTAGGATTTCAAGGTATAGAAGTTCAGGCTATAAAAGGTCAGGGGGTTCATAGATTACTAATTGATAAGGATTTTGTAAATACACTGGGATATAAAGAAATGTTTGATAAGGCTTTTGGTGATATTATAGAAAGCGAGCGGTATACTACCAAGAATGCAGGACTTGCTATGGCTGCTTATGAAAGAACATTGCTTGCGAATAAATCACCTTGGCAAGAATGGCTAAAAGGAGATTATGATGCGATGAGTGAGGAAGAAAAGAAAGGTGCAATTGCATTTTTTGGAAACGGAAAATGTTACCAATGTCATACTGGCCCAGCACTAAATGATAAAAGCTTTCATGCTTTTGGGATGGGAGATTTTGATAATTCTGATAAAGCATTGGTGTTAGATAGTGCAGGTTTTGAAAATGTAAAGAAAGGAAGAGGAGGCTTTACTAAAAATCCAAATGATAATTATAAATTTAAAACACCAACGCTTTATAATCTGACTGATAATGGTTTTTATGGCCATGGAGGCACATTTACATCGGTAAGAGATGTTATCGTTTATAAAAATAAAGGAGTTCCTCAATCTACCGAAGTAACTACCGAAAATTTGGCAACTCAATTTGGAACTATTGATTTAACAGATCAGGAAATAGACAACCTCACAGCTTTTATAGAAATCAGTTTACAGGATACTGATCTTAATCGATATGTGCCTGAAACATTGAAATCAGGATTATGCTTTCCGGTTAATGATGTGCAATCTCAACAAGATTTAGGATGTAACTAGATATAACGTAATCGTTTTTGATCAAACTTAATTTAATGTAGCAATCCACCAGGTGTTACCAAATGGATCTCGAAAACCAGCTCCTCTGGCTCCGTAATCTTCTTCCATAGGTTCCATCAAGGATTTGGCTCCTGCATCTATGGCTTCATAATACGTTTGATCAGTATCTTTTACATAGACATACATACAACCGGGATGTGCAGGATTATGTTTTGAAGCTTCTGTAAGAAGAATAGTAGAATCGCCGATTCTAATTTCTGAATGTTGTATTCTATTATCAACATCGAGGCTTCGTATCATTTCCTGTGCCTGAAAGATTTTTCGAATGAAATCAATAAAATCTTCAGCTTTTTCGACTACTATATACGGCATAGCTTGCTGGTGACCAGCAGTGATTTTCATTCGTTGCATAATATAAAAAGAGAGTTTTTGTATTCAACGAAGGAAGTATAGAAAATATTCTATAGATGTGTAAAAATTTCAACGAGAAAGCTGATTAGTTTTATCATTTTTTTGCTTTTCTAGCTCTTTAATAAAATAGGAAGGATAAATCCCAGTCTTTTTATAGAATGCTTTAGAAAATGCTTCAGAATTATTAAAGCCGATTTCTTGTGCAATGGCTTGCACAGTATATTTTCTAAATATCGAATCCTCGTTTAATTTATCGATTACAAAATCGATTCGTAAATCGTTAATATAATTGCTAAAGCTTTTTTCTTTAAAAGTATTGACCACTTTAGAGAGATAACTAGAGTTTGATTCAAACTTTTGGGCAAGATCTTTTGAGGTTAGAGGTTTTAAAAACTCTTTTTTTTCTTCAAATTGCTGAAGCTTATCAAGTAGTTTGTCTACAGTTTCTTTGTTAATTGATGAAGGAGTAGGATCATCTGTAGATTGATCTTTTTTTTGGTTTTGATCAGAGATTTGTTGTAAGAGTTTTAAAAATCTTTTTTTGTAAAGTTGTTGCCGATAATAATAGTAAACAATACCGATTAGACTTAATAACAGAAGTATTGATATGATAATATTTTGAGAGGATATCTTATTGTTTTCTTTTTCTAATGAAGCTATGATTTTCTGTTTTTGTTCAAGAAGCTCCCTGGTGTCAAATTCTCTTAAAAGCTTATCATTAAGGATCCAATAATCCTTTATTAAAACACTATCTGCACTTAGTAGTTTATTTATATACAGTAATTGATTGGTATGGTCACCAATAGATTTGTAATAACCAACCAACTCTACATAGGCAGCTCTACTTTCGGGTAAAAAATAATTTAAAGTTTTAGAGATAGAATCTATTTTCTTGAAATAAGTAATAGACTCTGAGGTTTTACCTAAGCTTTTATTAGAATTTCCTAAATATAGATATGCGTTAATTAAATCTGTAGTACTTTCATATCCTCTTTCTGGATTGATAATTTTGGGTAATATTGGTTTAATTTTTTTTATTACTAAACTATATTTCTGGTTGTAATAGTCTAGAATACCATCATTTAAATCGAACAGAAATTCAGTGGGCTTACCTTTAGATAATTTAACTCCTTCTTTGTTTAAAATTTTTGCAGAATCTATTTGATTATTTAATCTATATATAGAGACAAGTTCTGTTAGTGTTAATAGATAAGAGATAGTATCTCGTTTTGTTTTGTTTTTGATGCTTTTTTCATATACAATACATTCTTTGAATAGTTTTTTGGCCTCATCATATTTTCCTAGTTTCCTTTTTAGATTTGCGATATTATGCTTAAGAAGGTATATATACGGTACATTATTGTTTTTTCTAGAATGTTCTAATGCTGTTAAGTAGTCTTTAAGACTATGATTAAGATCCCCAAACTCCCCATAGGCAATCGCTCTTTTGTTATAGAAGACTTCTGGATGATTCTTTTTAACTATATTTTCCCCAAAAAAAACAGCACTGTCTAAAGCTTCTATTTTTCTTTTTTTTGAATCATTATACAATAGACTTTTATAGACATAAGACCAAGCTATACGACTGTTGTCTTTACTGTTTTTTCCTTTGTTAAAATAAGCCCGGGCATATAACCTTGCTGCTGGTATATTACTATCTAAACTTGCATGAAAGTTTTCACTAAGCTGTTTATATGTTTTTTGCATCAAGGAATCGGGAACATGAAAAGATTGCCCATACCCAATAAACGAGACAGAAAGAATGAAGATGTTTCTAAGTAGTTTTAAATACATACCATACCATTTAGAGTTTCAAATTAAGAATCAAAAGTATTTAAATACTGACATTAAAGTCAACAAAAGAAATACTGTTTTTATCAATTACGAGAAATTCTTCATTCATTTCTATGTAATAAGACGATAGATTTTTACTGGTGATATGGTTTATACAAACTGTAGATTTAATTCGGTTGATTAAAAAAAGAAGGCTATCAATCAATTTTAGTATACTTTTCTTTGCAAGGCTCCATACACTGAGTCGGATAATCGATGATCAACATAGACTCATTTATTTCAAAATTTATTTTAGAGTCTGAAGATGTACAAGGAACGATAAGTAGAGTATGATTCATGTCATATGTTCCAGACATTCCGATAGTTTTATCATCATCTAATGGACAGTAAGATACGTTTGTTTTTAAGGTGCCGTCATCAAAGAATTCGATAACTTTTTCCTGGTTTGCTTTTTGGAAGGCTCCTTTTCCATTTCCCGGATCTACCAGTACGTGTGTTAGCTTCCATTTACCAACTAATGGTGATTTATTTTTTTTAGTACAAGCATTGCAAAAAGTAATGATAAAAAAACAAAGAAGAAGTTTTTTCATGATAGAACAGGTTTTAGAGTTGTGTTCGACTAAACTAAAAAAAATAAGAGAGATTACCTTACGGCTTTACCACCGAGTTTTGAGTTGTGTTTAGGAGATAGTAAAACCCCACACATAAAAATATGGATGGGGCATATATTTGATTTTATAGAATTCTAATTATTCATTAATTCTTCAATCTCTTCAGCTTCTATAGGAATATTAGCCATGAGATTAAAAGGTTCTCCTTTTTCCTGTATTACTACATCATCTTCAATACGAATTCCAAAACCTTCATCAGGAATATAAATCCCGGGCTCAACAGTAAACACCATATTTGCTTGCATAGGCTCGGTAAGGATACCATAATCATGGGTGTCTAATCCTATGTGATGAGAGGTACCATGCATAAAGTATTTTTTGTATGCAGGCCATTCTGGATCTTCCTTCTGCACATCAGCTTTATCTATAAGCCCTAATCCTAATAACTCAGATGTCATAATTTTACCAACTTCAACATGATAATCGGCCCAGATAGTTCCTGGAATCAACATTTTGGTAGCTTCATTTTTAACTCGAAGTACAGCATCATAAACATCTCGCTGACGTTTAGAGTATTTTCCTGATACCGGAATTGTACGAGACAAATCACTAGAGTAATTAGCATATTCTGCAGCAACGTCCATAAGGATTAAATCACCTGCTTTACAGGGTCGATTATTTTCTATATAGTGAAGCACATTGGCATTGTTTCCGCTTGCGATTATAGGAGTATACGCAAAACCTTTGGATCTGTTATTGATAAATTCATGCAACAATTCGGCTTCAAGATTATATTCCCAAACATCAGGTTTTACAAAGCCTAAAAGTCTTCGAAATCCTTTTTCGGTAATATTACAAGCTGTTTGCATAAGCTCAATTTCGATGGGATCTTTTATTGCTCGTAATCGTTGTAAAATAGGATTGCTTTTTGCTACGGCATGTGCAGGATATTTTGCTTTCCACCATTTGGTAAAACGATCTTCACGAGTTTCTGTTTCTACGCTTGATCTGTAGTGCTCATTAGTGTTTACATATACAGTTTCACACTGCGTCATCACTTCAAAGAAAATCTTCTCTAAATCCTGAAGCCAATATACGGTTCTAATTCCCGAAACATCAAAAGCTCGTTCTTTGGTTAGTTTTTCACCTTCCCAAATTGCAATATGCTCATTGGTTTCTTTTAGAAATAAAATCTCACGATGCTTTTCCTTAGGAGCATCGGGAAAAAGTAACAATACACTTTCTTCCTGATCAACGCCACTTAGGTAAAAAATATCTCTATGCTGCTCAAAAGGCATAGTACTATCGGCACTAATTGGATATATATCATTACTATTAAATATAGCAATGCTATTGGATTTCATTTGTGCAGCAAAGTTTTTACGATTTTTGATGAAGAGATTGCTATCGATCTGGTGATATTTCATTGTATGATATGTTGTTTAATTACAAACCTCATAAGCCCTCTAGACCAAACGAGGATTAAGAATACTGATTTTCTTCAAAAATATGATTATTATTTGCGTAATAAAAAAAGGAACTCATAAGATTTTGAGTTCCTTTTTTAAATATTGAATTTACCTTACTTTTTTTGTTAATATGAATGTATTTTTATTTGCTTATTGCATTTTTGATTAAACCTATTATGGCCATTAACACACCACCTCCGACACCACCACCTGCAATGCTTCCTAGTATCCCAGACAAATCCATTCCGCCAGAAGTACCTATTCCCAGATAATTTAGCAAATACCCACCTAAACCTCCTCCGAGTATTCCTAGAATTGAATTCCCTACTTTACCTAAGGATACATTTTTTAGTAATGAGCCTGCGATATTTCCTCCAACGGCCCCGCTGATTAATTGAATAATTAATGGTAAATACTCTTCCATGATTGTGTGTTTAATTGATTAGTACTTAATAAATTAACTAAAAATTTACGAGAAACACAAAAAAAGAACACTATCCTTAGTGCTTTGTGATTATTGTTTTAAAAGAAAGGATTGTTAAACAATATCTAAAAATTTTGAGTTTGTTATAACAATATCTACTTTCAGCGCACTAAACACCCATCAAAATGAAAACATTTACATCATCATTATTTTTCTTCTTTCTTTCTTCTTTTATTTTTTCTCAACAACCAGCTACTAATGCAGAATTGATACAGAAAGGATTGCTGAACAAAAAGCAAATGGAAAAGTCTTCTTTAGTGAAACATGTCCCTTTTAAAAATATTGGACCAACTGTAATGAGTGGTCGTGTAGTAGATGTTGATGTAAATCCAGAAAATACTACAGAGTTTTATGTAGGATATGCTTCTGGAGGGTTGTGGCATACCGTAAATAATGGAACTACTTTTGAACCTGTTCTTGATGCTGCAGAGACAATTAATGTTGGTGATATTGCAGTAGACTGGAAAAATAATATCATTTGGGTAGGAACCGGTGAAAATAATTCGTCTAGGTCATCCTATGCAGGGATAGGAATTCTAAAATCTACAGATAATGGTAAGACATGGAAAAATGTAGGACTACTCGACTCACATCATATAGGTAGAATCGTTATTAATCCGAATAATCCAGATGAGGTCGTAGTGGGAGTAACCGGACACTTATATTCTTCTAATCAAGAACGGGGAGTCTATAAAACAACAGATGGGGGGGCTACTTGGAAAAAAACGTTGTTTATTAACGATCGAACAGGCATTATTGATTTAGCATATGCACCTGGAAACTTTAGTATTATGTATGCAGCTGCATGGGATAAAGATCGTAAAGCCTGGAATTTTGAAGGAAATGGATTAGGGTCAGGGATTTATAAAAGTATTGATGCAGGAACTACCTGGAATAAAATATCTATAGAAGGAAGTGGTTTTCCTACAGGAGAAGGAGTAGGTCGAATTGGCCTTGCTGTTTTTGATGAAAACACAGTATATGCTGTACATGATAACCAGTACAGAAGAAAGGAAAATGAAACCAAAAAAAGTGGTTTGGGATTAACCAAAGAGGATTTTAAAACGATGTCATCAGAAGCTTTTTTAAAACTGGAAAACAAAAAGCTAAATGCATTTTTAAAAACCAATGGGTTTCAGGAAAAATACAGAGCAGATAATGTAAAACAACTTGTGCGTAGTGGTACAGTAAAACCAATAGATCTTGCCAAATACCTCGAAAATGCTAATGCAATGTTATTTGATACTCCGGTTATTGGAGCAGAAGTATACAGAACTAATGATGGAGGGAAATCCTGGGCAAAAACCCATAAAGATTATATAGATGATCTATTTTATAGCTATGGATATTATTTTGCTCAGATACAGGTAAGCCCTACTAATAAGGATCATATATACATTTCTGGAGTTCCTATTTTGAAATCTAAAGATGCCGGAAAAACATTTACCAATATTAATGGAAAAAATGTTCATGCCGATCATCATTCATTGTGGATTAATTCTAAAAATCCTATGCACTTGATAAATGGTAATGATGGGGGGGTAAATATCTCTTATGATGATGGAGAACACTGGATAAAAGCAAATCAACCTAGTGTGGGACAGTTTTATGCAATTAATATTGATCATGAGAAACCATATAATGTGTATGGTGGATTGCAAGATAACGGAGTTTGGGTAGGAGCACATAATGCTAAAGAAGATGACTCCTGGCATCAAAGTGGTCATTACCCGTGGGAAAGCATTATGGGGGGTGATGGTATGCAGGTACAGATTGATGATCGGGATGCAAATATTGTATATACTGGATTTCAGTTTGGTAATTATTTTAGAATAGATCGTGCAAAAAATAAACAAACTTATATTCAACCTAAACATGAATTAGGAGAATCTCCTTATCGATTTAATTGGCAAACACCAATTTTACTATCGCCGCACAATCAAGACATTTTATATTTAGGAGGTAATAAGTTAATGAGATCTATGAACCAGGGTGATGACTGGACTGCCATATCTAATGATTTAACGAACGGTGGTAAAAAAGGAAATGTTGCTTATGGAACGTTGACTACTATTGCCGAGTCTATATTTCAATTTGGACTGATCTACACAGGTAGTGATGATGGATTAGTATATATAACTAAAAATTCTGGAGGAAGTTGGAGTAAGATTTCGGATTCTTTTCCTAAAGATCTATGGGTGTCAAGAGTAATTGCCTCTTCTCATAAAAAAGAAAGAGTTTATGTTACATTAAATGGATATCGATGGGATGATTTTAAACCTTATGTCTATTTAAGTGAAAACTATGGACAGAGCTGGAAAAACATAGGAAGCAGCTTGCCTGTATCTGCAATAAATGTGATTAAAGAAGATCCTAAAAATGAAAACGTAGTATATATAGGAACAGATAATGGTGCCTATGTTTCACTAGATAAGGGAGCAAGCTGGCAAGCTTTTTCTAACGGATTACCTAATGTAGCGGTTCATGATATTGTAATCCAACCAGAAGCTAATGATTTATTATTAGGAACACACGGTAGAAGTATATACAAAACAAATATAGAAGCAGTACAACTTCTTGATAATAAAGTAATGAATAAAGGACTTTATGTTTTTGATGTACCTGCAATGCAGTGGTCAGATCGATGGGGTGTTTCGTGGAGCAAATGGTCTACACCATATAAACCAACAACAACTATCAAGTTTTATTCTGGAAAATCAGGAGACTTCTCTATTAAAATTACTACCGAAGAAGGAAAAATACTTCAGAAATTTTCTACAAAAGCTGATAAGGGGCTTAATTATGCAGAATATGACCTTACGATTACTGAAAAAGGAAAAAATATACTCGAAAAAGAATTTCCTGATGAAGAAGTTTCTAAAAGAAAAAATGGAAAATATTACCTTCCTACTGGAAGATATTCAATAGAAATTTCTGATGGGAAGCAAACAGAAAAAGCTTTGTGGGAAATTAAATAAAAGGGATCTCAAATAACGTATATTGATAAACCCCATCAAAATATTTTGATGGGGTTTAAGCAATTCAAACATATGATGTAAAATAATCATATTTTCTTTAGTACCCTTTATTGGGTATCATATTAGAGTTTGCATTTAGCTCGGCTAAAGGAATAGGAAAGGCATAATTATAGCTACCATATACGGGTCCTTCAGAAACTACATTTAGTTTTGGGATATTCTGTTTTGTTCGTGCTAAATCATCAAACCTAAACCCCTCAAAACATAGTTCTTTTCTTCTCTCTAAAAGAATATTTTCTTTGGTTGCTTCTGTATATAGACTAGCTCCTCTATTATCAGGAATCATATTTAGCCAGGTTAAAGCATTACCTATAGCTCCTGTTTCTAATAATGCTTCTGCATAAATTAAGATGATTTCTTCATATCTTATTAGACTAACATTGTCATCAAAAGATTGAGAAGGATATTTACCTATATTTCTTAATTTATCTCCATCGGTATTAATCATACTGGTAGCTCCTCTAATATCTCCAGCATCAAAAATAGAAGCAAAATCGTCATATGCTACAATATCAGCATACCCAAATCGATAGATATTTGCCAAGCCGTTTATACCTTGATTATCTACATTATCAAATGCTAATTCAAAAATAGAATTGGGAGCATTATCTACAGACCAACTATCTACATACGAATCTCTATCTAATATAGAGAATTGCCCAGAATCGATTATAGCCTTAGCTGCATCTCTGGCTGTTTCATATTCTTCAAAATACAATGCTACTCTTGCTTTAACTGCATTTGCAGCATAGCTAGTTATATAGCTGGATGTACCATTAAGTGCCTCTGACATTAAAGATGATGCTTTGTCGAGATCTGCAAGGATTAAATTTTTTACTTCCCCCACCGTTTTTCTACTAGGGAGAAGATCATTATCATCTTTAAACTTATCAATATAAGGAACTCCTAAGGCACTTAGCCCCCCGTTATCTACATGTTGTTGACCATATAAGCGTAACAAATCAAAATGGCCTAGTGCTCTTATTACATGAGCTTGTCCTTTAATGTGATTAATTTGCTCCAAATCCCCTTTAACACCCTCTATGTTAATAGCAATGTTGGCTGTAGATATAGTTGTATAGATTACAGACCAGGTATTTAAAGCATATCCATTGGCATCAGTCATATTCATATCACTTACACTAATAAAACGACCAGATTCACCAGTAGAATATGCATTATCTGATCTTGCTTCTCCATATATGATAATGTCTCTTCCGTAATAGGTAGATTGAGTCATCCAACTATAGGTACCATTTAAAAGATTAGATAAGTCTTCTACAGTACTAATATTACCTTCTAAGTTCTGATTTTGAAGTAAAGTAGGCTCTAAATCATCATTACTACAAGAAGATATTAATGCTATAAACAAAGCACTATATACGAGGTATATTATTTTTTTTGTCATGATTTAAAATTTTAGGTTAACACCAAATACAAATGATTTTACAGGTGGCGTAGTTAATCTGGTAAATCCATCGGTTCTTACTTCGGGATCGTGTTTTAATCGATCATCTTTTACCCAGGTAAATAGGTTAGTTCCTCTTAGAGTAAATGTGATTCCGTCGACACCTATTGTTTCTAAAGTACTATTAGTAAGGTTATATCCTAGGGTCAATTCTCTTAGTCTTATATAATCTCCATCATATAAGAATCGAGTAGAAGTTGAGGCAGATTGATTTCCTGCTCCTGTATTTGATTGCAGAGCTGGATAATCTGTAATATCACCTGGTTGTTTCCAGCTTTGTAAGAGCTCTTCGGTACCATTAAAATATAAGGTACTGTTTAACCCATTACTTTTGGTATATAGCGCCCAACTTTCATATACTTTGTTACCTCCTGTAAAATATAGATTGGCGTCCATAAAGAACCCTTTATAATCTATATGAGTTCCAAAACCACCACTATAGGTTGGTATAGCACTACTCCCTTGAAAAGCTACTTCGGCTTCATTAAAATCATTTGTAGTTTCACCATCTACTCCATTAATATACCATAAAGGATCACCATTTTCTGGATCTACTCCTGCCCATTTTCTCATATACCACTCATATATTGGGTGTCCTACTTCTACTCTTCGTGTTCCTGTGGTAATTACAATATCGTTTCCAGAAGCATCTTTTGCTAGTTTTTTCACTTCGTTATTTACAGTAGCTATGTTTCCGAAAATACTCCAGTTAAAATCCTGTCCGCTTATTATATTATAGTTTAGTTCTATTTCAACACCTGTATTTACAACTTCTCCAATATTTCTGTTAACATTTGCAAATCCTGTAGTTCGGGATAGCCCTACTTCTTGTAGGATATCGAAGGTCTTTTTGTTGTAATAGGCAACAGATCCAGATATTTTATCATCAAAAAGACCAAAGTCGATACCTACATCTAGTGTGTTATTTTTTTCCCAGGATAAGAATTCGTTTCCATATCCTATTGGGTATATCCCAGGATTAGCATTATAATCTGCATCGTAAGCCAAAAGGGATTGATACTCATTAATATCCACTCCTGCACTACCACTGGTTCCATAAGAAGCTCTTAATCTTAAATTACTAAACAAAGTACTGTCGTATAAAAATTCTTCTGAAGTAATATTCCATGCTGCACCTACAGACCAGAAGTCACCAAAACGTTGATCTGGTGAAAAACGTGAAGAAGCTTCTCTTCGATAAGTAGCGTCTAGTATGTACTTATCGTCAAAATTATAGTTTAACATTCCTAGATAGGAAAGGTTCTTCCAATCGCTAAAAGAAGTACTAGCTTCGAAATTAATACTGGCTTCATCTACAAAGGTTAATTCATCTTTTGGAAATTTTTCACCTTGGGCACTTATGAAGTTGAATTTATTTTTTTGAAACTCCTGTAGTATAGTAATATCAAAATTATGTCTGTCCAGGCTGGTTTTATAATTTAAAGAATTTTGAGTTACCCAATTAAAATTACGACTGGTAGAAGCATAAGAACTACCACCTTCTTCTACAGCACCTCCATGAACTCTATTAGAAAAATTTTTGTAGTTGGCTAAATTATAATCAATACTGAAATTGGTTTTAAATTTTAAGCCTTTTAGAATTTTCCATTCTAAAGTACTACTATTCATTGCGCGAGTAACATCATTATTAATGATGTCATTCTCTATTAAATAAAGATAATTAAAATAGTTGGTCGTGCTTCCAAAATCAGTAAGATTCAGGGTCCCGTCTGCATTATATGCTGGTAGTGTTGGTGGTACAAAGAACTGAGCAGAAAGTCCACTTGCAAAAAATGCTCCCTGTTCAAACAATCCATTTTGATCGATATTAGAAACACTAAGATTATTTGTAAATTTTAGTGAATTGGTCATATCTTTCGAAAAGTTAAATTTTGCGGTGATTCTTTCGTAATCTGTTCCTTTAACAACACCTTCGGTTTTATTATATCCTAAAGAAGTATAGAAAGTAGAAGTTTCACTACCTCCTGTGGCAGAGAAATCAAATGTTTGTAAAGTAGGATTAGGAGTCTTAACAATTTCCTGCCAGTCTGCTTCGGGTCTTCCATTTGCGTTCCAATCAGTATATGAAGTACCCCAGAACCCAGGAAACCGCTCATAAAGCTCTTTGGCTTCTGATCTGTCTATACTATACGTTTCTCCATAGGAATTAAATACAGCGTCATAAAAAAGTTCTTCTCGCTGTGCTGCGGTTAACATTTTTGGGCCCTTTACTGCTTGTTCCTGATATCCATAAGTAGAAGTAAAATTAAAGGTTGTCTTTCTATTTTTTCTACCATTCTTCGTAGTGATTACGATAACCCCGTTAGATCCTCTTGCCCCGTAAGCGGCTGTTGCAGAAGCATCCTTAAGAACAGTAATACTTTCTACATCTCGGCTATTAATACTGGATAGAGAGCTCAAAGAACTGGCAGAGTCACTACCTGAAGTATTATAGTTAACCATTGGCACACCATCGATTACAAAAAGCGGTGCATTAGATGAAGTAATAGAACCTACTCCTCGAATTCTGATTTGTTGTGTTGATCCAGGTGTTCCCGAAGAAGAAGCTATATTTAAACCAGCTACTTTACCTTGCAACGCTTGATCTACAGTTAGTACTGGTACATTATTAATTTCATCGGCAACGACTTGCACTGTACTACCGGTAATTTCATTTTTACCTCTTGTGGTATACCCAAGTACAACGATTTCTTCAAGTTCTTCGGTATCTGATACCATTTCAATATTGATAGTGTCTGATATGGCATCGATTATTCTCTCTTCTGTTTTCATTCCGATATAAGAAAACATCAATACCTCACCAGCTTTGGCATTAATAATATAGTTTCCATCGAAATCTGTTTGAGTACCCTGGTCTGATCCTTTAATGATTACTGCTACTCCAGGTAGTGGTATACCACTATCATCTGTTATTTTTCCTTTTATTTCTCTTTCTTGCAGAACATCCTCAATTTTATGTGCTTTGTAAGTATTTCCATATACATTAAACAGCCCCACAGATAAACATAACATAAAAATTGTTGCGATTGTAAGTGATTGATTTTTAATAATTTCTGCTGAATTCAAAAAATAAGTATTGATTTTTTTATTCATAATTCGTTTTTCTAAAAATTGATTTTGTTGTTCTTTTCCCCTTGTTTGAGAAGTTTACTCTAATACTTCGTAGAGTTTGATTTTATTCCATAAAGTGTTGTTTTAAGTTTGTATTAATATTGATTACATGCTCTGTTTTTTCGTATAGGCCGAGCTTGACATATCTATCGATATAGATGTGTCTACCGTTATATTATATTTTCAGTAATGTTGTTAAGTACTTGTTTTCCCTATATTCAGTCTAACATCATCAAAAAGAATTAAATGTTGATATTTCAAATTTTGTAGATAAATTTTGATAATTATTCAATAAGACTGCTTTATTTTTCATAAAATGAAAACAATTCGAATGGCATCGTGTTTTTTTATCAAAAACAGAATATTATTCAGTGTAGTAAGAGTGTAAAAAGGAGGTAATTTTAAATTTAGTAAGTATTTTATGATATATTAACAAGAAACTCCTTCATATTAATATAATTTTATAATAAACCATAAAAATAACCTGAAATATAGGGTGGGGTCTGTGCGTTATTAAACGTTATAGATAGTGTAGATTAGGAATACATTTGCGTAATCAATGAAAATAAACCCATACAATATTATTTTGCTTATAGGGTGTCTGGGTATTGTAATTTTTGCAGTTCTTAAATTATGTTGTTGCAAAAAAAAAGAAAGGACATTTAAGTTTTTTTATTACTTCTTGATTACTGCCAATTTGGTAATCATTCAAATACTATTAATAGATTTTAGAATTACCAAGTTATACCCCTGGATTCTTATACTGTATACTCCATTCGAATTTTTGTCACCTGTTTTTTTTACTGCATTTACATGTTATTATCTTGAAAAAGAGGAAATATATAAAAGGTATCAACGCTTTCTCTTAATTCCGTTTACAATATTTTTTGTTGTATATACCTTAATAAAGATTAATATTCTGATAGATTATTCTATTTTTTCAAAAAGTACAGTTTCCTTTCTCCTTAATGAAATAGATGAAAATTTCACCGTTATTTTTTGTTTTATGCTTTCCATATGGAATTATCGTATTATACAGAGGTATGAGAATTCTTTGGGGAGATTATCTTTTGTTTATGTTAGAAAAAAAACAAAATGGATAAAGAATATTTTTGTTGCATTAGTGATCCTATCGGTGTTATGGATGCTTACTATTACTTTGTTTTTTATTAAAGAAGAGATAACGGGGCATTCTGCATATTATCCGATTTGGATGCTATATATGATTTTTTGCTATGTTTTTCTCTTTTTGGGAATTAAACATTTAAACAAAGTATCGGGTAGCGTTACTAATTTAGAAGACCCAATACAGAAAAAGATTACTAATTTTCAGCTATCAGGACTAGATCATGTTTTCTCAGAAAGAGAACTTCAATTAGTACACTCTAATCCCATATCTATTACAGGAATATTAAGTTATTTTGCTACTTCTTTGTTTGATAAAAATAAGAGAGATGATGTTTTATTAGATATTGTAGAGAATTGTATTTCTCAATTACAGTTACAGGAATGTAATATCTATATGGTATGTAAAGAAAATAAGACGTTAATTCCCAAAGCAACATATAGTAGCAAAAACAATTGTGAAATCACAAAAAGAAAAAAACAAATACCTATCCCAATCAGAGAAGGAATCTTGGGTAAAGTAGTACAATTAGGGAAATATCAATGTATAGAAAATTTAAGTATAATCATAAGAGGCAACAAGAATGATATAGCAGGAAGATCAAAGCTTTCTGTTCCTATATTTATAAAAGAGAAGGTAGTAGGAGTTTTGGATGCCGAACACGACGAGAAAGCATATTTTAAACCCCATCATATTGCATTATTTCTATTGATAGCTAAATTAACTGAAATAAAACTTTCTCAAATCAATACCAATACGGTAACCCTTACCAATATTACAAATGACAATGCCTATTTTAAGGAGCTGGATTTTTTAATGAAAGAAGAAAAGATTTATATTGATCCTAATTTAGGGTTAGAAAATATTTCAAAAAGACTACAAATAAGCAGTAACTATCTTTCCCAATTAATCAATAAACTAGGAGGCTCCAACTTTTCAGATTACATAAATAGTTATAGAATCGAAGAAGTGAAATCTAAGCTAAAAGATCCTGATTATGATAACTATACCGTACTTGGTATTGCTATGGAATGTGGGTTTAATTCGAAATCACCTTTTTACTCTGCATTTAAAAAACATACAGGAATCTCTCCCAAAGAATATAGACAACAGCAACAAATTATGTCCTGATTTCTTGAAATTCAAACTTTAAGGACACTTATAATTTTTAATGTTATTAGAATTGCATCTCACTTGTATTTTATACAGTTGAGTTTGTGTATAAGGTGAGTAGGTTTTGGGCCCTTAAAATGTACTCACCTTTTTTTAAATGTTTAAAAAACTGATAATATGAAAAATCTTACCTCAATAAGAATTGCACTGTTTGTATACATTTTGGCTTTGGCATTTGCTACATTCTCTTGAGAGAGAGATGATAATAGAAATTCTGCAAGAAAATAAACATGGGTTTTACCCACTTGTATTCATTAATAATATAGTAAAAAGTTATGTCTAAAAAGTGTTGTGTTTTAATTATGGGAATTCTGATGCTGACTATAAGTTGTCAACCACCAGAAGTGTCCGAACAAATAATAGATTCTTCTAATAAAATAGAATATAAAGCTGGATCTTCTGATTATAATCGATTGATACAAAAAGGAAATCATAAATATACTGTTTCGGACTATAAAATTAAATCTAACAAGCATAGTGGTAGAGTCTTATGCCCTTCTGGTGGTATCATGAGAGGATCTTTTCCTCTTGTAATTATTTTTCATGCTTATGGAAAAACTTATAAATCTTACTTACCCCTACAAGAACATTTAGCTTCTAAAGGAATAGGGTCCGTTTCTATAGAATATTTGGTAGATGAACACCCAAATAAGACAATATCGGAACACTTAAATTATATTTATAATAATTTTAATTTTAATAAAAACGTCGCTATACTAGGCCATAGTATGGGGGGGGCAGTTGCTTATTTGCATACCAAATATATTAAGGACTTTATTGGCAAGCCTGTTAAATCGCTTATTTTGGCTGCACCAGCGCATGAATACTCTATAGCAGGAAAATATGAGGGCAACGCACATTCTACCCCCAAAAATCTTGTAAATAAAATAGAAAATTTATTGGTGATATATGGATCTCTTGATGTAGATACCGCCGTTTGGGGAGAAAATCCAAGAAATACACCATATTTTTTCTATGATATGGTTGGAACTGAATATAATGGTGCGAATAATTTTCCTAAAAAAGATTTTGTTTTTATTTATGGTGCTTCTCATAAAGTGGCAGGAAACCATAATCATGCCAAGGCTTATATAACAGCGCACCTGAATATGAATTTATTTAATCAAGGGCGATATTCTAAATATTTTAAGAGACAACAAAAATTATTGCCTAATTATGAAGTAGATATACAACATGGGGGAAAAATCAAAAAAGTGGTGGCAAATTTTGAAAACAATAATAAAACCAAGAACACTTTAGGAGGAGCCATAACATATCACAATGGACTTAATCAAAAGGTTTCTCTTCACGATAGAAGAACAGAACAGGAGATTCTTCATAGCTATTTTCCTCATTATCAAAGATACCTTGGGATTAAATGGTCCAAAAGTACTCATAGAGTTAGGTTTCATTTCCCCAATCAGCATAAAAATGTAAAAAATTACGATTATTTATCTTTTAGGGTAGCACAGAATTTTGGTGGGGGAAATATTGAAAATCAATCACAAGATTTTTACATAAGATTAAAGGATAACCAAGGTAATTATAAATCGCTTCGATTAAGTAATTATGGTGTTTTACCATATCCAATAGAAATTTTTAAGGAAAATTTTCAGGAGAGAGCATTGGTGAAGTTAAATGGTATGAAAACGTTTATCATGCCTTTAAATGACTTTTCGGGAGTTAATTTAAGGGATCTCGATTATATAAGCTTTCGCTTTTCAAGAGATGGACATGAAAGAGGATCTATAGCTATTGATAATATAGAATTGATTCATAAAGAAGCATCTGTTATACTACCATAATAAAAAGGGTCTTTAAAAATTTGTTAGACACTAATGCTAATTAAACACACACAATTCAAAAATATAATTTTACTTATAAATTAAAACCAGATTAAATAATGAAAAATCTTATCCCTAAAAGAATTACACTAATTGAATACATTTCACTTTTGGCATTTGCTACATTCTCTTGCGAGCGAGTTAATAATGAAACACTACAGGAAAATAATAATGGAGAATTGGCGATTTTTACATTCTCTAATGGAAATACGTTACAATTAATTGAAAGTGACGAAGAAGGAGATCCAGTTATTCTGGCTATCGAATCTGGCTCAAATAAAAATATAGAATTGATAGACTTTGACTCTAATTCTATATTAGACATATACCTTAAATTAACTCCCGATGACTCTCCTCTGCCAAAAATAATTGCAGATATCTCTGAAGACAATGATCATTTGAATCATAGAAGCGTTGTTAAGGATTTTGATGCTGCACTAAAATTTAGTGTTGAAAAAATCCCTGAAACACTTAAAATGAAGAATAATACTAAAGCAAATTTTTGCGATGATATTCCTGAGAGTTATAATCATTGTTTTAACCGAAAAAAAAGCAAAGTGTCTAATATTACATCAAGTAGTAGATGTAAAGTAATGAAAAATTATACCTCTGTGTTTAAAGAATCATACAATGAAGGGAAGTATATGGAAGTAAGACATAGATATAGAAAAGCATCTGGAGGATGGGCGACACATGTTAAAGGGAAATACAAGGTATATCCCGGAAAATGGAAACGATTGTCGATACCAGGGAAAATGAAAAGATACAGAAGAGCAGCGCGTAGTGGGGTTAATGCAATAACTGGCCTTGGAACAGAATATGTGTATTGGAAAGGATATACTGATTTTCGGAACTAAAAATAAAATTGATATTACCAGAATAATGATTTTATAATAAGAATTTTATTAGTGAGTAATTCAACAGTTTGAAATGATGGTTTGATAGGCAGCAGGAAGAAACTCTTAATTCTCCTGCTGCTTTTTTATCAAAATGTATATGGATCCAAACCCCAAAAACACATTCAATTTTCCAGAAAGATAGTATTAGAGCAAATACAGAGACATCATTTATTACTCTAAAAAATTCATGACAAATAAAACTCTTAATAATACAAGCCCCTTTCTAGATAAATTTATCTTAAAGGTATTTTTTATAATAGTGATACTCAATATTGATATCACCATGTTATCTGCTCAAGGAACATTTGAAGTGGGAGATACTACTGTTACATATTCGTTTCTTAGAACAGATGTTGAGAAGCCTTGGGAGATTTTGTGGGGGCCCGATAATATGATTTGGTTTACCGAGAGGGACACAGGAAATGTTTGCAGAGTTGACCCCTATGATTCTTCATCCCCAAAAGAAATCCTGCTTACATTACCATCTGATCAAATACAGCAAGGGCCTGGTACAGGAGGACTGTTAGGTATGGTGGTACATCCAGATTTTAATGATGGAAGCCCTTATATATATCTAACACACACTAATCCTCAAAATCTACAAACACTTTCGAGATATACTTATAGTTTTACCAATCAAAGATTAGAAAATCAGGAAATTTTACTTCAGTCTAATGTTGCGCCAGATAATCATGGATCAAGGTTGTTGATATCAAATGACCAAAAGTTATTGATGACTACAGGAGCAAATGATGAGGAGGAGGGGTATGCCTCCCGACTTGATAATATCGTCGGTAAAGTTTTACGCATAAATCTGGATGGATCAGCACCTATCGATAATCCATTTTATGACTCGGGTAACCCTACATCGCCAGCAAGTTATATTTACAGCTACGGGCATAGAAACCCGCAAGGTATTGCGCAAGTACCTGCAAACCATCCCACATATCCCAATGCTATTTATGCATTAGAGCATGGTGCACAACTTAATGATGAATTTAACCGTATAGAGCCGGGTAATAGTTATGGGTGGGGCTTTCTGGATATTAATGATAATATTGTATATGAGGGATATTGCGACCCTTCTTCTAATACAAATGAAAACACATGCCCCTTGGTAACCTTTGACCTTGCCCCTACGGGATTGTTGTATTATGACCATCCTGCTATACCAGAATGGGAAGATACATTTATAGGAGGGTCATCAAAAGGTGGAAGAGCGTTTAGAATACTAGTTTCTGAAGATGGCCAAAGTGTTATTAATAAAAACACAAGTTTAAACCCTGCTAACAATATAATATTGACCAATGATGATCAGTATGTAGTTTGGGGTGATGATGGATCTCAAGTTTCTCCACGTGATTATTGTGTATCTCCTAATGGTGAAATCTTTATGGCATCTCACAATCAAGATAGAATAGTAGTACTAAGAAATGAAAGTTACTGCTTACCGGCACCAACGATTGAAGATCCTGATCCTATATGCAACAGTGACTCAGCACCTGTATTAACAGCATCGGGTAGCGGCACTATTCGATGGTATTCTGATATTGGGTTAACCAATCTGTTGCATACAGGAGCACAATTCGAACCCACTGGTGTTACAGAGACTACAACATATTATCTTACACAATCAAATACAGATTGTACTTCTACCTCCTCTTCGGTAACAATAACGATTATTTCTGATCCACAACCCTTTTCAATCGATCAAAGTGCCAGTATGCAATTATGTTCTGGAGATACACTAAGTTTTTCACTAGATGGGTCAGAGATTGGAGCTACCTATCAAACACTGTTGGATAATGTTTCCATTGGTAATCTTATTGAAGGAACAGGAAGCTCGATTACTTTAAACACAATCGGAGGATTAAGTTCTGGGAATATCCAAGTCCGATCATCATTAAATAGTTGCACATCTATTATGAATGGTTCTTTTGATATTGAGATATCCGATCCGTTTAATGTTGTATTACAAGCAGTGGGTAATGAACTACAGGCCACTCCCTCGGTAAGCTCTGGAGGGTTGACATTTTCCTGGTATAGAAATCAGGAATTAGTAGATGGCGATGATGAGGTATTGCAGTTATCAAGATCAGGAACGTATTACGTAATTGTAGATAATGGTAGTTGTAATGTAATTTCTAATACCATCGAATTTACCTGTGCTCCCGTTCCCGAAATGCCAGAAGGATATAGTATCTGTTTCGAATCATCTGTACAATTAGAAGCAATAGGAGAAAACATTACCTGGTATTCTGATCCCGATCTCGAAAATGGTATTGCTACAGGAAATATATTAAATACCGATATATCGACCACTACTACATTTTATGCTACTCAAACTATAGAAGGTTGTGAGAGTAACCCTGGTACAGTAACCATAACGGTAGCTGGGCAATTAAGTGCATTTGACCTATCAGGTAACACTACTATGTGTAGTGGAGAAGATGTAACAATTCACTTATCAGATTCTGAAAACCTGATAGCATATGTGGTATTGGTAAATACTACAGAAATTGGCATTTCGGCAATGGGATCGGGAGAACCTTTATCGATAGCTATTCCTTACCACCATATTCGTAATGATGATGAAATAACAGTACGAGCCATGAGTGAAGGATGTGATCGATTAATGAATGGTAGTATTGTTGTAAATCATTCAGATCTAACAAATGTCTATTTTGTGCGTCAAGACCAAACATTAACTGCTACGTCGGGGATTGGATATTTGTATCAATGGACTTTAAATAATACTCCTATTGTAGGACAGACAGGTGATTCTATAGAGATTCAATCTAATATAGAGGATTATGGTCTCCTAGTTTCGGTTGCAGGTTGTACACAATTAGCCGAACTAACCGATAATCAAAACTTACTTACTCAAAATATAAGTATTGGAGATACCAGAGGATATATAAGGGTACTTACTAATGAGATTGAAGTACCATGGTCTATAGAATTGGATGGTAACGGTTTTTTATGGATTACAGACAGGGATCTTGGGGTAATAAGTAAAATAAACAGAAATACAGGAGATAAACAAGAAGTACTTAGATTAGGTGAAACGCAAGATTTTGATACCAATACTTCTCCCAGAGGAGGATTACTGGGTTTGGCTTTGGGTAATGAAGAACTGTTTGTTGCTTATACATATAATGATGGCAGTCTTAAACTTCGAATAGCAAAATATACTATTGTAGATGATGATTTAACCAATGAAACTGTACTTTTAGAAAATATTCCTTCGCCTTCAATGCATGGATGTGACCTCTTACTATCATCAGATGGATTTTTATATATCACAACTGCATCTCCCAATAACAATGCTCAGGATATAAATAGTCTGGAAGGGAAAGTCCTACGAATCAATACAGATGGTTCTATACCGACAGATAATCCTATATCAGGTAGTCCTGTGTTTACTATTGGGCATAGAAATCCTCAAGGAGTCACACAAGCTGGTCCTCATGTTTATATAAGCGAACACGGCGAAGTGGGAGGAGATGAGATCAATCTGATTGCTTCTGGAAATAACTATGGATGGCCCGACGTGACTACACCTTGCAATAATCCGGATATTGATTGCTCTTTTATCGATCTGGGTTCTGTTGCTCCTGCGGGGTTAGATTATTATAATCATACCGCTTTTCCACAGCTTAATAATAGTCTTCTTATGGCAACTTTAAGAGGTCAATCTGTTATAAAAATACCTCTGGACAATACTCTTTTACCAATGCAAAACATAGAATATCTGTTTGGAAGTAATGAACAAGGCATTTTTGGAAGAATAAGAGATATACATGTTTCTGAAGAAGGCACCATTTTTATTGCTTACAGTGGTAATACTATTATTGAAGCTGGTATTGCAGAAATTAGCCCTGTACCATCAAACGATAATGAAAATGTAGAAGGCTTTAGTGCTATATTATTTCCAAATCCTGCAAGAGACAATGTTGATGTTCTGGTACCTGGATATAGTAATTTTTTGATAAGAGTGTTTGATGTTAGTGGAAAACTAATTACTACTTCAAGAATTTTGGATAGTAATACTACAACAATCAATATTCTGAATTATAGCAGAGGGTTATATTTTGTTAAGATTAATGTTGAAGATGACGAACAAACCTATAAAATTATTAAGTATTAAATCCAGAGGATTTTTCTAAAATATTTTTGCAAGAGTAGACGCAAATCCGAGTGTCTTAAAAAGGTTCGGGTAATTTTTATCACATAAATCTTTAATATACTAATCTTATGAAACGTATTAAATTTATACAAGTTTTATGCATTATCTGCGTCTTACTCTTTATTACCTCATGTGAGCATGAAGCAGAACCTGTACAGCTAACTCTAGAGGAAACTAATAGTGGAGAATTTGCTGTTTTTACCTTTGCCAATGGTAATAAACTACAACTTATCGAAAGTGACGAAGAGGGAGATCCTGTTATCATTGCTATAGAATCAGGATCTGAACACAACAAAATGTTTATTAATTTTGACACGCATTCTATGTTGGATGTATATCTGATTCTTACTTCAGAAAAAACTCCTGTACCTAAGGTATTGGCAGATATGTCCAAATCTTTTCAATATCAGAAATTATTACAAAAAAGACAGATAGTACCTACTATGCATATTCCTGTTACAATAGAAATGGCAAAAATTCCTGAATCATTGTTACAAAAATTCCCGGTTAACCGAGGTTTTTGTGATAAAGAATATGCTGATTATTGTGAGGGAGACGGATGGGATCTTGAAGATGTGTGGAAGTCAGGAAATAAAAAAAAGAAAATAGAAGGGTATACTCATCTTTTTTGCGATAGTGGAACCGGAGTACCCCATATGACAGTTAAGTTTAAGTATAAAAAAGCAAATGGAAGTTGGAAAGAAAATGATAAGGCAACTCATACCGTTAAACGAGGGTATGGAAAAAAAATAACTTATATCGGAGGAAAAAAAAGATATAGAGGATCTTGGCGATCAGTGCCAGGAGGTTTTTTAGGTCATTGGAAGGGTTGGACAGATGTTAGAAACTAAAAAATAATAAATCGAATCATTTGATTAAATCCATAGAAAAACCCTCAAACTATGTTTTCCCTTTTTTATAGTTTGAGGGTTTTTAATTATTTATGGTTTGTGAATTTTTTTAACCCCATTCAAAATTAGTTGGGCAAGTAATAATAGTAAATTTTGGCTTATAGAATAGAGGACATCTAGAAGGGTTTTTACTATCTACGTGACCACCTTTTATAGATGATGGATTCTCTAATTTTGCAATTTTTAGTTTTGCAAGACTTAATTTTTTCCCCTTTGCTTTTCTCATAATTTTTAGTTTTTAAAGATTATTATACATATATTTTCTCTACCAGTATCAGAATATTATCGATACAATTTTTTATCAAAAATCACACAAAGTGATAATGAAAAATGCCTAACAGTATAAAAAGTATATGTAAGTTACTTTTTTTGAATTCCAAGAATAAATATAGGGTAAAAAATAGTAAACATACTATGAATGAGGTTGTTATTAGTCGAAATTCACGGAATTTCGATAAATTACATAGTATCTAAGTCATGTAATTTCTTTATGAAATAAGAAGTTTTGATTCCTGTACTCTTTTTAAATGCAGACGAAAAAGACTCGGCAGTATTAAATCCCATTTCTTCTGCAATACCTTGTATGGTATAGTTCCTAAGCGTTTTGTTTTCTTTTAACTGGGTTACCGCATGTGCAATCCTAAGATCGTTGATATAATTGGCAAAATTCTTTTGCTTATGATGATTAATGACCTTTGACAAATACTTTGTATTGGTTTTAATGTCTTTGGCCAAAATGGTAGTACTAATATTCTTTTTAAGATAATAATGATTTTGTTCAAATAAAGCTAACTTATTCAGGATTTCTTCAACGATATCATTGGGTACTCCTATATCATTTTGAGGTTTTTCGTTAGGTGTTTCAATCACCTTGTTTTGAGCAATTAATTGTTCAAATTTATACTGATAGGATTTTCTCTTTTGATATTGGCGATATAAAAAAACAATAGCAACAAGAGTAAGTAATGAGAGAAAAATCACTAATGAATTTAGGTTTTTATTATTGCCTTTCAGTTCATTGATCAATGCCTCTTTTTCTTTTATCAGTAAAGGAGTATCAAACTCTTTAAATAAACGATTGGATAAAGAAGAAGTTTCCTGGTTAATAATACTATCAAATCGTAGAAGTTTATTGATATATTCGAGCTGTTGTTCCTTTTTATCATTCTCTTTATAAAAATTGATCATAAATTCATAACCTTCCCGAACCTCAATAGGAGTAATTTTTTCATAGTGAAGAATCGAATCTACGGTAAGAAAGTGCTTTTTAGCAGATAAGATGTCTTGTTTTAATAATTGTAGCTTTCCCAAATAAAACTCACCCAAAATATATGCTTTTTTGTTTTCTGACCTGGTTTTATCGAGAACAGGCAAACCTTTAGCAATACTATCATAAGCATCCTTAAATTTCTCTTTATAAAAGAGATTGATACCTTCGTTAATGAGAATCCGACTATAAAACCTATTATAATAATGTTCTGATTTTTGTGATCGTTTAATTGCTTTATAATGATATGTTGAAGCAGAATCCAGGAGATTATTATAGCGATAAGATTCTGCTAAAGGAACAGTTGCTTTTAAATAGCGGATTGTATCGGTAGTATGTTTTGTTATTATATATGTATAATATTCTTTAAAAAGAGGTAAAGCTTCTTCATGCTTTCTTATTTCCGTCTTGATACAAGCAATATTATGCTTGGTGATATAAATGTATTCAACGTTTTGAATTTTTTCTGCAAGCATCAAAGCTTGTAAGTAGTTGTCAAGTGCAAGAGTGTAATTACCTTTACGAAAGTAATATCCTCCTTTAAAAGAGTATGATCTAATTATGATATCCTGATCTAAACCAGTACTCAAAGTAATAGAACGATCTAATAATGTTATTTTTTCTGATTCTTCTTCAGTATAATAGGATAATCTACTATATGCATTAGCCATTTTTATCTTATCATTTTCTAGAATAGCTTTTTTTAGATACGTATTAAGGTAAATCTTTGCAGACAATGTATCTCTATAGACCTTTAGATAAGATTTATATAAATTCTCATAATCCAATGCTTTTAAAGAATCAGGGATTACAAAATCTTCTTTTTGCCCAGTAGTAATTTGTACACAGCACAGCAAAAAAACGATAATCATCCTTTTACAAAAGGAAGGGAAAAAGAGATATGTCTTTTTTGTGTTCAAGGGGTTTTGATCTATTTATCTAGCTATAAAGATACTATTTTCTGGTTTTTGTAGTGTCTTAGAATTAATTCAATATAATTAACTGATAATTAAATGGTTAATGTTGAAAATCAATCTCGAAATTCTCAGAATATCGAGATATTTCGTTTGTTTTCATGGGTATTGTCATTATATATTTGGATTGGACAAAAAAATCAATCATCATGAATATCAAAAAAAACATAGGTGATAAACTAGTAGGGAAGATTTCTACAATTTTAATATGCGGGGTTGTATTTTTCTTGATATATGTTGTGTGTTATAAGATGCTAAGTACAGATTTTAATACAAGACATATGTTTGCAATGCTGATAGTATTAAACATAGTATTACTCATTACAGTATTTATTTTTTTCTTTTCGAGTATAGTCTTGAAGAATTTCTCTAATTTCTATGTTAAGGCTCCTGTTCTTTTTAATAAAGTATTTGAAGTAGCGTATGATGGTGTTTTTACGACCACAAAACAACTAACACCAAGGTTTGATAAAGTGAAGAGTAAAAAAGATGTGATACGAAGTTCGGTATCAAATTTTAGTATAGATGGCTTGCACCAGATTTTTTCTGAAAAAGACCAGATACAACATCAAAATGCATCAAACGAAACCATAGGAATACTAAGTTATTTTGCATCATCACTGTTCGAAAAAAATAAACTTGAAGAAGTATTATGGGATATTGTAGAGAATTGCATTTCGAAACTAAAACTAGAGGACTGTGTAATCTACATGTTGGATACCCAAAATGAAGTTTTGATACAAAAAGCAGCATTTGGTCATAAAAATAATGGAGAAAGAAAAGTCATAAGCCCTATCCAAATTCCATTGGGTAAAGGTATTGTTGGTAGAGTAGCCCAATCAGGAACATTTGAGTATGTGCCCGATTTGACCAATGATCCGGGATATATCATAGATGATGATCGTAGAATGTCTGAATTGTCTGTTCCTATTTTAATAGATGACCAGGTAGTAGGTGTTCTGGATTCTGAGCATTCTCAAAAAGATTTTTTCAATAAAGATCATGTGTTTTTATTTCAGTTAATTGCCGGGTTAACCGGAAAAAAACTAAAACAAATTCATGTAAAAAGTGAATCTCATATTACCGATGATAATGTGTATTTTAAAGAACTTGATTTTTTGATGAAAGAAGCTAAAATATATCGAGATCCAAATCTAGGATTAGACAGTATGGCCAAAAAACTAAACATAAGTGGTAACTACCTTTCACAATTGGTTAATAAATTGAGTGGGTATAATTTTACCGATTATATAAATAGATATAGAATAGAGGATGCAAAATTTAAATTAAGAAACCCTAATTTTATAAACTACACTATTATATCGATCGCTTTAGAATCTGGGTTTAATTCGAAATCTACTTTTTATAGTGCTTTTAAAAAACGAACAGGCATTTCTCCAAAAGAATATAGAAAAACCCCCTAAAAACGTCCGAATTCTTTGAAATTCAAACTTTCTGGACATTTGTACACTTCACCCTAATTAATTTTATCATCTAAGTACTACACAAGTACAAACTAAGTATTTGTTTTTAGCTTAAGCAGTTTGTTGCTCTATAGTAGGCTAAGAATAAGGATAGATTTTTATAAACAAATCATAAAAACATAAACAAATGAAAAAGAAACAGTTTTTATATCGTTTGATCATCTTTTGCGTGTTGATTGTAGGATGCAAAAATGATGATGACATAGTTGTACCACCTGTATCAGCCGAGAATCAGGTACCAGGAGATTTTACCATACAGGTTAATGAGATAACAGCGAATAGCGCATTATTAGAATGGACTCTCGCAGTTGATCCAAATGATGATGAAGTATCGTATACTATTTTTTTGGGAGAAAATTCGATACAATCAGATGTGCAGACTACAGAATTTTTACTAGAAGGACTTGATGGTCAAACCAGTTACAATGGTAAGATAGTGGCTTCTGATGGAAAAGGAGGAACATCAGAAAACACATTTGCTTTTGATACAGAAAAAGGAGTAGTAATTAGTGAAGAAGTGTCTATAGCATGGGAAAAATCTTATGGGGGCTCTCATATTGACATTGCTAATGCGCTGCAATTAACAATAGATGGGGGGTATATTGTGGTTGGTACTGCTAATTCTGATGATGGAGATGTAGGTGGTAATAACGATGCAGATGGGTATATAGGAGGAGACTATTGGGTTATTAAATTAAGTAGTTCGGGTGAACTAATGTGGGAAACTAACCTGGGAGGCTCTAGTGATGAAGCTGCAAATAGCATACAACAAACCTCAGATGGTGGATATATAATAGCAGGAATGACTTATTCTAACGATCAGGATATTAGTGGTGATGCATCTTTTGCTGATTTTTGGATTGTAAAATTAGATGGCTCTGGAAATTTGGTTTGGGAGACCAATTATGGTGGAAGTGGAAATGAAGAAGCAACAGATATCGAACAAACATCAGATGACGGTTTTATTGTCGCAGGTTTTACCAGCTCTTCAAACGGTGATGTAGGAGACAATTATGGAGGCCTGGATTACTGGGTGATAAAACTGGATTCTATGGGAGCTTTAGTATGGGAAACAAATCTTGGAGGTACCGGATTTGATATTGCACAATCGGTTGAACAAACGTTAGATGGAGGTTATATCGTTGGAGGATATTCAGAATCCTCAGACGGTAATGTGGGAGGTAACTATGGAGAAAAAGATTATTGGATTGTAAAATTGGATGTTTTAGGAAATCTGATTTGGGAAACAAATCTTGGAGGAACACTTGATGATCTGGCATATGATGTTCATCAAACTACTGATCAAGGATATATCGTAGCTGGATATTCAGAATCCTCAGATTTTGATGTAAGTGGTAATAATGGAAAAAAAGATAGTTGGATCTTAAAATTAGATACTTCGGGAGAACTAGTATGGCAGGTTAACCTTGGTAGTTCAGAGAGTGATGCCGCCCGCTCTATTCAACAAACTACAGATGGAGGATATATCTTTGCTGGGAACTCGGGAGCAAGCGACTTTGATGTAAGTACTAATAATGGAGGCTATGCAGATTTTTGGGTGGTAAAACTAAATCCTTTTGGTGAATTGTTATGGGAAATTAGCTTTGGTGGTCCAGAACCTGATTATGCAAATACGATTCAACAAACCAATAACGGTTACATCGTAGCCGGTTATGTTTATGCTCCGGGAGGAGATATTAGTGGTGCCGGTAAAGGTATGTGGGATTATTGGGTCGTAAAACTAGAATAATTCTTGCGATACTATAAAAACAATTTGTAATGATTAGGTTTTTTTGTCCATGCTTTTCATTACCTCGGATCCTCATTACCTAACCTAACAAAGATAATGGGGATCCGTTTTATATATGATAATCGAAAATTAATGCAAATATTTAGAAAATAAAATATACTAAATATATAATCACAATTTTTGAAAATTTCTAAACTACTTTCTACCATTATTATTTAGAAGTATGAATATAAAACACGTATTGAAACAATTGGTTTAACATTCTTTAGGCGGGGTATAATGTTTGGTGCAAAAGGAAGTTTATACCTTGTATTTAATTGGGGTGATTGGGAATACATTCGAGATATTTTTTAACAGTTATCAGTACCAGTCATATTGATGATCTTTTTGAATTAAGTAAAAAACATGATGAAGTATACGGATTAAGTGGAGTATGGATAGCTAGCCTTCTAAAGGAAAGGAGTTATATCCCAGCTATTATTGAGATGTTGATTAAATATAGTTCTAGCTTTTTATCTTTTCCATTAATGCGATGTTTATTAATATATGAAGATCCTAATGTTGCCAAACATCTGCTAAAGGTCAAAAAAGAACATCTAGCCTTGAGGTCTAAAATAAACTATTTTTTTAAAAAGACTAGATGAGTTATATGGGACATCATATGCAGGTTATAGTCATTAAAATATAGAAATATGATAATTTATGGAGGTAAAACAGTTCATTTGAAATCTGAACGATCAAAAACAACAACTTGTCCAAGTTGTGGAACCCAAGGCTCTTTGATTCTAAGCGTATATAGAGTACACGCTCATGTTTTTTGGATTCCTTTGTTTCCTATTGCAAAAAAGGGGACATCGCAATGCCAACATTGTAAAAACGTTCTTAAAACTAAGGAGATGCCAGAGTCGGTTAAAAGGGAATATGATAATTTAAAAAATAATGCTAAAGGACCTATATGGCAATTTGCTGGATTGGGTTTAATTGTAGTTTTGATTACTTGGGGTATTTATGCTGGTAGGGAAGATAAAAAACTAGCATTAGAATATCTGGTATCTCCTTGGGTAGGAGACATCTATGAGTACAAAATCAAAACAGGAAGCTATTCAACTTTAAAAGTGATGAGTGTCTCAAACGACAGTGTATTTGTGTCTCCAAATGAATATGAAATAAGCAGGATGAGTAAAATTTATAAAATTAACACACCCAAAAATTATTCTGAATCGTCATATGGAATCTCAAAAAACAAACTAAAAGAGATGTATGATTCTGGAGAAATTTTTGATATAAATAGATAAGGATATGCACCATACAATTAAGGAGTCTTTTAATAGCTATCTATACAAGTCATACTGATGATCTTTTTGAATTAAATAAAAAAGAACCCTATATAGGAGTATATAAACTTCCTGTCATTAGTAATATAGATTCAGAAATTTATAAGACTAGTATTGTTCACAATGAAAGCAATAATTTGAATGATAAAAAAAAGCCCCCAAGGATACCGGTAAATCCCCTTAAAAAACGTCCGAATTCTTTGAAATTCAAACTTTTCGGATACTCCAAACTATGTCTGTAGTTAGGTTTGTGGCATTAGCTTTTTATAATAGAAATAGAAAAACAATAACAGATTTTACAAAGGCCATTATGAGACACATATTTGGCTATTAATTAACGTAAAAAAGAGATGAAAAGGATGAAAGTAATTCAATATGTAAGTGTAATATTTTTTGTTATTCTTGCTGCGTGTAGTAATGATGACGATGCTTCAAATTCGAATTCTGAACCAGACCCAATAATAAATCCAGAAAACGAAATTTTTGATGACTTTGGAGGTACTGGTCCGCTAGTAGACTATATAACAAATAATGCTACAGTATTGCCAAATGTAAGTAGATTATCAGGGAGATATCATGCAGTTTTAGATGATAACACAAATAATCAGACACTACATTTTAACGAAGAGCAAGGGCGATTGGATGCTAAATTAGTCACATTTCCCTTTGAATTTATAGCAAGAAATATTGGTATTGGTACTATTGCCGATTCTCAAACAGCACCAACTCATAGTGATACTCAATACAACTTTTCGGGGATTCAAGTACATGTAGAAGATTTTAATTCTATAAACTCTTCTCATGTGGTGATAGGTCACAGAGGAACAAGAAGGTTTACTATAGAAGGAAAAAACACAGTAAACGGTGTCTCTTCTGTAGATGATATAGGTATAGATATGGCTCCCTTAGGACGAGCAGATATACGTATTATAGGAGATGAAAATAATGAACTTACCTTTTATTGGCAACAACCAAATTTAACAAGTAATAGTACTTCAGATGAATGGATACTTTATAATGGTACGGGTAAATTACCAGGAACCGCCCCTTCATACGATAGCAAAGTTTATATAGGGCTTATTACATATGCTTTTGGTAACACAGGTATTCCGTTTGTAGGGACTTGTGACGCGATTGAGATAAAATAAATAGTAATAATAAATAAATTACAATGAAAACACAGATATATATAATACTACTAGCATTTGTATCTACGATCTTTTTATCATGTGATACAGAAGAGATTCAAATAGAAGACAATAATACCAAAGTATTCACCACCAAAACCCTTAGTTTAACCCCCAAAAAAGTTCTTAAAGAAACACCTTTTGGAAGGAGAGCCAATCATACCTCACTTGTGTTTGACAATAAAATGTGGGTAATAGCGGGTAATGGCCCAGGAATATACTATAACGATGCATGGTATAGTAAAGATGGCACTACCTGGATGGCAGCCACAAAAAAGGCTTCTTTTTCACCGAGAACAAGTCATGCTGCAACTGTTTCTCAAGGTAAAATGTGGATAACAGGTGGTAGGCTTGTTAATGAAATGAATGATGTTTGGTTTAGTACAGACGGGGAGATCTGGAAAGAAGCTACAGGCAATGCTTCGTTTTCACCAAGATCAGGACATACAATGGTCGATTTACAAGGAAGAATGTTTGTAATTGGTGGTCAGGAAAATGGAGTCGAGAAAGGTGATATTTGGGTAAGTAGTGATGGGTCTAAATGGAATTTAGTATCCAACCTGGCACCTTTTGGAGCAAGAAGAGATCATACCTCTGTAGTGTATGATAATAAAATATGGGTTATAGGCGGTTATGATATCAATAATAACTTTTTAAACGATGTATGGTATTCCTCAAATGGCTTTCAATGGTTTCTCGCTACCCCAGATGCAGATTTTTTACCTAGAAGAAATCATGCAGTAACAGTAGATAAAAAGGGAATGTGGTTAACTGCCGGAACAAAAAATAACGACTTCGAGTATTTTAATGATATCTGGTATAGTACCAATGGTATAGATTGGAAAAAAACGTATCTAACTAAAAAATTTCATGAAAGAACGCAGCATACATCTGTGTATTTTGACAAGAAATTGTGGGTCATTAGTGGATATGCTTTGAACAATGGAAGCCCTGATGACTTTTATAACGATATCTGGTCTTTTGAATAATAACAATGACATTTCTGATGCACGTAACTATTCTAATATTGAATTTTATATCCAATTTTTAAGGAATGGCATGTGTTTACGTTTATGATTACTTAAATAAAAACAATAAATAAATGAAAAAATTAATTCTAATCTTGCTAATAGGTACTGTTCCTATGTTTGGGCAGCAACAAAATAATACGATAAGTGTAATAGGAGAATGTGATAAAAAAATAGATATCGAAAAATATACTATTAATATCGAATTCAAAGAGGTTATAGCAGATGGATATCAAAATATTGAATCCAAAAGCGTATCACAACTTAAAGAGGATTATAAGAACAAATTGAATGCTATAGGTTTGGATTTTGAAAAATTTAAGGAAAATGTTTTATTTAAAATTACCGCTACGAGTTATGGAGCACAAGCCTATTATTTTTATGTTACAAAATCCCTTGATGAAGTAAAAAAAATACATGCTCAAAAAATGAAAGGAGTAACAATTACTTGGGTAGATATTATAGCCAAAGAAAAGACAAATGAAGAAATGATAGTATTGAATAAAAAAGCCATCCAGGATGCCAGAGGTAAAGCTACTAGAATTGCAGGTAGTATCAATAAAAAGATAGGGAATATACAAAGCATAGAAGACACTAATTATAAGCGACAATATTATAATGTGAATAAATCACAAGAACTACAAAAGCATTACATAACAGTAACATTTGTTTTGGAATAGACTTTTGAGAATCAAATAAAATGATACAGACATCTCTAAAAACTAGATGAAAAATGATTAGCTTTAAGCTGAAATTAAATAAAAGTGTCAATAATAATATTATTATTGACACTTTTATTTAATTGTACATCAAAAAATACAATGAGTAACCAATATCGATAGTATATCAAAAAGAAAGATGCTATCTAAACGTATAAATAGAAAAATAAATACGAATTAAATTTAGAAATAGAAATGTATCATATATTGACAAAAGCGATAGTAATTTTTGGTTTTCTTTTTTGTAGTACAGGTTATACACAAAAAAAAGGAACAGATACAAAAATGAATCAACCAATATCTACAGTGGCTGATACTCTTAGGGTTGGATACACATATTGGTGGCCACAATCAGGGCCTTTTATTGGTAATTGTGGTGATAAATATGCATTAGTTTTTTTAGGCACTATTCAGCATATTGATGACCCGGTTCAGAATGATGATCTGCTCTATACGCCTCAAAAAGGCAGTATTAAGATTGATAAGGTGTTAACTTCGAGAGTGCTTAAGAAGAATAGGTATGATAAACAAAAATTCTTTGTTTCAGATTACTTCTATGAGCAAGATGTAAAACAAGGAGATCGGGTACTGGTTTTTTGCTATGAATACGAAGATAATTATAGTATTCCGGGAGGAAAGTCGATGTTAAAAATAAAAGGAGATAATGATCCTATTTTACTATCCATTAAAAAATATATTCAGTCTGGTCAAAACGCATTAGAGCTAAAAAAGGATGTGACTTTATGGAAAAACTATGGTTTAGAGGCAGAGATAAAACAAGTTATTGAATGTAGAGAAATGAGAAGTAAAGATTGAAGAACCTAAGAGTTTTTACTACATCAATTATCATAACAGTATACTTCAACATAAATATTTAAATTACCTAAAAAAGGATCATATTTAAAGTACTCAGGTATTTTCACTCCAAAAACACAGTCAAACCCCTTAAAAAGTGTCCGAATTCTTTGAAATTCAAACTTTTCGGATAGTACATATTCTTACCCATACTAGGTTTGTGCCATTAACTTTTAAAAATTATAAAAATGAAAGCAATAACAAATTTAGTAAAGGGGATGATGATAGTGATGGTATCACTATTGATATTTTCGTGTTCTGATGGGGAAGATGGAGCAATTGGGCCTGCAGGCCAAGACGGAGTTAACGGAGTTGATGGTACTAATGGAACAGACGGTAGTAATGGTGCCGATGGTGTCGATGGTGAAGGTGGCCCTCCAGGAACAGCCAATGTAATTTATTCGGATTGGATTGCAACGGATTTTGAAACTAATGTACCGGCTGAAACTAATGAACAACTTCTCACCTCTTTTAATTTTGGCGAATTCAATCTGAATGAAGATGTAATTTTGGTCTACGGACGACATGAAGTAAACATACTAGTTTCTGAAATCAAACAACTTCCTTATATACTTGCTTCACAAAATGAATACTACGGTTTTGAGGTTTCAAGTTTTAGTGGTGGCAGTTCGTTACGAATTGAAGTAACTACGTTGGATGGAGGAACTAACTTATTTACATTTTTTGATGATTTCAGATATGTGATTATACCTGGTGGGATTTCGGCTTCTAGTAGTACTGCTTCAGGTGGGCTTGAATCTGGATCTAAATCTGCAAGAGATTATACCAAGATGTCGTATCAAGAAATTAAAACTTTATTTAATATCCCAGAATAATCTTTATAACCAATCATTAGTTTAGATTACGTATAATGAGCAATATTTTTATATTGCTCATTATTTTTTGTTCGGTATATACATCCAAAACGTTAAATGATGTGTCATAAGGATGAGATCATCTATAATTTGCTGTCCTGTTTTTTTACTCTAAATTAGTAGTTCTAAATTCTTTTTTATGACGCTTACTATGAGTATTCCAGCTTTGTTATTTCCTGCAATATCATTAACTATGCTGGCTTATAATGCAAGGTATTTAGCTATTGCAGCATTGATACGACAATTACATAAGGAATATTTGACTTCACGATCAAAAAACACCGTATTACAGATCAAAAATTTAAGAAAACGATTATGGTTGATTAGAAATATGCAAGCCATTGCTATCGCTAGTTTTCTCACCAGTGTAATTACTATGTTTTTATTGTATGTAGAAAAGATATCCTGGGCTAATATAGTATTTGGTATTAGTCTTTTTTTACTTATGATTTCACTTTTTTTATCATTTATAGAAGTTCAGATTTCTACCAAAGCACTAGCTATTAGGCTTAATAGAATCGAAGAGGATACGTAAGAAATCCTTATCTTGTTATGATAAATGCTACTGAATGCTTCAAAATGAACTTTTTAATAATGTAATTCAAGATTTCAATGCTGGATATTGGGAGTTGTATGATGATCCAGAAAGAGAGATTTGGTCAGAAAAGTTTTATGATAGTTTAGGATATACAAAAAATGAACTAGAGTCAAAAATAGACTATTTTTTAGAACACCTGATACATCAAGAAGATGTTGAGTTATTCAGAGATAATTTTTTTAGCTATCGACGTAATGCTGTAAGTTTTAAACAGCATATAAAAATTATCGATAAAAAAGGAAATTATAAACTATATAGATGTGCAACTAATGATGAATTACCAGTAAATATAAAATCTAAGATTAGTCTTGTCTTTTTTATTGAAATCAAACTAGAGCCAGAGCAGGATATTACAAAAGATAATTTCTACTATAAAGAAACTGCTCAAATGACAGCTACGGGGAGTTGGTATGTAGATTTTCAGGAAAGGAAAAGTTTCTGGGATTTTGAGACCAGAAGAATTTTAGAATATGCCGACGACTATATTCCTTCTCTTAAAGATTCTGCCAACTACTATGCAGAAGATTCAAGGCAACAGGCGGCAGATTTATTTTTTAATTGCGCTATGGTAGGTACGCCTTTTAATACCGAAATTAAAATGGTAACGGCCAACAAAAGAGAATTTTGGGTACGAGCGATAGGAAAGCCTGTATATAATGAAAATAAAGAAATAATTGGGATTAGAGGTGTTTTTCAGGATATAGATGAAATCAAAAAAAAGGAATTAAGTCTGCAAAAATCAATTGATATTATAGCGTCTCAGAACTCTAGATTATTCAATTTTGCTCATATCGTATCTCACAACCTTAGATCTCATACCAGTAATCTATCTTTATTAGTACAGTTGATTGAAGATATAGATGACCCTAAGGAAAAGATTGGATTAGTCAAAGAAATTAAACAAATATCGTATAGTTTAAATACAACCATCGAACACCTTAATGAGATTGTAGCAATACATACAAATAAGGACCAGGAAAAAAAACCAGTTAAATTCAAAGATGCTTTTAATTTGGTTGCAAGTGGCATCGGGCAAATGATTTCTATGAGCAAGACCAAAATCAAGACAGATTTTAGTGAATTAAATACAATTAATTATATTCCTGCATATTTAGAAAGTATCCTGTTAAATTTAATAACGAATGCTATAAAATATAAACATCAGGATAGAGATCCGGTAATAAAAATCAAAAGCTATTCTAGAGGTAATAAAGAGTATTTAAAGGTCACAGATAATGGTAGGGGAATTGATATGAAACTGTTCAAAGATAAAATATTTGGCATGTATAAAACATTTCATTACAATAAGGATGCAGTAGGAATCGGACTGTTTTTAACAAAAAACCAGGTAGAATCACTTGATGGAAAAATTACTGTAGAGAGTGAAGTAGATAAAGGAACAACTTTTATAATTGAATTTTAATAACAAATAACCCCTTTAAATCATGAGTCATAAAATAGGATTAGCTTGTATTATTGACGACGACAATATGTATGTAAATCTTGTAAAAAGGATTGTAGAAGCAAAAAACCTTTGTAGTAACTTAATGGTATTTCAAAATGGTAAGGATGCTCTTAATTATTTTGAAGCTATTTTGACTAATTTAAATAAAAAGACAATTCCCGAAATCATATTTCTTGATTTAAACATGCCAGTAATGGATGGATGGGAATTTTTGGACAACTTCACTAAAATCAAAAATAAACTCGGAAAAACAATCACACTATACATTGTAAGTTCTTCAATTAATCCGGTAGATATAGAAAGGGCAAAAAGTATTAATACGGTAAAGGATTATCTTGTAAAACCAGTTACCATAGAGGACTTAGAGGCAATCTTTTTAAAGCAAACTTTATAGAAAAAAAGCTTCCCATATAGAGAAGCTTTTTACTACAATATTCTATTGCAGAAATTTCTTAGATTTGCGAAACCCTAAGTGTGTTTACCATTCCTTTTGCAGTAATTGGCATTGCAGCTAAATTGATCAACATATCTCCTTGTTCTACAAATTTACGTTCTAATGCAATTTTATTAATATCTTCGACAGTTTCATCAGTACTTACGAACTTATCATAATAAAAAGCTTTTACTCCCCATAAGAGGCTAAGCTGAGATAAGATTCTATGATTACTGGTAAAGACCAGAATATGAGCATCAGGCCTCCATGCAGAAATTTGAAATGCTGTATAACCACTATTGGTAAGAGTACAGATTGCTTTGGCATCAATATCATTTGCCATGTGCGCAGCATGATAACAAATAGATTTTGTAATAAATCTATTGGTTCTGATATGAGGAGGATTTTGAGGAACCGTTATTAAATCAGAATTTTCTACACTTTTAATAATTTTAGACATAGTTTCGATCACCTGTACAGGATATTTTCCTACAGAAGTCTCGCCAGATAGCATAACGGCATCGGCGCCATCCATTACAGAATTAGCGACATCATTTACCTCGGCACGTGTTGGTGTAAGACTATCGATCATTGTTTCCATCATTTGTGTGGCAATAATCACAGGTATTCTGGCAGTTTTAGCTTTGAGCACCAAGTTTTTCTGAATCAGAGGTACTTCCTGGGCAGGAATTTCTACTCCAAGATCTCCTCTTGCCACCATCAATCCATCGCAATAAGCTACAATCTTATCAATATTCTCTACTCCTTCGGGCTTCTCTATTTTGGCAATAATTGGAATCTTATGTTCACTATGTTCTTTTATGAGGTCTTGTAATTCTATTAAATCCTGGGCATGACGCACAAAAGATAATGCCATCCAATCAACTCCTTGTTCGCATGCAAAAATTGCATCTTTTATATCTTTTTCCGTCAGTGCCGGTAAAGAAATACTAGTATTAGGAAGGTTCACTCCTTTTTTAGATTTTAGAGGGCCTCCTTGTATTACTTTGGTCTTAACGGTATCTTTTTTGTTAGAAGAGATAACTTCAAAAATTAACTTACCATCGTCTAATAATATTCTTTCTCCTGCTTTTACATCTTTTGGGAAACTTTCATAATTCATATAGACCTCTTTAGAGGTGCCCTCAAAAGGTTTACCAGTTACAAAATTGATTATATCACCATCATTAACGATGATATCTCTTTTCATAACACCTACACGTAGTTTAGGACCCTGTAAATCTCCAAGTATAGATGCATTATAACCATGTTCTTTGCTTAGTTTTCGTATAATTTTTATGCGCTCTTTGACATCATCATAATCAGCATGAGAGAAATTTATTCTGAAAACATTTACTCCTGCTTCCAACATTTTTTTTAATATCTCTTCACTACTTGTTGCGGGTCCAAGAGTAGCGACTATTTTAGTTCTTTTACGTTTTGGCATTATTCGAATATTAAGTTGTTCTTTGATTTAAGTGTAGCATATTCCAAAGGATATGCTGTTATAATTTGTGAAATGGTAAGTATGTCTATAAGTAAAGACTTACTTGAAAAATTTGATGCTTCGGTCTCAATTTTTAGAAAAAAATCTACATTTTTTAATTCAGGAATTAAGTATTTTGTAGTATATGTATTCTCTATAGTAGTAAATAGGCCTTCAGAAATCTGATTTTCTGATGTTATTTTGGATTGAAATTTATTTCCGATAAGACTATATGTACTATATTGAAAATGATCATCATACTGATATAATGGAAAATTTGCAGTGAGATCATTATACTCAAAATTGATATCTTCTTTTTTTCTATAGAGCTTTAAATTCAGGTTTTTATTCAATAAAAAAGCCAACCGATATGAAGCTAATGAACAATGAATGGCAATAAGTTCATAATCATCATCGGCAAAGGCATCTAATACTAACCGCTGAACAGCCACTTTGATTTTTTTTGTTTCCGATTTAACGCGAAATATACAAATAAATTCACCTAACAAGTTTAATTAAAGATAAAGTTATTTTACGAAAACGATTGAGTTAGTATCTTTTAACTATAAAAAAATATAGTTTTTCTAGTATGTATATATTTTGATTAATTTAATAAGAAAAAATCTAATGATATTTAGATATTTATTTTAGATTGAAATGCAAAATAAGCTCTTTTTGAAGCTTTTTCTTCTGCTTTCTTTTTTGAAGTAGCTCTTGCTTTTGCAACTACTTTATCATCTATCCAAAGTTTTACGGCAAAATGCTTCATTTCATCTTTACCTGTATCTTCATATACTTCGTAACTAAATACTTTTTTCTCTTTTTGACACCATTCTATCAATAAACTTTTATAACTAATGATTTGTCCCTCTAGACTTTCGATATCAACATATGGATCGATTACTGCTTCTTTAATAAATCGTTCGCAATACACAAAACCACGATCCAGATAAATAGCACCTATTAGTGCTTCAAAAAGATTTCCATGTATATTTATTCCAAATTGAGATTTAGGAATATTGGTCCGCACCAGTTCAATTAGTTTAAGATCTTTACCCAATTCATTAAGATGTTTTCTACTTACTACTTTGGCTCTCATTTTGGTTAAATACCCTTCATTACCTTCGGGTACTTCTTTAAATAAGTGAGCAGCGATAACACTACTTAACATGGCATCACCAAGAAATTCTAACCTTTCAAAATTAACAGCATTTCCTTTTTTGTCTTTTAAATTTAATGACCTATGCGTAAATGCTTTTTCATAAGGTTTAATGTTTTTGGGCTTAAAATTTACTATTTTCTGAATTTTAGAAAAAAAATTCCCGTTCTTTTCAGAGCGGGAATTTAGTATGTTTCGAATAACATTCATTTATTCGTTCAGTTTTTTAAATAACACACAAGCATTATGACCTCCGAAACCAAAAGTATTACTCATTGCATATGTGATTTCACGTTTTTGAGCTTTGTTTAATGTCAAATTCAATGAAGAATCTATGTTCTCATCCACTGTAGTGTGATTGATAGTAGGAGGTACTATACCTTTTTGCATAGCCAAAATAGAAGAAATAGCTTCTATAGCTCCGGCTGCACCAAGTAAGTGTCCTGTCATAGATTTTGTTGAATTGATATTGATGTTAGGTGCATGATCTCCAAAAACCTTAGTAATAGCTTTCAATTCTGCAACATCTCCTAATGGAGTGGATGTTCCATGAGTGTTTATAGCATCTACTTGTTCTGGTGTTACACCTGCATCTTTTAAACAATTAAGCATCACGCGTTCTACACCTATTCCATCGGGATGCGGAGCTGTCATGTGATATGCATCACTAGACATTCCACCACCAACTACTTCGGCATAGATTTTAGCACCTCGTGCTTTTGCGTGTTCATATTCTTCAAGAATAAGAGCTCCACTACCTTCTCCCAAAACGAAACCATCTCTGGTTACGTCAAATGGTCTAGAGGCCGTCTCTGGGCTTTCATTTCTTGTAGACAAAGCGTGCATCGCATTAAATCCTCCCATACCAGCTATAGTAACTGCAGCTTCACTTCCTCCTGTAATGATAATATCACATTGGCCCAAACGAATATAGTTGAACGCATCGATCATTGCATTTGCAGAAGAAGCACAAGCAGAAACTGTGGTATAGTTAGGTCCCATAAAGCCATTTCGTATAGAAATATGACCAGGAGCAATATCGGCAATCATTTTCGGGATAAAGAAAGGATTAAAACGAGGTGTTCCATTTCCGTTGGCATAGCCAATTACTTCTTCCTGAAAAGTCTCTATTCCGCCAATTCCTGCACCCCAGATCACACCAACTCTAAATTTATCAACTTTTTCCAGGTCAATAGCAGCATCTTTTATAGCTTCTTCAGAAGATACAATAGCATACTGGGCGAATTTATCAAGTTTTCGTGCTTCTTTTCTATCAAAATAGTCTGTGGGAGAATAATTTTTGACTTCGCAAGCAAATTTAGTCTTGAAATTTTCGGTATCGAAATAGGTAATGGGAGCGCAACCGCTTTTTCCATTTACTAATCCATCCCAATATTCATCAATATTGTTACCTATAGGTGTTAATGCACCTAGTCCTGTGACTACAACTCGCTTAAGATTCATATTTTGTTGTGAGGTTATTACTTTGCGTCTTCAATATAAGATATTGCTTGACCTACTGTTGCAATGTTTTCAGCTTGATCGTCTGGAATCTGAATATCGAATTCTTTTTCGAATTCCATAATCAATTCTACAGTGTCTAATGAATCAGCGCCTAAATCGTTTGTGAAACTAGCTTCATTTACAACTTCGTTTTCGTCTACTCCTAATTTGTCAACGATTATCGCTTTTACTCTTGATGCAATGTCTGACATAATGTTTAATTTTAATTTTTTAATTAGGTGGCAAAAATAAAAAACTTTATTTTAAAACCCCACAATCCCATAAAAATGTATTTGTATTTTATCAAATATAGCGAAGTATTGCCTTTTTGCTACCTAAAATTGAATAATAATTATTTTTTTTGTGCTCTCTAATTAACAACTTTACTATACTATGAAGCGTATTATAATTTTTGCTTCCGGCTCAGGTACCAATGCCGAAAATATAATTAAGTACTTCCACGAGCGAAAAATTGCCGAGGTTACACATGTGTTCTCTAACAACCTGCGTGCCAAAGTATTAAAAAGAGCTCATGCCTTGAAAGTAAAGGCGTTACACTTTGACAAAGAGTCATTTTATGACACAAACGAGGTACTTAATATCTTAAAAGATGCCAAACCTGACATCATTGTACTAGCTGGATTCTTATGGATTTTTCCTAAAAAAATCATTGAAACTTTTCCTGATAAAGTGATAAATGTTCATCCTGCATTATTACCAAAATATGGTGGAAAAGGAATGTATGGCCATCATGTACATGAGGCTGTGGTTAGAAATAAAGAAAAAGAAAGCGGGATTACGATCCATTATGTAAACGAGCATTATGACGAAGGAGCGATTATTTTTCAGGCTAAAACATCAATTTCTACAGAAGATTCTGCCGAAGATGTAGCGCAGGCCATCCATCGATTAGAATATAAACATTTTCCGATCGTTATAGAAGAACTTCTGTTTGCAGGAAAAAAGTAGTTTGATAATAGTAAGACTAAAGTTGTTTAGTAAGAAAAGTAATTGTCATGCTGGGCCTGTCGAAGCAAATTTGTAGGACAAAAGCACTTCAACAAGCTTAATGTGACTTCCGAAATGTCATTAATGATACCAAACAGACTTAATAATAAATAACGAGAAACAATCAACGAATAAGAATGGCTAAGAAAGAAAAATTTTATGTGGTTTGGGAAGGACACAGGCCAGGGATTTATACCAAGTGGGATGATTGTAAAGCGGCGGTTAAGGGGTATCCTAATGCAAAGTATAAATCGTTTGATTCTTTTGATGTTGCAAAAAAAGCATATAATGGAGATTATGAGGATTATAAAGGAAAAAGTAAACCCAAAAAAACACTTACTGCTGCACAGTTATCAAAAATTGGAGAACCTAATTTGTATTCAATAGCAGTAGATGCTGCTTCTAGTGGTAATCCTGGTAAAATGGAATACCGAGGAGTAGACACTCAAACCGAGAAACAACTTTTTCACCAGGGGCCTTTTCGACAAGGTACAAATAATATAGGAGAATTTTTGGCACTTGTACATGGTCTTGCGTACCTTAAAAAGAAAAATAGTGACCGTATTATTTATTCTGATTCTAAAATAGCGATAGGATGGGTAAAACAAAAGACATGCAAAACAAAACTGCAACGAACTGCTAAAAATAAGGAAGTCTTTGATTTGGTAGATCGAGCTACGCAGTGGCTTAAAGAAAACACATATACAACTACAATTGTAAAGTGGGAAACCAAAGCGTGGGGAGAAATACCTGCAGATTTTGGTAGAAAGTAGTTTTAAGACGTATTCTAGATAACGTTTAATATAAGTGTCGTAACGGGACAAAATGTTACCTTGCTTTTCGCTTTTCTGCGCATTGGTTGTTAACTTCTCTTCACAGCAAGCATTGCGCCTTCATAAAAATACAAACAACCATTCGATTTATCGCTTAGCAGCTACCATCACATATATAATGTTGTATACTTTTTTTACCTTTTCCGTATTTGTATTTTTTCAGAGTCCAGAATATATTGTTTGGATTTTATATAGTCAATTTGCTCTTTTAGAATATTATTGTCTAGATCAGAAGGATTAATAAGTGTAGCCTTTTCTATACTTTTAAGAAGTTTTTTTTCCAATTCAGACCTTTGCGAAACCAGATTCTCGTCGATATAAATTCTTCCTGGAAGCTTTTCAAATTCAAGAATGTCCCATCTCACGTTTTGGACAAATTTCACAATAAATTTTTTCCCTTTTTTATTTTCACAATTTAAAGTAATCGAACCTCCGTCCATCCATGTGGATATTTCTTTGATTAATATTTGAGAAGTGAAATCTATTTTCAAATTATACATTATTAATGGTATACAACAATAATGTATAAATACTATAAATACAAAATGCTCCGGTGTTTTTCCGGAGCATTTTTATATAATAAGACTTTAATCTAATGTAGCAAACAAATTAGATTATGTGATTATTTTTTTCTTAGTTACCACATGCACCAAGGTTATTCCATGAACCACTAGCTGTTAATTGGTATAAAGTTCCTCTATACGTTACTTTATCTCCCACAGAATAAGAAGAAGGATTACCATTAAATTCTGCTACACCAGCACAAATATCAGTAGGAGGAGTGCTATCACACGCACCAAGGTTATTCCATGAACCACTAGCTGTTAATTGGTATAAAGTTCCTTGGTATGTTACTTTATCTCCCACAGAATAAGAAGAAGGATTACCATTAAATTCTGCTACACCATCACAGTTACCACCACCAGTACTAGAACCAGGGTATATTCTTGCAATAAAAGATTTATCTGTTGCAGATAATTGACTATTACTTCCTACGGCAACACCATCTGTAGTATGTGCTGCAGGAATAGGGTAATGCATTATTGATAACGGATCGTATGTACTATAGTTAGAAGTACTTGCTTCATAACGTCTAAAAAGGTTGTTGTCTACCTGTGCTCTACTCCAGTTGTTTGGTGGTCCAGCATAGTAAGCATAAACTGCCTCTTTATCCCAGTTAATTCCTGCTACAGGATTTTGATGTTCATGAATTAAACCAAGAGCATGTCCAAATTCGTGAATGGTAGTTCTTCTAAACTCTGTATCAGAAGTACTGTTGTTAAACCATCCAAAATGCATACTATGTGCATGATCATTAGAATCGGTTCCTAAATAAGACCAAGATCCACCATCGTTTGCAAATTGACCTTCTTTAAAACCAATTTTGATGTTTGCACTGCTGTTTGAAGATACCCATTCAAATTTAATGTTTGCATAACTTTCCCATGCTACAGCATATTGTCTTACTTTAGACTGTACAAAATTATTTCCATTTAAGAATTTTACACGGATAGTTTGACCAGCTTGCCATTCTTTTGCTTTAACACTGGCAGCTTTTGAATCATTCTCGTTAGTGTTCCATTTTTCGATACATACATGAGCAGTTTTTGCATCTGTATGTTGATTAGTTTCGATAATGTCTTCAGAATCTTTTTCGCAATTGAAGAATAAAACCGACAGCGATGTAGCTAAAACGAGTTTAGCTAAATTTAATTTTTTCATAATTAATTGAAAGTTTGAGTTTGTATTGGTGTAAATAACGGTAATTTTTTAAGATTATTTTGGCATTTTTTAATTTTTTTTTTCAGAAATTATAGTTTTTTGGGAATTTTTACACCAAAAAATTGCCATTTTCGTAAATTATCAGGCATAATTCAACATTATTTTCAATGCACAAAATAAAGAGTTAAAATTTTGATTTAGAGTGTGTTATTGTTAAGGTGGCCAAATCTAAAATCATATACCAATCTGTAAAAAGAGTATTGTTTGTTTATTATTTCTAAATAAGTAATAAAATTTTAGGTGTTTTAACTTAGATTTATCAAATAGTGAACAACATCACAAGAAAAATACTTGTACATTCTAACAGAAAATAACCTTTGTATTAATCTTCTTACTACTTAAAAGTAAAACGTATATTTGCAAAAAATTATTACGCTAGTTGTATGAGTAAATTACTTATTGTAGGTTCTATTGCCTTTGATGCTATTGAGACACCTTTTGGTAAAACTGATAAAATATTAGGAGGAGCAGCCCCTTATATTGCGCTTTCTGCCTCGAATTTCAACATTTCTTCATCAATTGTTTCTGTGGTTGGAGAAGATTTTCCCTTGGATTATCTTTCTATGCTTCAGGAAAAAAATATTGACACTTCTGCTGTTGAGATCGTAAAAGGAGGAAAGACTTTTTTCTGGAGTGGTCGATATCATAATGATTTAAATTCTAGAGATACATTAGATACACAACTTAATGTACTTGCAGATTTTAACCCTGTGGTTCCTGATAATTATAAAGATGCAGATATTGTGATGCTGGGAAATCTAAATCCGCTAGTACAGCTAGGTGTAATAGAACAACTTACTACTACCCCAAAACTTACGATATTAGATACTATGAATTTTTGGATGGAAGATGCTTTTTTGGGAGATCTTCTAAAAGTAATTTCAAAAGTAGATGTAATTACTATTAATGATGAAGAGGCCAGACAATTAAGTGGAGAATATTCTTTGGTAAAAGCAGCCAGAGCAATCGAAAAGATGGGGCCAAAATATGTTGTGATTAAAAAAGGAGAACACGGAGCTTTGTTATTTCATGAAGAACAGATCTTCTTTGCTCCTGCACTACCATTAGAAGAAGTTTTTGATCCTACCGGAGCAGGAGATACATTTGCAGGAGGTTTTTCGGGATATCTAACCAAGACAGATGATATTTCATTCGAGAATATGAAAAAAGCAATTATTCATGCTTCAAACCTCGCGTCTTTTTGTGTAGAGAAATTTGGTACAGAGCGAATGGAGAATTTGAATCGAGATGAGGTCCAGAGGCGACTTCAGCAATTTAGAGAGTTAACACAATTCGAGATAGAATTGTCTTGATATAAAGTATAGCCCTAAAGTAATTGTTTAGGGCTTTTTTGATTATGATTAACACAACAACATTTAGAATTGGAATACAATGAGTGATGCGTTAAAACACGAATGCGGTATAGCATTTATTAGATTATTAAAACCATTAGAGTATTATAAGGAGAAATACGGTAGTGCATTTTATGGAGTAAATAAAATGTATCTAATGATGGAAAAACAACATAATCGAGGTCAGGATGGTGCTGGATTTGCAAGTATTAAATTAGATACAACTCCTGGCGAACGATATATAAGTAGAGTTCGATCTAGTGAATCGCAGCCAATACAAGATATTTTTTCTCAGATTAATGATAGGATTAATAAAGAATTGGTGGAGCATCCAGAATATGCTGACGATGTCGAACTACAGAAAAAAAATATTCCCTATATAGGAGAAGTACTTCTGGGACATGTACGCTATGGGACATTTGGTAAAAATAGTGTAGAGAGTGTTCATCCTTTTTTAAGACAGAACAATTGGATGCACCGTAACCTTATTGTAGCAGGTAACTTTAATATGACTAACAATGATGTGTTGTTTAATAACCTTGTAAGATTAGGACAGCATCCAAAAGATAAGGTAGATACCGTTACTGTAATGGAAAAAATAGGCCACTTTTTGGATTCTGAAGTAGCCAAGTTATATAAGAAATTAAAGAAAGAAGGGTTTAATAAAAATGAAGCCTCTCCTCAAATTGCAGAACGATTAAATGTTGCTAAAATCCTTAAAAAATCATCAAGAGATTGGGATGGAGGTTATGCCATGGCAGGAATGCTTGGGCATGGTGATGCTTTTGTTTTAAGAGATCCGGCAGGAATTAGACCAGCATACTATTATAAAGATGATGAAGTAGTGGTGGTTGCTTCAGAAAGACCTGTTATTCAAACTGTATTTAATGTTGCTTTTGATGATGTATTAGAACTTGATCCGGGAAAAGCAATTATCGTCAAAAAGAATGGGGATACATCGATAAATAGAATTATTGATCCATTAGAGAGAAAAGCATGTTCTTTTGAGCGTATTTATTTTTCACGAGGAAGTGATGCCGAAATTTACGAAGAAAGAAAGAGTTTAGGAAGATTGCTTATGCCTCAGGTTTTAGAAGAAATTGATCATGATACAGTAAATACCGTTTTTTCTTTTATTCCGAATACAGCCGAAACCTCTTTTTACGGTATGGTTGAAGCAGCCCAGGATGAATTAAATAAGCAGAAGAACGAAACTATTCTTTCAGAAAAAGAGACATTAACAGATGAACGTCTATCAGAAATTCTCTCGTACAGATTAAGAACAGAGAAAATTGCAATCAAAGATGCTAAGCTTCGTACTTTTATTACAGAAGATAGTAGTAGAGATGATTTGGTAGCTCATGTCTATGATGTGACTTATGGTGTAGTAAAACAAGAAGATAATTTAGTCATAATTGATGATAGTATCGTTAGAGGAACGACACTTAAAAAGAGTATTATCAAGATGATGGATAGATTGAAGCCAAAGAAAATCGTTATTGTTTCTTCGGCACCACAAATTCGTTATCCAGATTGTTACGGAATTGATATGGCAAGATTAGAGGGGTTAATTGCATTTCAGGCAGCATTAGAGCTGTTAAAAGAAAATGGAAATTATGATTTGGTAGAGCAGGTTTATGAAAAATGTAAAGCCCAGGAAAATTTAGTAGACTCTGAAGTGCAAAATTTTGTAAAAGAAATCTATAGTGGATTTTCTGATCAGGAAGTAAGTGATAAAATATCAGAATTATTAAGTGATAAATCGGTAAAAGCCGATGTAAAGATTATTTATCAAACTGTCGATAACCTTCATAAAGCCTGCCCTAAGAATCTTGGAGATTGGTATTTTACAGGAGATTATCCAACAATAGGAGGAAATAGAGTTGTGAATAAGGCTTTTATAAACTTCTTTGAAGGAAAAAATGAAAGAGCTTATTAAAAAAACAAAAATGTTTGTTGTTAAAAAGGGTTAATTTGTGTATTTCAACAAGTATTTTGACCTTTCGTCTAAAACATTTTTTCACTATGAAATAACGTTCTATATTAGCAAAGCCATAGCATAAGTAGGTTAAGTTCATGGTAGATTTGGGGCAAAAAAAGGTGGTTCTTCCACCTTTTTTTATTTTCTGACATTTCGTAATACTTTCACATAAAAAAAGAGTCACAATACTGTAACTCTTTTTTAAAAAATATATTAGTACTTATTTTCCTTGAGCATATCGGCTTGCTACTTCGTTCCAGTCAATTACATTAAAAAATGCTGCGACATAATCCGGACGACGATTTTGGTAGTTTAAATAATATGCATGTTCCCAAACATCTAATGCAAGGATAGGGGTTCCTCCGCATCCAATACCAGGCATTAAAGGATTATCTTGATTAGGAGTAGAGCAAATTTCTACTTTCCCTCCCTGATGTACACATAACCAAGCCCATCCAGATCCAAATCTTGTACCAGCTGCTTTTGAGAATGCTTCTTTAAAAGCATCAAAAGATCCATACGCTGCATTAATTGCATCTGCAATCTCACCAGAAGGCTTATCTCCTCCATTAGGCGACATTATCTCCCAAAATAAATTATGATTATAATATCCACCACCGTTATTTCTAACAGCTCCATTAGACATATCTAGATTAATAAGAATATTTTCAATGGTTTTACCCTCAAGATCAGTCCCTTCAATTGCAGCATTTAATTTGCTAGTATATCCAGCATGATGTTTATCATGATGAATTTCCATGGTACGAGCATCTATATGGGGTTCTAACGCATCAAAAGCGTAGTTTAATTTTGGTAATTCGAATGACATATGTTATTATTTTAATTAATAAAAAATAAAAGCGACATCAAATTTAACAATTAGAATGATGAATAAAAATTTATAATTGTTATAAATTGATTAAAACCCATAGGATAATAAAAACAACCTTTTTTGTTGTTATAATTTTATAGAAATTGATGGGTATAAGAATTTCGGGTTTTAGTATTTTAGTAAAAAAAAGAATTGAATTCTACTACTGCTTTTGTTGTTTACAATGCTGCTGCTGGTGCTGGTAAAACCTATACTTTGGTAAAAGCATACTTGATTGCTCTTTTAAAAGGAGAGTATAGAGATAGTTACAAAAATATCCTGGCAATTACTTTTACAAATAAAGCTGTAGCTGAGATGAAATCCAGAATATTAGAGAACTTAGTTGCTATTAGTGCTCTTGATACTCGATCAAAATATCAAGGTTTGTTAAGTGAATTAAGTACAGAGACCAAAATTCCTGAGCTCGAACTTAAACAAAAAGCAAAACGAATTCTTAGAAGTATCCTTCATAATTATGCGGCATTCGATGTTGTTACTATTGATACATTTACACATAGAGTAATCAGGACATTTGCACATGATTTAGAGATTCCTATGAATTTTGAGATCGAAATGGATACAGATGCTTTAATTGAAGAAGCCGTAGATGCTGTAGTTGCCAAGATAGGACTAAACGAAGAACTGACCAGATTAATCGTTGATTTTGCAATTAGCAAGCTAGAGGATGATAAAAGTTGGGATATCACTATAGAATTGAATAAGATAGCCAGATTGTTATTTAGTGAAAATGACAGAGAACACCTTAATAAACTTTCTCATAAAACAATTACCGATTTTGAGGTTCTAAAAAAACAGCTGAATAAAAAGGTTGCCGAATGCAAGAAAGATATTATTTCTAAGTCGAATACAGTTTTACAATTCATTAAAACCCAAGGATTAGAATATGCAGATTTTACTCGAAGCTCGATTCCTAACCATTTTTTAAAACTTGCAGAAGGTGAGGTGAAAGCAGATTTTAAAGCAGCCTGGAAACAGAATATACAAGAAGCCTCTTTCTATAATGCGAAGTTAGACCCTCATAAAAAAGAACTAATCGATAGTATTAGATCTTCTGTAGAAGATGCTTTTCTAATAACAAAGCAATTATTAATACGAATTGGTTTTTTTCAAAATATTATCAAAAACCTTACACCTCTTTCGGTATTAAATGCAATTAATAAAGAATTAATTGGGATCAAAAAAGAGAGAAAGATTCTATTAATATCAGAATTTAATACGATTATAAGTAAAGCGATTAAGGATCAGCCAGCTCCGTTTATATATGAACGTTTAGGAGAACGTTATAGAGATTATTTTATTGATGAATTTCAGGATACTTCAGAATTACAGTGGAATAATTTGATCCCTCTTATTGATAATGCAGTTTCAACAGAAACATTAACAGGTAAAAGAGGACAGGTTACTATAGTCGGAGATGCAAAACAAGCAATTTATCGATGGAGAGGAGGGAAAGCAGAACAATTTATCAATTTATCGTCTGATGAAAACCCTTTTTCAATACAGGAAAAACAAGTTCTTAATCTTCCTAGGAATTATCGTAGTCACGAAGAAATTATTAAATTCAATAATAGTCTATTTACTTTTTTGTCGGGTGATTTTAAAAATGAAAAACATCGAGAATTATATATATTGGGAAATAAACAAGAAGTTAATTCCAAAAAAAATGGATACGTTAATCTATCATTTGTTGAAGCAAAAAATGTAGCTCAGGAGAATGATTTATATCCCGAGAAAGTGTATGAAACTGTACTCGAACTAAACAAAAAAGGATATCCTCTTAATGAAATATGTGTTATTGTAAGAAAACAAAAAGAAGGAGCTGTTATAGCAGATCTTCTTACCCAAAGAGGGCTGTCTATAATTTCTTCAGAAACATTATTAATTAATAATGCTCCTCAAGTTGTATTTATTGTTGACCTGCTTACCTGGTGCATACAACCTGATCATCTTCAGTCAAAAATCAACGTATTACATTTCTTAACCGAGAAGTTTTCAATACAAGAAAAGCATTTGTTTCTGGAAAAAATGATCAACAGTACTAAGAATACATTTTCTTCTGAACTTAAAACTCTAGGGCTTGATTTTGATCTTGCCAAAGTAGCTATAAAACCTCTTTATGATGCAGTAGAATATATTATAGCCAGTTTTTCTCTTGCCGATAAAACTACAGCGTATATACAGTTTTTCCTGGATGTTGTGTTTGCATTTACTCAAAAACATACAGAGGGTATTGTAGGTTTTTTAGCGTATTGGCATGTCAAAAAAGATAAATTAAGCATTGTTGCCCCAGAAACAGAGCAGGCAATTCAGATCATGACAATACATAAAGCAAAAGGACTGGAGTTTCCCTGTGTTATTTATCCATATGCTAATATTGATATCTATGAAGAAATAGAGCCCAAAACCTGGCTGGCAGTAGATAGTAAAAAATATGACAATTTTGAAGAAGTTTTTATCAACTATAATAAAGGGATATCTGAGTATGGTAAAGATGCAGAAGAAATTGTATTAAACAGGCAAGCTCAATTAGAGTTAGATGCGTTTAATCTATTATATGTAGTACTTACTCGTGCAAAAGAACAACTGTATATTGTTTCTAATTTGAAATTAAATTCTAAAGGAGAAAGTAACCCAAATACTTTTTCTGGGAAATTAATAGCATATCTAAAACATTTGGATCAATGGAATCCTGAAAAAACAGAGTATACTTTTGGCCATCCTGAAAAAACAGAGGTTTTAAATACAGATATAGAAGACAAGCCAAAGGTGATTAAACTTTCTCGATTCGAGGACTCCTCACGAAAATATAAGGTAAATATTGTAACCAATTCTGGTAAACTATGGGACACATCTCAACAGAATGCAATAGAAAAAGGAAATTTGATACATGATCTTATGGCTTCTATAGATACATATAAGGATGTGAAAAGAGTTGTTGAAGAAGCCCACAAAACAGGAGAGATTACTATTTCTGAAAAAGAAATACTTTATGATGAAATAAAAGGTATTGTAGACCATCCAGAGCTTTCTCAATATTTTTCTTTAGATAATGTGGTATATAACGAAAGAGATATAATTTCTAATGGAAGATTATTTCGACCAGATAGAGTAGTAGTCGACAAAAATAATCGAACCACCATAATAGATTATAAAACGGGGGTTCATAATACTTCTCACACTATACAAATACAGGGCTATGCATCACTTCTTGAAAAAATAGGACACACTATAAAAGGTAAAATTCTAATTTATTTTAATGATAATATCACCTTAAAACACGTATAAATAAACTATCATTTTTATAATTACTAAAAGAAATTTAAGGATAAAAGGTATTTTTATCTTATAATTGTAACGTAATTGCTGAGATAAATACTTTAATTTTTCTCTAATAAGGTTAAAATTATTGCTTTTTTTGGGGCTTGAAAACTGTAAGAAAAAACTACTACACTCTCCAAAGCTGCGATATATGCTGGCCTGTTAAGAAAAATTTATTAGATTTATCTTTGACAGTTATTTTTAACATATTACATTTGCTCTAATTAACACTTAAAAATTAAATTATTGAATATGAAACATCTTAGCAGATTTTTAGTGGCTTCGTTACTTGTACTTGGATTTAGTACGGCGAATGCACAAGATGAAAACAATCCTTGGGCGGTTTCTATAGGTATTAATGCCGTTGACATCTTTCCTACTGGGGGAGACCTTACTAGTCAGGGAGAAATTTTCGATGAATATTTTAATGCTAGTGACCACTGGAACATCCTTCCATCTGTTTCCAAATTATCTGTTGGTAGATATATAGGAGATGGTTTTAGTTTTACAGCGGCAGGATCGGTTAACAAAATAGAAAACTGGGGAGAAAATCCTGTTACAGGAGAAGATTTAAAAGTTGATGACCTATCTTATTATGCCATAGATGGTAGAATTAGCTACAGCTTTAGGAAAGCATTTGGTTCAGGTTGGATCGATCCTTACTTAGGTGTAGGTGGAGGTTATACTTGGCTTGATGAAAAAGGAGCTGGAACATTAAACGGTTCTCTTGGATTCAACTTTTGGTTAACTGAAAACTTAGCATTTAACCTTCAAACAACTTATAAGCATGTATTTGAAGATTATGAGACTGGTAGTTACCCACCAACTCATTTCCAACATTCTGCAGGACTTACTTTCGCATTTGGAGGTAAAGATACTGACGGTGACGGAATATATGACAAAGATGATGAGTGTCCAGATGTTCCTGGTTTAGAGGAATTCAACGGATGTCCTGATACTGATGGTGATGGAATCACTGATGCTAAAGATGAATGTCCTGATACTGCAGGTACTGCTGAATTTAATGGATGTCCTGATACTGACGGTGACGGAGTTCCAGATCCTAAAGATGAGTGTCCTACTGAAGCTGGATTACCTGCTCTTAATGGATGTCCTGATGCTGACGGTGATGGTATCGCTGACGGTAAAGATGGTTGTCCTAATGAAGCTGGACCAGCTGCTAATAATGGATGCCCTTACCAAGATAAAGACGGTGATGGTGTATTAGATAAAGATGATAACTGTCCTGACGTTGCTGGTACTGTTGCTAACAATGGTTGTCCAGAAGTAACTGAAGAAGTACAGAAGACTCTTAATAACTATGCAAAAACTATCTTGTTCGATTCTGGTAAATCTACCATTAAATCAGAGTCTAATCAAGCACTTGCTGATATCATATCGATATTAAAAGAGTACCCTAATGCTAAATTTACTGTAGAAGGACATACTGATAGTGTAGGAAGTGCTAAACTTAATCAAAGATTATCTGATTCTAGAGCAAATTCTGTTAAGAACTACTTGACAGAAAATGGTATCGACCAGTTCAGATTATCAGCTGTTGGTTATGGTGAAGACAGACCTATCTCTTCTAATAAGACTAGAAAAGGTAGAAAAGAAAACAGACGTGTAGAGATTAACTTAGTAAAATAAGAATAAAATCTCTCAATCATAATAATAAAAACGTCCCGAAATTTTCGGGACGTTTTTTGTTTTTAGAAAATTAAATAAAGATCTTGACTTAACACGATCGATTCTTCTTAAGAGGTTCAGGTTTGCCTTCAGATTTAATACCTTGCAATAAAATCATAAATACTTGAAAAGTTTCCTAAAAGAAGTTATCCTAGAAGTGCAAGGCACTACAGAAAAAATAAGTGATCTAATTTTTCTGGTGCCTAGTAAAAGAGCAGGGCTTTTTCTTAAAAAAGAACTTTTAGAGACATATCCCGATCAAACTCTTTTTGCGCCAATAATCCTTAGTATTGAAGAATTTATTGTTCGATTATCAGGATTGCAACAAATTGATAATGTTCAGACATTATTTGAGTTTTATGAAACCTATTTAAACACTCATACTCACTTAGAAAAGGAAGATTTCGAAACATTTAGTAATTGGGCCCAGACCCTAATCTATGATTTTAATGAAATCGACAGATACTGTATAGATCATAAGAGCTTTTTTGCTTATTTATCAGGGATACAAGACTTAAACCATTGGTATTTACAAAAAGAAAAGACCGAATTAGTTAAAAATTATATTAGGTTTTGGGAAAACCTGATGGATTACTATGACAATTTTAAAAATAAACTGCTTTCCAAAAAAATAGGATATCAAGGGTTGCTGTACAGAAAAGCATCAGAAGATATCCAGGCATATATTAATACCGAAAGTAAAACACATATCCTGGTAGGGTTTAATGCACTTAATAATGCAGAGCAGATCATTTTTCAATCACTTTTAGAAGCTAATATAGCTCGGGTGTATTGGGACGCAGATCAATTTTTTATGGAGAATACCTACCACGAAGCATCATTATTCTTACGAACATATAAAAATCAATGGGGATATTATAAAAAGAATCCATTTCAATGGGTACAAAACAATTTTTCTGAAGAAAAAGACATTACTCTGGTAGGAGTACCTAAAAATATAGGGCAAGCAAAATCTATTGGTCAGATACTTACTTCGATACCCAAGTCCGAGATCGAAAAAACAGCTTTGGTACTTGCAGACGAGACGCTATTGCAGCCCCTGCTTAATTCATTGCCTAATACAATCGAAGCCCTAAATATTACAATGGGACTACCTCTTAAAGAAGTTCCAATAGCTGCATTTTTTGAGCTGTTATTTAGCCTTCATAAAAACTCTAGCTCCAAAGGATTCTATTATAAATTAGTATTAGAGATTTTAAATAGCCTACCCGCGTATAGAATATTAGGATTTGAAGCAACACGATTAATCAATACCATTTCTAAAGAAAATATCGTTTACATAACATTAGATAAACTACAAGAAAAAGCTTCGGATGAGGAGAAACAAACTCTTGCATTACTATTTGATCCTTGGAAAGATGTTACTACAGCCTTAGAAAATTGTAAAAAAATAATACTATTACTCAAGAATAATCTTGATAAGAAAAACGATGAGTTAGAACTAGAATATGTATATCATTTCCATTTAGTTTTTAATAAAGTTTTTACACTACATGATAGCTATCAATACTTAGAAACGATTGGATCTTTATATACATTGTATAAAGATATTATGATGTCTGAGACATTAGATTTTTCTGGTGAGCCATTTAGCGGACTACAGCTTATGGGAATGTTAGAATCCCGATGTCTTGATTTTGAAACTGTTATTATCACTTCAGTTAATGAAGGAGTTTTACCTGCCGGGAAAAGCATGAATTCTTTCATTCCTTATGATCTCAAAAGAGCATACAGCCTTCCTACATATAAAGAAAAAGACGCTATATATACATATCACTTTTATAGATTGATCCAAAGAGCTAAAAAAGTATACCTGCTGTATAATACAGAAGACGAAGGAGTAGGTGGTGGAGAAAAGAGCAGATTTCTACTTCAGTTAGATATTGATAAAAGACCCAAGCATAAACTCACAAAATATGTAGTGTCGGCAGAAGTCCCTATGTTAACTAACCAACCATTGCAGATAAAGAAAAATGAAGCGGTTTTGCTAAAATTAAAAGAACTATGTGCATACGGGTTGTCCCCTTCTGCATTAACTGCTTATATAAGAAACCCGATGGACTTCTATTATAAATATGTTTTGGGTGTTACAGAAACCGAACAGGTAGAAGAAACTATCGCTGCAAATACTTTGGGGACAGTTATCCATAATACACTCGAAACTTTTTATAAACCATTAGAAAATAAGTTTCTAACTATCGAAGATATCGATAAGATGAGAAGCCAAATCGATATCGAACTTCGGGATCAGTTTAAACAAGAATATACAAAACTCAATATCACGCAAGGTAAAAATCTTTTGATTTTTGAAGTAGCCAAGCAATATGTGTATAATTTCTTGAAAGCCGAGGAGAAACTAATAAAGAGTGGTGCCCGATTAAAGATTCTGGCGATAGAAAGTAATCTAAAAACGAAATTAAAAATTCCTGAGTTGGATTTTCCTATTTATATTAAAGGAAAAGTAGATCGTATTGATGAGCTGGATGGGCAAGTAAGGATAATAGATTATAAGACAGGAAGAGTAGGTCGAAATGATGTTGTTATTATGGATTGGGATATAATTACCGATGAATATAAATACAGCAAAGTAATCCAGGTTTTGGCGTATGCATATATGCAACATAATGAAAATCCAATTTCAGAAGCTTTTCAAGCAGGCATAATTTCATTTAAGAATCTTCAGGAAGGGTTTCTTAAGTTTGGGACAAAAGAAAGCATAAGAGGGAAAGCAAATTACGAAATTACAAATGCAGTGTTTGACGATTATCTACTACAGTTAAAAAAACTGATCCTGAAAATTTTTAATATTGAAATCCCATTTATTGAAAAAGAAGTGTAGCTGCAATAGCTTGGATACTAAACTCTATACTTAGAATTATGATGATTAAAAACAAAAATATAATAGTAGCAGGAAAACATCAAAAACCAATTTTGACAGATGTTTTCTATACTAATAATGAGTTGCCAAAACCTATTATTATTTTTTGTCATGGGTATAAAGGTTTTAAAGATTGGGGAGCCTGGGATCTGGTGGCAGAAACTTTTGCCAATGCTGGATTTTTCTTTGTAAAATTTAATTTCTCGCATAACGGAGGCACTACAAAACAACCTATTGATTTTCCTGACCTCGAAGCTTTTGGTAATAATAATTATATCAAAGAATTGGATGATTTAGAAACCATTATAAATTGGGTAACCTCTTCAGGTTTTAAATTCAAAAATGAAATTAATACTGCAAACATTTCTTTGATAGGCCATTCTCGTGGTGGTGGAATTGTAACTATTAAAGCCGCAGAAGATAAGAGAATCACTACATTAATAACATGGGCAAGCGTTTCTGATTATAAAAATCGATTTCCAAAAGGAGAAGCCTTTACATATTGGCAGAAGAAAGGAGTAATGTATATCGAAAATGGAAGAACCAAACAGCAAATGCCACATTATTTTCAGTTTTACACATCTTTTATCGAGAATGAAGATAGATTAACCATCGCTAATGCAGCCAAAAAAATTGAAATACCACATTTAATTGTTCATGGTACAAGTGATCCGACAGTTGATGTGCAGGAAAGCAAAAATATACACGCCTGGAGCGTCAATAGCCAACTATTCATAGTAGAAGGAGCAGATCATATCTTTGGTGTAAAACATCCCTGGCAAAACAACAATTTATCAAAACACCTTGAGGAAATAGTGCAAAAAAGTATAGATTTTATAGGTCTTTAACACTTTCTTAGCCAAAAAATGTAATAAGCAATCATTTTTTTTCGTTTATTTGCTGTTATGAAGTTTAATAGGCAAATACTGGCTTCCGTATTTTTGGTACTCTTTGGTATCATTCAATTAGCAGATTTACATCTTGTAGGTCATGATGCTAATGATACAGATTGCACTCTTTGTAAATTTACTTCTGATCATCATAATGATAATTTTATATCTGTAGACACAGTTACTGTTCCTGAAGCAGTGCATATTCCTGCCGATATTGTTCGAGCAACTTATGTGAATCGATATTTTGATTCATCTGCTGCATACAATTTTCTAAACAAAGCACCCCCTGTAGCTTAGTTTTACCTAAACTTTATTACTGAAACTTAACTGTGGTATATCCATACCAATCAGTTTATCTATTATTTATTTTACAAATGAAAAGACACACTTGGTTACTTGTGTTTCTTCTCGGGATTAATCTCCTTTCAGCACAAGAATGTGATAAAACACTTTCTGGCAGAGTCATAGATTTTCATGACGGAGCACCCCTTGAAGGCGCTACAATAACATTTAATAATCGTACAATCGTGACAGACGCTTCTGGTAAATATTCTATTACAGGTTTATGTGCGACGGCATATGCTTTTACTGTTTCTCATGAAAAGTGTAATTCGCAGGTAGTAACTCTTGATGTAGGCAAAACGTCCTCAAAAGATTTCTCCTTAGAACATCACCTTAATGAATTAGAAGAAGTAAAAGTTTCGGGAGCCAATAATACTAAAACAACTTCTGCTCAAGAAGAAACGATAGGCTCTGATATCATAGAAAAATACGGCAGTGCCTCTTTGGGAGATGCCCTTAGAGAAATTACAGGTGTTTCGTCTTTAAATACCGGATCTACGATAGTAAAACCGATTATTCAGGGTCTTAGCGGAAGTCGTGTATTGATCATGAATAATGGCGTTCGGATGCAAGATATGGAATGGGGTGACGAACATGCACCTAATATAGATATTAACACAGCAGGAAATGTTACTGTTGTTAAAGGAGCTTCTGCACTACAGTATGGAGGAGACGCAATAGGTGGTGTTATCATTATGGAACCTCATAAAGTACCTGCAAAAGATACTTTATTTGGGAAAACCCGATTGTCAGGAGCTGTAAATGGTAGAGGAGGATCGGTTTCTTCAGAATTGATTAAAGGATATAAGAATGGATGGTTTTTTAAAGTACAAGGAACATTAAAACGCTTTGGAGATGTAGAAGCACCAGATTATGTTCTTTCGAATACGGGAGTATTCGAAAAAGGAGCTTCCTTATCTTTTGGAGTAAATAAATTTACTCACGGCTGGGATGCATATTATTCTTTTTTTGATAACGAAATTGGAGTACTGGCAACATCTCATATTGGCAATGTAGACGATCTTATAGATGCTATTAATGAGCAGCAACCTGCAATTGTTAGAGATTTTACCTATGAGATTGATAATCCTAAGCAAGAAGTTACTCACCATCTGGGACGTCTTCGGTATTTTAAACGTTTTGAAGAACTTGGAAAATGGAATACGCAATATGATTTTCAATATAATAAACGATTAGAGTTTGATATTCGTAGAACAGAAGAACTCACCAAATTACCTAGTATAGATCTTGAGCTAAAAACACATACGCTAACTTCAGATTTTAGTTTTGATTCGAATCCTGATTTTCTGTGGAATGTAGGAGTGTTATTTAGATATCAGAATAATTTTGCAGACCCAGGTACAGGAGTAAAAAGATTAATTCCCGACTATGATAAGTATGATACTGGAGTATTTGTTACAGGTGAATATGGTGCAACAAATGATATCATTATAGATGCAGGTATTCGATACGATTATAATCGTATGGATGCTAAGAAATTTTATTTAAAATCAAGATGGGAAGAAAGAGGATATGATGTAGAATTTTCTGATCTCATTATTGAGGATTTTAATACACAATGGCTTACTAATCCAGTTTTTGATTACCATAGTGTTTCTGGTACCGCAGGAATACAATATACTTTTAGAGAAGATTACGAATTCAGATTCAATTATGCATTAGCACAACGCGCTCCTAATCCTTCAGAGTTATTTAGTGATGGCCTACATCACTCGGCTGCGAGAATTGAGTTAGGAGATTTAAGGATGGATCAGGAAACATCTCATAAAATATCTCTAACCGCACAAAAGAATACAGAAAAATGGGGATGGGAAATTGCACCATATGCCAATTTTATAAATGATTATATTTTGCTAGAACCTGTAGATGTCGAGCTATCTATACGAGGAGCGTTTCCTGTTTGGGAATATCGACAAACCAATGTTAGATTATTGGGTGTAGATGCAAAACTTTATGCCAATTGGCATCAGAACTGGAGAACAGATCATAGTTTTTCTATGGTAAAAGGAAAAGAAAATAAAAAAGATGCTGCATTGATCAATATCCCTGCACCAACTTTTAATAACAGTATTACTTATAGTAACAAAAATTGGTTCGGACTTAATGTTTCTTTAGAAAGTCAATACTTTTTGAGACAAAATGAGTACCCGTCCAATATATCTGTGTTCTCTCCACAGCAAAATGAAGATGTATTATTAAAGGTCAATACTCCTCCAGATGCATATCATTTATTAAATGCAGACACTAGTATGGAGTTCCCTTTAGGAGAACGAAATAAACTAAAAGTTGGATTAACAATAAACAACATATTGAATACAAGCTATAGAAATTACTTAAATCGTCAGCGATATTTTGCAGATGATTTAGGTAGGAATTTTTTATTAAGATTATCAATTAACTATTAAATTAAATTTTAGAAATGATGAACACACGCAAACTTTTATCAACGCTTATCGTCGGAGGTATTTTATTCGCATCTTGCTCTAGCGATGATGATAATCCTGTACCGGTTAATGAAGAGGAATTAATAACCAAAATGACGGTATCTCTAGTTGGTGGTGGAGGAACTGTAACTTTAATTGTTACCGATGAAGATGGAGCAGATGGTCCGAAAGAACCAGTAATAACAGTTTCAGGCAGTTTAAGCGCCAATACAACATATACTGGATCTGTAGAATTGCTTAATGAATCTGAGAGTCCTGCCGAATCAATCAATGAAGAGATAGAGGCAGAAGCAGATGAACATCAGTTTTTCTACGAAACAAGTTCTGCACTAAACATTACCACAGCTTATACTGATAAAGAATCAGATTATAAAAAAGAAGATGGAACCTCTTTTACGACAACGAATCCTGTTGGACTAGCATTTACAGTAACAACAACAGGTGCAGGAACCGGAACCTTTACAGTAACATTGAGACACCAACCTAATAAAGCTGCAGAAGGAGTAGTCGGTGGTAATATTACTAATGCAGGAGGTGATACTGATATTACCCAAAGTTTTGATATTACAGTACAATAATTGAAACTCGATTAATTATGTAAGTTGAATTTGTGTAAAATTTCATAATTAGTTTCAATTCTAGCCCTCGGGAGTAGTTACCCGAGGGTTTTTAAACCGTGTTTATTTTAAAATAAGGTAGACTAATTTAAAATATTGGCATGAATTTTGCTATAATAAGGGTCTTCAGTGTTAGGGAAAAAATTTAAAAAACACTGGGAATACAACAATCAATATGCCATAATTGGTACATAAAATAGTTTAAAAATTAACTTTTAATTAGTTAGCATTATTGATTTTATCAATGCATTAAGATACTATTAAGTGTTAATTATCATCAAAAAAACGTTAAAATATTTAAAGGATAGGGCTTATCTTCGTATCATAAGCCTAGCCTAACAAAACAATATAATTGAAACTATCATAATTAGTATAAGTTGAGTTTGTGTTAAATACAATTAAGTTTCAATTTAGACCCCTGGGAGTAGTTAACCCGGGGGTCGCTTTTTTGGTCTTGTTTTGAATATAAAACCTTAAAAAACAGACTCCGATTTCTATTGTTTTTTATTTTTAAGAGTAGTATGCGTGCTTCCAAAGAAAATAATTAATAACATTTAGAATCTAGGTAATTTTGCAATACCATTGCATTACAATATTACTATCTTTGTAATGTGAAGATTTTAGCATTCATATTATCAATATATTTTCTGGCACTCGATTTTATGCCTTGTAATGATAGTATACCTATCACAGAGGATTCTCAAATTGAAGCTTTTGCAGATTCTTGTGAAAATCACGATCATAGCATAGAGAATGATTTATGCTCTCCTTTCTGTCAATGTCATTGTTGCCATGTTCATGTTATTGATTTTGGTATTGATACATATCAATTAATATCTCCAGAAATTTCTACAGAGTTATTTGCCCATTTTGATAGTGTCGGTAAAGAAATCTCTAATACACTATTCCAACCACCCCAAGTATAATTTAGTTTTATAGGATAACTATGTCTTGTTGCTATCTTTTTAAAGAAAGTAACAGCTATTTAACATCGAGAAATTCTGTTTAATCGAATTGAATCGAGATGTCTAACTGAATTAAAACTATTATATGCTTAATAAAATAATTAGGTATTCGATAACTCATAAATTGATTATTGGATTACTAACATTAGCACTGATTATTTTGGGAATATATTCATCAAAACAGCTGCCGGTGGATGCTGTTCCCGATATTACAAATAATCAAGTACAGGTGATTACCTCTTCTCCAACATTGGCATCACCAGAAATAGAGCGGCTAATCACTTTTCCTGTAGAAATTACAATGGCTACCATTCCCGAAATTGAAGAAATACGTTCGTTTTCACGTTTTGGGCTATCAGTAGTAACCATTGTTTTTGAAGAAAACGTAGACGTGTATTGGGCAAGACAACAAGTTAGTGAACGCCTTGTCGAAGCACAATCCCAAATTCCCGAAAATATAGGAAAACCGGGAATAGCTCCTTTAACTACAGGTCTGGGAGAAATTTACCAATATGTTATTACTACAAAACCAGGTTACGAAGACCAATATGATGCAACAGAATTAAGAACTATTCAGGATTGGATTATAAAACGTCAACTATTGGGTACACCAGGAGTAGCAGATGTAAGTAGTTTTGGAGGATATCTAAAGCAATATGAAATTGCAATACGTCCCGAACGATTAAATGCTATGAATATATCTATTTCTGAAATATTTAATGCATTAGAAAGTAATAATCAAAATACAGGAGGTGCCTATATAGAGAAGAATGATAAAGCCTTATTTATACGAAGTGAAGGATTGATAGGAACCATAGAGGATATAAAAAATATTCTTATCAAACAAACATCCGATGGGATACCGGTTTTAATTAGTGATGTAGCCAAGGTACAAACCGGAAAAGCTATTCGTTATGGCGCTACCACTCGCAATGGAGAGGGAGAAGTAGTAAGTGCTATTGTAATGATGCTTAAAGGAGCAAATTCTGCAGAAGTAATTAAAAATGTAAAAGACAAAATAGCATCTATTACCAAAACACTTCCAGAAGGAGTAATGATCGAACCTTTTTTAGATAGGACTAAATTAGTCAATAATGCAATTGGTACAGTGACCACTAATCTTATAGAAGGGGCATTGATTGTTATTTTTATCCTATTACTATTACTAGGGAATTGGCGTGCAGGACTTATTACAGCATCGGTAATACCATTGTCACTTTTGTTTGCCTTTAGTATGATGCACCTTTTTGATGTTTCTGCAAATTTAATGAGCCTTGGGGCAATTGATTTTGGTTTGATAGTAGATGGGGCTGTAATTATTGTAGAAGCTACTTTGTTTCATCTCGGAGCTTTAAAATTTAATAGGAAGTTGACACAGAAAGAGATGGATGAAGAAGTGTATAAATCAGCTAGTAAAATCAGAAATTCTGCTGCTTTCGGTGAAATTATTATTCTTATTGTGTATTTACCCATTTTAGCCCTGGTAGGAACAGAAGGAAAAATGTTTGGTCCAATGGCACAGACAGTTGGCTTTGCTATCCTGGGAGCTTTCATACTATCACTAACTTATGTTCCTATGATGTCTGCATTGGTGTTGAGTAAAAAAGGAACCTATAAAGAAAATATTTCTGATAAAATCATGAATTTTTTCTATAGACTATATGAACCTATAATTAAATGGTCGATGCATAGTAGAATATTTATTCTGGCAATTACATCAGGACTTTTTATAATAGCATATTTGGTGTTTAATAACCTTGGAGGAGAATTTATTCCAACACTTGAAGAAGGTGATTTTGCTGTAGAAACCAGAGTACTTACCGGAAGCTCTCTTTCTAATACAATAAAAGCTACAACCAAAGCAGAGAAAATAGTACTCGATAATTTTCCAGAAGTATTACAAGTGGTTTCAAAAATAGGTTCGGGAGAAATACCTACTGATCCTATGCCGGTAGAAGCTGCAGATATGATGATTATTCTTAAAGACAAATCAAAGTGGGTATCAGCTTCTAATCGTTCAGAATTGGCTAATAAAATGGCAGAAGCTTTAGAAGTGCTACCAGGAGTGGCTTTTGGTTTTCAACAACCGATACAGATGCGATTTAATGAACTAATGACGGGGGTGCGCCAGGATGTAGCCATAAAAATATATGGAGAAGATTTAACTCGACTTTCCTCCTATGCAAATCAGATTGGTAAAATTGCCGGAAAAGTTAAGGGAGCGGTCGATGTTTATGTAGAAGAGGTGACAGGAGTACCACAAATCGTAATCGATTATAATAGAGCCCAATTGGCGAAGTATGGCTTGGATATTAAAGCAGTTAATAATACAATTCAGGCAGCTTTTGCAGGAGCATCTACAGGATTGGTTTATGAAGGAGAGAAACGTTTTGATTTAGTAGTACGATTAGATAATAGTAACAGAACCAGTCTTACAGATGTGCAGAATCTTTATATTAATGGGCATAATGGAGAACAAATTCCATTGCAACAACTGGCAACTGTATCTATCAAAGATGGTCCTTATCAAATACAACGAGACAATACAAGACGACGTATTATCATTGCTTTCAATGTTAGGGATCGCGATGTCCAGAGTGTTGTAGAAGAAATTAGTACTAAAATTGATAATCAGGTAAATTTTGCATCAGGATACACCGTTGCTTATGGAGGTCAATTTGAAAACCTGATCAAAGCTAAGCAACGCCTGGCGATAGCAGTTCCTTTAGCATTACTGCTTATTTTTATTCTATTGTATTTTACTTTTGGTTCTTTAAAACAAGGAGTTTTAATATTTACAGCAATTCCCCTTTCTGCTATAGGAGGTGTCTTTGCTCTTTGGCTTCGGGATTTACCATTTAGTATTTCTGCTGGTGTTGGTTTTATAGCCTTATTTGGTGTAGCAGTATTAAACGGAATTGTACTTATTGCAGAATTTAATCGATTAAAAAAAGAAGGTATTACCGATATTTTTGAACGAATTTATAAAGGTACCAAAACTCGATTACGACCCGTAATTATGACTGCAACCGTTGCTTCATTAGGATTTTTACCAATGGCAATTTCTCAAACCTCGGGAGCAGAGGTACAACGACCTCTGGCAACAGTAGTTATAGGAGGATTGATTACCGCTACTTTTTTAACCCTGGTGGTATTACCTATTCTCTATTATTATTTTGAAAAAAGAGTACAAATGAAACCCAAAAAAACAGTGCTTTCACTAGTCGTATTTCTTGGAGTAGCAGGAAATATGACAAGCATAAATGCTCAGACTAGTGAAGCAAAAACCATATATCAAAGTTTAGAAGAAGTTATGGACGCAGCGTTAAGAAATAATCCAAATCTAAAAGTTGCTGCATTTCAAACCGAACAGAAACATGCCTTAAAAGGAGCTAGTTTTAACCTACCCAAAACTGATTTTGATCTGGCATATGGACAAACCAATAGCGATTTTGATAATGATACTCGGTTTAGTATCAGCCAGAAATTTGCCTTCCCTACACTTTACACGAACCAGAATAAATTGGCTAAAGCAACGATAAAATCTAGTGAATTAAATCAAGAAGTGGTTCAAAATGAGGTAGTAACGCAATTAAAAGCAACATATTATCAATTGTGGTTTCTAAAGAGTAAACAACAGTTACTTCAAAAACAAGATAGTATTTATCAGCGATTTGTATATGCTGCAAACCTGCGATTTAAAACAGGAGAAAGTAATGCATTAGAACAAGCAACAGCCAATGCAGAAGTTGCAGATTTGCAAATTAAAATACAGGAGAATAATGCAACCATACGAGGATATCAATTGCTTATGCAAAAATTGGTAAATTCTGAAAACAAGGTTGATATTGCTGTAGGGGATTTAAAAATAAAATCAAATTTGCTGCCAGTAGATCAAAATGCTACAGCTGTAGAGAAAAATCCTGTACTATCTTTTTACAAAAAACAAATAGCGATTGCCGATATTAAGAAATCGGTAGCCGTATCAAAAATGCTTCCCGATATCACATTAGGGTATTTTAATCAATCTTTTAATGGCCCGGGACAAACCGTAAATGGATCCGATGTGATTTTTGATTCTAGAAACAGATTTACCGGGGTAAAGTTAGGTTTAGCAATTCCGATTTGGGGCAAACCACATGCAGCAAAAATAAAAGCGGCAAAAATTCGTCAAAAAGAAAGTCAGGCACAGTTAGACGTGGTTCAAAATGAAGTTAATACCCAGTTAAAGATGCTTTTAGAACGACTAGGAAAAAACCAAAAGAACTTGTTGTATTATGAGAAAAATGCGCTTTCACAATCCGAATTGTTATTAAAACAATCTCAGCGAGGTTTTACAGAAGGAGCTATCGGATATATAGAATATGTACAAGGACTCAATCGGGCACTAGAAATTCAAACCAAATACTTAGAATTCATAAACGCTTACAATCAAACTCTTATCGAAATTGAAAGTATAAACGCAATTCAATAAAAATGAAAACAAACATATATAAATTAATAGCCATATTCATACTTCTGCTTACCTTAGGGTGTAATAATAAATCAGCTACAACTTCTGAGGAAAAACATGAAGAAGATAACGAAAACTTTATTGAGTTGACCGATGAACAAATGAAGCAAACTGAAATAGAAATAGGTAAAGCTCAGAAACGTAAAATAGGAAATGAGTTAAGTGTAAATGGGATGATCGATGTTCCGCCACAAAGTAATCTTTCTATTACGGTTCCTTATGGAGGATTTTTGAAATTTACCGATATGTTACCAGGTACACGATTAAGAAAAGGGCAACTTGTAGCAAGAGTAGAGAACCCTGATTTTATAGAATTTCAAAGAGATTACCTCGAAGCAGTTGCAAAAAATGAATACCTGAAAGCAGATTATGAACGTCAGGAAACACTAAATAAAGAAAATGTCTCTTCGACAAAAGTATTTCAAAAAGCAAAAAGTGATTACTTGATTAATAAAGCAAATATTCAGGCTTTAGAAAGTAAATTAAAAATGGTGGGTATCAATCCTTCTAATGTAACCAACGGAAGAGTATCTTCTATAGTAAATGTGTATTCTCCTATTAATGGAGTAGTGAGAGAAGTATATGTAAATACCGGAAAATATTTTGGATCAGAAGATGTATTAATGGATATCACTAATGCCGAAGATTTGCATGTCGAGCTCAAAGTGTATGAAGATGATATCCCATTAATAAAAAATGAGCAACGTATTCGTTTTCGATTAGCAAATGAACCTGATAAATGGATGGAAGCAGAGATTTTCTTAATAGGTAACAATGTTAGTGATGATAGATCTATAACTATTCATGGGCACTTAAAAGAGAAAAACCAGGAGTTGCTTCCGGGAATGTTTGTAAACGCAAAAATTGAAGTTGGTGCTCGCGAAGCATATGCGGTTCCAGAAGAAGCCATAGTTCGTTTTGATGGAAACCATTATGTTTTTGCAGCAGGAGAAAAAAGAAGCGAGGGAGAAGCCCTGGTTACAGATTTTGAAATGATACCGATCACTAAAGGAACCGAAGAAGAAGGATTCGTAGCAATTACATTAGAGGATAAAAATAAAGACATTAGTACCATTCGATTAGTAATAAAAGATGCTTTTACCATTTTGGGTAAGGCAAAAAACAGTGAAGAAGGAGGTCACGGTCACGGACATTAATAATGAATACTATTGAAAGTTTTTTAGAATCGAAGAAAGTACGACCAACAGCAATGCGATTATTGGTCTATAAATATATGACTCAAAGTAATGTAGCTAAAACACTTGGAGATATTGAAAATGCTTTTGCAAAAGCAGATAGAACAACGTTGTATAGAACCGTAAAGACATTTGAGGAAAAAGGGATTGTACACCAGGTAGATGATGGAACGGGCACGATAAAATATGCGCTTTGCGAAGCTGGTTGTAATTGTGATATTGGCAGAGACTTGCATTTACATTTTCATTGTAATAATTGTAGAGAAACGATATGTCTTACAGAACATAAAATTCCTCAAATCAATTTACCAGATGGATATATAGCAGAAGACATGAATTTGGTAGTAAAAGGTATATGTGAGCATTGTAGTGGTCAATAAATGCACTTCTATTGCATGACTACTATGCATATTTTTGTATAAAACATGTAATTGTATGAAGTTTAATATAACAATACCACCAAAGCTTAAAATCGAATATGATAAAGAATTGTCGCTTTATAAAACGGCATTATCTAATAACGATTTATCAAAGGCTTGGGATCATTTAGAGCGCAGCCATATTTTGGGACAATCATACCCTTGGGAACATTCTTACACGCATTATTTAATGCTTAAATATGGGATGCTTACCAGAGATATCAAAGAAATTTTTGGACAAGTTATTCGTTTGATTGTAGGAGGCTGGAAATCTTTTGTTAATAAGGTTCCTATTGGTAATACAGGAGGTGCTAATGTACCTCCTTTAAAAACAATGCATATACCTCATGATTTGAAAATAAAATTAGAATCATACCAAAAGTAATTATGGGACACGATCATTCACATGACCACGCAGGAAAGAATTTAAAAATTGTATTTTTTCTAAATTTGAGCTTTACAATTTTAGAAATTATAGGAGGTCTTTATGTAAATAGCATTGCTATTATTTCTGATGCTATTCATGATTTAGGAGATTCACTTTCTTTGGGTACTGCCTGGTACCTCGAAGGGAAATCTAAAAAAGAAGCCGATGCCAAATTCTCATTTGGTTATAGGCGTTTCTCTCTCTTGGGTGCCTTGATTAATAGTATTGTTTTGATTTTAGGATCCATTTATGTGATTTATGAAGCCATAGGCAGATTATTAGAACCCGAACGTTCTGATGCTGAGGGGATGATTGTTTTTGCACTTATAGGAATAGCTGTTAATGGTTATGCGGCATGGAAAGTAAGTAGCGGGAAATCGTTGAATGAGAAAGTGGTTTCCTGGCACTTAATGGAAGATGTATTGGGTTGGGTTGCTGTACTTTTTGCAGCGATTGCTATATATTTTACAGATGTACAATACCTCGACCCTGCCCTTTCTCTTTTAATAACACTGTATATTCTATATAATGTTATTAAGCGATTAAAAGAAACATTATTCGTATTCCTACAAGGGATCCCAAAAGATATTAATATAGAAGAAATAAAATCAAAAATACTACAAGTACCACATGTTGATTCTATACACCACTTACATGTTTGGTCACTAGAAGGAGAACATCATGTTTTTACGGCTCATGTTAAACTAAAAGACATCACAGAAACCGATCAGATTATTGATATAAAATCAGAAGTTAAAAAGGCCTTAATGATGTATCATTTTAGTCATTGTACTATTGAAACAGAATTGGATGGTGAGGTGTGTATGTTAACAGGGTAAAAAGAGGTTATTTATATTCTATTGTATTAAACTTTAATAGCAGATCACCAGTATTTTTTAAATCATGAACAAAATCACCTTTGGTATCATGATCATAATATGATACATCTCCTTTTTGATACTGTATTTCGACAATCCTACCATTTTCATAATGAGATATGGCAACCCCCTGGGTTAAACAAATCCAGGTATAGTTTTTTGTATGTTTATGAAAAGGTAATTGATCTCCAGGTTTTAATAGTATAGACCAAACTTTAATACTATCATCTTCAAATAATAGAGTATTTCCAATGCAATTACTTTTATTGCTGTTTTGTAGTTCTTGCATTTTAGTGTTATCCCAATTTTTAAAACTACCGGCAGGATTAATTTCTTTTGTGACCATAATTTTATACATCTAAAAATGGATAATCGGTATACCCTCTTGCATCCCCACCACCAAAAAGAGTATGGGGATCAGAAATATCATTCATTGTAGCATTTAATTGTACTCGTTTCGGATAATCAGGATTGGTTAGAAATTTTCTTCCGAACCCTACCAGATCAACTAAGTTTTTGTCCAATAGATCGTCAGCTTCTTTAGGAGTTTTATTTCCTGTAGCTATAATTGTATGTGTAAAATTAGCTCTCAATTTAATTCTGAAATCTTCTGGAATTGTGGGGGCATCATCCCAATCGGCTTCACATAAATGGATATAGGTTACTCCTATTTCGTTTAATGTTTTGGCAGCAATCATAATGGTTTCTAAAATTTCGGGGTCATTCATATCTTTAAAGCTTATAAAAGGGGATAGTCGTACTCCTGTTTTATCAACACCTATTTCATCTGCCACTGCTTGAGTAATTTCTTTAAGAATACGAATTCTGTTTTCTTTGGTTCCGCCATATTCATCTGTTCTATGATTACTATTACTTCGTAAAAACTGATCAATAAGATATCCATTTGCGCCATGAATTTCGACTCCATCAAAGCCGGCTTCGATAGCATTTTTTGCCCCTATTCTAAATTCTTCGATAACCTGGGCAATATCACCTTTGGTCATCTCCCGAGGCTTTTCGACAGGAACAAATGTAGCATCACCATTAGGAGCGCCATCAAAAATATATACCTGTGTGTCTTTTGCTATTTCAGCAGAGGGAGCAATAGGTTGTAATCCATTTATTTTTGAAGAGCTTACACGTCCCACATGCCATAGCTGTAAAAAGATTTTGCTTCCATTTTTATGCACTGTGTCTGTGATGAGTTTCCAGCCTTCGATTTGTTTCTGAGAATAGATTCCGGGAGTTTTTGCATAACCCATTCCTTGTACAGAAATTTGAGTAGCTTCGGTAATAATAATTCCGGCAGAAGCTCTTTGTTGGTAATATTTTGCCATTAAAGCATTAGGTACGTTTCCAGGTTCTTCTGCCCTGGAGCGTGTCATGGGCGCCATTAAAAAACGATTTTTTAATGAAAGCTCATTCATTTTGTATTTTGTATATAGTGTGGTTTTCATGATTTATTTTTGTAAGAGATTATCAATTGAAAAATGATTGTTTTGCGATGTACTAATCAAAAGGTAAAAGAACAGTACGTAGATCATTTGAAACCCAACCCATTCCCATTGTTCGACTAAACAAGAGCCAAAAATTAGAATAATCATTAGTATTCCCCCAGAGAGGCAGGTACGATAAGTAAACAACCCAAAAACAAGGAAGACACCAATAGTAAGTTCTGCAAAGGGCAATATTTTTGCAAAAGAAGAAATGAATATTTCGGGTAGTACTATTTCTTTATAAAGGTTTATCATCCAGTTGCTAAAGGCTTCTATTTTCGGAATTCGTACTAATCCATGTGCTAATAGGTTGGCGCCCATTGCTAATCGTAATAGAAAATAGGCATGATTTTTTGAAGCTGTATTTTTCATTTGTTATACATTAATTCAGAATTATCTCTGGGTGTTTTTGGATCGTCTTTTACCATTTTTGCAATATCATCTTTACGCATAAATACAACACCTTTATGTTTCTTTGTATACTGTATGAATAGGTCTATCGCGCGAACAATTGATGGTGCTCCACCGATTCTATCGTGTAAACTCACAGACATCATTCTTCTTTTACTTCCTGCTTCATCATATAATTGATCAAACTCCATTTTTAATTGATTTAAAAACTGATCAGGAGACCAATTTTTGCCTTCAATATTTACAATATCATTATTACGAAGCGTATACGGCATGACTACAAAATCTTTTCCCCTAACCTCTGTGATAAATGGTTCGTCATGACTTAAGTCATCTATATGATATAAGAAATCAAGTTCTTGTAACACCTTTAGTGTGTTGGGGCTACGTCGTAACCAATTGGCATTATAGCCCCTACCACGTTGCCCGGTAATGGTTTCAACTGTGTCAATACCGGTTTTTATAAATGCTAATTCCTGTTCATAAGTCATATCCCATTGATCGTTCCAGGCGATACCATGTGCAGCAATTTCATGACCATGATTTGCTATAGCTTTGGCAACTTCGGGATACTTGATAGCAGCAGCTCCAACGATATGAGAACTAACTTTGATATTGTGTTTATCCCACAAATCCAGCATTCTGTAAATACCTTCTTTGGCACCATAACGAAACCAACTTTCTGCAGGAAGATCAGGATATCCTTTGGGTAATGGTTTTGCAGCAAAAGGACTTTCTGCACCTTCAGGCTGTCCGCCAGTTTCAAATTGCATTGAGAATGAGATGACCAGTCGCGCATCATTTGGCCAGAAACGATCTGTTATGCTATCGGTTTCTATTGTGGCGGTCTTTATAAGTTTTTTTTCTGAAGTATGACTAGAAAATAGAACTATACATACGGTTGTAGATAGTATTAAAAAAAATACTTTTATTAGTCTCATTGGGTTTACCATTTGATTTATAATGCAAATTTAGTTGAAGGAAGAAGCCTGTTTTTGGTATATATTCATTGTATATTTGTATAAATCTATGTTAGTATACTTGTGTCAAAACGTTTTTTTAGTGCAAAGTCTTTAAATGTATTTGAGCTGTCGCTTGATAAGTGGGAGTATCCAAAGCATTCTCATAATTTTTTCGAATTAATTTTTATTCTCAAGGGGAATGGGCAACACATTTTAAATGAGAGTATTTTTGAATATACAGAAGGAGACATCTTCTTATTGACCCCAAAGGACGAACACGAATTTATCATTAGAGATCATACAGACTTTGGCTTTATTAAATTCACAGAGCAGCTTTTTATAGAAAAAACAGAACTTGTTTCTGATTTAAAATGGCGAAAGAATTTAGATGCTGTTGTATTACATGCCAATAGTATTCCCGAAAATATTATTTCTAATACTACAGACAGATCGCATGTGTTCGAATTGTTTCGAATTATTAAAAAAGAATACAAAACCCCTTCACTTTACAGCCGCTCAATTTTATTAGAATTATTAGGTGCATTATTAATTATAATATCAAGAAATCTTAATAAAAATGCTGCTATACATACTATTTCTGAAGAAGAAAAGGTGAGTGATATACTTACATATATACGGCAGAATGTTTTGGATAAAGATATTATTAGAATCAAAAAAATTGCTGCAACATTTAATATGTCTCCTAGTTATGTAAGTGTATTTATTAAAAAACATGCAGGTATTTCGATACAGCAATATGTGATTCAGACAAAAATCAAAATGGCAGAGCGATTATTGAAACAAACAAATTTGAATATTTCTGAAATAGCTCAAAAAACAGGTTTTACAGACTCCAGTCATTTTAATAAATTATTTAAAAAATATACAGGTAAGAACCCAAGTGAATTTTAATCAACCAAAATAATTTTATAAATTAATACTTTTTGGAGTCATTATTGTAACAATGCTTTATCTACAAATTTCTATACATTTAGATAATGGAAATAAATTATAATATTGTATCCTTTATAGATACTCTTGGGTTAATACAAGGTGTTATTCTTGGTCTGTTACTCATTATCATAAATAGAAAAAAGGATAAATCTACTTTATTTTTGGGCTTGTTTATAATTGTATATGCATTAAACTTGCTTCCCGTCATTTTAGAAGATTTAAATATTATAACGTATTACCCTCAATATGACTTATTGCCTTTTGATTTTACCTGGTTGATGTTTCCTTTATTTTATATCTACGTTCAGCAGGTTTCAATACTTTCTAAAAACAAACTTAGTTACTGGACACTAATTCCAGGAGTATTAGAATTCATTATCGCAATAGTTGTATTTTTTCAGGATAATGATTCGAAAATGGAAATAGAAGAATCTCTTTGGTATGATTTGATACTTTTGGGAGGAATTCTTTTTTCTTTCTTTATCGGTTTTAAAACCTTAAATTTTATTAAAAAACATACTAAGGAGTTAAAAGATCAATATACTTCTACAGAATATAGAGAACTACGGTGGGCAAGAATTTTTATCGGCTTTGGACTTATTCTTACTTTTGTTGTACTATTCTCTGATTTTTTTGACACAGGATTTTACTTTCTCATAACAATATCTACCATTAATGTTATGCTATTATATTGGATATCGGTACGAGGTATTCTTCAACAAAACGTAACAACTTTAATTCCTATATCAGATGATGTAATGGTTGTGGATAAAAGTGATAAAAACAATAATTCTTTAATAAATAATGAAGGTACAATACAATTACTACAAGAAATAAAGAAATATATTCAGGATGAAAAGGTATATACTGTACCTGATTTAACTATCATTGATATTGCAGAAAAGATAGGAGCACATCCCAAACGTATTTCTGGTGTCATAAATTCTCAACTTAATCAAAATTTCAACTCCTATATCAATAGTTTTAGGGTTGAAAAAGCAAAAGAACTTCTAAGAAGTGATATTGCAAATAGTTTAAGCGTCGAAGGTATTGGTAATGAAGTTGGTTTTCAAAGTAAAAGTACATTTTATGATGCTTTTAGAAAATATACAGGCACCACACCTTCTCGTTTTAAAAACGGCAAATAGCCTTCTTTTTTTAAGTTCGGATTCCTGAAACAGGAATAAAACCTTTGATTTTACTACTATTTCCGTTCGGATTTCTGAAATCCGAACCGCTACTCTATTACTTTTCTTGGCTGTCTTTTTGCTTTTAACAAATCTTTGTGCAACGTTAAAAATTAAACTATTCAAAAATGAAACGTGTAGTTATAATATTACTGGTTTTTTTAGTTGTGATCTGGTCTAGTTTTATTGTTTGGGAATTACAGATAACTAAATGGGAAAAAACCATAACCGGTCCGGTAATACGAGTTGATTTGGTTCTTATACTCCCCATCCTGATTGGAGTAACCATTTATGTGATTGATCAAATTATTACAATATCAAAAAAGAAATAAAGGATTTTTTTAAACCTTAAAAAATAGGGTGTTCTAGAAGTTTACTGTTGTGTAAGAAGTAAGAACACTGAAATTAATAATTAATAATAAAAAGTAAGAAAAATGAAAAAAGTAATTCTATTAAGCGCATTTATTATCGCATCAATGGTAACAAGTAGTGCACAAACTTCGACTCCAAAATATGAAGTAAAAGTTATTACTAGTGTAGAATCTATAGTTCCAAGTGGTTTAGGGCGTTCAAGACTTATTTCAGCAAATGCAGAAAGAGATTATAAAGAGTTCACTTCTACACAAACAGAAGATGATAATACACGTAATAAATCAAAAAGAAAAGCGATTCGTGTTAAGGATTTTGAGGAGACTAAACTTTTAAACTTTTACAACCTGGTAGGGATTCGTTTTCAAAATATTGCTGCAAATGATGCGGTGATTTCATCAAAGATAACCACAATGTTGGCAGAAGGTTGGGATCTTGTTTTTGTAACCAGTGCAGTAGAAAGTGATGCTGGTGAAGGAGATAGTAATGGGATATTTATTACACGTTACATTTTTAAACGAGCAATATAATAGTGAATTAATTCATAAAAACGAAAACATGAAAAAAACCTATTTAATCTTGCTCTTTTTTGTAGTTAGCCTCGTACAGCTTCATGCACAAAAAACATCCTCTTTTTATGTTGATATTGGTGGTGGTTTTTCCTCCTTTCAGGATGTAAAATACTCTAATGTAAAGTATAATGGATTTGGTGGTGTATTTGGACTAGGATATCTAAAAGAAAATGAAAAAGCAATCTGGGGAGTTAATTTACAAGGAATAGTAACAACAGAAAAAGCTGCTACTCATGATAATACGGTAAGTACTTATAATTATATGTTACAGGCCAAATATCTTCATCGTATTAAAGAAAATCTATTTGTTGGGGCAACATGGGACGTACTGGATCTATACACAAAAACCTTTGAGGGTTTGGGTAATAATAGTGGGTATGATGTTACAGGAAGTACCTTATGGGCTTCGGGTATTTATGACTATAAAAAATTCCGTTTTGGTTTAGATATAGGATTAGCTTCTTATTTCAGAGAAGGTAGAGGGTTTGCTTTTTCTGTGCCGCAGAGTGTATTAGAGAATGGAGATTTTGATTATCAAAACGGTAAACTTGAAGATCGTTTTGCCTTTAAGTACTACGAATTGAGAACTATACCCAGACATTTTCAGGTAAGAACAAGTATACGATATCAATTATCAAATCGCTTTTCTGTGGCGTATAAATGGCACCTGAGAAAGTTTTCTGAGGTTAAGAAATATCCGGTAACGTATGGCACACATTCACTCTCTATTCGATATAACATCTTCAAACGTACTAAGTAAGAGTGTGATGCATTTAATTAATTTTTTTAATAAAACATTGTAATGAAATATCTAAAAATAAAAATATATCTGCTTCTATTTTTGGCTGTGTTCAGTTCTTGCGAAAAAGCGTTGATGGAGCCAAATCCAGAAACAGATGCACTTGCTGTATTTGATGAGTATACGACTCTGGTACAAGAGAAATATGCTATGCTGGAATTTAAGAACGTAAACATAAATACGTTGAGAAATAACCTTAGAGCAAAGATTAATAGTGCTAAGACTCAAAAAGAAGTTTTTGAAATTCTAGGCGAGGTTACCAAAAGTTTAAGAGATGGTCATTCTAGCCTTATTGAAGATCAGAATAATCCCAATGGGATGTCTGTTGGTTTTGATCTTGAAGAAGGATATCCTGTAGGAATAGATGGAACAATCCTAGTGAATAATTATATCGGTAATACAGTCAATTCTGAAATAAAGACATTACAGGGGTTTAGAGCTGTATGGGGAACTTTACCACAAGATAGAAAAATCGGATACCTATGGATTCCTTCGTGGAATGTTGAGATTTCCGATGATGAAATTGAGCAAATATTCTTGGATTTAAAAGATACCAAAGGTTTCATTTTTGATATGCGTGCTAATACAGGAGGCGATCCGGCTTTGGCAACCAAATTTGCATCTTATTTTACAGATAAACCTATTTATACCGGTTTTGAGCGTTTTAAAACGGGTCCGGGACCAAATGATTTTTCTGATAGCCATGTTACTCTTCAACCATCGGGCAGTGCAAACAAATACCTGAAACCCGTAATGGTACTTACCGATAGAAATGTATATAGCGCGTCTACTACTTTTCTGTATTCTGTAGATCCGGTAGAAAGAATAAAAACCGTAGGACAAAGAACAGGAGGAGGAAGCGGATCTGTAGCCGATGGATATTTGGCTAACGGGTGGTATTGGAGCCTGTCTACCAGTGAATTTATCGATGCCCAGGGAAAACACCTGGATGATGGAGTTGAACCCGATATTCCTGTAGTACTTAATCTAGAAGATACTGCAAAAGATGAGGTGATAGAGCGAGCAATAGTAGAATTGCAATAGTGCCATAAATCGCTATAGATCTAATCGATATAAAAGCATTAAACGTAGTTAGGTTCGGGGGAGCAGTTGCCTGGGGTTGTAGTTAAAAATAACTAAAACCTCAGGCTTTCTATGTTTTAATTCTTGCAAAATAATTGTTTTCTATACTTTTTTTAGTATTCTATTTGCTCGAACATTTTACTCTGAAGGTAGAAAATTATGCTATAGTTAACGATGTACCATATAAACTTTTTATACGTAAAATGAGGCATGAAAAAACTGCCTAAAATACTTTTTAGGCAGTTTCTTTATTGTAAACTAGATCAGGTTTATAAGTTTTGTTTACCCTACTGTCCCTGGTCCACAGTGAATACTAATTTTTATTCTTTCATGATTTTAAACGTTTCTACGACACTATCTTTTGTATGAAGTTTTAGAATATACAATCCATTAATTAATCCAGATATATCAATTGTTTTGGAGTCCGAAGTCAATACTTTGCGCCCCTGGATACTATAAATTTCAACAGAAGTAATACCTGTATTTCCTTTGATCGATATGATATTCGAAGCTGGATTAGGAGAAACTGTAAATGATGAATTTGATTTTTTTGCTGATTTGTAGGTTGAGCAATCTCCAAGAGACTCCCACGCTCCTCCACCAGGAATATTGTAAGGAGAGGTAGTTGCAGCTGATATATCCCATTTTGCCTGGTATAGTTTCCATATTTTGTTTTCTTTTACTTTTACAATAGTTCCTCTTCTATAGTTTCCACTGGTCTTTTTTCCATATTCCATATAATTACAGGTTGGGGCAGGAATTGATCTTGAAGTAGGGATCGGTCTTAGAGTACAATTACCAAGTTCTTTCCATGAAGAAGGATGTGAAGTAGGTGTTTTATTGATCAAATCATCTTTGAGAGAAATATATATCATGTTATTATAGTATACGATTACTTCTTTAGCATAGGTTCGAGTAGCATTCCACACTGGATAATGTTCACAGGTGAACCCTGAAAAATTATGAGTGACGGGTTTGTAGTTATTGTATTTTGTGAAAAAAGTTGGGTTTTCTAAATAATATAAACCAAATAACATAGTCGAAAAATCAACTCCTTGAATGGCTTGTGGTCTCCAATTAACATCTTCTTTACTATATCGCCATAAAATCTCATCTTTTGCGGCATTTGGTAATTTGTAAACACCTCTTCCAGATTTGTATAGGTTTAGTAAATCATTTTCAACTTCTTTATTCTCATCAACGGGCAAAAAACCAGCAATGATGTGAGGGGATACAATTTTTGTCCAATTATCATTAATTTTATCGGCGTGATACCCATTTTTAGCATTGGCATCACCAGCTCCTATTCCCCACTCAAAAGATTCTTTGGAAATAGGATTATCATGTTCAGAAACATATTTCCACCAGTTTTTATCTGCTTTTTGGGCGTTTTTAAAATATTTCTGATATGCAGTATTTGTGGCAAACCCGTTGGTTAAATAATAAGAAAACTGGACTAAAAAACTAGAAAGAAAATTACCATGATGATTATCTGTGATGGTAACGTTTGATTCAGGATGGCCTTGAGCATTGGTATACGTATATGTGGCTGTAGGGATTATGTTATCAGGATTTTTAAAAAATCGGTTCCAAAGAGTTGTCCCATTTGCTGCGCCAGATTTATTAATCATATCTGCCACAATTATATATTCATTAAAAGGAGTAGAAACTTTATCAGGTTTCCCTTTTCCGTTACCATAAAAATCTCTATAGATCGTACCTTTTGATATATCTCCTATAGCCTCATCCCATTTAATAGAACTCCATAACTCATTAACTAGTGTTTGAATTCTTGATTTTTGGGTTGTAGTTGCTCTATTGGGTGCAGAAATGTCTAAGAAATATTCTTTAGCAAAAAATGCACCAGCCATTAGGATAGCGGTATCTATAGAACTATATTCTTGGTTCCATTCATTTTGACCTGTCTCTAAATTAAAATAATGCCTTGCAAAACCTGTAGCATTAACTTCTAATGTAAAACCAGGTGTATGACCAGTAACTGTTTCTAGCGTTTTTATAACCTGATCAGCAGTTGTTTCCCACTTTTTTTCGTTGGCAATACATAAGGTTACTAAGCCCATTCCTGTTGCAGCTGTAGAACCGGGATGGTAATCGTTGTTATCAAATAACCTTTTAGAATCTCGATACACTCCTTTTTCGGTTCTTAATAATTTAAAAACTTCGTAAGAGTTTTTCATAAGTTGTGGTAAAGTACGACTGTTATCTACAGGATACACTCTTTCACTGGTAAATTGAACATCATCAAAATAAAAAGAATTAGCATTTTTGTTATTGTTATGAGCAAAGAATATCAAAAGTTTATCATAAGTATAAGAATTAATATTTTCAATATTGCTTAAATCGAAAGCATATTGAACCCAATTATCATTGCTCGTAATAACCCCCCTTCGTTCTATAGATGCACCTGTTCTAGTATTTTCTAATTTTACAGTAAATCTAGTAAACGTTGCTTCTTTTTTCTCTTTATCATTTAGCCCGGCAGGTATTTTTTGTAAGATTTTTATCTGCAATTCTTTATCATAGGAATAATACTTAGGTAAATCTAAAGATACAAAAGCATAAGGTTGATTCCTGTTTTTAATAAATAAACCGGTAGAATCGCTTTGATTTTCATTACTTTTATTAGGGTTCTCTTTTACAGAAAATGTTCCGTTAGTACCAGTCCATGTTTTACCATGATTTTCAAAATCAGCGAGGATCATTTCTGGAGCCCCGATAATATCATCAAAATAAATTTTCACAGGATTTATAGTCCTCAAAACAACAGAGATTTTATTTATAGTACTCATGTCGGGCATCATAAATTGATATTCAACCCATTCATTTGTTTTTGTAATAGGTTTTACTTCGGAAAACCAAATACTTCCAGATACCTCGTGAAGGTCTATTCGGATATCAAATATTTCTGAAGTATAAATTTTTATCCGTATTACTTTATTTTTCATCATGTTAAATCCATTCGGAAGTGTTGCAGAAAGTGTAGGGAAATTTTCAATTGAATTTGCAGGAGCTGTTAATACGCCTACTTTTTCAAGATTGTTGGCAGGGTCGTTTTCTAACGTATATGTCCCATTTACCGCTTCCCATGCGAGTTTTGCAGTGTTGTTTTCAAAGTCTTCATAGACTTGTTGTGCTAGTAGTGCATTAGAGCATACTATTGCCAAAATTAAAGTTTTTAAAAGTTTCATTTTTTTAAGTTTTAAGAATTAATACATGTTTTTTTGAAAGTCGTTTTTTTGAGTTTAAATTGATGTCTAATATTGAATATATATTCTATGACAAAATTCATTATTATTAAGGATATAAGCCTTAAGATTACCAGTGTTTAATTTCAACGATGTGTTTTTAACTATTTGATTTTAAGAATATTAATATGTCATTGAAGTATGTGTTTTCGATAGTTTTTTAACACTAAGATGTATAAATGATGTAATATAATTACTCTATTTAAGCTTCAAAGAATTAGAATAGTTTATAGATAACTAAAGAAAAAGAACAATTAGGTAAAATTTGATATCATTTAGACTAGGGTATTACCAATATTAATTGTTGTATATTTAAATTAAAGAGTCAAGAAAATTTTAGAGACTATTTTTATACATGAAATTAGATACTATACTAAAAGCTTACTTATTTACTGTTTTTTCCTTAGGATTTAATTTTCCTGTTCAGGCACAAATATTTCACCCCGAAATAGAAAACTATACTATAGCCAACTATAAAGCCGATAACCAAAATTGGGGTATTGATATTGATGCTAATGGAGTTGTTTATGTGGCAAACAATAAAGGCTTATTACGATATAATGGGCAATCCTGGCAATTATTTGAATTACCAAACAAAACGATAATTAGATCAGTTTTATGTGTAAAAAACAGGATATATACAGGGTCTTATGAAGAATTTGGGTTTTGGGAAAAAGATATTTATGGGAATTATAAATATACCTCGTTAGTTTCTTCTTTTGATGCGAATCACCAATTTAGGAATGAACAATTTTGGAAAATAATAGCGTATAAAGATCATATTGTTTTTGAATCCTTTGCAGGAGGGATTTATATATATGATGGTAATCAAATCCAATATATTGAAGATAGTCAGGGAGTATATGACATTACTGTTTATAACAATAAATTAATAGTTGCTAACAGAAATAAAGGAGTTCAGGAATTAAAAGAAAATAAGCTAATATCTTTTGAGTTTTCAGAGAGTGAGTATACAATTAGCTCGGTAAACAATGTTTCGGTAATTTCAAATAAACTTTTCTTTTTTGATTTGAATGAAGGAGGGTTTATTTATGATTCTAATAAGTTGTCACCACTACCAGAAGAAGTCAATTTATTTTTAAATACTAACGTACTTAACAAGGCTGTTTTTTTAGATGAAGAGCACCTGGCATTAGGAACAATTAAGAATGGGGTTATAATTTATAATCTAAACACAAAAACTCTTCAATACCTCAATAAAGAATCGGGTTTGCAAAACAATACAGTTTTGGGGTTAAAAGTTCATGAAGGAAATCTTTGGGCAGCTTTGGATAATGGACTAGGGAAAATTGATTTTAAAACTCCCTTTTCATATTATAAAGATTTTACAGGAACCGTAGGAACAGTATATGATGTTGCCTTTTTAAATGAAAAATACTACCTGGCGAGTAATACCGGAATTTATACCTATTCTAATGATAAAAAACTACAGTTTATCGAAGGATCAGAAGGACAGGTTTGGGATTTAAGCATTATAGAAAACCAAATTATTGCAGGACACAATGATGGTAGTTTTTTGATCGAGGACAATAGATTATCTCAAAAACTAACATCAGGAGGTGTCTATTGTACTATAAAAGTACCAGGGCAACAAAAAGAGTATTTACAAGGAACTTATTACGGAATTAATTTCTTAAGAAAGGATGGGAATGATTGGCATTCTCATGTAATTGAAAACCTATCTTTTTTGGTGAATGATATTGTTTTTGAGTCTGATAGAGTGATTTGGGTTACACATTCGTATAAAGGAGTTTTTAGAATAGAACTGAATGAAAATTATACTAAAGCAATAAAAGTTACTTCTTATGGAGAGAATAAGAATTTTAAACAATATCAAACTAATATTTTTAAAATTGATTCTGATATAGTATTTTATAATTCAGGAAAATGGTTCCAGTATTTTCAACAAAAAGACAGTATTGGTAGCTTTAAGAAGTTTAAAGACTTTGATGACAAGGTACTTATTCACAAAGAAAAAAATGAAGCTTGGTTTATAGATAGAAAAAGTGAAAATACATTAACTCTTACAGATGGTAACTATAAGGAAATCTATAAAATTAATGTTGCCGGCATTAAACAACGTCTTGTTGCAAAATATGAAAAGATTATATTCAAAAATGATTCCTTAAGGATGATCAACCTTAATGATGGTTTTGCAATGTATAATATAAATGCTTTACGAAATGATAAAAAGAGTTCGCAAACTCCGGTAATAGATAAAATATATTCTAGAACAAAACAATTCTCAATATATGATACACTTATTCATATACCATTTGAAGATGCTAAATATTTAGCATTTGAAATATATATGCCAAAATCTTATGGAAATGATTTTAGTTATACACTATCAGGAGAAGTGGATCAAAAGGAATTTGTTAAAGAAGGGAAGTTGATTCTTCAAAATCTTCCCTATGGAGATTATACATTATCATTAGAAAATGATAATCAAAAGGGAGAAAATTTAATAAAACAGATAGCTTTAAAGGTGTTACCTCCCTGGTATTTCTCTAATATTATGAAATTGTTGTACTCGCTTCTGGCAATGGGATTACTATTTATGGTCTATAAAATCAATAAAATAAAGATAAGAAAACAACAATTGGCGCTTCAGGAAGAGTACATGCGAGAGATGCAAAAGAAAATAAATGTAATTGAAAAGAAAAACCTCGAAAAGGAAATAAGAAACAAAAAACGAGAGCTTACGAATTCTACTTTATCAGTCACGAACAAAAATGAGATGATAATAGAGTTAAGGAATGAACTTAATAGGTTAAAAAAGTTTTCTACAAATGAATATAGAACTAAACGACTACTTGACTCGTCTAAAAAACATATAAATAGTAATGACAATTGGAAAATCTTTGAATCTAATTTTAATGAATTGCATGAGGATTTTTTCAAATCATTAATATCAAAATTTCCAAAACTAACGACCAAAGACCTTAAACTTTGTGCTTATATTAAAATTGGATTAATTACTAAAGATATAGCTCCATTATTAGGAATAAGTGTAAGGGGTGTAGAGCTACAACGTTATCGATTAAGAAAAAAATTAGAGCTTAATGCTAAAGATAGCCTATCAAGTTTCTTAATGAAACTCTAAATCATCCATTTATTTCTTCAAAATAATTACATCTTAAATACATCAATATGTTAAAATACTGATGTATTTTATTTTATAAATATCTGATTTATAAATATTTAAATTTGTTTCTGTAAGAATATATTGATACTACAAAAGTTTTTACAACAGCAATAAGTAATTTTAACCTAGTGTTAACAAATAATTAATTTTTAGATGAAAAATCAAATTCTCATTTGCTTACTGTTGATCTATAATAGTGTAATAGCACAGCAAACTATTACCGGAACAATATATTCTGATAACAATATGCCACTACCAGGATGTAATGTTTTAGTAAAAGGAACATCCAAAGGGGCATTAACAGATTTTGATGGAAGATTCACAATAAATACTCAAATAGGAGATACTCTTATGGTAAGTTATTTAGGTTTCAAAACTAAAGAAATTTTAATAACAGAAAATACCGATTATACTATATATATGGAGTCTAATACCTCAGAACTCGAGCAAGTAGTTGTTGTAGGGTATGGAACCCAAAGAAAATCTATTCTTACCAGTGCGGTAGCTACAGTTAAAGGAGACGAACTATCCAGAGAACCAATTATTAATGCTTCTCAAGCATTGCAAGGAAAAGCTGCAGGTGTACAAGTAATTGCTTCAGATGCACCTGGGCAGGCTTCAACAGTAATTATCAGAGGATTAGGAACTATTCAAGGCGGTAGAGAACCACTATATGTAGTTGATGGTGTATTGACCAATAATATTAATAACATCAATACATTAGATATTCTTACGATGAATATCTTAAAAGATGCTGCATCCCTAGCTATTTATGGAAACAGAGGCGCTAATGGAGTGATCATAATTACTACCAAAAAAGGAAAAACAGGAAAGATGGAAATTTCTTTTGATACCTATACAGGGTATCGTGATATATTAAGTAGAGTTAAACTGGCAGATGCAACATCTTTTGTGACTTATAATAACGAGGCAGCTCTAAGAGATTTAAGAAATGATGATGATCCTAATAATGATAATGATACCAGTGGTTTTTTCTTTTCTAATCAAAAATATAATACAAATTGGTTGGACGCAATAACAAGAACAGGTCGTATATCTAACTATAATTTATCAGTATCAGGAGGTTCAGAAAAAATCCGCTCTTTTTTTAGTGCAGGCTTTAATAAAGAAGAAGGGATATTAATAGGTAATGATTTTGATAGACTTACATTACGTAGTAATGTCGACTATAAGATTGGCAAAAAAATTAATTTTTCTCATAATGTAAATGCACAATTGGCTAATATAACTCCAAAAGGATTTAATGCATTTACAAATGCTTATAAACAATCCCCTATTGTGCCAATAAGAGATGAAGAAGGACGGTTTGGTTCATCTGCAGCTTTTAATAATGTATCTAATCCGGTAAAAGATTTATTTTTTCAAGACGAAAAGCAAAAATTCTTTAAGCTACAGGGAGCATTTAAACTAGACTATAAAATAATAGAACCATTAACATTTACATCTCGTTTTTCTGTAGAAACAGAATATGGAAGATTTTATAATTTTGAAGATAGATTAGGCTCTTTTTTAGCAAACAATCCAGCGAATCTTGAAGAAAACTTTGAAGGAGGGATAGAAAACCCTGCAAAAACTAGATTAACAGTTACACATACCAATAATTATAGGTGGTTTTTAGATAATTATTTCACCTTCAATAAAACATTTGGTGAATCTCATACAATTAAAGCGACTTTAGGTATTACCTCTGAAGAAAGTGGAGGAGAATTTTTAAGAGGAGTACGAAATAATGTTCCTCTGGACTCAAATCTTAGATTTAACCTAAACACAGGGGATGAAGATGATACTCAACTTTCGTCTGGATCATTTAGTGTATCAGATAGACTGTACTCCTATATTGCCAGGGTAAATTATGATTATAATAGTAAATACTTATTTAATGCCTCTTTTAGGAGAGATGGTTCAAGCAAGTTTCAACCCGGAAAAAGATTCGGTAATTTTTATGCAGTAAGTGTAGGTTGGGTATTGACCAAAGAAGATTTTATGCAAGATGGATGGTTTGATAAACTAAAACTTAGAGCAAGTTATGGGGAGTTGGGTAATCAAAATGTACCTTTTAATGTAATAACAGCAACAACAGGTAGTGGTGGGTTTTTTCCCTTTGGACCTAATCAGGAACTACAGCAAGGGATCACAGTTACAGGTACTATCAATGAAGATCTGACCTGGGAGAGAACAAATGAATTTGACGTAGGATTAGAATTTGCTCTTTTAAATCATAAATTAAGTGGAGAATTAGATTACTATCAAAGAACCAATACCAATGCTACTTTAGAAGTACAGCTTCCAGATGTTTTTGGTTTTGACCCTTTTAATTCTCACGTAGGAGAAATTGTAAATAAAGGAGCAGAAATAACATTAAACTGGGCAGATACTATAGGAACAGTAAAGTATAATTTGGGAGGAAGTTTCTCCTTTAATGAAAATGAACTTACCAAAGTAACCAGCCCGTTTTTTAATGAGCAACAAGGAGGAAATATTGATAATGGGCAGTATACCAAAAAAGTAGCTGTAGGACAACCTTTAGGGAGTTTTTTCTTATATAATGCAATTGGTATTGATGACAGAGGAGAATTAGTATACGAAGATGTAAATAATAATGGTATTACTGATGAAGGAGATCGAAAATTCTTCGGTTCTTATATTCCAAAATACTTCTTTGGACTTAACCTCGGTGTCGAATACAAAAATTTTGACCTTTCGATAGATACTTTTGGTAACTTAGGTAACAAAGTCTATAACGGAAAAAAAGCACAGCGATTCGGAAATGAAAATATAGAACAATCTGTATTTAATAATAGATGGACATCTGGTAGACCGAGTAATACAACTCCAATTGCTTCTAATGATGTGCCACTGTCTTCTAACTACTATTTAGAATCAGGAGATTTTTTCAGAATTAACAATATCACATTAGGGTATTCTTTGCCAAAAGATGTTATAAGTATTTTCTCTAAAGTTAGAATATATGCATCTGCAAAAAACCCTTTTATTTTCAAGAAATTTTCGGGGTACACGCCAGAACTTCCGGGAGATCCTCTGGGTACAGCCGGGATCGAGTTAAATGCATATCCCACACTCAGGTCATTTTATTTTGGTATAAACACTTCTTTTTAAAAAAATTAATATGAAAAATTTAATAAAAAGCGCAATGCGATATCACCTTTCTTTGTTTTTTATGCTTATCCTACTATTGGGATGCAGTGAAGATTTTCTCGAAGTAGAGTCAAATCAGGAAACCGAAGAAGCTATAACTGTTGAGAATGCTTCAGAACTTGTAAACGCTGTTTATAATAGTTTTTTACAATGGCCAATGAGTTCATTTTCATGGAATGGAATTTCTAGTATTACTTCAGATGATGCAGATAAAGGTAGTGATCCGGGAGATACAGGAACAGATAAACATCTATTAGACGCACTTACTTTTGATGCAACCTCGATATCATTCAATGAAATATGGGAAGCCCATTATGATGGTATACAAAGGGCTAATCAGGCATTAAGTAGATTAGAATCCTTTAATGAATTAGACGATACATTAAAAAGCAGACTTATTGGTGAAACAAAATTCTTAAGAGCATTACTATATTTTAGGTTAGTTAAAATGTTTGGAGGTGTACCTTTAATAGGAGATGTGCCTGATCTTAATTCAAATCCGAATGAACTTTTAAAAAGAGCTACAAAAGAAGAGACCTATGTTTTTATCGAAACAGATTTACAAGAGGCTATACTGGCATTACCCCAAAAGAGTGAATATGATAGTTCTGAGTTAGGTAGGGCAACTAATGGAGCAGCAAAAGCATTGTTGGCCAAAGTAAGTATGTACCAAAATAAGTGGACAAAAGCGTATGAGCTAACTAATGAAATTATAGGATCTGGAGAATACGGCCTTACTGCCAACTATGAAGATATCTGGAAAGAGATTGGAGAAAATAATACCGAATCCATTTTTGAAATACAAGCTCGTGGCGAAACACCTACTGCAGGAGTACAAGGATATAGCGTAAGCCAGGGAGCTAGAGGCGATGGCGGCTGGGGCTGGGGATTTAATACTCCTACCCAAAATCTTGCCGATTCATACGAACCAGGAGATACGAGAAGAGATGGTACTATAATATTTAGAGGTGAAACTTTATTTGATGGCAGGCTAGTGGCAAATACGGTAGTAAATCCAATGTATAACCAGAAAGCATACTCAAGTGCATTATCTGATGCTTGGGAAACCGGGAAAAATATACGAATACTACGTTTTGCAGAAATACTATTAATCAATGCCGAAGCAGCTTTGCAAGTAGGAGGAGATGCTGCAGCTCCGTTAAACCAGGTTAGAAATAGAGCAGGTTTAAGCAATGCCGTTAGTGTTGATCAAATGGCTGTTTGGAATGAAAGAAGGCATGAACTTGCTTTTGAGCATGATCGGTATTTTGATCTGGTACGACAAGGAAGAGCAGGTACTGTGCTTAGAGCACATGGTAAGTCCTTTGTAGATGGAAAACACGAGGTGTTTCCTATTCCTAATGATCAAATACAAAAAAGTGGAGGGCTTCTTATCCAAAATCCAGGATATTAATATCACCCAAAACTCAATTAGAAAAAATTTTCTGACTTCAGAAATAAAAATATAACCCTATGAAATTATTAATAACAATTAAAGAAAAAATGTTTTTACTCTCATTTATCTGTTCTTCGATATTATTTTTTAGTAGTTGTAATACAGATGATATTACACCACCACCGCCAGATGTAGCCGAAATATTTGAAGAAGAAAATCCAATACCAGAGATTCCTTTTGAAGAATTATTGGATCTGGTGCAGCAACGTACTTTTAATTATTTCTGGGATTTTGCAGAACCTAATAGTGGTTTGGCAAGAGAACGTTCTCAGGAAGATGCATTCGAAGGACAATCCAAAAGAGTAGTAACCACAGGAGGTTCTGGTTTTGGAATAGCATGTTTTCCTGCAGCAGTTGAAAGAGGATGGATTACCAAAACAGAAGCTATAGAGCGGTTACAAAAAATACTGACGTTCCTGGAAGGAGCAGATTCCTATCACGGTGTTTTTTCGCATTGGTACTATGGTGATACGGCCAAAACAAGACCTTTTAGCGCACAAGATGATGGTGGAGATCTTGTCGAGACCGCATTTTTAATACAAGGGTTATTAATAAACAGACAATATTTTTCTGCCAATACTACAGAAGAAAAAGATATTCGAGATAGAATAACGGCATTATGGGAAGCTGTAGAATGGGATTGGTACACTCAGGGAGAAAAATCACTTACATGGCACTGGTCACCAAACCATAATTTTAATATCAACTTAAAAATAGGTGGATGGAATGAAGCACTTATCGTTTATGTTTTAGGAGCATCATCCCCTACTCATTCTATAGATAAAGAAACATATGATAATGGATGGGCATCTAATGGAGGGATGAAAAATGGAAAATCATTTTTTGGCACAGTATTACCTCTAGGCCCGGATTTTGGAGGCCCTTTATTTTTCTCACAATATTCCTTTATTGGTTTAGATCCAAGAGGATTAGGTGATCAATATGCAAATTATTTTGATCAAAATAAAGCACATGCACTTATCAATTATGAGTACTGTATCGAAAACCCAAAAGGCTTTAAAGGGTATGGAGAAAATAGTTGGGGACTTACAGCAAGTGATCAGCCTGGGGGGTATGGAGTACACAGCCCCACAGAAGATAATAGTGTTATCACTCCAACGGCAGCGCTTTCTTCTTTTCCTTATACTCCAGAACAGTCAAAAAAAGCATTAGAATATTTCTATTATAAACTAAACGACAAGTTATGGGGCGAATATGGTTTCTACGATGCATTCTCAGAACAACAGGATTGGTATTCTGATGGATATTTAGCGATTGATCAGGGGCCTATTGTAGCCATGATAGAAAATCATAGAACACAGCTTCTATGGTCACTTTTTATGAAGGACCAGGAAATAAAAGATGGACTATCAAAATTAGGATTCTAGAAAAGAATTCAATCAAATAATTATAAATATAAGAATCATTTTTTTGATGAAAAAAATACTATTGATCATATCTCTTGGAGTATTCTGTTTTAGTTGTAAAAACAAAATAAAATCACCTGGTCTATCAGGTCAAGATACCCAAATAGAACATAAGATAGACTCTTTAATGGCTTTAATGACATTAGAAGAAAAAATAGGGCAAACCGTATTATACTCTAGTGGAGCTGATGTTACAGGGCCTGTGCTGGACAAAAATTATGTAGAATATCTTAAAAAAGGACAAGTAGGAGCTATTTTTAATGCTACCGGTTCTGCTTATACAAGAAAACTTCAAAAAATTGCAGTAGAAGAAACGCGTTTAGGGATTCCACTTCTCTTTGGATATGATGTAATTCATGGATATAAAACTATTTTTCCTATCCCTATGGGAGAAGCTTCTAGTTGGGATTTAGAACTCATGGAAAAGAGTGCCCGTATTGCTGCTATAGAAGCTTCTGTAGAAGGGTTACATTGGACCTTTGCTCCTATGGTAGATATTGCCAGAGATCCAAGATGGGGTAGAATATCAGAAGGTGCAGGAGAAGATACTTATCTGGGAAGTTTAATTGCCAAAGCAAGAGTAAAAGGATTTCAGGGAAATGATCTTTCTAATAAGAATACCATTTTGGCTTGTGCCAAGCATTATGCTGCATATGGTGCAGCACAAGCAGGTAGAGATTATCACACTGTTGATATGTCTATGAATACACTAAGAAATGTGTATTTACCACCTTTTAAAGCAGCATTAGATGCAGGAGCAGCAACTTTTATGACTTCATTTAACGAACTCAATGGAATACCGGCTACGGGGAATACCTTTTTACTAGATCAGGTATTACGAAAAGAGTGGGGATTTAATGGTTTTGTAGTAACTGATTATACTTCAATAAATGAAATGGTCCCTCATGGTTATGCAGAAGATTTAAAACATGCAGGAGAATTAGCTATGAATGCAGGAGTAGATATGGATATGCAGGGAGGAGTGTATAAAAATTATATGAAGCAATCTATACAAGAAGGTAAAATAGAAGAAAGTAGATTGAACAAAGCTGTAAAAGATATTTTGAGATTGAAATATAAACTAGGCCTTTTTGAAGATCCTTATAAATATTGTAATGAAGAGCAGGAAGCCAAAGTAATTCTTAATGATAATCATCTAGAAGCAGCTAGAGATGCTGCCAGAAAATCTATCGTTTTGTTAAAAAATAAAGATGAGGTACTGCCTTTACATAAAGAAAAAAAGATTGCTCTTATTGGTCCGTTGGCAAATGATGAGTTTCATATCATTGGTAATTGGGCTGCCCATGGGAATAGAGAAGGAGTAGCAGTAAGTGTAAAAGAAGCTCTTGAGGCAAAAGAAAGCCTGTTTACCTATGCCAAAGGTTGTGAGGTTGTAGAAGGAGATACATCAAATTTTGCAGAAGCAGTAAAGACTGCACAGAATGCTGATGTGGTAGTTATGGTTATGGGAGAGCTAGAAAATATGAGCGGTGAGGCAGCGAGTAGAACAAGTATTAAACTCCCGGGGCATCAACAAGAATTAATTGCCGAAATAAAGAAAACAGGAAAACCAATAGTACTGGTTTTATTAAATGGAAGACCTCTGGATTTATCATGGGAAAATGAAACCGTAGATGCTATTGTAGAAGCTTGGTTCCCAGGTACAAGTGGTGGTCATGCTATTACAGATGTATTATTTGGAGACTATAACCCTTCGGGAAAACTAACCGTTACGTTTCCGAGAAATATAGGACAAATACCTGTTTTTTATAATATGAAAAACACGGGGAGACCAGTGGATCTCGAAGGAGCAAATCCAAGATTCGTTTCCAGATACTTAGATGTTGATAACTCTCCACTATTTCCATTCGGATATGGATTAAGTTATACAACCTTTAAATATAGTGATGTGACGTTAGACTCTAACGTGCTTACACCAAATTCTAAAATCAAGATTACAGCCAGTATTACAAATACAGGAAATTATGATGGAGAAGAAATTGCACAATTATATATCAAAGACAGATTTGGAAGTATTACCAGACCTGTTAAAGAACTAAAAGGATTTAAAAAAGTATTCCTAAAAAAAGGAGAAACAAAAACAATAGAATTTATCCTAACTGCTAATGATTTAAAGTTTTATGACAGTACTATAAATTTTGTGAACGAAAAAGGAGACTACGACCTTTTTGTAGGAGGTAGTTCGGATCAAAAATTCACACATCAGTTCTCATTTTCTGATCACTAACTTTAGTTTATGAACACTAACACCAGGTAAAAAAAGGATGTTAGTGTTCTTTTATCGGTTTTGAGAAAAAATAGATTACAATTTAAACTATAGCTTATAATGTTAACAAGCGTAAAATACATTCTTATATTGATCATGGTATTTCTTTTTTCGTCTTGCGATACAAGAAATGGATCTATAGTAGAATTAAAATCTCCGGACGCTAAAATAGTAGTACATTTTAGTGTTAACTCTAATGGAGAACCCTGGTATACAGTTCAGCATAAAACCGAAACTATTATAGACACTTCTTTTGTTGGATTTCAGTTTAAAAACAACCCTGCAATAAAAGAAAATCTGGAAATCATATCTATAGTAACCGATACAGTACATACAAACTGGAAACCGGTTTGGGGTCAACAAAAAAGTATTGAAAATAAGTATAACGAAACAATAATTACGCTAAAAGAAACCTTGGATCTTAAACGTAATTTCAAAATTATTTTTAGAATCTATGATGATGGCCTTGGTTTTCGATATCAATTTCCAAAACAAGAACATCTTGATGAACTGGTAATTACCAAAGAACATACCCAATTCAAACTTACAGACGACGCCGATGCATGGTGGATTCCTGCAGATTATGATAGTTATGAACATATCTATAGTCACACCACTTTAAGTAAAATAGACGCGAGAGAGAATGATGGTTATGACGATACCAAGAACAATAGAATCCCTAATGTACATGCTGTTAATACACCATTAACCATTAAAACAAGGGGTACTATTTATTTATGTTTTAGCGAAGCTAATCTTACTGATTATTCTGATATGACATTAGCCGTAAAAGAAAATCATGTATTGCAATCAGAACTAGTTCCGTGGAGTAATGGAGATAAAGTGCGTATAAAAACCCCTTTTGTTACACCGTGGAGAACGATCCAAATAGCAGAAGAGGCAAAAGAGTTGTTAACCAACACTCTTATTCTTAATCTTAATGAGCCTTCAAAAATAAAAGATGTCTCGTGGATTGAACCAATGAAATATTCGGGTATCTGGTGGGAAATGCATTTGGGAAAAAGCTCCTGGGCAAATAAAAATGAAGGAGGCTGGTCAGGCAATAGCACATCACATGGAGCAACGACTATAAATGCAAAAAAATATATAGATTTTAATGCAAAACATGGTATCAAAGGAGTATTAATAGAGGGTTGGAATACAGGATGGGAATATTGGGGAGTAAAGGGCGCTACAGGTTTTTTTGATTATGTAACTCCAAGCTCTGATTTTGATATAAAAGAAGTAGTTGCATATGCTAAAGAAAAAGGAGTTACGATTATAGGACATCATGAAACTTCTGGTGATGTTATTACCTACGAAAAAAGATTAGATAGTGCATTTTCTTTTTATAACACATTAGGAATTAATACAGTAAAGACAGGGTATGCAAATCATCTTATTGATAATAAAGAGTTTCATCACGGTCAATATATGGTAAATCATTACCGAAAAGTTGTAGAAACAGCAGCAAAATATAAAATAACATTAGATGTTCATGAACCGATAAAACCTACGGGAATAAGAAGAACGTACCCCAATATGATGACCCGAGAAGGTGTTAGAGGAATGGAGTTTAACGCGTGGGGAGGCGGTAATTCTCCAGAACATACACTTATCATTCCTTTTACGCGAGGATTAGCAGGTCCCATTGATTATACACCAGGTATTTTTGATATAAAATTTGATAAGTATCGTACCGACCAATATGTAAAGACTACTCTGGCCAAACAACTGGCATTGTACATTATTTTGTACAGCCCATTGCAAATGGTAGCCGATCTGCCCGAAAATTATGAGGGTAATTTAAAAGCATTTCAGTTTATAAAAGATGTACCAGTAGATTGGGATAAAACTATGGTGCTTAATGGAGAGATCGAAAAATATCTTACCATAGCAAGAAAGGATAAAAACTCATCAAGCTGGTTTGTTGGTAGTATAACGAATCAAGAAAGTAGAGAATTAGAGCTGTCTTTTGAGTATTTGGACCATGACAAAAAATATGTAGCAGAACTGTATCTGGATGGAGATAAAGCCCATTATCTAAATAATCCGACAGCTTTTAAAAATAAAACAATAGAAGTAAATCATACTACTTTATTAGATGTGTCCCTAGCCTCTGGAGGAGGCATGGCAATGCATATAAAAGAAGTAGCTAATTATTAATGTAAATTTTTTATCATGAAAATAGTAAAGTTTTTTTCGAGTATACATTGTATCTTTTTTATGATGCTAGTGTTGAATTTATCGTGTGAGGATGACTTAGAAGAATTGCAAACCATAACGTATGCTCAATGCGAAAATGATAATGTTGTTGCAGACCTTAGCATTGTTACAGATTTTGAATGTCAATCGAACCAAACTTTACCTAATGTAGAGGCGATTAGAAATCCAAATGAAATAGGAATTAATAAAAGTAAGTTTGTTGGTAAGTATACCGATGGTACAGGATCCCAGGATGCTTTGGTTATAGATTTCGGAGGGCCAATAGATTTATCTACGCATGCACTGTTTAAAATCAAAATTAAAACAGATATTTCTGCAGAAGCAAAAGTTAGGTTAGAAGGAGGTACTTCAGTACCGGTAGAAATAACAGTCTCTCTTGATGGTAATAATAAATGGATAGAGTATCAGTTTGATTTTAGTGATCAAAAAGATCAAAATCATACAAAGATTGTAATATTCTTTAATCAAGGTATAGAAAATGATGGCACAAAAGAAATTTATTTTTTAGATGATCTCTTTTTTGATGTGTCCGTTATCATTCCTGATCCATGCGAAAATACTCAAAAGGATTCGAGCATATTAAATGATTTTGATTGTCAACAAAATGTATTTCTGGGAGATCCTACTATGGATACAACAGCTCCCGTAGTAGCGAACCCAAGTAAAAGTGGAATTAACACAAGCCAATTTGTAGGAGAATATAAAGATAATGGTACCGAACCTTTCGATAATTTATTTATCGACTTAGAATCATCAATAGATTTATCTACCAATTCACAATTAAGTATAAAGGTTCTTACCAAGAAAACAGGCCCATTAACGGTAAAACTTGATGGAGGGACACCTATTGAAATAACAAAAACGATAAGTACTATAGATCAATGGGTAGAATATACTTTCGATTTTAGAACGGCTATAGGAGCAGGAAACACAAAAGTAATACTGTTTTTTAATGCAGGTATGACAGATGGTACAGCAGAAGATATTTATTATATAGATGATATTAGATTTAAAGAATTTGTAGACCCTTGTGCTGGTATCATTGCAGATTTAAGTATTGTAAGTGATTTTGAATGTCAACAAAATTTTCAATTAGGAGATAGCCCTGGATTTGTACCTGTAGTAGAAAACCCTAATAAAAGTGGCGTTAATACAAGTGAATCTGTAGGAGAATATACCGATGATGGGACCAATGCATGGGATAATCTGGCTATTGATTTTGGAGGGGCCATAGATTTATCGGTTAACTCACAGTTGAATATCAAAATACATTCGAGTAAAACCGTTCCTTTATTAGCAAAACTCGAAGGCGGTACAGCAGCAGAAATATGGGGAAATATTGATGTCACGGGAGAATGGAAAAATTACATTTTTGATTTTAGTGCAGCAGCAGGTAATGGAAATACTAAAGTAGTCTTGTTTTTTAATGGCGGGCAATCAGATGGTACAGCTACAGATATCTACTATATCGATGATCTAAAATTCACATCTAAGGATTGTAGTATAATTGTAGAAGATTGCACAGGAGTTACTCCTGATCTTAGTATTATAAGTGATTTTGATTGTCAACAAAATTTTCAACTGGGAGGCAGCCCTGGATTTGTACCTGTAGTTGCAAACCCTAATGTTAGCTGCTCTAATAGAAGTTCTAACGTTGGAGAATATACGGATGACGGAACCAATGCATGGGATAATCTGGCTATTGATTTTGGAGGTGTAATAGATTTATCAGTGAATTCAAAATTGAGTATTAAAATACATTCGAGTAAAACCGTTCCTTTATTAGCAAAACTCGAAGGCGGTACAGCTGTAGAGATATGGGGAAATATTGATGTAGCCGGAGAATGGAAAAACTACACTTTTGATTTTAGTGCAGCGGCAGGTAATGGAAATACTAAAGTAGTCTTATTTTTTAATGGCGGGCAATCAGACGGTACAGCTACTGATACCTATCATATCGATGATCTAAAATTTGTAACTCCATAGCCCTATAAAATAAATCCTTAATTCAGTTATCCCATTTAAGCTGAATAGTTTGGAGTTATTCAATAAAGGGAGAGGATTTTTCCTCTCCCTTTATTGAATATACAATCCAACTTTGATGATGGGATTATGAAAAGCAAAATAAAAACAAAAACTTAAAAACATGGGAGTAACTATATTTATAGCTTTTACCGCTATTGTTGGCATTATTTCATATATGCTAACCCGAAATACTAATGAAAAATCATCTGATGGCTATTTTTTAGGAGGACGTAGTTTAACAGCATCAGTAATAGCGGGGTCTTTATTATTAACCAACCTATCCACAGAACAAATAGTAGGTTTAAACGGCGCTGCTTATAAAGAAGGAATTCTGGTTATGGTATGGGAGACACTAGCAGCTGTAGCTATGGTAGTCACTGCAATATTTTTATTACCCAGATACCTTAAAGGAGGAATAACTACAATACCCCAATTTTTACAAAGAAGATATGATAGAACAACCAAAGCGATTACGTCTGGACTATTTTTAACAGGATATGCGATTATCTTGTTACCAACAGTTTTATATTCGGGCGCATTGGCAATAAATACAATGTTTGATATTCCTGAGCTTATAGGGGTATCAGATACTACTGCTCTATGGATTACAGTATGGGCGATAGGAGGTATAGGTTCAATTTATGCAATTTTCGGAGGTTTAAAAGCAGTAGCCGTATCAGATACCATAAATGCTATTGGATTGTTAATAGGGGGAGTAATGATCCCTATATTTGGATTATACGCTATAGGAGATGGGAGTTTATTAGGAGGGATTGATGTGTTGCTAGAATCTCATCCCGAAAAATTTAATGCTATAGGTTCTCCAGAAGCATCGGTGCCTTTTTCAACAATCTTTACTGGGATGATGCTGGTACAGTTGTTTTATTGGGGTACTAATCAGGCAATTATTCAAAGAGCATTAGGGGCAAAAAATTTAAAAGAAGGCCAAAAAGGTCTTTTACTAGGATCTTATATTAAGATTTTAGGACCTGTTATTGTTGTATTACCAGGAATCATAGCATTTCATATGTTTAAAGGAGAACTTGTAAATCCTGATGAAGCATATCCTATGCTGGTAAGTAAAGTATTACCTGTATCCTTAGTAGGTTTTTTTGCAGCGGTATTGTTTGGAGCGATATTAAGCTCATTTAACAGTGCCTTAAACAGTTCGGTTACTTTATTTGGGATAGATATCTACAAAGAATACATACATAAAGAAGCAAGCGAAAAAAAAGTGGTTAAGGCCGGAAAAACCTTCGGAATATTTTTGGCACTAATATCCATGGGTATTGCTCCTCTTTTAGCGTATGCAACAAATGGATTGTTTGGTTATTTACAAGAGGCAAATGGAATTTATAGTATCCCCATTCTAACCATTATTGTAGTGGGATACCTAACCAAACGTGTTCCTGCTATTGCAGCAAAAATTGGAGTTATTTCGGGATCTTTATTATATATTATCAGTCAGTTTATACTAAAACCTTTTGTAATTGGAACAGAAAATTATCCGCATTTTCTACATGTAATGGCACTATTATTTATACTGAATGTACTTATCATGTTGGGTATAGGTAGACGCTACCCCAGAAAAGAAGAGTATAAGCAAGAGTATACAAAACAAGTGGATATCACTCCCTGGAAATATGTAAAAGTAGCAGGAGGAATAATTTGCCTGCTCGTTATAGCTGTTTATGTGTATTTTTCTTGATTGACCAAGGTAGAAGAATATAAAAAGACCCCGATAATAAGATATAATATCAGGGTCTTTTTTTATAATTAGATTTATGTTATTGTTTGATGATAAACTTTTTGGTTAATTTTTTGTCATTTGATATAGCAGAAAAGAAATACATTCCATCTGGTAAGCCACTTAATTCTATTCTGTTTTCAGATATTTCCCCCTTTTTTACCATCTGACCGATATGATTAATGATTCTGTAATTCGAATCCTTGGTAGTATTCATTCGAATTATGATAAAGTCTTTTGCAGGAATAGGATGAATACTAATATCGAAGGTTTCTAAATTTGCTTTCGTACCAGCATTAAAGTTATGTGTTGTAGTATCTCCTAAACAGAAATTTTTAATATCTTCAGAAGTAAATGATCCACCAGAAGCTAGCACTGCACCAGAAGCACTGTTGGTTAGTTCGTAAGAACCAATACCATAACTACAGCAAATCCCATCACCATAAGTATCTTTGAATACCAAATTATAACATCCTTCATCAAGAGTTTTGGTTATATTAAGGGTAGATCCATCTGTTTGAGAACCATAAGGTCCCCCCGAGTGTATTACCACGTTATTAGCATCTTTGATTTCCCATGTAGTTTCTTCGGGGTAGTTATCAAAGGTAATACGCAGTTTTACATCATTTGTAGGGGCTGAATTTGTAGGGGGAGATCCCGTAATAGTATAGTTATTATATTTCTTAAAAAATCCAGGATCTTCTATATGATATAGACCAAAAAGCATCGTAGAAAAATCTACACCTTGAATAGTTTCTGCTTTCCAATTAATATCCTCCTTACTATATCTCCATAAAATTTCGGTTTGAGAGGCATTAGGCAATGTATAGATTCCTTTTCCCGATTTGTATAAATTAAGGATATCGTTTTTAATCTCATCATTTTGATCAACAGGTAAAAAACCGGCAATAATGTGAGGTGATACGATTTTAGTCCAATTGTCATTATCATTATTATAAATTTTGTCTGCATGATAGCCATTTTTTGCATTGGCGGCACCTGCTCCTGTCCCCCATTCAAAAGATGACCTGGTGATAGGGCTGTAATATTGATTTTCAGAAACGTATTTCCACCAGTTTTTGTCAGCATTTTTTGCATTTTTCATATAGTTAACATAAGAAGTATTAGATGCAAAGTCATGAATTAGGTAATATGAAAATTGAACTAAAAAACTAGAAACGAAATTACCGCTACTATCTGTAAGTGTTTCATTATTGATCACTGTTGTATTGGGAGTGGTGTAGGTTGCTGTTGCTCTGGGAAGCAGATATTGTCCGTTACTATCAGTATTATAAGGATTTTTATAAAACTTATCCCACAGTGCTATACCCGATGTAGATCCCGATCGATGTATCAAATCGGCTACAATGATATACTCGTTATAAGGTAAAGTTGTTGTACCGGGAACACCTTTTCCTGCACTATCTAAATCTCTATATATGGTACCATTGGTTGGATTTTCTATAGCTTCATCCCAGGTAATAGAATTCCATAATTGATTCACAAGGGTTGTAATACGTGTCTTTTGCTGTGTGGTAGCTCTGTTGGGTACAGAAGAATCCAAAAAATACTCTTTCGCAAATAATGCTCCAGACATAAGGATAGCAGTATCTATTGTGCTATATTCAGAATTCCAGGCCCTTGCTCCATTATTTAAGTCAAAAAAATGTCTGGCAAAACCACTGGCATTTGTATCCAAATTAAATCCAGAAGTATGCCCTGTCATTGTTTCTAATGTTTTTATAACCAAATCAGGGGCATTAGGCTCCCAGTTTTTTTCATTGGCGATACATAAGGCGATCAATCCCATTCCTGTAGATGCAGTAGATCCAGGGTGATAATCATTATTATTAGAAATTAGTTTAGCATCCCGATATGCACCCTTATTAGTTCTAAGCAATTTGAATACTTCATAAGAATTCTGAGTTAATTGATCTAATGTGCGAGCAATATTTGCCGGATAAGTACGTTTTGTTCTAAAAAGAACATCATCAAAATAGAAGGAATTAGTATTAGAAGTATCGTTGTGTCCAAAAAAGATGAGTAGTTTGTCGTATGTAGTGTTTTGAGGAATCGAGCTAAAATCAAAAGAGTAGGTAGTCCATGTATTCGTATTACCGATAAACCCTCTTCTTTCAATAGATTCCTGAGTAACCGAGTTTTCTAATTTTACGGTAAATCGGGTATATTGATCGTTTCCAGGGTTTTGATTTTGTAGAATTTTGATTTGTAATTCATTGTGAGTGCTATAATCAATAGTTCCGATAGTAGTTGAAACAAAAGAATACGCAGCACTGTTTTTTGTAAACAAACCACAAGTAGCGCTTGTATTAAGTGTTTGTGAGGATTGTGGGTTATTAACGGTATTAAAAACTCCATTAATACTGTTCCAGCTCGTACCTCCAATTTCAAAAGTATCAACGATTTGAGTATTTGCCTGCGCGGCGGTATAAGCAACGATATCATCAAAGTAAAACTTCTCTCCGCGATTAGAACCAGGATCAAAAAACAAGATGATTTTGTTTAATCCGGTGATAGAACTACCATCACTAAAATCAAATTCGTACTCGATCCATTTGTTAATTTCTGTAATCATTGTGGTTTTCTCTATCGCACCATTATTTCCTTCTAGTTTCATGGTAAATGATCTTAGCGAACTACTATAGATTTTAATTCTGATTTGGTTAAAAGTAGTCAGGTTTATTCCTTGATTTATTGATGCAAAGAACAAGCTGTATGGATGAGAAGGTGATTTTGTATACGCGCCTATTTGTGATTGACTATTTTCAGGATTGCCTTCTAAGGCGTAAACACCATTAGAAGCAATCCATTGAAGTTGAGCAGTATTCGAATTAAAATCCTCATAAACTTTTTGTGCTTGTACACAATTTATAAATAGAACAAATAGTAGTAATTGTATAAATTTCGTCATACCTAATAATAGTTAAGTTAATACTAATTTTTGGGCAAAAACTTCCTTGCTTTTTTGTGTTGTTTAATTTTTGTATCGAATTAATAAAGATGAAGTGTAGCTATTTACTTTACTATTTTAATACTCTCATAAAGTTAGATGATGTATCTGTACTAGTAACCTTCTTTTTTTGAGTGAAAACATGAAAATAGCATAATTCATTGAAAATCAAGTATTTGTAAATATGTGCTTATAAGATAAATCGCTGTTTTTTAACATATTAATGTATATATGATGTATGGATTTATCTCCCTATTGCTACTATGTTGATGTTTTTTTACGGGTTTAGTATCTAATAAGGCTGTTTTTTGATAATTCTAAAGTCAAAGAAGTACCCATACTAGGAGTAGGGTTTATAAAACGAATACATATGCTTTAGACAAACCAAACTCATTACAAAAACACCTCGCTTTTTTCGTTAAGATTGATTTTTAACATACGTTCTGATATCAAATGTAAAATAGAAAATGATGACCTCCAGAATTAAAAATGAATTTACGGTTTTCCTTACATATTGAATACGGAAAAACCATAATTTCGCTTTTTATTATGATACCAATAAGGTAAAAAATATAATCAAAAAGCAATGATTATCATTTTTCGAAATACAGTATGCGTTTTTAATCTATAGTTATGAATATCATGTTAAAGCAAATACAATTGATAGAGCGAATTGATCAGCTTATCCGTTTGCAAGCTACCGGATCTCCCATAGAACTGGCAGCAAAGTTAGGCATCTCTAAAACCAAATTATATCGTACGCTTTGTATCATGAAAGAATTGGATGCACCTGTAGAATTTGATACGCTCACCCAGAGTTTTGTGTACTCAGAACCGGTAGGATTTACTTTTGGATTCTATAAAAAAGGTCAAAAAACAAATAGTATTAACCCTTCTATGGGTAACTAAAAGAGCGTAACCCATATCTATAACCTGATACCAGATACCTGATACCCAAAACCCTTCCATCTCATTTATAAAAAAACTTTCATTTTTTTTTCTCAGTCCCGAAAAACGAAACTGGGATGCTTTAATATTGCATTGGGAATACGATAAAAAAACAAAAAACAAGTTCATTTATAATGCTTTACCTATGTTTTTAGATGCTTACTAAAGATGACTTTACCAGTATAGGATTTCTGGTTTGTTTTCATACTTGGTTAGGGGGATTTATGGGTTTTGCACCAGGAAAATAAAATATATATAACCTAAATAGTAATAAGTCAACAGTAAATTATATTCAATCATGAAACAATTTCTAGTTTTCAATGTGTTGTTATTTCTTTTAAATATCAATACATTCTATGGGCAGACCGATTTGCCTAATGTAATTTCTCCATCACCAGAAGCTGCCAGTATCACCAAATTTGTTGATATGAAGATCAATGAGTATAAGGGGATGATACAACAACAAATACCATTATATCAAATTAGTGATGGTACAATAAATCTTCCCATTAGTTTAAGCTATCAATCCGGTGGTTTTAAAGTGGTTGAATCTTCCAGTTCTATTGGGTTGGGTTGGTCATTATATGCTGGAGGTGCAGTTACCAGAAGTGTAAATGGTTTACCCGATGATAACTCAGGAACAACAAAAGGATTTCTTACCGTGAGCTCAGAAGTCGACTATGATTATCTTAGTCATGGAGAAAAAAACCAAACTCGTTATAGCTATTTGCAAAGTATAGCTCAAGGGTGTTATGATTCTCAACCCGATATTTTTAACTTTAATTTTAATGGATATTCAGGTAAATTTCATTTTGATTGGGGCGGTAATATTATCATCTCTTCAGAATCCGAGGTTACTATTACTCCTATCCAGAATAATGGAAATTTATCAAAAATAGAAGGATGGATCTTTAAAACTCCGAATGGTTTTACTTATACCTTTAGAGCTAATGAAACTACTACAAATATTAAATCTGGTACGAGTTTGTGTTATTTGGCTCAGGGTGGTTTCAATTCTTCATGGTATCTCACTAAGATTTCAGATGCTTTAGGGAAGAGGAATTTATTTTTTGAGTATGACACCTACACTATTCAGGATCATAATATTATTAAAAGTCAATCAAGAACACACCCAACAGGAGGAAACTCACAATGTGGAGGTACTATATCCGGGACACTACAATACAACTCTACCAATATAGATATTGGTGGACGTGCTCTTCGTAGAATTTATTCTGATACTTCTCCTGTAGAAGTACTCTTTGTTGCAGGAACTAACAAAGTTATGGATACCAGTACAGATTTTTATGCAATCGCAGAAATTCAAGTTAAAAACCGTGTTCAAAATACGATGATTAAGAAGTTTAATCTTACCCATTCTTATGAGACAGGAAGATTAACACTAAAATCGATACAAGAGTTTGGTAAAACTAATCTTGGTTTACCTCCATATACATTTTTCTATCACGGTTCATTACCCTCCAGAGGATCTACAAAGAAAGATCACTGGGGATACCCTAATGCTAACAGTGGACAGGATTTACTTCCTCCATATTTTATTCATACTTCAGGAAATAAATTTGCTAGCTTTGGAACAGCAAACAGATCACCAGATTTTGAAGGGTCAAGGAACGGAATTTTATATAAAATTGGATATCCAACCGGGGGCTATGATGTGTATACTTATGAGCAAAATACGTATGGACATATAGGAGGACTGCAACTTGATGAGTTTGAAGTTAATAAAGCTAACCCACAAGTAAGTGCAACAGGAGATTCTGCACATGGGTGTACATCGGTAGTTACTGATACGGATACCAAATCATTTACCATACCAGCCAATCCAGCAAACCCGGGGGCTAAAATACTAACTAAGGTATCCGGACATGTAAAAAAGTATACCGAAGATTATTTTTCTGCTGGTAAAACACCTAAAGCAAAATTAATTGACAGCCAAGGAAATATAATTTATCAGGTTAGCTTAACTCATAATAATATTAATGAATATATAGAGCTATTACCGGGGCAATATACCTTAAGTGCAGAAGCTACTTGGAGAGATTGTGATATTACTTCAAGAGATATTGCTACGATGTCGGTTTTATATGATGAACCTACAAACATTCGATTATACGAAAAACCTGCAGGCGGTGTTCGGGTTGCATCAATTAGCAAATATAACAGTAATGATGAATTAGTACTATCTCAAACATATGATTATAAAGATGAGCAAGGATACTCTTCAGGTTTTGTACATAAAGAACCTAACTATCTTTTTGATCAGGAATCTTTAGTCTGGGTTGCTTCAGGAAGTGGCGGATATAATATTATATGTCAATCTATTGTTGCTCTGGATGCTGACAGGTCAAATTCAGGAATGACTACAGGCGGACATTTGGGATATAAAAAAGTAACGATCATTCAAAAAGATGGAGCTAACGGTAAAACAGAGCTTAATTTTGTAGGAGCTTCTAATATAGTTTCTGAAACGTTTCCTTTTCCACCACCTATAGATAGAAATCATTCTAACGGTAAGATTGTAGTATCAAAAACTAAAAATAGTAGTGGTAAAACTCAAAAACAACTTACAAAAGGATATAAAATAAAGGAAGTATTTACCAACGCTTTAAAAATAAGTTTTAAAGGAGGTACTCTTTTTGATGAAGGTAATTTTGTATTTGGGAGATATCGTATTCTAATGGGGCATAGCCAAACGGAAAATGAACAAACCATAACCAAATTACATAATGAAGATTTCATTACCACTACAGCGTACAAGTACAATTCATCTTTGCATAAATTAAAAGAGCAAACTTCTCAAAGTACCAATAAAGTGGAGCGGCAAGTCTTTTTCTATCCAGAAGATTATACGCAATTAACAGGGCTAACTCAAAAAGAGATTAATGCGTATCAAAGTCTAGTCAATGATCACAGGATTTCAAAACCTATCCAAAGTCAGGTATACACAAAAATTGGAACTGATCCTGAAAGATTAAGCACTACTAACCGGATTACATATGTAAATACTATTTCTACTTTTCATCAAACGCTTAAGGCTTCGATTGCAACGGCAAAAAATAACGGGGCATTACAAACCGATATTGAATTTGATAAATATGATGATAAAGGAAATATTCTTCAATATAAAAAGACTGATGGTATGATTACCAGTTTTATATGGAGTTATGATAAGATGTACCCGGTAGCCAAAGTAGAGAATGCAACATTCTTGGAAATTTCTACAGCATTAGGAATAACAGAGACAGCTTTGAAAAATTTTGGTACAGGATCTTTAAATACTTTAGACAATTTGCGAACAGCTTTACCCAATGCGATGGTATCTACCTATACTTATGATTCTCTTATTGGATTAACTAGTATGACAGACCCAAAAGGATATACTATTTATTATCAGTATGACGAGTTTAATAGATTAGCATATGGGTTAGATGACGATCAGCATATCGCTCAAAAGATTAGTTACAACTATGAAGGGCAAAATCCAAATACCTATGACGCAATTACGTTTAACATAACAAGTTCAGGGGGAGTAACTCCCGGACAACCTGTAACATTTGCTACTGGAAACCTTGGAAGCAACTACTTATATTCTTGGCTTGTAAACGGTAATCAAGAACAGTGTGATAGCTCTTATTCTTTTACAAGGACTTTTGTTAATGAAGGGAGCTACAGTATTATTTTAGTCGCGTATGATACTGTGAAGAAAAGATTATTAAAAAGTAAGCCTACACCTGTTGTTATAAGATATAGAGATTTAAATGCTCCTTCTGTAAGTGCAAATTACACCAATATTCCAAAAGGAACAGCAACTACCTTTACAGCTTCAAATGTTGGAGGAGGAACAGGAAACCTAAGATATGAATGGTATGTAAATAAAGCAAAGCAAGCTAGTACAGCAACTACATTTGTGTATACTCCTAGCACCACAGGAACACACAACGTACACTTTAAAGTTATTGATAATGTAAGCGGAAGAGCTGTAGAAAGTACCGTAAGACAATTATACGCTTACCACCCCTTAACCGCAGCTAATGTAAGTGCTTCTAGATCAGAGATTGTACGTGGAACAACTACGACATTTTTTGCTTCTGGAATAGCAGGAGGAACAGAATTATATTTATTTCAGTGGTTTATAAATGATGTAAAACAACCTAATACCGGAACGACACTTTCTTATAACTTCCCTAATAAAGGAACGTATACTATTAAATTTAGATTAGTAGATAGAGGATTAGAAAGTGGACAATACCAATGGGGCGCAAATACTAGAGTTGTAAAATCTTATGACCCTATGAGTGTTACTGTTAGTCCGGCTTATGCTAATCTTAATAATATTAATGGAAGTAAAATTTTTAGAATCACCGGAGTAAGCGGTGGTTCTGGTCAATATACTAGAACACCATGGAAATTATGGAGAATAACTAGTCCTTCATGGACTCATAATGTAGGTAGTGGATCGAGTTATACTGCAACAATGAGCGAGAACGGAGAGTATGAATTGAGTGTGAAGTATACTGATACTCAAACAGGGCAAGTTGTATTAAAAACCATACCAATTACAGTACATAAATCTACTGGTGGTGGCAATGGTGATCCCATCGATTGTCTAGACTGCGGAGATCAACATTAATTAACCAATAAACATATAGAATGAAAAAACATATAATATACATAGCACTGCTACTAATAGGCTGGAATCTTCAGGCTCAGGTAGTGCTATCCGATAAGAACTATATACATACCACAGTTCCGCAAGTAGCGTTAACTATAGCCGAAATGGAGAGTGTAAACTGTTCTAATATCAATGATATAAATAAGACAATAGAGAACGTAACCTATTTCGATGGATTAGGACGACCTATACAAGAAAGAGCTATTCAAGCCTCACCTAATGGCAAGGATATAGTTACTCATATAAAGTACGATGATTATGGCAGACAGAATAAGCAATACTTGCCTTTTGAATCTGATAAAACCATAGGAAGTTATCAAAATGTCGATATCAACACGGATATCAACCAGTATTATAAGGATACCTATGCCAGTGATTTTCCTGAGATAACTGATCTTAACCAGATCAATGCCTATTCAGAGCGCCTTTTTGATAAATCCCCTCTTAATCGAGTGATAAAAGTAGGTGCTCCGGGGAAAGCATGGAAAATTAATCGTAGTAGTGATGCAGATCACACTATAAAAACAAACTGGTATACTAATAAGGCTAATGAGGTAGTATACCATAGGGTAGATTTTTCCGACCCCAATGATACTGAAGCTCCTGGCCTGGCGCAAGATGGGCATTACCCTGCAAATGAGTTATATATCACGATTACCCATGATGAGAACTGGACTACAGCAGACAGTAATAATCGTACGACCAAAGAGTACAAGGATAAGGAAGGTAGAGTGATATTAAAACGAACCTTTAATGCAGGATCAGCACACGACACTCATTATGTTTACGATAGATTTGGGAATTTAACTTATGTTATCCCCCCTAAAGTGACTGCTAGTGATGGTGTAAGCCAGAGTGAGCTTGCCGAACTCTGTTATCAATACCGATATGATAACCGTAATAGGCTAATTGAAAAGAAAATCCCTGGTAAAGGAGATGCTAATACTTTTGAATCTATTGTCTATAACAAACTAGATCAACCCATCCTAACCCAGGATGCCAACCTAAAAGCAGATAATGCCTGGCTATTTACCAAATACGATGTCTTTGGCAGGGTTACTTATACCGGTAAGATTACCGATAACCGAGATAGAAAGACCATACAACAAGCTGTGAATACAGAATCTACCTTATGGGAACAACGAGGTGTTGCTTCCCAGATCGATGGGACTACTATCTATTATAGTAATGCGGCATTCCCAAAAACAAACCTGGAGCTACATACTATTAATTATTATGATGATTATGGGTTTGATCTTGCAGGATTAACCAATCCCGGTACGGTATATAACGAAGCTATTACCGATCAAACCAAGACACTACCTACAGGAAGCAAAGTAAGAGTACTTGATACCTATGATTGGATCACTACTGTTACCTGGTATGACAATAAATCAAGACCGATTTACGTAGCGAGTAAGAATGAGTATCTTAACACCACCGATATCGTAGCAACCCAATTGGATTTTGTGGGTAAGGTAGAACAAACCAAAAGTACGCATACCAAAGGTAGTAATGCTGCCATTGTAACGATAGATACCTTTACTTATGACCATATGGGTAGAGCATTGACTCAAACCCAAAAAATCAATACTCAAGCCGTTGAAACTATTGTTGAAAATACCTATGATGCTTTAGGACAGTTAGAACGTAAGAAAACAGGAGGAGGATTACAAGAGGTGGATTACAAATACAATGTACGAGGTTGGTTGACCAAAATCAATGATCCTAATACCACTCTTGGTAACAAACTTTTTGCTTTTAAAATTAATTATAATACACCGCAACATGGGGCTACTGCACTGTTTAACGGTAATATCTCTGAAACCACTTGGAAAACTGCAAATGATAATGTAGAGCGACATTACAAATACAGTTATGATAATTTAAATCGAATTACCGATGCAAATTATAATAGTCAGGATAATAGTGAGCAGGATTGGTTTAGGGTTTTTGGGATTACTTATGATAAGAACGGTAACCTAAAATCATTAAAAAGACATAAAAAAGGAAATGTGGCATTGGATTACCTATCGTATACTTATGATACAGGGAATAAACTCTTAACTGTAGAAGAACAAATTGATGGAGCCAGTGGGTTTGAAGATGGTACCAATACCAATGATGATTATACCTATGATGCCAATGGTAATATGACTATAGATCAAAACAAAGGGATTACTGGCATAACCTATAATCATTTAAATCTCCCTAAAACAGTTACGATAAATAATGCTTCTCATACCGGAAATATTGCCTATATTTACGATGCCACTGGGGTAAAATTAAAAAAGATTACCACAGAGGGAAGTTCTTTAATTACTGAGTATGCCGGTAGTTATGTATATAAGAATGGTGTGTTAGAATTCTTTAACCATGCGGAAGGAATCGTAGAACATGAAGCCGATGGGTATAAGTATGTGTACCAGTTTAAAGACCATTTAGGAAACATACGATTATCTTATAAAGATGCTGATAAAAATGGTTCTATAACGCAAAGTGAGATCATACAGGAGAAGAATTATTATCCCTTCGGCATGACTCATTCTGGATATAATACTAACTTACGAGGTAGAAATCACAATTATGGTTATAATGGTAAGGAAGAACAATCAAAACTAGGACTAGAATGGTTGGACTTTGGAGCGAGAAATTATGATGCTAGTTTAGGACGTTGGATGAATATTGATAAGCTTGCGGAGAAAGCTTATTCTTGGACTCCTTTTAGATATGGATTTAACAATCCTATTAAGTTTGTTGATCCAGACGGAATGTACGAAAGAGATGGTCATTATTGGACAGTTTATTTAGCTGGCATGGTTGCTGGTCGTAGTGATGCAGGGAGTTTGGCTTATTGGGCAGAAGAACCTGATCACGTAATGTCTTCGAGAGGGGATATTTTATTTGCAACAGATACTTGGATGTATCCTAGAAACCAAAGAGACTGGCATGCTTTAACCGGAAATGATTCTTACAGAAAGGAAGTTAGTCGATCTATGTCCATGTTTAGTAGAGCTACAAATACACAGCAAAGAGGTTATGCTTTACATAGGCTTGGAGATAGCTATTCCCATTCAAAGGAAGATGGATCAATGTATGATAATGGATTAGGACATTTATTTAAAGGACATTCTCCAGATAAAATTGCTAATAGACCTGAATTATACTTAGAATATGTTTTTTCTTTGATATATACATTAGGAGGAAATAACACAACAGCTGATACTTTTACATTTGATTATGTCGCGGATAGTGGTGGAAGTACAGATCAAAATAGTGCTGTGTTTGAAACAGAAGTTAGGTTAAGAGAAGGAGTGCAAACATTTAGTGTTCTTGGAGATCAGAGAGGAGCAATTAATAATTATATGGGTGCAAGAAATAAAAAATATGGAGAAAATAGAAAACATAAATCTGTAACAGCTGAAGTAGATTCTTATAAATTAAACAAAGATTCAGGCGAGTGGGAAAAATCAGGTACCGAAACACGAACTTTTGTAATTTTTAATTAAAGAAATGAATAATCGAAAAAAAATAGTAGGACTAGGCTTTTTAACTTATTTATTAGGTATAATAATATTTTTACTAGTAAGTTATTTAGTATTTATTGTAACACCAAAGCATGAAGATTGGGAGTTATTTACTTTTAATATGTTTGGTTGTTTATTAATATATGGTGCTGCAATTATTCCTTATTTGATGTTTTTTCTTTTGACAAATTTTAAAAAGATAAAAAATTATTTGGTTATAATAGTTTTAATACTGAGTATTGAATTAGTATCATTAGTAATAACTCAGGAATCTATCATAATATCAATTTTAACCACAATGGTTACAGATAAAAATTATATACTAATTGCTTATCCGTTAGTAATAGTGTTTAGTTATATTATTAGCAAGAGGTTTTTAAATGTTAAATTTTTGTAATACAGCTTCCCCGCTCCCGCTAGCGTCTCGCTAGTGGCGTCAAAGCTAGGGTATAAAAATATATAAATGATAAGAACCAGTTGCAGTGATGTAGCTGGTTTTTTATTTGGATTAAGATATTCTAGTTTCATTTTTTGAAACTGTACTATTGTATTTTGGCAAAATGAGCAGGAATTATAAATTTTATAATAGATCAGGTTTATACTTTATAAGTTTTGCTACAGTGTATTGGATCGATGTATTTATATGAGAACAATATTTATCTGTTTTGTCAGAAAGTATTACATATTGTAGATCAGAAAAGGTATGGAGGTTTATGCGTATTGTTTTATGCCTAGTCATGTACATTTGGTATTTCGTTCTTCAAATGATGACCCTTCAGGATTGATTAGGGATTTTAAGGGATATACTTCAAAAAAGTTGTTAAAAGTAATAGAGAATAATCCTCAGGGAAGTAGGAAAGAATGGTTGTTATGGATGTTTGAGAAGGCTGGTAAAAAGAATGCTACTGTAAGCAGAATGCAATTTTGGCAGCAGCACAATAAACCTATAGAATTATGGAGTAATAAAGTGATTCAACAAAAAATAGATTATATTCACAATAATCCTGTCGAATCAGGTTTTGTAACCAATTCGGTAGATTGGAAATATAGTAGTGCTAGAAATTATCAGGATGACCATACAGTATTAGAGATTGATAGCGATGGATATCTATTTGGATTAACAAAACATTGACGCCACTAGCGAGACGCTAGCGGGAGCGGGGGACATAAAGCATATTTAAATAAGCTACCCAAAGGAGTAATGTTAGATGCTGCTGCTAAGAATGAAGGAGGAGCAGATACTAATGCAGATACCAGAGCTATACTTTCTGGATTTAACTATAGGTTTTAGACATGAAAATTATTAATAAAAATATTTCGGTATTAATTTCATTTTTCTTGATTACTATGTTTTTCATTTTACAATATAGTAATCAAGTGAAATATGGATTAGTTAATGCTTTTGGTAACCAAAAGTCAATTATTATTTTATCGTTATCTTTTTTAATTATTTCTATTTTCTTTGCATTTTATATATGTATTAGGACATTTATTAAACAAAGGAAAATTCATTTTATTGGTTTGATATTACTTATCGCTTCTATATGGCTAATAATTAATAAAATTTGGTGGTAATGCCGGTAATGGGTCAAACTGGTGCTTTTGAGAAAAATCATTATAAAGATTGATTATCAAATAAATTATATAAGTAAAAAAGAGTTGTAGAAATACAGCTCTTTTTTATGCATAAAAGTGAGCTAAGAAAACAGTTCTCTAGAATGCCAGAAAGGAGGAAAAGAACAATACAATCCGATTGCTCGGATATGATAGCGCAGCAATGTTTTCTGTGCTAGGTATGAGTAAGTACTTTACTACTTTTTTAATAGACTAAGTCATAAAGCATTGTTGCAGCGGTTTCTGCAGTTATATCTCTTTGAGGCATCCCGAACATTTCATAGCCAACCATAAATTTTTTAACAGTAGCACTTCGCAATAATGGAGGATAAAAACTCATGTGCCAATGCCAATGGGTATGATCAAGATTATGAGTTGGTGCTTGATGAATCCCGCTAGAATAAGGAAAAGAACAATCAAATAATTGATCGTATGCTCGAGTTAATACAGAAATACATTCTGAATAAGCGATTCGCTCATTTGGATTCATTTCTATAATCGAAGACTGTTTCTTTTTTGGAACAATCATGGTTTCAAATGGCCAAATAGCCCAAAAAGGAACTAATACAACGAAGTGTTCATTTTGAAATACGATGCGTTCTTTCTTTTCTAATTCCAGAATCACATAATCTTCTAATAACGATGTACCATGTTTAGAAAAATAACGCCGTTGTCTATCATCTTTTTTTAAGATCTCATTGGGCAGATGAAATTGGCTCCAGATCTGCCCATGAGGATGCGGATTGCTACATCCCATAACGGCACCTTTATTCTCAAAGATCTGTACGTAATTAATCTCTGGTAGCGCACCTAATTTTTGATATTCTTCTTGCCATACTTCAATCACTTTTTCAATAGCCTCTACAGGCATATTGGCTAAGCTTTTAGAATGGTCCGGGCTAAAACAGATTACTTTGCAGATTCCTGTTTCACTTTTTACTTTAAACAGTTCTTCATCTATAGCAAAAGAAGGAGATTCGTTTTGTAATGCTGCAAAATCGTTTTCAAAAACAAAAACATCCTGGTAGTCTGGATTTTTCTTTCCTCCGGCTCTCATATTTCCAGAGCATAAATAACAATCTTTATCATAAGATGGTAATGATTGTGTATTGGTTTCTTCTTCCTGGCCTTGCCATGGTCTTTTTGCTCTGTGTGGGGATACCAATACCCACTCTCCTGTAAGTGGATTATAGCGTCTGTGAGAATAGTCTTGTAATGCTGTATTTAACATGAGGAATCTGCTACAATTTTCCAATGACCATTTATTTTTTTGAAAATGATCATAAAAGTACCATCGGCATTGCCTACACTGCGTACCAAATGATATTCTCCCATCACAAAATAAGACTCACCATCAATTCGTGAAATATCACTAATGACAAAGTTTAATGTGCCTATATGAGCTTTAGTCGGGTATCCTTTTTTATAATTGGCTAATGTGTTATCCCAACCATAGGTTAATCCTCTGCTTCCATAAAATTTTAAAGAATCCGATTTCCAATACCCTTGCATATACCCTTCCAGATCATGATTCGACCAGGCTTGTTCCTGTGCTTTCAACACTTCTATGATGTGCTGTTTATCGGCTTTCTCATCTACTTTTATTTTTTGATGACAACTGGTTAACCCTATTAGTATTCCTAATAGATATAGATATCTTGTGATCATATTATGTGATTTTATACGTTCCTTGTGCAATTTGTATATCATATCGACTTAGTGTTTTGTTGAACTGTTTATGATATAACGGTGCAACTGTATTCATAAATGCATCAGCAGCTCCTTTTTTAATGATGTTAATCGTACAACCACCAAATCCACCGCCCATCATTCGTGCACCTAATATATCAGGATTTTGCCTTGCCTGATCAATTAAAAAATCCAATTCGGTACAACTTACGTTATATTGATTTTGTAACCCGTTATGCGACTCAAAAAGTAGTTCGCCAAAAATTGTGTAGTCCTTTTTATCCAGAGCAATAGCAACTTTTAAAACTCGTTCGTTTTCTTGTATGATAAATAAAGCTTTTTGGTAATAGTCTTCGCTGATTTCTTCTTTAATGGTAAATAATGCTTCATATGTGGCGTCTCTTAGTGTAGATACTTCTAAGTGTTTTGCGACTGCTTCACATACCGAACGTCTTTCATTATATGCGCTTTCTGCAAGACTATGTTTTACATTAGTATTGATTAAAACAATATCATATTCTTTAAAATCAATAGAAAAATAGGTTGCTTTAAGATCTCTGCAATCTAGTAATAAAGCTTTGCCTTCTTTTCCAAACATACTGGCATATTGGTCCATAATACCACATTGTACTCCTACATAATTGTGTTCTGCTTGCTGAGAGATATAAATCATTTCTTCTTTGGTTAACCCTAGTTCGAACACTTCATTTAATCCAAAAGCCACACTGTTTTCCAGGGCAGCAGAGGATGATAATCCGGCTCCCAGAGGGATATTACCTGCAAAAACCAAATCAAAATTATAGATTGTTTTATCTCTTTTAAGAATTTCGGCAACGACTCCTAATACATAATTTTTCCACCCTCCATTTTTGATGGGTTGTATGTTTTGTAACGAAAATTCTAAAACCTCATTGGTATCTATGGCATAGACCGAACAATACATAGCATTATTTTTCTGGATTCCCGAAATGATCCCTTTATTGATTGCTGCAGGAAAGACAAACCCATCATTATAATCGGTATGTTCCCCAATTAGATTGATCCTGCCGGGAGAAAAAGATAATACGGGTTTGATATCAAATCGTTTCAGAAAAGTAGATTTTACCTTTTCTAGTAATGATTCATTTGTCATTTATGCAAAGTATATATAGATTCCTAGAACGATCAAACAGATCGTAATTCCTACAGTATTAAGATGTTTCCAGGGGGTAATATCAACTTGTTCTGTATAGTGTTGCTGGTATGCCTCTGTTCGGGGTCTAAATTTACCTATTAGTAACATGATAAGTACATTAAGTACAAACAGAATAGCCATTACATGTAAGAAATGAGGGAATTGCTCAACAAAAACAAATTCATCTAATAAAATATAAGCAACATATAAAACAACACCAGAAATGATAGCAATTTTTGCAGCAATAGCAGGAACATATTTGGTGAGGTATCCCACTACAATAATGGTTAAAATTGGGATACTATAACACCCGTTCACTTTTTGTAAGTACCCAAATAAGCCATCGGGTGCATATGCAATTAGCGGCGCAATACACATAGCTAAAATTGCTAATATGATACCAAAACTTTTTCCGGCATTTACTGTTTGTCGTTCTGTAGCATCTGGGTTAAAATGGGATTGGTATATATCAATTCCGAATAAGGTAACCGAACTGTTTAAAGCCGAATTAAAAGAACTTAAAATAGCACCAAACAATACTGCTGCAAAAAAACCTACCCAAGCTGCAGGTAGCACCTTGGTCACTAACATCGGGTATGCCTCATCTGGGTTGTCTAATGTGTTTCCAAACATATGAAAAGCAATTAATCCTGGTAATACAACGATTAGTGGTCCCAGTATTTTTATAAACGAAGCTAATAACAATCCTTTTTGTCCTTCTTTTAAGTTTTTGGCTCCTAAAGCTCTTTGGATAATTGCTTGATTGGTCCCCCAATAAAACAATTGAACCAGCATCATACCGGTGAATATAGTTCCTATCGGAATTGAAGATTCTGGCCCTCCTAATGCTTTGAGTTTTTCGGGGTGAGATTGCGTTAATGTAGTGATTCCTTCAAAAATACTACCATCACCAATGGCTATCAATCCAAATATTGGTATTAATAACCCTCCGATTAATAACCCTATTGCATTAATAGTATCAGATACTGCTACCGCTTTTAAACCTCCAAAAATGGCATAAATCGATCCTATGATACCGATTCCAAAAACGGTTATCCATAAAGCAGTAGTTTCATTAACATTTAATATACCAGGCACATCAAACATTGTATTAATGGCCAATGCCCCAGAATATAAAACGATAGGTAATAGCACAACCACATACCCGCTTAGAAATAATGCAGAGGTGATTGTTTTGGTGGTTTTATCATATCGTCTTTGCAAAAATTGTGGAACGGTGGTTATTCCCCCTTTTAGATATCGGGGTAATAAAAATACGGCTGTAACCACCATGGCAATTGCCGCCAGGGTTTCCCATGCCATAACCAGGATCCCTTCTTTAAAAGCGGCCCCGTTTAACCCTACGATTTGTTCGGTTGATAAATTGGTTAATAATAATGACCCTGCAATAACGATCCCTGTTAAACTTCTTCCTCCCAGAAAATATCCATCAGAAGAAGACTCATCTGTTTTTCTGCTTTTTACATACGCTATTATTGCTACTAATAATGTAAACCCTATAAATGTAATGAACTGCATAGTTTCTTATTTAATTGGTTGTATTGTAAATGAATAGTTGTGTTTTGTTGGTTTTATGGTGTATTCATCATGTACTAAACGCCCCCAGGAAGTATCTCCACCTACTCCCATTTGTTGATAGTCGATATTCCATTGGATCGTTTTTCCTTTTTTAATATCTGCTCCGTGTTTCTTAGTAACCGGAACTAATCCCGAGGCAGAAGCCGCACCATCTTTTTCGCTGTTAAAATCCAATTCGGTCATAGCAAAAGGCCAAACACTACTATTGAGTAATGATGAAGAGCTGTTGGTCTTAATAGCTACTGTACTCGAAGCAATTTTCATCCATCTTACATCGGTTTTATTCCCCGTTTCTTGTGGTCTGGAGTAGGTGTGAAATTGCGAATCTACGACACCCGTATATATTCCTGCTTTAACTCCCGTTTTGCGATCCCAATAACTTTCTTCTGGCCCATTACCATACCAGGATACCTTCTGAAATGTGTTCGGTACCGTAAGGTACATTCCTAATCTAGGGATGTTAGGTAAATCACTCTGGTTTGGAGCAAAGCTAAAATCTACTGTCATTTCTCCATTGGCATTAATATGATACGTTACAGCTACATTTGCTTCGTTTGCAGGAAGTGTATAGGCTACTTTATAAGAAACACCAGAGTTTTTTGTAACAGGGTTTTCGACAAGTTTTGCTTTATAATTATAAGAAGCATCTTGCCATATTTTGGCCCATTTATCCATACCATTACCTAAATCATTATCTGTAGGAGGGCGCCAAAAGTTAGGTTTAATAGGGTGATTGGTAATCACAATTCCATGATGTTTCCAGGAAATAATTTCACCGGTTTTTTTATCAAGTTTCAGATTCACTATTTCGTTTTGGATGTCAATAGATTGATCTTTAGATGTGATTTTTAAATCATTAGAAACTGAAGGCGTATTCATAAATCCAGTTCCTTTTTGAATAACAAATTGATCCCATGCAATTTCATGCCCTTTAGGAAGTAATGAGTTCGCATCTTTTTGAAGTAAGCTTACCTCTAGAATGTATTCTTTGTTTTTGTCTAAAACCTTAGGGAATTTTTCTAGAGTTACTGCTTTTTTCTCTCCGGGTAATACAAATGCCGAAATTCCATTACTTTCTGCTATTTTAACACCATCTTCTAATACTTTCCATGAAATACTTTTATCAGTAAAATCCTCGAAGAAGTTTTTATTTTCTATTTCTATAACTCCTTTTCTGGTCGTATAAAATTGTGCAGGTTCATATACTTTCTTTACTTCGGATAAATGCGGGTGTGGATTTCGATATGGATCTACTAATCCATTATTTAAAAAGTTACCATCTGTAGGTAGATCAGGATGATAATCATGCCCGTATGCTAAATATGGATTTCCGTTTTCGTCTTTATATTCTAAACTTTGATCTACCCAATCCCAGATAAACCCTCCCTGAAGATTTGGGTATTTTTCAATAATATCCCAATAGTCCTGTAGATTGCCAACAGAATTACCCATAGCATGTGCATATTCGATCATGATCGAAGGTTTATCAGAATCAGATTGGCCATGATGAATCAGGTATTCTGGTTTTGGATACATCGGGCAATACACATCGGTATACTCTTCTTTACCGGCAGGTTCATATTGTACAATTCGATTATCATCGTGTTCTTTTAACCATCTATAAGTGGTTCTAAAAATTTCTCCTTCTCCCGCTTCATTTCCTAATGACCAGGAATAGATAGATGGGTGATTTCTATCTCTATAGAACATTCTTTGTGTTCGCATCATATGTGCAGGCAACCAACTCATCTCGTTACCGATTTGAGTTTTTTCGTCTATAGCCAATGGGTGACTTTCTATATTGGCTTCATCAATAACATATAATCCATATTGATCACATAGATCTAACCAATAGGGATCATTAGGGTAATGTGCACTTCGTACGGCATTGATATTATTTAGCTTCATCGACCTGATATCTTGTTCCATAGAAGCTCTGGAGACTACATGTCCTGTAAACGGATCAGTCTCATGCCGATCTACACCACGTATATAAATGGCTTTACCATTAATTAAAACCTGACTGTTTTTAATTTCTACACGTTTAAATCCAACATGTCGATTAATATATTGATTACTATTACCCTGATCAGGGTTTTCTAAAGTGATTGCCAAATTATATAGATTCGGAATTTCGGCGGACCACTTTTTAACGTTGTCTATTATTTTTTCTGTAGTAAAATCAATTTTTGATTGTGCCGGTATTTTTACCTCTTCTGAAGCAGTATAAATAGTATGTTCTCCATCTAATACAGTAACAGATACCGTTCTGGTCACGGCATCTTCAAGATTATTGGTGACCGATATGGTTCCTTTAAAAACTCCTTTGGTATAGGATTCATCTAAGTTGGTGTAGGTATAATAATCAGAAACAAATACTTTGGGTTGTGTATATAAATACACATCTCTTTCTATACCACTCATTCTAAGCATGTCCTGGCTCTCTACATAACTAGCATCACTCCATCGAAAAAGTTGTAATGCGATAAGATTTTCTCCCTTGTTAAGGTATTGGGTTATATTAAATTCTGCGGGTGTTTTACTTCCTTGAGAATAGCCTACATACTGACCATTTATATATACGTACATGGCAGATTTAGCTCCCGCAAAATGAAGAATAACATCCTCTGATAAGAAGTTTTCATCTAAATGAATAAATTTTCTATACGTTCCCACAGGATTATAATCTTCGGAAACATTAGGCCATTTGGTTGTAAAAGGATACCTCTCATCGAGATAGATTGGTTTTCCATATCCTTGAACTTCCCAATTTGCAGGTACAGGAATTGTACCCCAGTCTTGGTCTATATATTTAGTATGTTGAAAAGTTGTTGGACGCTGCTTAGGATCTTTTACCCAATTAAATTTCCAATCTCCGTTTAGACCTAAAAAACGTTTCGACTTTTCTTTTTGCTTTATCAATTTGGATTCAAAGCCAAAAAATGTAGCTCTGGGAGGCAGTTTATTTTCTTCGAATACCTGATGATTAAAATGATTCGTTTGTTCTGAAACAGGTTGTAAAGGCTCTTTACTACAACTATATATTCCTATTATCTCTGCTAATATGATTAGATGTTTTAATTTCATGACTGTGTTATATTTCTTTAATACTCTGCATGTAGTCTTCTGCAAATACTTTATCGAGATAAAAAATTAATTCTTCTGCATTTTCTTTAGTAAAAATAATAGGAGGCTTAATTTTTAATACATTGTGATCCGGACCATCTGTACTCATTAAGATGCCATGATCTTTTATCCTGTTGGCCAAATAATCAGCATGATCCGCCAGAGGATTCATGTTATTATCTACAAGCTCAAAACCAAGAAATAATCCTTGTCCCCGAACATCTCCTATGATTGGATATTTTATAGCTAATTTTTGTAGTTCTTCTTTTAGAAATTCTCCAATTTCTAAAGCGTGAGATTGTAGATTTTCGCGTTTTACGGTTTTAAGAACTGCCGCCCCTATGGCTGAAGAAACCGGGTTTCCTCCAAAGGTGTTAAAGTATTCCATTCCATTAGCAAATTTGTTGGCTACCTCTTGTGTGCAAACAACTGCAGCCAGTGGATGTCCGTTACCTAAAGGCTTCCCTATGGTTACAATATCAGGGATTACATCATACAATTGAAATCCCCAAAACGTTTTTCCTAGTCTTCCGCATCCTACCTGTACTTCATCAGATATACATAATCCTCCTGCGGCACGAGTATATTCGTAGGCTTTAGGTAAAAAACCGTCTGGCAATTCGATCTGGCCACCGCAACTTATAATAGGTTCTATAATAAAAGCACCAATTCCTCTTCCTTTTTTATGTACATCATTAATACAATTCTGAACCTCTAGAGCGTAGCGCTCTCCCGTATTTTCTCCTCTGTATTTTCCCCTATACGCATCAGGTAAAGGGAATATATGAGTGTGCTCTGGGGCTCCATGACCTCCATGACCATCAAATTTATAGGAACTAATATCGATGCACATATTGGCATTTCCATGATACCCAACTTCTGAAGCTATGATATCACGTTCTCTGGTTACAGCTTTAACCATTCTAATGGCTAGTTCATTAGCTTCACTTCCGGAATTAACAAAATGCAATACATTTAACTCCGGAGGTAAGGTCTCTATCAATTCCTTGGCTAATTGATTTATATTGTCGTGTAGATAACGAGAATTAGTATTAATCAAGGCCATTTGTTCTTGTCCTGCTTTGACTACAGCATAATTTTCATGCCCTACATGAGCTACATTATTTACCGTATCTAAATACTTTTTACCATATTGATCTATTAGGTATTGTCCGGATCCACGTACCATTTTAATGGGTACTTTATATTGCAAACTCAGGCTTTTGCCAAGGTGTTTTTTTCGGTAAGTGATCAATTCTTCATTAGTAGTATCACTTTGAGAGCTCAAACTTTCTAATTTGAATAATGAGTTTGGATCCGGGCATAGCGCTTTCCACACTTCTATTTGATTGTAATAGGCTACCCCAGGAAAATCTACGGTATAATCCAGCATAGAAAGCATAATCTGAAAATGTAGATGCGGAGCCCAATTTCCATTTTGAGTCGGATCACCAAGATATCCAATACACTCTCCTTTTTTTATACTATCTCCAGGCCGTTTTTGTGTCGTACTATCAACCGTTAAATGCCCATATAGTGTATAGAATTCTAATGAACTCGTTTGATGTTTAAGTATAATTAATCCTCCGTAGTTTTTGTCTCCGGCATGGTTAAATGCTGTAACAACTTCTCCGTCTAATACTGCATGAACCGGAGTATTAGAAGGGAGCCAAAAATCTACCCCAAGATGGACCGTTCTGCTTTCTCGTCCGCTATTTCCTGTTTTATCATAAGTAGTTGATGTGTATAGTGCTCTTGGTTCTAGATATCCGCCTGCAATAATCTTATCTGTATTTTCTTTTTGAAGACGATCTACTTTAAATTGAAATATGTCTAAATCATTAAATTCTTGTTGATGTCCAACCCATTTGCTGGATACGCTCAAATCTAAAAGGCGCACTTCATTTTTTTGAACCGAAGGAAATAATTCTGATAAAGAGTAGTTATTATTTTCTACCCAAACGCTAAAGGCTTTCTCATTGGGATGTGCAGAGTACCCACAGGTATTCCTAAAACTATAATGAGCATACTCCTCACTAATTTGCCTCCATTTTTTTAGTACTTCCCAAGCTGGTTTTTTACTAATTAGTAAGTATGTATTATCGGGTTCTTTGATTTTATTAATAGCCGATTTTGTAACAGAAATTACCAGGCGCATAGCTATTGCTACATACAGATATTTTATTTCATCTTCTTTTAACGGAAAAGTAGCATGGTATCCTTGCAGTATTGGTAAAGCCGCTTCTAGTGGGTCATTATGATTCATTATGGCATATGCACAAGCAATGGCCACATCATTAATGATCTGAGTGTGTATCGCATCTCCATAATCTATTGCTGCTTTAACCTTGGGATGAATCAAGTCTTCTGAAACAATAACATTATTATCGTTAGCATCATTGTGAACTACCGATTTTCTAAGTGTAGCATATGAATCCTGAATAGTTTCAAATCTATCTTGAAAGAAAGAAATGATATCCTTTTCTTCTCCTTCAAACAGGTGTACATGTTCTGTGGTCCATAAAGATTGTGCGATGTCCCAAACAAATTCCCGATGTGCTTCGGGATGATCAAACCCTTGTAAAGCACTTGTTAGTAAACCGCACTGTTCTCCTAAGCTATATCGCAAAGAATCTAATTGCGGATTAACACCGCTCCACACTCTACCACTTATCCAGGATAATAAACGTACTTTTCTAAGCGCATTATTTTCATCGATAATTTCGGATATGTCATTTCCTTCTTTGTCTCTAATTACTCTGGGAGCTATAAGGTCTTTTCCATTTTTCTCTACGTATTCTAATAACTGTTGTTGATACTCCAAATAATTAATATGTTCATCAGGTCTTGATATTTTAAGAATGTATCCATCTCCATGTTCAGTTTTGATCCTAAAATTAAAATCAATTTCTCCAGGAAGAGAAGAAGCTTTTCCTGTAATACCGAACAATTGTTGTAGTATTTGTTCTGCCTGATTAGTAGTTACCTGTAAGGTCGAATATTTCATCATCTATTCCTTTATTAATAACATTATAATGTGTGCTGCACTCCAGCTAAAATTTTGTGCATGTAAGCCTTGTCCTGTTAATGGGTGATAATTTTCTCGAATTGCTTTCCCTTTTTCTAATAACCCTTCTGCTCCTTCGATGATTTGTGCAGTAGCCTGATCTGCTTCTTTATCGAATCCATAATTGCGTAATCCTTTTACACCAAAATAAGATTGATCCAGCCAATTAGGACCTCTCCAATAACCTTTTAAAGGATCAAACTTTGGATGATCTGCAGACATGGTCTGAAAAGGCATTTTGGTGTAGAATTTACTGGGATTCATCATCTTATTTTTCACAGCTTCTGCTTGCTTTTGGGTTGCTACATTTGCCCAAAGAGGTGTCCACCCTTCACTACCTTCTCCTTTTATAAATGTTGTTCCGTTTAGGTTTGTATCATAAAACCAACCATCTGCGGGGTCATAGAATTGGTTTTGAATTGTTTCTTTTAATTTTTTTGCTTCTACCTGGTATTGTTTTACATCATCATCTTTCTGAATAGCTTCTGCAAGTTTTTCTAAATGCAGTTTTTCTGCATAGAGGTACGCATTAAGATCAACACTTTCCTGATCCAAAGAATAGGCTCCTTCTTCATTTTTAAGAATTTTAGAATCGTCAAAACGAATGGCATTATCCATACCACTTTCCCATTTGGCAGCAACAAGACTTCCGTCGGTAGATCCATACTCACATAGTCCGTCTTTATCATGATCTCGTTTTTGATACCACCAGTAATGGTATTTTTTAAGCTTAGGATACAATTCTTTTACAAAATCAAGATCATGATCTTTTTCATAAATTTTAATTACTGCCCATGCAGATAATGGTGGTTTTGTATCTCGATAGTTATGCTCTTCTATGCTTGTATCTCTGTATACGCAATCTGCTACAAAACCATCTTCATTCTGAAATTCGAACATTAATCGCATTTGTTTTTTGGCTAATTCTGTATTGTAATAGGATAATCCAACAGCGTGTTTCCACGAATCCCATGACCAAAACCCGTTAAACCACTTGTAGTGATAACTGGGGAACAACCCTTCGTGTTGTATTTCTCCTGCAGGAATACGCCAATTGTTTTGTAAGGTAAGATGCGCTTTGGCCATTAATTTGGCATATTTATCATCTTGAAACTTTTCTTTTCTTGCGTCGATCAAAGAGGTTAACTGTGTTTCTTTTTCGATGCTGCGCTTACTTAAAATAGTGTCGAAATCAATAGTAGCGATCGTTTTTTGTTCTTCTTCCCAGGAGTATTCGGGAAAAATAAAGGTCTGAGAAACCACAATCTCTTTAGTCGTTTTTGGTTTTAAATGTAGTTGCTGGCTCTTAGTAGTATAAGAACTATCGGTGCTTGTGATTTTTGTTTCATCAGGAAATACAATATATCCCGTAGCATTTGATTTTGTGGAGTGTATAGAGATTTTATTTTCTGTCGATTCTAATCTTAGCGTTTTTGTTAAAAGCTGCTTGTTTTTCCAATTATACGCTAACTCAATGGTTCTATCGGTTTTGTTGGTAAGAGTATACTGTATTAATGCCGAATGTCCAGAGGCAAATACTAGTTTTTGTTTTAGTATTAGATCATTGTTTGTAAAGGTCTGTTCTAAATGACTGTTGTATGCGGTTGTTTTATATTCACTCCATGAAATGTCTCTAATATTTAGTTTTACAAGCATCTCACTGCACCAAATTCCATTTTGCTGAGTCATTAAAAAAGGCCCTGAGAACCCGGGAGAAGGGCGAATTGAATCAGGAAAACTATAAGCAAACCATGCTCCCTGATCCGAAAACATCAACCCAGACTTATCTGTAGAATCTTTTGGAGTAACGCTATAATTGAGGATGTTTTTACTATACGAGAGGTATTTTTTTGGGGTAATGACGGGTGATGTTACCTTTGTTTGTTTTTTACAACCAAAACACGATATGAGAACCGAAATTAGTATAAATAGAGCATTTTTATTCATTGTTCTGAAGTTTAATTTTCCAATTTATCTTATAGGTTTCTTTTGGATTCAGGGTGCTTAATCCGAGTTTGTTATTAAAACTATTAGATGGCCCTGTTTTGGGTTCGAGGGCTATTATATTTCTTTTTTCAGGCGTAAATACTTGCAGATAATTTTCTTCAGAAGAAGACTCAAGCATCAAACAATAGTCAGGGGTATTAAATTTTGCTGAATTAGTATTAAGAATATAGCAATCATCAAACAGTCTGTCTTTGATCTGGATAGGCCCTTTTATAGTAATATCCTTAATCTTCATAGGGATCATATCCTTGTCGAATACTAGCTTTTTATTGCTTTCAACAGTAAGAAAACTCTCGTGTAAATCACTACTTAAAAAATATGGGTGCCAGCCAATAGTAAAAGGAAAAGGGGTTTGATCCGTATTGATTACAGCCACAGAGAGCTCTAAAGCATTAGCAGATAAAGTGTATGTTAAATATATAGTGTATTTAAAAGGAAATCCTTTTACTCTTTTAGTTTCTTCATAGCCAATGGTTACAGTAGCATGATCAACACAAATTTCTTCTTTTATAAATTGAAAGGTTTTATTATATATTAGACCGTGTAAAGCATTGTTTTCTTCTTTTACATTTAAGTCTAAGGTGTACTGTTTGTCTTTAAAACTATATTTTCCATTCTTTACTCTATTGGCAAAAGGAAATAAAACAGCAGAGGCATAGGTAGTATTATAATCTAATAATTCTAACCCTGCTATTATACTTTTGCCTTTAATGGATAGTCTTTGTACGCTTCCTCCTAAATTTAAAGCTATTATAGCACTCGAACTTTGATCTGCGGTTAAAAGTTCAATATGATGCTTAGGATGTATTTGTTGTTTTATGTGATTTATTTGATACAAAAGCTAAAGAGAGTTTCTTAAGATTAGATTATTTATGTTTTCGATTCTAATTTGTTCTTTATTCATGATCATTTCGGCTAAGCGCTCTCCCATTTTATTGAAATCGGTAGAAATAGTGGTTATACCTCCTTCTACAATTTCTTTAAGAAGTGTATCATTATAGGATATGATACCAATATCTTTTGCAAGAGTAAACTCTACCTCTTTGATTTTTTTTATGATACGAATAAGACTTCTGTCGTCTGGAATTATATAAACTTCTCCTTTAGTTAATGTTCTTTCTTCAAGAGAGTCAATTACTTCACTATTAAAGTGATACGTATTGCAAAACATTTCAAAACCTTCAAACATTCCCGAAGGTTGTTTCTGTTCCTGAAAAAGGAGTACTAGTTTTTGGTATTTTTTTAAAAGATGAAGCCCCTTTACCAAACCAGTTAGAATATCTTTCTTAAAATTTTGATGAATAGCAGGGTATTGAGCAAGCTCTTGACGAGTTTGATCCAGTATGTACACTTTGTCTTGAGGGAGTATATCTAAAACAGAAGGAATATCATTTAGATTGGCAGGCATGATAACATAATAATTGTAGTTACCAATATTGTCATAAATCAATTTGCTAAATACATCATAATTGAAATGATGAAAATAAATGTCTACCTCTACATTATTATTTAAGCTTTTTAAAAAAGAATTATACAAATCTTCTTTAAAGGCATTTAATTCATCAAACAGTAAAAAAATCTTTTGGGCGATTTCAATACTTTCACTTTTTACATAATACCCTTTACCAGGAACAGAATTTACAATTCCTCTTACTTTTAAATCATTGTAGGCGAGTAATACGGTATCTCTCGAAAGGGAAAACCGAAGCTTTACACTGTTAATTGATGGTAGTTTATCTCCACGTTTATACTCCCCAGATAAAATAGCACTTTCAATTGATGAAATGATCTGTTTGTATTTAGGGACACCTATATTATCTACTACATTAATTGTTTTCATGCTACAAATATATCATATTTTTTCTTTTAAAAAACTGGTAGGTACTAGTTGCTTTTTTAGAAACTAAAATTCTATATTGCGCCAATATTTTACGTTAAAACCCTCGTAAAATGGGGGATTATCACCAAAAAACAATGTGATTATGGAAGCAAAAAAAAAGAAAAACCAATGCTATTCATTTCTTTTAACTCTGCTTGGGCTTACTCTATTTGGATTCGCTAATACTTATGCGCAAAATGCAGTAATAACAGGTAATGTTTCAGAAAATAGTAGCGGTTCTCCTTTACCAGGAGTTACAATTACAATTAAAGGAAACGAAACTCAGGGAACACAAACTGATTTCGATGGAAATTATTCAATTGAAGTTTCCGATTCGCAAACAACATTAGTATATAGATATTTAGGATTTGTAACTAAAGAAGTTCTGGTCGGAAATCAAAAAGTAATCAACATTAGCCTTGAAGAAGACGCCCAGAGCCTGGGAGAGGTAGTTTTGGTAGGTTATGGAACACAAAAAAAATCAGAATTAACCGCTGCCATTACTTCGGTAAACATAGAAGAGATACAAAAAATTCCTACTGCCGATATAGCAACATCTTTGCAAGGGCAAGTAGCTGGGCTTAATGTAGCAATAGCCAGTGGTGCCCCGGGGAGTGCTCCGGTAATTAGGATTCGTGGTATGGGTACCGTAAATAATAATGATCCTTTATTTGTAATTGATGGGGTTCCGGGAGATTTATCTTATGTAAACCCTGCCGATATCCAAAATATAAGTATTCTTAGAGATGCGTCTGCTGCTACTATTTATGGTTCTAGAGCCTCTAATGGAGTAGTTATTGTTACTACAAAAAGAGGAAAAAGAGGAGACCCGCAGGTTGTGGTAAACTCGTATATAAGTACACATTCTATTAATGATAATATAGAGGTGGCAAATAGAGCTCAACACGATCAGATAAAACTCCAAGCGTATGCAAATGTAGGAGAAACTCTTGCTCCATATCTTACTAATGGAGAACAGTATGCAGATTCTGATTGGGCTGACGCTTATTATAAAAACGCTTTTGAACAGAAACATGATATTGGAATTTCTGGAGGTTCTGAAAATACTACCTATAATTTTTCGGCAGGTTATTTTGCCAATTCAGGAACTGTGATTAATACAGATTTCAATAGATTTAATACCCGACTAAATATGGATATCAAATTGTTGGATAACCGTTTAAAGATTTCTCCTGGTTTGGCCTATGCCAAAGAAAAAAGACGAAGTATTTTTGAACCTCTTGCTGGAGGTAATGCCAGCTTTTCTCCGTTTCTAAACATCTATTCGCAATTACCTCATAAAGCAATTTATGATGCAAATTCGTTAAATGGATTTGCTACACCAGCAACTGGTTTAGGCTCGGGAAATCCAATAGGTCAGGGAGAATTAACCGATCGTATTGATCGTGATGAATACACTCAATTTAATATTGCAGCCAACTTAAAATTATTTGATGGTTTAAGTTATCAATTTCAATATGGATTAAATGTAGAAAACGAGCACTTCTTTTTCTTTCAGCCAGCATTTAATTTTGGACCACAGTCTATTAATGAAGATCCTTTTTTATCTGAAACCAGATCAAGAACTACCAGTTGGACATTAAACAATACGTTAAACTATGTCAAAACATTTGGAGATCATGATTTTGATATCCTTGTTGGTGGTTCTAAAGAAGAAAATGTATTTAACTCGGCGGGAGGTAGTAATAATAGATTACCATCTGATGCAATACAGGCGCTAAGTGCCGGGATAGGAGATGCTTCTTCTTTTGGGCGAAATTTTTCCAGTACATTACAATCTGTTTTTGGTCGTTTAAGTTATGATTATGCTAATAGATATTATGTGCAGGCCAGTGCCAGAAGAGATGGTTCGTCACGCTTTAGTTCTAAGAATCAATATGGTACTTTCTATTCGGTTTCATTGGGTTGGGCAGTTCATAATGAAAACTTTTTTAAGTCGGATTTGTTTACTCAACTAAAACCTCGTTTTAGTTATGGTACATTAGGAAATCAGCTTATCCCTAATCATTTATTTTTGGCAAGGATTGGTTCTGGAGGACAGCAATTAAACTATCCATTTGGAGAAGATGTAACACAAGCAATACTATCTGGTGCAATTGCTACTTCACTACCAACACCCGATATTCGATGGGAAGAAACGGCAACTACCAATGTTGGTATTGATATCGGTTTATTAGATAATAGAATCAAGGCTTCTTTTGATTACTTTAATGCCAAGACTACAGACATGTTGGTATTTACTAAAGTTCCTGGTACTTCTGGAATTACCACAGATCCTTTGACTAATGCAGGAGATTTAGAAAATAAAGGATGGGAGTTTTCTGCTACCTATAGCAGTAAACAATACAAAGATTTTTCTTTTGATGTTACTGCAAACCTAAGTACTTCAAAAAATAAGATTACAAAGCTTGGAGTAGAGGGCGAAGCTCGTACCGATGGTTTTATAGAATTTAATAATTTCCCTACCACTCGTACAGAAGTAGGAGGAGAAATTGGTCGATTTTATTTATTTGAAGCCAATGGAATATTTCAAAATCAGGCAGAAATTGATGCGCATGGAGTTCAACCAGATGCTGCTCCGGGAGATTTACGATTTACCGATATAAATGGAGATGGTCAATTAAACGATGATGATAAAAAATATATGGGCAGTGGACTTCCTGATTTTGAATATGGATTAACGCTTAATGCTAAATACAAAAACTTCGATGTTAGTGTATTCTTTCAGGGAACCCAGGGAAATAAAATCTACAATGGCGTAAAAATGTGGTTGTATAGAACAGATAGAAATAATGTGTCTTCCGATTTAGTTAATGCCTGGACACCACAGAATACGAATACAGATATTCCAAGAAACGCATTTGGTGATCCTAACAATAACATTAGACCTTCTAGTTATTTTCTAGAAGATGGATCATATTTAAGACTAAAGAACCTACAAATAGGATATTCGATTCCAGAATCTGCAATAAGTAAGATTCCTGTTTCGAGAATCAGAGTATATGCAACTGCCAATAATCTATTTACCATTACAGATTATTCAGGTTTTGATCCAGGTTTGGGAAATGGAGGAACATTTAATAGAGGAGTTGATAGAGGATTCTACCCACTAACCAGATCCTTTATTTTCGGTATTAACGTGTCTATGTAATAGTTAGAAAAAATTAAAAAACAGAACAATGAAAAAAATTAGTTATTTATTAATTATAGTTCTTTGTATAGGAATATTGCACTCTTGTAGTGATGAGTTTTTGAATGTTCCTAACAATGAGAATTTGACCGATTCTAGTTTTTGGCAAACAGAAGAACATGCACTACAAGCCTTAACAGCTACTTATGGTGCAATGCATAGTGCAAGTGGAAGTAAGTGGGCTTTCTTTGAAGAGGTATATACAGCAATGGCATATCGTGCTGATGATGTGACCAATAATACAGCAGAAACATATAGCCGATCCCTTGCCAGTTTCTCTAACACTACAGAAGATACAGGTCCATACAATATATGGCAAAGTAGTTATGCAGGTATAGGGCGAGCTAATCAGATCATACAAAGAATACCAGAAATGGAAGCTTTGTCTCAAGAGAATAAGAATACGATTGTAGCCGAAGCAAAATTCTTAAGAGCACTATACTATTTTTGGCTGGTAACCGGTTTTGAAAATGTGCCGTTGGTAACTACTTATGAAACCGAATTAGATCGTCTTTTTGTATCTCAGGTAACTCCTGATAAAATATGGGAGCAGATAGAAAAAGATTTGGCAGAAGCAGAACCAAATTTATTGACAGAGCATTCATCAGAATGGAAAGGAAGAGCTACACAAGGTGCTGCAAAAGCATTATTGGGTAAAGCGTATTTGTTTCAGGAAAAATGGAGCCAGGCAGAAGTCAAATTAGGAGAAGTAACCGATATGGGATATTCTTTATTAACGAATTATGCAGATAATTTTAATGGAGCTGCCGAAAATGGAAATGAAAGTATATTTGAGATTCAATTCTCTGGAGATCGTGCTAATGGGAACGACGAACGACAGGTTTTTAACTTTCAGGTATCTCCCTATGCCTTTGGTGGGTGGGAATTATTCTACCCTTCTGATTGGTTGGTAGAAGAAATGAAAACAGATTTAACTACAGGAGGAGAAATTAGTGAAAGAGTATATGAAAGTATTTTCTTTGATGACCCTAATTCTGAAATGTATAGTAGAGACGCCGATGCAGTTATTGCATATAGTGCTGTCTCTGGTGATCTTAACCACCCTAAATACTTCAAAAAATACGCTTTTAATCAGGATGTAAGCTTTTATAACGGCACAAACATTGCTTTAATTCGATATGCCGATGTTTTACTAATGTATGCCGAAGCTTTGAATGAAAATGGGAAAACAGATCAAGCGATAGTAGAGATCAATAAAGTTAGAGAACGAGGCAAAGCTGCTCCATTAGGAACAATGACTCAAAGCCAGCTAAGAGATCAAATTCGACATCATGAACGCCCGGTTGAGTTAGCCATGGAATTTGGTATTCGTTGGTTTGATCTTTATAGATGGCAAAGAGGAAGCACAGCCACAGAATCGATAAAAACAACACTAGAAAATCACAACAAACCATTTGCAGAGAATTTTCAGGATAAACATATTTTATATCCCATACCATTACAGGAAATAAATATTAATACCAATCTTAAACCAAATCCTGGATGGTAAAAAAACCCCGAAAGTTGAGTTAGTTATTAGAACTAGTAAACACCTAAGAATTTTATTATTTTTAGGTGTTTATGCTATTATACAATATATGTCATGATCGCAGATAATAAAAGAATAAAAATACTTGGAGTACTATTAAGTATATCCTTAATAATATCATGTCGCAACAATGAAACTACTCAACAAAACCCGCATTCTGAAATAAGTAAACCATTATTTACTTCGGTTTTATCAGATCATTCGGGGATTCATTTCATAAACCAAATACCCGAGAGTAGTGCTATGAATAGTATGGTATATGAATATTTCTATAATGGTGGAGGTGTTGCTATAGGAGATATTAATAATGATGGATTATCCGATATTTATTTTACTTCCAATCTTAAAGAAAATAAGCTCTATATCAATAAAGGTGATTTTAGATTTGAAGACCATACAAAACAAGCAAAAGTAAAAGGTTCTTTTGGATGGACAACAGGAGTTACCATGGCAGATATCAATGCCGATGGTTGGTTAGATATTTATGTGTGCAAGTCGGGCAAAGGAAAAGCTGAAAATCGAGAAAATGAGCTTTTTATAAATAATCAAAATGGGACATTTACAGAAGCAGCAGCCCAATATGGGCTTAATTTTTCGGGATATAGTACACAAGCTGCATTTTTTGATTATGATAAAGATGGTGATCTCGACATGTTTTTATTAAATCATAATGTATCTCCTATTAACACCAATACTCCAGAAGACTATAAAAGTGAAAAGAATGACTTGGTAGGAGATCGATTGTATCAAAATAATTTAGGAAAATTTACCGATGTTTCTGATCAGGCAGGAATCATACAAAATTCTCTAGGTTTTGGTTTAGGAGTTTCTATTGGAGATCTTAATCAAGATGGGTGGCCCGATATATACGTAGCAAACGATTATATCGAACATGATTACCTTTATTTTAATACTGGAAATGGCACGTTTACAGAAAAACTAAAATCATCTATCGGGCATACCTCTAATTTTTCTATGGGAACCGATATTGCAGATTTTAATAATGATGGGCTGTTAGACATCATTTCATTAGATATGGTAGCCGAAGATAATTATGGCATCAAAACCAGTATGAGTGGGATGAACCCAAAAGCATTTAACCATGCTGTCGATAATGGATTTCATTATCAATATATGTTTAATGCATTACAGCTTAACAATTCTGACGAATGTTTTAGCGAAATCGCACATCTCGCAGGAATATCAAATACCGATTGGAGTTGGGCACCATTGTTTGCAGATTTTGATAATGATGGATTAAAAGATGTATTTATTACCAATGGTCTTAAGAGGGATTTTAGAAACAATGATTTTAGAAAATATAAACTAAAACGATTAGAGCAAGCAAAGAAAAATAAAGAAAGCATAAAAAAAGTAATCGAAGAGTTAGTTCATAAAACGCCACAACGAAAAACCCGAAATTATTTTTTTAAAAATAACGGAGATTTAACTTTTTCAAAGACATCAACATCCTGGGGAATTGATAGCTCTACTTTTTCTAATGGTGCATCTTATGCAGATTTAGACAACGATGGGGATTTGGATTTGGTTATTAATAATATTGATCAGGAAGCTACTATTCTACAAAATAATACCAGGAATAAGAATTATGTTCAGTTTCAGTTTAAAGGAAGTTCCCAAAACCCCTTTGGAATAGGTACGAGTATTGCAATACAAACAGAAAAAACAACTCAAATATTCGAAAACTACCCCACAAGAGGATATCAATCTGCAGTAGCACCTATTATACATGTTGGATTGGATAATAATACCGAGGTGCAAAAAGTCACTGTAACTTGGCCAGACAATAAAGTTGAGGTGATTAACCATCCAGAAATTAATAAAAGAATCACTGTTAATCACAACAATGCCACTCTTACAAATGAAAAAAAGAAGGATACTGTGGCAACACTTTTTACGAATATTACAAAAGATATAAATATAACCCATAAGCATATCGAAAATGAGTATGATGACTTTGCAAAAGAAAGTTTATTACCACATAAAATGTCTCAGTTTGGGCCTGCACTTGCAGTTGGAGATATAAATATGGATGGATTGGATGATTTTTATATTGGTGGAGCAAAAGATCATCCCGCAGCATTGTATACACAACAACCAGATGGTTCTTTTCAACCTTCAGGCAGTACACTATGGGAAAAAGAAAAAGCTTTTGAAGATGTGTCTGCCCAATTTTTTGATGTAGATGGTGATAACGATTTAGATTTATACGTGGTAAGTGGCGGGAATGAATGGCCAGCAAATCATAGGATGTATCAGGATCGCTTGTATATAAATACCAATGGAAATTTTGCTAAAGAAAATAATAGATTACCAAAAATAGTATCCAGTGGTAGCTGTATAAAACCATTTGATTATGATCAGGATGGAGACCTGGATGTATTTGTTGGGAGTAGGCATACACCACAAAAATATCCTTATCCGGCAGTAAATTATCTATTAGAAAACAACAATGGTGTTTTTAAAGATATTACCAAAACGATTGCTCCAGAATTGTCTGAAATTGGCATGGTTACAGATGCAACATGGACAGATATTGATCAGGATGGCTTATCTGATTTGGTAATAGTTGGAGAATGGATGCCTATAACGGTATTTAGAAACACAGATAAGACTTTTAAAAAAGATACTACTTTGTTTAAGAATACCGATGGTTGGTGGAATTCGATTAATAGTGCCGATTTTGATCAGGACGGAGATATGGATTACATAGTGGGTAATTTAGGTCTAAACTATAAATATAAAGCCTCTGCCGAAGAACCTTTCGAGATTTATGCACATGATTTTGATGATAACGGGACCAATGATATTGTATTAGGATATTATAACAATGGAGATTTGTTTCCGCTTCGTGGTCGAGAATGTACCTCGCTCCAAATGCCATTTATAAAAGAAAAATTTCCAACCTATGAAGGTTTTGGTTCTGCAGACCTAATTCAGGTATATGGGCAAGAAAAACTAGAGAAAGCTTTACACGCCAAAGCGTATACATTTGCTTCTGTTTTTATAGAAAATTTAGGAGACGGAAAATTCAAAATTGTAGAACTTCCAAAACAAGCACAACTATCTTCTATAAATGATATTCATATTGATGATTTTGATGATGATGGATTAAAAGATATTCTTATTGCCGGAAACCTATATCAATCAGAAATTGAAACGCCTAGAAATGATGCTGGTTATGGATTGGTACTTAAAAATAATGGAAAGAATAATTTTGTTCCTATTTCAGCAACCGAAAGTGGCATCTTAAGTAAAGGAGATGTAAAAGCAATACGATCTTTTACATATAAAGGAAAGAAAGTAGTTCTTTTTGGTAGAAACAATGAGAGATTAGATAGTTATTCAATTGAGTGAGTCATGATCGATAAAATCTAGTTTAGAATTCTTGATTCGAGATTTATTTTAAACCTTTAAATTATATTCAAATGAAATTAATATTGGGGAATAATAGTGGCAAACTTATTTTAATAGTCTTACTTGGTTTACTATCCTGTACTACTCCTAAAGAAAAGGAAAAAGAAAAGCTCTCTGCAAGAGATGTTTTAGAGAGAACCATTGGAAAAGAAAACACAAGTCATTTCGAATTTCAATTAGAAGAAGATAATACGATACCAGACTGGTTCTCATTACAAAAAAAAGATGATAAAATTCGTGTCACAGGTAATTCACCAATAGCACTTTGCCGAGGAGCATATGAGTATTTAAAAAGCGAATGCAATAGTATCTATAGTTGGTCTGGTTCTAAAATAAATATTCCGGCAGAATTACCTTCAGTAAACAAAAGAGTAGAAAGCCCTTACCAATACCGGTATTATTTTAATGTAGTTACTCATGGGTATACGACTGCATATTGGGATTGGGAACGTTGGGAGAAAGAAATTGATTGGATGGCAATCCATGGAATTAATATGCCTTTAATTGGAGGTGCTCATGAAGCGATTTTATCCAGAGTATTTCAAAAATTGGGATTAACCAAATCGGAAACAGATCAATATTTTTCAGGTCCGGCTCATTTTCCATGGAACAGAATGGGAAATTTGAATGGATGGGATGGCCCACTACCCGATTCTTATTTTCAAAAACAAGTACAACTTACTCACCAGATGTTGGATCGTATGAAAGAATTAGGAATGAACCCGATAATTCATGCGTTTGCAGGTTTTGTGCCCAAAGCTATTACCAGAATATATCCAGATGTAGAAGTCCGGGAGTTAGGATGGGGAGGAGGATTACCTCTAGAGAATAATGCATTTATATTATCACCCGATAGTGATCTTTTTATCGAAATCGGTACGCTTTATATACAAGAGTGGGAAAAAGAATTTGGAAAGGGAGAATATTACCTTGCAGATAGTTTTAATGAAATGGATGCTCCTCTTTCTGAAGATCGAGAAGTGGCTTTAACCGAATTATCCGGATACGGGGCATCGGTCTATAAATCGATAAAAGAAGCTAATCCTGATGCTACATGGGTAATGCAGGGGTGGACTTTTCCTTATCATAAAGATGAAAATGGCAAATTGTTCTGGACACCAGAACGATTAGGGGCTTTGGTCTCTAAAGTACCGGATGATAAATTACTGATACTCGATCTGGCTAATGAATACAATCATGTATTTTGGAAAATAGACCCTTCCTGGAAGATGTATGATGGTTTCTTTGGAAAAAAATGGATCTACTCTTTTATCCCAAATATGGGAGGAAAAGTACCTCTTAATGGTAAACTGGATGTATATGCATCAATTCCTATTGAAGCATTGCAGTATGAAAACAAAAAGAATCTCGCGGGCTTTGGTTTTGCTCCAGAAGGTATAGAGAATAACGAAATCATCTACGAACTCCTATCAGATGTGGCATGGAGAAAAGAAAAAATTGACTTAGACTCCTGGATTGCACAATACAGTATACAACGATATGGAGCATTTCCTGAGGATATGAAAAAAGCTTTTGATCTATTAAACCAATCTGCTTTTGGAACATTTACAGATCATCCGATGCATAGATATCAGTTTAGACCTTATAAGAAACCTGAAGGAGTAGAGGATCATGCAACAGTACATAGCTCTGTAAAATTTAAAGAAGCCGTAGGAGCATTTTTAGATAACGCACCAGAACTAAAAAACAGTGAATTGTATACTATTGATGCCATAGAGATGGTAGTGCAATATCTTGGGCTTGTTGCTGATCAACAACTTTTAGATTTTTTGGATGCAAAAGAAAATGGAAAACCAGTTACTCTGGAGGAGACAATGCAAATACTATTAACTATGGATAGATTGCTAGCTTCACATCCTAATCACAATCTCCAAAAATGGGTAGATTTTGCTCGAAAATGGGGAGATAACTCTAAGGAGAAAGACTATTATGAATCTAACGCCAAACGCTTATTAACTACTTGGGGAGGTGATCCGGTAAACGACTATTCTGGTAGAGTGTGGACAGGGCTTATCCGGGATTATTACGTGCCTAGATGGGTGAATTATCATCAAGAAGATGGTCAAACCAAAGAAGATATGCGTCAATGGGAGGAAAAATGGATTACCACCCCAGGAATATCTGACATAGCACCTTTTGACGATCCGCTTGCTATCGCTTTGGAAATGTATCAAAAATATAGAATACTCGAAAAAAATGAATAAAACTTTTTTCTTTAGTATAGGATTGTACGATAAAAATTGGTTAAGATGTGTACCTTATAGAATGACTAATTTAAGATTAACCGTTTTTCCATTATCCCCTATAGATTAATAAGTTTAATGTAATCAGATATAAAATCTCCATAACTTTTGAAAAAGTTATGGAGATTTAAAGTGGAGAAGATGGGAGTCGAACCCACGACCTCTTGACTGCCAGTCAAGCGCTCTAGCCAGCTGAGCTACATCCCCAGTATTTTTTAATCTGATCCTCTTAAAACTAATAAAGGAATTCTACTATCAAAGTCTTTTTTGAGAACAGCATCTTCTTCCCAAAGTTTAGCAAAGAAACCTCGTTTCCGTCTAAAAACACAAATAAGATCTGGATAATTTTCATTAAGATGTTCTAAAAGCCCTTGAAATAATGTAGCATTTTCAGATGATTTATAGGATGAGGTAATCTCCCCTAAATCCTTATCAAACTTAGAATCTTCAGCTAAGAAATTTGCTGTTTTTACTTGAAGCAATTTCAAATCACCATCAAAAGTACTTAAAATTTCCTTTATAGGACTTAACGCATTTTTCTTTTTTACGATACCTGATTTAACTGCCATAAGTATCTTTTTGATAGGCGAAAAAGTATACATTTGAGGAATAATCAATACGGGGATTTCTGTGTTTTTCACAAGACTACCCGAAATTGCACCGAGAAAATAAGGGTCTTTAATATCCTTAACTTCTGCTCCCAAAACGAGTAAATTTATAGAGTGCTGTAAATTGAACTTAGGGATAGCTTCAAGAAGTTCGCCTTCTAATGGTAAGGCAATTACTTCTACTCCTTTTTTATCAATTTTTGCAACTTTTTCTTCAATAGAAGAAGCTGTGATTTCCTTTAGTGTTTTGTTTACAGAGGGAAGACTACCAGATCTGGGGAGCTCTTTAAAAACCTCTACAACATAGACTGTTGCTTTAAGTTCTTTTGCAAAATCTATAGCGTATTGAAGTCTGGCCATACTAATTGAGTGTTCAGACAAGCCCAAAGGAACCAATATATTCTTCATTAATTATTATGATTTGTGTTTCAGTGTGTAAAATTACAATTTTAGACCTTTTACTAACTCATTTCTTGATATAATATTATTTTTAAAGCTTTTATAGTGGTCTAAAAGAGCTTTTTTCTTAAAGTTTTTTTAAATATAACCATTGATTATTAACTGCAATATAAAGTTAGTATTTTTGCTGCTTTCCAAAAAAATATGATTCGTAAAGCAGTATTATCTGATCTGGATGCTATTTACACATTGACTAGAGCTTGTGCCAAAGCAATGATAGCTAATGGCATCTATCAATGGAATGAGCATTACCCTACTCAGGAACGTTTTCAAAAAGATGTTGAGCTACAAGAGTTGTATGTTCTGGAGGAAGAGAACCACATCAAAGGGATTATTGTGCTTACAGAGCTAATGGATGAAGAATATATTCCTGTAACTTGGTTAACAGCCAACACCAATAATCTTTATATACATCGTGTAGCAGTTGATCCCAAATATTGGGGAAAGGGATATGCTCAAAAACTAATGGATTTTGGAGAAGACTATGCTCGAAAAAATCAATATCAATCGGTAAGATTAGACACTTTCAGTCAAAATAAAAGAAATCAGAAATTTTATGAAATCAGAGGATATCAACGTTTGGATGATATCTATTTTCCGAAACAAAGCGAACACCCATTTCACTGTTATGAACTCGTTTTATGAATAAAGTAATTGGTTTTAAAAATATAAACCGCCTGGCTATTCCGGCTATTGTTGCTGGTATTGCAGAGCCATTACTATCGATTACTGATACCGCTATCGTGGGTAATATTCCCGAGTACGGTACCGAATCCCTCGCAGCAGTAGGTATTGTAGGGTCTTTTTTGTCTGCACTAATTTGGATTCTCGGGCAAACCCGAAGTGCAATATCTGCTATTATTTCTCAATACCTTGGAGCAGGCAAAATTGAAGAAGTAAAAACATTGCCAGCACAAGCCATTTTCTTTAATGTAGCCCTTAGTATTTTTGTATTGATCTCTACGGTTTTCTTTGTTGAAGAGATTTTTAAATTATACAATGCTTCAGGTTTAATTTTAGAATATTGTGTAGTCTATTATGATATCAGGGTTTGGGGATTTCCTTTAACCTTATTCACATTTGCTGTTTTTGGGATTTTTAGAGGATTGCAGAATACCTTTTGGCCAATGATTGTTGCTGTAATCGGTGCAGTAGCCAATATTGTTTTAGATTTTATCTTGGTCTATGGGATTGAAGGTTTTATTACTCCAATGGGGATTAGCGGAGCCGCATGGGCAAGTTTAATTTCACAGTTTTTAATGGCAGTCATTGTATTTATATTATTGTTGACTAAAACCAATGTAAGTCTCAAATTACGTTTCCCATTAAATAAAGAATTAGGTAGATTGGTTACTATGAGTCTTAATTTATTTGTTCGATCTATAGCATTAAATACAGCATTATATTTCGCAACCTCTAATGCTACAGAATATGGAGACGAATATATTGCTGCATATACGATTGCAATGAATATCTGGATGTTTACTGCCTTTTTTATTGACGGCTATGGCGGAGCAGGTAATATCCTTGGCGGAAAACTACTAGGGGCAAAAGATTATAAATCCCTTTGGAAATTAGGAAAACGTGTAAGTAGCTATGGTATTGGTGTGAGTTTGATTTTGGCAATATTTGGGTTTATATTTTATGATGCAATAGGAGAAGTATTTACAAGTGAAACCATAGTGTTAGAAACATTTTATAGTGTCTTTTTTATTGTTTTGATTGTACAACCCATTAATGGTCTGGCTTTTGTCTTTGATGGAATTTTTAAAGGCCTGGGTGAAATGAAGTATTTAAGAAATGTATTACTAGGAGCAACATTTTTAGGATTTATACCTACTCTTTACTTGTGTAACTTTTTTGATTTAAAGCTATATGGGATATGGATAGCGTTTACGGTTTGGGCTCTTTTTAGAGGGGTAGCACTAGTCATAAAGTTTAGAAATAAGTTTTTACCCCTGATTTCTTAAAAAGGATAAATAAGGACAAATAGTAATGGAGCATAGATAAGGATTAAGAAAATCCCTATTCGTAATCTGTTTTTTTCAAAAAACTCTTCTAACATCTTCTTCATATATTTTTATGAACCATCTCTATATATAAACGTGTTATATTTTAGATAATTACAATTAATTTTTACTAAGAAATAAGCCATTTGATTGTATTAAGATTATTTATTAAACAATTTTAATACAGAGGTCACCAGATAGGTGAATGATACCAACCAAAATAATTAGGTGTGGTATTTTAATCTTCAGTTGGTATTAGTTACTTTTACTATAAAAGTTACAACAATAATGATACCAAGATCTAACGGAAGTCTATATACTCATACCGAAAATACCATTGCAACGATAGAATTTGGCCACCATGCCAGTAATTCTTTCCCATCAGAATTATTAGCGAGATTAGCTAAAGCTTTTGATGAATTATCAAAGGAGATATCGGTGTCTGTAATCATTCTTAAATCAGAAGGAGACCGGGCATTTTGTGCTGGAGCCTCTTTTGATGAACTAATGGCAATAACAAATCTCGAGGAAGGAAAACAATTCTTTTCTGGATTTGCTAATGTGATTAATGCCATGCGAAAATGTAAAAAACCAATCATAGGAAGAATACAAGGTAAAACAGTAGGAGGAGGAGTTGGGTTAGCGTCTGCTTGTGATTACTGCCTGGCTACAGAAGCTGCATCGGTTAAACTAAGTGAATTAACCATTGGTATAGGCCCTTTTGTAATAGAACCGGCAGTATCAAGAAAAATAGGATTAGCAGCTTTTGAAACCCTTGCATGGGATGCATCACAATGGAAAAATGCGTACTGGGCAAAAGAACAAGGATTGTTTGCCCGAGTTTTTGGTACCATATCAGAATTAGATAAAGAAATACAACTATTTGCCGAAAAACTCGCGGGTTATAATCCAGAAGCAATACAACAAATGAAAAAAGTAAACTGGAGAGGAACAGAGCACTGGGAAGAACTTCTTATAGAAAGAGCAGCTATTTCTGGAGAGTTAGTACTTTCTGAATTTACTAAAAAAGCATTAGAAAAATTTAAAAAATAACATAGTCTACGGTAAACCTCAATTTTGCCTTTGTTATTTTTTTTACATTACATCATTACAAATTTAAAACCTTTAATTATGTTAAAAAACATTTTAAACCGTAATGATGTTAAGTCATTAAACAAAACAGAGCAATCAAGTATTAATGGAGGAAGTAGTTGTTTTCTCGCTTGCAGACAAGACTATATTAGTTGTCTAAGCAGTGGAGGTTCTAACTGTCTGGCAGATTATATTGCATGTAGATCTGCGTGTTAATATTTGTATATTGTGATTTACTTTTTTAGATTGTATTTCACTTAGTATTACATGTTTCGTCCTAAAATAAGTCGAGTTTTTGTTAACTTATTTTAGGATGACTCATTTAATATTTCGAGGCTCACCTCATATGATGAATACCATATGTGTTTGCTTCTAGGATTATTTTCTTTTGGCCGTGACCCAAAGGGTCGGGCTATTCACTTTTACTCCTCGTACTTCCTTTCAGTCAGACTGTGGGGTAATCGCTACTATCCCTCACGCAAAAAAATCAATAAAAAAACAAACTTCAATAGAAAAGGGAAATTTGTTGTAGACCTATATTTTACCTAAATTACATCATTACAATTTAAAACCTATAACCATGTTAAAAAACATTTTAAACCGTAATGATGTTAAGTCATTGAACAAAGCAGAGCAATCAAGTATTAATGGAGGATCGAATAGTTGTTTGCGCGAATGCAGACAAGACTTTGTAGATTGTAGAGAAGATGGTCATTCTCATTGTGCGGCAAGTTTAGCTGCGTGCAGATCTATGTGTTAATATATATTGTATAGTGATTTACTTTTTTAGATCGTATTTCACCTGGCAGTATTAGATTATAAAGCGGGTTTACCCGCTTTTATTAGTGAAACTCTGTTTTTGAAAAATTGTTTTTTATAAGAAAACATTTAAAATAACGTTGTTTTCTTAAGTAGAATCTGGATTATAAATTAAAAGTCTAAATAAATAATGGATATACTAAACTTTTTAGGAGGTAATGGATTATTCTTGGTATTAGGAATTGTTTTGGTTGTGGTTTACTTTATAAATAAGAGAAAGAGACGATAATCTTCCGTAACTTTGCCAAAAATCACAAAGTAAACGATGAGTAAAATTCGTATCACGAAACAATTTTCTTTCGAAACCGGACATGCTTTATATGGATATGATGGTAAATGTAGAAATGTTCATGGTCATAGTTATAAACTAAGTGTGACTGTAATTGGAACACCGATTACAGATACTTCGCATGTGAAATTAGGAATGGTAATTGATTTTGGAGACCTTAAAAAAATTGTAAAAGAAGATATCGAAGATGTTTTTGACCATGCAACAGTATTTAACAAAAACACACCACACGTAGAACTTGCAAAAGAATTAAAAGACAGAGGGCATAATGTAATTTTGGTAGATTATCAGCCTACCAGTGAGAATATGGTAATTGATTTTGCTAAAAAGATTACCTCTCGATTACCCGAAGGAATTACGTTATTTTCTTTAAAACTTCAAGAAACCGAAACATCATTCGCAGAGTGGTATGCATCAGATAATGAATAGATCATTTAAATCTTAGGTCCTTTTCTTACCTTTACCTTTTAAATTATACGTATGAACCTTCCTGAAGGGAAAAAAATATATTTTGCAAGTGATAATCACTTGGGGGCTCCAACATCAGAAAAAAGTTTCCCCAGAGAGCAAAAATTTGTAAAATGGTTAGATGAAGTTAAAAAAGATGCAGGTGCTATCTTCTTGTTAGGAGATCTTTTTGACTTTTGGTTCGAATATAAAACCGTGGTTCCCAAAGGATTTACCAGAACATTGGGAAAATTGGCAGAAATCACAGATTCGGGAATACCAGTCTATTATTTTGTAGGAAATCATGATTTGTGGATGAATGGATATTTTGAAGAAGAATTAAATATTCCTGTTTATCATAAACCTAAAGAATTTACGTTTAACAACACCACTTTTTTTATTGGCCACGGTGATGGTTTAGGACCTGGAGATAAAGGATATAAACGAATGAAAAAAGTGTTTACTAATCCTGTAGCAAAATGGTTTTTTAGATGGTTACATCCAGATCTTGGAGTAAAACTGGCACAGTACCTTTCTGTTAAAAATAAATTGATTTCGGGAGATGAAGATGTGACTTTTTTAGGAGAAGATAATGAGTGGTTAGTGCAATATTGCAAAAGAAAACTAGAGAGTAAGCACAGAGATTATTTTGTGTTTGGACATAGACATCTTCCTATGGAAATACAATTAAACAAGCAATCTCAATACATAAATTTAGGAGACTGGATTACTCATTATACGTATGGTGTTTTTGACGGAAATAAGCTAGAATTAGTACACTACAACAACTAGATTTGTTTTCTTTTCTCAATGATTTCTTCAGGAATTGTAATCCCGACCATTTTGGGAGCGGTTAATTTACTATGATGATTAAAAAAGAGAATGGTATGGTCTAGTACAGCTTCAATCAAGTAATAGCCCCCGTTGAAATACGCATTTTTTACTCGCGCCTTTGTCATAGAATTAGGGTTAACTTCGATCTCATGGGGATAGACAAGAATCGTATCCTGACTATCAGATGTTGTAAATGAAGAAAGTTGTATTTCATTCACTTCGCCAAAAAGAGAAGCAATATAATAGTCGGTGGGATTTTGATATAAAGCGATCGTATTTTCTTGAGTTAAAATTTCACCCTGTCGAATAACAATGGTCTGATCTGCAAAAGAGAGAATATCGGTTTTGTCATGTGTAGCGGTGATACTTGTGATTTTATTACGTTTTAGATATCTAAATAGATTTCTTCTTAAAGAACTACGTCTGAAGTTATCAATATTCCCAAAAGGCTCATCAAGCAGTAATAATTCTGGTCTTTTGGCCAATGCTTTTGCCAGTGCTACTCTTTGTTTTTGACCACCACTTAGGTTTTCGACTTTGGTATTGGCAAAATCGGTCATTTCTACAATGTCGAGTAACTCATCTACCCGCCCTTGTTTTAACTCTGGTTGAAAATTAGACAGATATTGACCAATATTTTCTGAAACACTGCGGTAGGATTGTAACTCAAAACCTTGTGAGAGATATTTCATGTTTTCTTCACCAGGAACAAGATTAAAAAGAGGCCCTAATATTTTACTATCATTCCAGAATAGTTCTCCTTCCTGTACTTGTAAAAGGCCATAAATGATTTTAAGTAAGGTGCTTTTTCCGCAACCACTGGCACCAATTAAGGCAATATGCTGCCCTTTTTCAATAGTAAAACTTACGTTTTTTAAAACGGGAAGTTTATCATACGCGAAGGATATATTGTCTACTTTTAACATTACTCAAATATATTGAACTTTAACAAAAAAATCCGCTTCTTTTCAGAAAACGGATTTTTTATTTTTTTAAGAGAAAAGGTATTTTTCAATTGAAAGATTCGAGAATCTCTTCTAAATTACCACTACCTCCCCCTAGTACATGGATTGTATGTTCCCTTAAGCTGAACATTTTGAGTAAAAACAGTCCCGACACCTTCTACAAAAACATTATAATTTAAGACACCTCTTGTTGTAACCGTTATAGTATTGCCTGAGACTGTAGACGATGATGCAATGTGTCTATATGACACTCCGAATGTAAATCCAGAAATATTTGAATTAACATTATTAGCTGTTACATTGCCTTGGCTGTCGGACCCATAACTAAAAGTAACATTGTAAGAAGTATTACTTAAATCTGACCTTCCAGTTAATTTCATAGTACCAGTCCCGCATTGGCCAGACCCTCCTCCAGAAGGGTTTTGACATGGATTGGAAGGCTCAAGAATTACTGAAGGGCATGTTGCATAAAGAATGTTTCCAGCATCAAGAATAGTTAGAACTCCTGAAGATGATTGTTTTGCTGAAAAAATCTACTTTAGTTTCTTTAATGGTTTGCACTTTATTAATGAAAGCTTTTATTTCATAAGGTCACTTTTTGTTAATAATTAATTATGCGAGTACTCGTTTTATCTTTATAAAATCCAAATGTAAACCCTACAGCTTCTGCATAAACAAAACTCTGTGTGGTAATATCATATTCTATAGGAGCATTTAAGGATTTCATAGTATTAATTACCCGATACAATTTGGTTTTAGAGATTCCTAATCGATAGGCTAGATCTTCTGGCGTTCCTGTAGCTTGCAAACGAATGAGTTGATCAATACGCTCTATAAGTTCAATCTGTTTGATAATGATGTTCATAATGTGTTTTCCCTTTAGTTTATTTTTTGCAATTTTTAATGCCCGAGGTCAAAATTTGGTGGTTACTGTAGGATTTTCGGCCTCTTGGGTCAAAATTTGACCCTTTTTACTTAAAACTTGTATACTGTTTATCAATGGTTTCGTCTTTTTGACCTTCTGTTGGATTTTTTTGATGAAAATTTAGGCTTTCGAGGCTTAACGTTGAGTGGCTAATGTCTAAATTTGAGTCTCTGTTCTCTATAATTAGACTCCCTGTACCCAATTTTGGAACCTCAATCCCTAAATTTGAGACACAGGTGCCTAACAGAACGTCTTTTTGATCCATCAGAAGGTCTATATCAACTATTCTTAAGTAGGATCTGTTTTTGGAGTACTTTTGGTACGATTAAAAAACTGCTTCAGTTCGGCTACTTTTTCGGTAAAACCAGGTTTCCCCGCTCCTTTGCTATACTGAGAATAGGCGTAGTCATTTAAAGAATCCTGGTAATTATCATAATCATGCAGGATTTTGGTACTTTCTAATCGATAAGCCAGGCTTTCTAAACGACCCAATAGGTTTTCTGCAAATACACGAGCTTTATAATCTTTTTCAAACTCTTCCCAGTCTACATCAGGAGAACTAAGCGTACTACTGTGTTGGCGATAATCCCAAACTTTATTTACAAACAATTTATTGGTCTCATTAATGGCCTTATAGCTCCCTCGTTCTTTTTCTGTCAGGGCTACTAGTTTATTGGTAAACATAGTTTCTAGCTGTTCCACTAATTTTTCAGCCTGATCTCTTTCTTCTAGTGTTAATAGATCTTGAATGATGTTTCTCATTGTTTAGTATTTAGTTTTTAGATATGAGTATTGAGATAAATTTTATTGTTAGTTCTATATTCAGTATTCGATATTTTCCACTACCGGTTCCTGACTCCCCACATCGGGTTTTTTACTTTTACATTTTGCTGTTTTAAATTTTTCGGTTTTACATTTCAACACTTCGATATTCATCATTCAGTATTTGATATTCGTAATTCTTCCTGTATTCTCTGCTCTATTTTGCTCATCATATAGTACATCATAAGTACATCTTGATCTATTATTTTTAATATAGGGTTAATATGTATGAGTACTTTATGTACGACCTCTTGGGGAGCTTTTGTTCTTGCTATTAATTTGCTATGTACCAAAGCTTTTTGTGTAGTACATAGTTGATTATAATGCATAAACATAAGTAGATAAGTTTAAGAAGGGGTATCGATAGGCTCTGGGGGGGTACACAAACCATTTTTTGGGTTAAGCAATAGTATATTACGTGCTTTATAGATCAGTTGTATGGCCTCTTCGCTAGATATTCCTTTGGTATATAGCTTATTGATCCAGCGATAGAGTAGCATCTCATAAGGTGTATGGTGAGCTAGGTTATAGATAAAAGTATCCATAGTAAGGTGTAACGTTTTTAAGATATCGGACATGAATTTATTTTTATCGTGTTGTGGGTAGGCTTGCATAATTTCCATTTTTTGTTGAGTCAAATGTAGGAGGAAGAGTGAGAGGTTTACAAGAGAAGTAAGTCCAGATTCTAGAATCATTGGATAGAAATTCTAGAATTAAGACTATAGCGTTATGGAGTTAAATATTTTATGACTCCTTGATTATATTGGATTTAACTAATGTTTTACAGACCTAATATTAAATGTATCTTTGCTTTGTTTAGAAAACGAGGTAAAAAGTTAATAGAGAAACTTTTTTCTAATTTTTAAGGTAATATCTTGAGGAGATAAGACTTATCTAAAGAGATAATTAATAAATTAAAATGGTTAAGTATCAAGTATTTTTTTATTTATGTATCATATTACTGTGCCAAAATTTGCTCTACGGTCAGGATAAAAAATCTACTATTATAGATTCTTTGACGAAATTAGATTTTAAACAACTTAGTAATAAGTTTTATAATATCTCGGATACAAGTCATGATAAAGCAGATATGTATGCAAAAGCCTACTTACGAAAGGCTAGAAATAATAATAATATTGTTGAAATAGGAATGGGTTATTTTTTGAAATCTACTCTTTACCCAAATGATATAGAAAAGCGTATCGTTTTTATCGATAGTGGTATACATGTAACAAAAAACATTAATCACCCTAAATTTCCTGTTTTTTTTTATATGCATAAAGGGTATTTATACCATAAGCAAGGTCGATTTACTATAGCTCTTGATCATTATCTTGAAGGATTAACGTATGCCAAAGAAACAAATAACTTGCATTATATAGCCATTTCAAATCACAATATAGCTTTATTGAAAAGAAAATTTGGAAAATATAAGGAGGCAAAATCACTTTTTAAAAAGGCATTAGCTTATAGAAAGACAAAATTAGACAAAGGACCAAATGATTCATTAAGTTATCTTGTTACTCTTACCGAATTAGTAAATACATATATTCAAAATAAAGATATAGACTCTGCTCAGAATATTAATAATGATGGACTTAGAATTTCTGAAGGAAAAAAAGTAATGCGTTTTTTTAAGTTGAATGAGGGAATAATTTATTATCATAAACAAAAATATACTAGGGCTATTAATAGTATAACAGAAGTATTGCAGCCAGAAAAAATATCATATCTTGAAAATCATGATCTAATTGATGCATATCTTTTTTTAGGAAAATCTTATGCTGGATTATCCAATAAAGAAGAAGCAATTAGGTACTACAAAAAAATAGATTCCCTTGCTCAAAAATCTGATTATCTAATTCAAGAAACCAGGTTGGCTTACTTAGATATTATAGCCTATTATAAATCTCTAGGAGATAAAAATAACCAATTGTACTATATCAATAGATTGTTGTATAATGATAGTATATTTAATAGTAATTATAGATATATCACTGATAAATTAAATAAGGATTATGAAGTTCCTATTTTAATTGAAGAAAAAGAAAAACTCATCAACGAACTGGATACTCGAAATGATCGATTGAATTATGGGCTGCTGATTTTAATATTTATTATAGGCATAATTATTATTTCTTTTATAATCCATTATCAGAAAAACAAAAAGTATAAGATTCGATTTGAAGAACTAATGAAAGAGAAAAAGAAGGAGTCTTTTAAAGAAATAATTCCTAAAAAAGAAGAAATTGGGATTGCTGATGAGGTTGTAGAAATGATTTTGATAGGATTAGATACTTTTGAGTCTGATAAATGGTTTTTAAAACCTAATCTTACTTCAGGTGTTTTAGCCTCCAAATTAAAGACGAATTCTAAATACTTAACCAAGGTGATCAAATTTTACAGAAAAAAGAGTTTTACTCATTATATAAATGACCTTAGAGTAAACTATATTATAAAAGAGTTAAAAACAAATAGTAAATTTCAAAATTATACGATTAAGGCATTAGCAGCTGAAGCTGGTTTTAATTCTGCTGAAGTATTTTCTAAGTTTTTTTATAAAAAGACAGGGATCTATCCTTCCTATTTTGTAAAACAATTACAATCCATAAAGTAAACCCCTAACATATGTAAAAGAAAATATCTCCACAAACTATAATTTGCGGAGATATTTACGACTCTCAGTTAAAAAGGTTACCCTTTTACTTCGTCGGTAACTTTTTCGGGTAATACTTCATATCCCATATTGTAGAGTGTAAAACCAAAAATATCGGCATATTGTTCTATAGTTTTGCTTACCGGTGTTCCTGCACCATGTCCTGCTTTGGTTTCAATTCTAATCAATGTAGGGTTATCTCCTGATTGTTTGGCTTGTAGCTGTGCAGCAAACTTAAAGGAGTGTGCTGGTACAACACGGTCATCATGATCCCCTGTAGTAACCAGGGTAGCTGGATATTGTACTCCAGCTTTTACATTATGTACAGGAGAATATCCTTTTATGTAGTCAAACATCTCTTTACTTTCTTCTGATGTACCATAGTCATAGGCCCATCCTGCCCCCGCGGTAAAAGTATGATAGCGTAGCATGTCTAAAACACCAACAGCTGGCAATGCTACTTTCATAAGATCTGGTCGCTGTGTCATCGTAGCACCAACAAGTAATCCTCCATTAGACCCACCACGAATAGCCAAATAATCACTAGATGTATATTTGTTTTCTATAAGGTATTCTGCTGCAGCGATAAAATCATCAAATACATTTTGTTTCTGCAATTTTGTTCCGGCAACGTGCCATTTTTTACCATACTCACCACCACCTCTTAGGTTAGGTACAGCATATACTCCACCTTGCTCCATCCATACCGCATTGGCAATACTAAACGCTGGAGTAAGACTAATATTAAACCCACCGTATCCATATAAGATGGTTGGATTTTTACCATTAAGCTCTATCCCTTTTTTATAGGTAATAATCATTGGGATTTTTGTGCCATCCTTAGAAGTATAAAAAACTTGTTTGCTTTCGTAATTTTCTGGGTTGAAGTCGATTTTTGGTTTACGATATAATTCTGAGGTACCTTCTGCAATATTGTATTTATAAATACTACTAGGTGTTTTATAGTTGGTAAAGGAGTAATACAGTTCTTTTTCTTCTTTTTTAGTACCAAATCCATTTGCGCTTCCTACTCCTGGTAACGCTACTTCACGAATCAATTTACCATCATAATCATACTGCATTACTTTAGAAACAGCATCAACCATATATCCTGCAAAGAAGTATCCTCCTCCTGTATTAGGGCTTAATACATTTTCGGTTTCAGGAATAAAATCTTTCCAGTTCTCTGGGGTTGGATTAGAGGCGTCTACCGTTACAATCTTCTGGTTAGGAGCATTTAGATTGGTAACAAGGTAGAGCTTAGAACCTACATTTTCTATAATATAAGTATCACTATCTGTGGTTCCCATAATAGTAACGAGTTTACTATTTGGATTTGTAAGATCTTTGATAAATAACTTATTTCCAGAAGTAGAAACACTTGCAGAAATAATAAGATATTGATCATCCTCTGTAACACTTGCACCAATATATCGGTGTTTTTCTTCTGGTGTACCGCCAAAAATTAAGGCATCGTCTTTTTGAGAAGTACCCAAAGTATGGTAGTATACCTTATGTTGATCTGTTTTGGCAGAAAGCTCACTTCCTTCTGGCTTATCATAGCTAGAGTAGTAAAACCCTTCGTTACCTTTCCAGGATATCCCAGAAAACTTAACATCAACAATAGTATCTTCTATGATCTCTTTGGTTTCAGCATTTTTAACAATTACTTTACGCCAGTCACTACCTCCTTCAGAAATAGAATAGGCTACAAGTTTTCCATTTTTAGAAAAAGATACTCCACCCAGAGATGTTGTACCATCTTTACTAAAGGTATTAGGATCTAGAAAAACTTCAGGCTCATCACCTTCATTCTTAAAACGATAGATAACATATTGATTTTGAAGCCCGTCATTTTTATAAAAGTAGCTATAGTCTCCTTCTTTAAAAGGAGAGCCAACTTTCTCATAATTCCAAAGGTCTGATAAACGTTTTTTTAGATCTTTTCTAAAAGGAATATTTTCTAAATACCCAAAAGTGGTTTTGTTTTGTGTAGCTACCCAGTCTTCGGTCTCTTTGCTACGATCATCTTCTAACCACCGATATGGATCTTCTACTTGAGTACCAAAATACGTATCTACGGTATCTACTGTTTTAGTTTCAGGGTAGTTCAATGCAATGGTAGTTTTAGAGGGTTCTTCTTTAGTTTCGTTTTTGCAGGCTATCATTATTGTAATGATGGATAATACAAAGAATGCTTTTTTCATGATGTAATGCGTTAATATGATTCACAAATCTATCAAAAGATGTGTCTATAAATGCTAAAGAAAATATAAAAAAGACTGCTCCGCAATTAACCTGTAAAGAAAGTAAGGTTTCTACCATATTGCTTTGGGGTATAGCAGTATGTAGGATTAATATGCAGGAGCAGTCAGAATTTTCTGTAAGAAACGAAAAATTTTGGTTTTAGAAAAGTGTTTTATACTTGTCCCAATATTTAAATATTAAAAAAGCGTTTATAAGGAAAACTAATGCTCCGGGACCAATGTTGGCAGGATCTAATGTGGCATGAAACAAAATAATATTTACAGAAATAGGGGCTAATAATACCAGAGCAAAGGGAACTGCTTTATTTGTAAGAAGTAAAAGTCCGACAATCACTTCGATAATCCCTACTACTTTTAGTACATAACTATTGGCTAATGCACCAAAAAAAATACCAGCATCGGGATTGGCGAATTCAAAAGCAGGCATGAATTCAAAAAATTTATTACTTCCAAAAACGACTAACATCGCTCCCAATAGTATTCTTAAGATTAAAATCAATTTATTCATTTTTAATATTTTTTAAGGGATTAAATTGCTGTATTAGAGGGAGAAATGTTAAAAACCTTACAAATGTCAAGGAAAACCAGAGTTAAAAAAATACCTTTCGAGATTATACATTGATCTGTCTCTTTATTATAAGTGACTTCAATTATTTTTATGTGGCTAATCTATTTAATCTAAAAACTAATGAAACTAATGAACTTGCTAAAAATCAACTTTTTGGTTTGTGTATTCTCTGTTTTTTCTGCTACTGCGCAGGATTATTTCCTTAAAGACAAAGCACCTTTTAATTCAGAAATCCCTTCGCCCGAAGAATTTCTTGGATATCCTATTGGACAGCAACATACTCGCCATGATCAAATTGTAGCATATTTTATTAAACTTGCACAAACTTCTGATCGGGCAACGATCACTAGCTATGGAAAAACTCATGAAAACAGAAAATTGGTAATACTTACTGTTTCTACTCCAGAAAACCTAAATAAGCTTTCTGTACTAAAACAGCAGCATTTAGCATTTACAAATCCTTCTGAGACACCTACTAACTATGATGCAGTACCTATTTTTGTTCAATTAGGATATAATGTACATGGTAATGAACCTTCTAGTTCAGAAGCTGCTATGTTAACAGCATATACGCTGGTGGCATCTACTAGCGCAGAAGTAAAAAATTATATAGAAAATGCTGTAATCTTTATTGATCCGACAATTAATCCAGATGGACGGGACAGACATACGCAATGGGCAAACCAATATAGAGGAACCCCTTTGGTGAGTGATAATTATGATGCAGAGCATAACGAAATGTGGCCTCGGGGACGTACTAACCATTATTGGTTTGATCTTAATCGTGATTGGTTATTAGGTATTAACCCAGAGAGTCGAGGAAAACTACAATGGTATCATGAGTGGTATCCTAATGTAGTAACCGACTTTCATGAAATGGGAACGAATAGCACCTATTTTTTTGAACCTATGAAACCCATTGGTTCTCAGGATCCTATTATGCCCAAAGAAAATTATGAGGATCTAAACAATTTGTTTGCTCCGTATTTTTCTAAAGCTTTGGATAATATTGGCTCATTTTATTTTACCAAAGAAGCTTTTGATGGCACCTATCCTGGATATGGTTCTTCTTATCCCGATTTACAAGGAGCATTAGCACTATTGTTTGAACAAGCTAGTTCTCGCGGACATTTACAGGATACGGAGTATGGAACCATATCGTTTCCATTTACAATTCGTAATCAGTATATATCTAGTATTGCTACTGTTAAAGCTGCGGTTGATAATAAGAGCAAACTACGTAAATACCAACAAGACTTTTTTAAATCAGCAGTTAGCAATACTTTCAAAAAAGGAAATGATGCATATGAGTTCGGAGATGCATACGATCATAATAGAAATAAAGCTTTTATCGATAAACTATTACTTCATCATATAAAGGTTTATAAAAAAGGGGCACGTTTTGTGGTGCCTGTAAAGCAGCCTCAGCAACGTATGGTACAAACGATTTTTGAAACCTATAATAAGTATCGAGATAGCGTATTTTATGATGCTTCGGCATGGAGCATAGCCAATTTTTATAATATGAAATATAAAGGCATAAAATCTGCCGACATGAGTGAAGAAATTCTATCGACAGATGGATTGGTAAATGTTTCAAAAGTATCAAAATCAGACTATGCATATGTTATGGATTGGGATGATTATAATGCTCCGGCGGCTTTGTATTTTATGCAGTCTAAAGGATTAAAAGTAGCCTCGGCATTTAAACCTTTTAGTAGTATAACTTCAGAAGGAAATAAAAGCTTTAATTATGGTAGTGTGATGGTACCGGTAAGTAAGCAGAAGAAAACCAATGACGAGGTGTATGCAATCATTAAGGAAGCACAGGATAAGTATGATGTGCCCATATATTCTGTCGATTCTGGTTTTAGTGTATCAGGAATTGATTTGGGAAGCAGAAATTTTCAGAAATTGGATAAACCAAAAGCATTATTATTGGTTGGTGAAGGCGTTAGTTCTTATGAAGCAGGAGAAGTATGGCATTTGCTGGATACACGAGTGCATATGCCTATAACAAAATTACAGATGAGTGATTTTGGCAATGTACCTCTAAAGAAATATAATGTATTGGTTATGGTTTCGGGAAGATATAATACATTAGATTCTCTTCGTCAGAAAAAAATAAAAGATTGGGTATCACAAGGAAATACCTTGGTTACTATTGCTAGAGCTTCAAAATGGGCGATTGATAAGAAAATTGTAAAAGAGAAACTTACCAAAAAAACAAAGGATACAACAAAGAGTAAAGTAATAAAGCGATTACCATATGTTGATGCAGGAGAGCATATTGGTCGTGAGCGCCTGGGAGGTGCTATTTTTGAAGTTAACCTGGATATCACTCATCCTTTAGGTTTTGGGTATCGCGATACTTCTCTTCCGGTATATAAAAATAATGAAGTGTTTATTGCCCCCAGTAAAAACCCATATTCTACGATTGCCAAGTATACAGAAAACGCACATATAGATGGTTATATTTCTGCCGATAATTATGAAAATTACTTAAAACCTTCGGCTTCGCTAGTTGTAAGTAAATTAGGTAGTGGTCGTGTAATTCTATTTGCTGATAATCCTAATTTTAGAGGTTCTTGGTATGGCACCAATCGTCTGTTTTTGAATGCATTGTTTTTAGGAAATCATATATCTGTGCCTAAAGTAAGAGAATGAAAAATTATCATGATTAACTAAAAAAACCCTTGCTTATATTCAGAAAGCAAGGGTTTTTTAATAGTATTGTTAGGAAAGATTAACCTATAAGTTCATTTTCTACCAGATATTCTCCTATCTGCACTGCATTGGTAGCAGCTCCTTTACGCAGATTATCTGATACTATCCACATATTAAGAGCATTCTCCCTAGAGTGATCTCTTCTAATCCTACCTACAAAAACATCGTTTTTGCCTTCGGCATAGATTGGCATAGGATACGTATTGGTATCAGGATTATCCTGTACAGTAACTCCAGAGGTTTCGTTTAGAAGTTGTCGTATTTCGTTTTCATTGAAATCACTATCAAATTCGAGATTTACACTCTCACTATGCCCACCAACTACAGGAATACGAATTGCTGTTGCTGTTACTGCGATAGTGCGGTCATCAAGGATTTTTTGAGTTTCGTTTACCAATTTCATCTCTTCTTTGGTATATCCGTTTTCCTGAAATACATCACAGTGCGGGATGGCATTACGGTGAATAGGATATGGATATGCCATTTCTCCTTTTTCACCAGCATATTCATTTTCTAATTGCTGTACTGCTTTTACTCCGGTACCTGTTATAGATTGGTACGTAGAAATCACAGCACGATTTATTTTATATTTATCATGTAATGGACCCAAAGCCATAACCAATTGTATAGTAGAACAATTAGGATTAGCAATAATTTTATCTTCTTTGGTCAATGATTTAGCATTGATTTCTGGAACAACTAGTTTTTTTGTAGGATCCATTCTCCATGCAGACGAGTTATCGATAACAGTTATTCCTGCTTCTGCAAATTTTGGAGCCCATTCTTGAGAAGTACTTCCTCCGGCAGAGAATAAGGCAACATCTGGTTTCATTTCTATGGCAGAAGCAAGTCCTACTACAGAAAACTCCTTGCCTTTATATGAAATTTGTTTCCCAATAGAGCGTTCTGACGCTACAGGAATTAATTCTGTTACCGGAAAATTTCTTTCTTCTAATACTTTTAACATTACGGTTCCTACCAGACCGGTAGCACCTACTACAGCTACTTTCATCAGTTTATTTTTGTTTTCATTTTCGCATAGCGAAAGTCATACACCTTTTAATTTCATACAAATTTGAGGAATATTTCCTAGACGACAAGCATTTATGTTGAAAATATAAAAATTTATACTAATTGTTTATTATATAACAATGTGTAAAAAAAGAACCGCCCTAAATTTGGGCGGTTTAGTGTTAGAATATGTAGTATAGCGGTAGCTATAGATAATTCGGTATACTATTGAGTATTTTATTTTTTTAATAAATCTCGTATTTCTGCTAATAACTCTTCTTGAGTTGGTCCTGCTGGTGCTGCGGGAGCTTCTTCTTCTTTCTTTTTAGATTTTTCATATGCTTTAAGTACCATAAAGATAAATAAACCTACAATAATAAAATTAATTATTGCTTGTATCAGGTTACCATAGGTCATAACCGCAGCTCCTGCTTCTTGGGCAGCAGCAAGAGTAGCATATTCTCCACCATCGAGAGCAATAAACTTTTGAGTAAAATCTGTTCCACCGGTTATAACACCAACAATAGGCATTATAATATCTGCTACGGCAGAACCAACAATTTTATTAAACGCACCTCCGATTACAACGGCAGTAGCTAGTGCAACGATGTCTCCTTTTAGTAAGAAAGATTTAAAATCCTTAAAAAACCCCATAATTAATTTTATTTAGATAGTTAGTAATGCACTAATTTAACGAAAAATTAAAATAATTATAAGATTGGTTCTGTCTAATATGTTTCGTTTTTCGTTAAAAATCAATTATCCTCGACAACAACACGTTTTACCCTGGGAGAAATTGCAGTAAGTAGTTCATAAGAGATTGTTCCCGAATTTTCGGCGACTATGGCTGCACTCGAATCTGCATCAAAAATAACCACTTCATCTCCTTCTTTACAATCAATATGGGTAACGTCTACCATGATCATATCCATACATACATTACCAATAACATAAGCTTTTTTATTATGTATGGTTACAAATCCTTTTTTATTTCCATACTGTCTGCTAATCCCATCGGCATGCCCGATAGGTATGGTAGCGGTTTTTGTAAATTCTGAAGCAATGAATGCTCGGTTATACCCTAATGATTCTCCGGGTTCTAATTTATGAATTTGTGAGATTACCGATTTTAATCCTGCTACAGGCTTTAATGCGGTATCGTATTTTGCATCGTTTCCGTATCCATACAATCCTATCCCGGCTCGTACCATACCAAAATGTGCTTCGGGATAATTAAGAATCCCAGAAGTATTAGATTGATGAAGTATGGGCGTGTATCCTAACTTATCAATCATATGATTAGCAATTTTTTTAAAAGAATTGATCTGTTGTATGGTAAAATCTCTTTCTGAAGCATCTTCACTAGCCGCCAGATGAGAAAGAAGAGCAACTACTTTAATCGCTTCAGTTGTATTGAGATTTTCAATAATATGGTCAACATCATTTTCCCAAAAACCGATTCGGTTTAACCCCGTATTAAATTTGATATGAACCGGATACTCTTTTTGACCCAAAGCAGTAGCTGTTGTTATAAATGTTTTGAGAACTCTTAAACTATATAGACTAGGCTCTAATTGATATTCGATTAATTTTTGAAAATTTACAGGCTGTGGGTGCAATACCAGAATAGGAGTTTTTATTCCTGATTCTCGAAGTGTAATACCTTCTGAAACATAAGCAACGGCAAAATAATCTGCTCCTATTTTTTCTAAGTGTTTTGCAATTACAGAAGCATCACTACCATATCCCGAAGCTTTTACTACAGCTAAGATTTTAACATTAGAGTTAACCTTGCTTTTTAAATAATTAAAATTATGAGTAAGATGAGCCAGGTTGATTTGCAAAACGGTTTCTTTTACACTACTCATCAGTTTTTTCAGTTTTTTTTGATACTTCTTTAGGATCTTTAACCTCCATTTGGTTTACTTTTTCTTTCAGCATGGCTTTATAATATGCAGCCCGACTTAAAGGTTCATACTCGTCTGTTTCTCCTAATAAAACCAAATCATCTTTTGCAGATTTTCTATAGCTAAATTGCGCGAGATTTCCTGTCCTGGTACAAACAGCATGTACTTTGGTCACATATTCTGCTGTAGCCATTAATGCTGGCATAGGGCCAAAAGGATTTCCTTTAAAATCCATATCTAATCCTGCAACGATAACGCGAATTCCTTTATTTGCCAAATCATTGCAGACCGCTACAATTTCATCATCAAAGAATTGTGCTTCATCGATGCCAACAACATCACAGGTATCGGCAAGAATTCTAATATTAGCTGCTGCAGGAACAGGAGTAGAACGAATCTCATTAGCGTCATGAGAGACTACCATTTCATCGTTATACCTAACATCAATTGCAGGTTTAAAAATTTCAACATTTTGTTTGGCAAATTGTGCACGCTTTAATCTGCGAATCAATTCTTCGGTTTTACCCGAAAACATAGAACCACAGATTACTTCTATCCACCCAAATTGCTCTTTATGATTTACCGTATTTTCGAGAAACATTTTGTATTTTTCAGCATCAATTAAAGAAATCCCTTCTCCTTACTCTAAAGATGAGGTAAATTTATTAAAAAACAAAAAGCAGTATTGTAAACGAATAAGAAAGTTATGAAGAAGAAATTGGAAGCGGAACTTATAAGTATTGCCCATAGAATATTACAACTTAAGGATAAGACTACCTTATCTCAGTTACAGGAAGAAGCCCGAGAGTTATATGAAAAGTTAACTATTCTTAATTTTTCTGAATCTCATTTTGCAGGGCCACAGCCTACTATTGGTCAGATTAAAGAAGCCCTGGATACTAATGAACCAGATACCTCTGATACATCAAATGAATCAGATGAATTGAAAAAAGTAAGGCAAAAAATCAAAGCAATTATTGATCCCAAACCAATTTCTGATAAAAAACAAGAATCTATTCCTGAGGAATTTTCTTCGCCAAAGAGTGATCAGGAACAAAAAGAGGATAGTGTTGATACTATTAAAAATAAGCCCGAGATTATTATTGAAGAAATTAATGCGAGAGTTACCGAAGATCTTTTTGTGCCTGCAAGTAGTAAAGTAGCAGAAGAACCGGTTTCTTTTTCAGATTCGATTCCTCCTCAATCAACATATGAAAAAAATGATAAGGAGAATGTTACTCCAACTGTAGAAGATATATCAGATGCCAATGATCGACCTAAATCTCTTAATGATCAATTAAGAAAAGAAATTCATATTGGTCTTAATGATCGTTTAGCATTTATAAAATACCTTTTTGGGGGGAGTGCTCCCGATTATAATCGTGTATTATCCCAATTAAATACATTAAGAGGTAAAAGCGAAGCAGAAGAATTTATTACAACTATGATAAAACCCGATTATCAAAATTGGGAAGGTAAAGAAGAGTATGAAGAGCGTTTTATGGATATTGTTCTTAGTAAATTTGATCACTAAATACAGATTATGAAAATTATATATTGGATTGCCACGATTGCTTTATGCGCTATAATGCTGTACTCTGCTCAGATGTATTTTTTTAAAACTGAAATGGTAAAAGGTTTTTTTGAAAGTTTTAATTATCCAACATACATCATAATTCCATTGGCAGTGGCTAAAGTATTAGGAATAATAGCTATTCTAACAAATAAAATAAAATGGCTCAAAGAGTGGGCATATGCCGGATTTTTCTTTGATTTAGTATTGGCTACGTTAGCACATTATCATGCAGAACACCCTATAGGGTTATCAGTATATGCAATTTTAATTCTTATCGTTTCCTACACTATTGGTAAAAAAATAAGACCTTAATGTCAAAATTATACCTCGTACCCACACCAATTGGTAATCTTGATGATATGACTTTTAGAGCGATAAAAGTTCTTAAGGCGGCAGATTTGATATTAGCCGAAGATACCCGAACCAGTGGAAAATTGTTGAAGCATTTTGAGATAACAACTCCTATGCAAAGTCATCATATGCATAATGAGCATAAAATGGTGGATCGTATTATTCAAAAATTAAGTGCAGGAGAAACTATTGCCTTAATAAGTGATGCAGGTACTCCCGCAATAAGTGACCCTGGATTTTTACTCACCAGAGCATGTGTAGAGCAGGGAATAGCAGTAGAATGCCTTCCCGGAGCAACAGCTTTTGTGCCGGCTTTAGTTAATAGTGGTTTACCTAATGATAAATTTATCTTTGAAGGGTTTCTACCAGTAAAAAAAGGAAGGCAAACCAGATTAAAATTTTTATCTGAAGAATCCAGAACAATGGTGTTTTATGAATCGCCACACAAATTGATTAAGACATTAGGCGATTTTGCAACCTATTTTGATGCAGATCGACAAGTTTCGGTATCACGAGAACTAAGTAAACTTCACGAAGAAACTATACGAGGAACCGTAGCAGAAGTCATAAAGCATTTTGAAAATAAGCCTCCAAAAGGCGAAATTGTAATTATTGTAAAAGGTAAGAAATAGAGTACTTCAATTTTTAGCCATAAAAAGCGTTATATTTTAGGTATAAAACTTTGATTGCGTGAAAAACTACCCCTTGCTTTCTATACTAGGAATTAGCTTGCTTGTTTTTTTATTGTGGCAACTTCCCTATTTTGGGTTTATACAATACCCGTTATTACTATTAGGTACCTGGTTTCATGAAATGGGCCATGGCTTAACAGCAATATTGGTGGGAGGTAAGTTTATCTATCTCGAAATATACGAAAACGGAGGAGGTATAGCGTACTCTAATGTTTCGACAAGTTACTTGCCTTTTAAAATTGCCAGAGGTATTACTGCAGCAGGAGGTTTATTAGGTCCGGCAATTTCGGGGGCTATACTTATAGCTTCGGCCAGAAATAAAATGAGTTCTAAAATTGCACTATGGTCACTAATTATAATAATGGTATTATCATTATGCTTATGGATTCATGAACTGCTGGCATTAATTATCCTAAGTGTTTTTGCTGCACTTCTCTTTTTTATCGCAATTCTTAGAGTAAGAAATCTCGAGGCTTTTACACTCTTGTTTTTAGGAACTCAATGTGTGTTAAGTTCATACCTACAAATAGGGTATCTATTTACAAAACAATTCGAACGAGATGGTAAAGTACAATATTCTGATACGCAAATGATTGCAGCTCATTTGTCTGGTACCTATTGGATGTGGGCCATATGTATTCTACTAATTTCCATGTACCTGCTGTATAAAAGTTATCGATATTATCTAAGAAAATGATGTTGTGGCAAAAGCATTACTCAAGATGAGTTCTTTGTGTAAATCACTTACGTTTTACATAGTTAGTAGTGTCTGGATGTTTTCTTAAAAAAGACATATAAAAAATCGAAAAAATACTAGAAATTAAAATACGTGGTAAATACGTGTTTTTATATGGTAATTACCTGTAAATTCCTTTTGTAACAAAGTGCGCAGGTTTTTTTTGATTAACTTTAATACTAATTATTAACTTATAAATATAGTATCACATGGAAAACGTAATCACACAAGAAAACACCCTAATTACTGAAGAAATTTTTAAAGAATCTACCACGCTGTGGAGAAATGCAGATGTACTACAATTAACACATCATTTTCATAAACTAGATCCTGTTGTAGGGCAATATGAACGAGTGTATTATTTTAGTATGAGCAAAGATGATGTTAAACGTTTTAATGCTATACAAGAGATTAAAACTTTTACTATGTACATGGCCTTGAAACGCGGATATAAAGAAAAGTTTACATTTTTTCCAATTTTTAAGATTGTTGATATAGAAGGAAATATACAGTACTTTGGCCTGGAAGCTTTTCAAAAACCTAATATCAAAGAACCACAAAATAAAGAAGACGAACTAGGATCAGAAATTGTACCGCTAACCTTTAAGCAAATGATTCATGATAATTGGGAAGAGGTAGATATGAGTCTGGTTGATGACTTGTTTACCGTAAAGGAAAAGAAAAAGCCAATGGAGAGAGTACTTTTTTATACGGTAACAGCAGATTTGATTAATCCTTATCTGCCAAATGGTATCGAAAAAATAAAGTTTTATCCCGGATTAGATATGAACAAGTTTCAGTATAAGGATATGATATCGTTTACTCCTGTTATTGGGATCACACCTAAAGAACCAATAGAAAACATGTTGCAACGAGCCGGTATGATCGAATATAGCGATAATGAAGTGTTTATTGAATACTCCAAACCTTGTCCACCTACATGTCCCCCTCAGTTATAATCAAATAATAATGAGTATAGATTTTTTTGAAATTTTAGGTAATATTTCATCTTTTATAATATTAGTACCTTTACTATTATCTGTATTGAAATTTAAATCACTAAATAAAATACAGTTAAGACTTGGATACTTACTTTTAGTAACTCTAATTGTAGAATTTATATCAAATGTACTTTGGTATCAAAAAATAAATAATTTACCAGTATATCATTTTTTTACGGTAATTCAGTTTTTATTGATTGTTAATATTTATAAAAGGGCCTTATCTCAAACATTTTCAAAATATTTCTTTACTATTTTAGGTATTGGCTTTATGGTATTTGCTGTTGTCAATATCATGTTTTTTCAAGATTTGTTTACTTTTAATTCTAATGCGACAACACTTATGGGAGCGATAGTTATTTTTTTGTCCCTAAGTTATTTTTATGCATTGCTTAAGGAAGTAAAATATAGTGCCCTGGAAACGAATCCTATGTTTTGGATCAATTCAGGGTTCTTGATTTATTTTTCTAGTAACTTAATCTTGTTTTATATTAATAATAGCATGTTTAAAGGATCAACAGAAGCTAGTTATTTGGTCTGGGGACTACATGCTGTGATAAATATTGTGTTAGCTATTTTTTATACGGTGGCTATATGGGTAAAACCCAAAAAGGAGACTAGTGAAAATAATGATTTTTTGATCGAATGATTTTGTCCCGAAGTGCTGGTTTTACTGTTTTTTTGAGCTATATTTATGTAAACTTTTAAAACCTAAAATCATGAAAACAATTCGTTTATTATTTTTAACCTCATTGAATTCATTTATTGCTAGACAGCAAGAAGCTCCTCCAGATAATAGTGAACAAAAAAACCAATACTTAATTGGAAAAAAGTAAACCCAGAAGTCATGATGTTTGGTCTTTATTAGAATTAGACTAAAACAGGACCGTTTATTTATGAGCATTCAAAATCTTGTACCCCACAGATAATAGACTAGTCTGGAAAAGATAATTAATTAAAAAGTAAAGAGCTGTAGAATATAGCATGTTACTAATAAAAAACAAGAAGTATAACTATTGTATTTGATGTAACTCTTTACTGTTTTTTATACTATTTATTTTATGGGCGAACCCGAAGAAGCTGTTGCGTTAAAGGTTATAATCATTGGTATGGTGGTAATTTTTTTGCTATCATTATCGGTAATTATATTTTTTATTCTTTATCAGCGCAGATTGTTAGCACAACAAGAGAAACATCAAAAAATAGAATCAGATTATCAGAAAGAATTACTAAAAACCTCGATTATTAGTCAGGAAGAAGAACGGAGTAGGATTGCCAAAGAATTGCATGACGATGTGGGAGCTATGCTAACCACAACCAAATTGTATTTTGGGCAAATTACACCAGAATTGCCACCAGAAGAGCTTAAAGGCATTGCTAAAAAAATGAGCTCTTTTTTCGATGATATGATACAAAGTGTACGTAGCATTTCTCAAGATCTAAGACCGGTAGTTCTGGAAAAGTTAGGACTGATAGAGGCAACACAAAGTTTGGTGCAAACTATAAATGACTCGGGAAAGATTAAAGTGCGTTTTAAAAATAATACGATAAAAACGATAGCCAAATCAAAAGAACTTAACCTGTATAGAATTATTCAGGAATTAATTACGAATACGCTTAAACATGCAGAAGCTTCTGCAATATATGTTGAGTTAAAAAATGAAGAAAATTCGTTAATTATACTTTATGAAGATGATGGGAAGGGTTTGAAACAAAAAAACCTTTTGCATAAAAAAGGGCTGGGGCTCAAAAATATAGAAAGTAGATTATCGGTACTTTCAGGAAAGATACATTTTTTTAAAAAGAGCTCAGGTATGAAAGTGAAAATTGCAATACCAGTTTGACTATAAAACAGTAAAAAAACCCCTAAGTAAAAAGAAGCATTAACAATTTTAATCACAATTAATCATGGAAACTATAAAACTAGGACTGATTGATGATCATAACTTATTTCGCGAAGGTATAAAGTCACTGTTAAAAAGAATGGCCAATATTTCTTTGGTATTAGAAGCGGTGAGTGGTAAAGACCTATTAGCACAGTTGAATAATGTGGTTCCGGATGTAATCCTTTTGGATTTAGAGATGGGAGATATGAACGGTGTGGATACAACTCTAAAATTACAAGAATTGTACCCTGATCTAAAAATTATTATTCTAACAATGCATACAGAAGAAAGAATGATCTCTTATTTGATGGAAGCGGGAGCTAATGGATATCTATTAAAAGATACTACCCAGCATGAGTTAGAAATTGCAATACGATCTACATACGAAAATGGATTTTATTTTAATTCCTTTGTATCAGAAGCGTTATTAAAAGGGTTGAAGCATAAAACCTCAAAACCTCCTGCGATACGAAAAGATTATCATCTTACCTCTAGAGAACTCGAAGTATTAGAAGGGATTACTCAAGAGTATACCACAGCAGAAATTGCAGAACAACTTTTTCTAAGTGTAAGAACAATTGAAGGGCATCGCAAAAATTTAATGGGTAAATTAGGTGTGAAGAATACAGCTGGTTTAGTTATTAAAGCAGTTAAAGAGAAAATCATTTCTGTTTAGATCATTTAGGAAAGTAAAAATAAACCTGTCAGGATATTAATATCCCGACAGGTTTCTAGTACGAAATATTCTCTTATAATCTTTAGTTCTAGAAAAGATTAAATGTGCTTTCCTTTTTCCCAACCGTGTTTCCCTAGGTATTTTTCACCAGATTCAATAGCTCCTTCTTCAACCATTGTACCCATAGAATCATTCCAACGATTTAGATATCCAAATAAAGAAATTACTCCTAACATTTCTACAATTTCTCCTTCATTCCAGTATTTATATAATTCTTCTTTGATAGTATCGTCTACAGCATTAGGTACTACCGATGCAGCAAGAGAAAAATCAAGTGCTGCACGTTCTGCATCACTAAAAGCGGGATGTGTTTTATACTCCCATATATTATCTAATTGCTCTTGTTCTGCACCATATCGTTCGGCTGCGCGAATGGCATGTGCCTGGCAATATCTACACCCTGTAGCATTACTACTCACCCAGGCAATCATACGTTTTAATGCAGAGGTTACTCTACCTTCATTTGCCATTACGGCTTTGTTAAGATTAATAAATGCCTTAGAAATAGCTGGCCTTCTTTGCATGGTAAGTACAGAATTAGGACAAAATCCTAAAGTTTCATTAAAAAATTCTGCTAATTCTCTGGTTCCCGGATCATGATCAGCCGATAATGGAGTGACTAATGCCATAGTATATTTTTTTTAGTTTAAATGTATAATTTTTAGCAAAGCAAAATACAAAACTAATGTCAAATCAAGAGAGGTCAGGATGTTTTTTGTACTTTGGATTTTTTAATATAGGAATTTACCACACGAATGAGATGGACACTACAACCAAAGCCTGATATTTCAACAATAGAAAATTTGGCAAAAACTCTTAATGTAGATACAATAATTGCTTCGTTATTAGTGCAAAGAGGGATAACAACTTTTGATCAGGCCAAAAAATTCTTTAGACCGTCTTTAGATGATATACATGATCCTTTTTTGATGAAAGATATGGATAAGGCAACTGCCAGAATCCAAAAAGCAATTGCTAATGGCGAAAACATAATGGTATATGGTGATTATGATGTAGATGGCACCACATCTGTGGCACTACTGTCTTCTTATTTAAAAACCTTATCCAATCAAATCGCTACATATATCCCTGATCGATATAATGAAGGATATGGGATATCGTATATGGGAATTGATTATGCTCATGATAATGATATTTCTCTTATTGTTGCTTTAGACTGTGGAATTAAAGCTATAGAAAAAGTAGCGTATGCCAAAGAAAAAGGAATCGATTTTATTATTTGTGATCACCATAGACCAGGAGATAAAATTCCTGATGCGGTTGCGGTTTTAGATCCAAAACGTAAAGATTGTGAATACCCATATAAAGAATTATGCGGTTGTGGAGTAGGGTTTAAATTGATACAGGGATTGGCAGTTCATCAAAATCAAACTATAGAAGATTTGTTTCCATATTTGGACTTGGTGGCTACTGCAATTGGTGCAGATATTGTGCCCATAACAGGTGAGAATCGTGTATTGGCATATTATGGCTTACAAGTTATTAATGCAAATCCCAGAATTGGATTTAGGGCAATGTTGTCTGAAGTAAAAAAAGAAACGTTAACGATAACAGATCTGGTGTTTATCATTGCACCCAGGATTAATGCAGCCGGAAGAATGAAACATGGATTACATGCTGTTAATTTGTTGACAGAAGAAAATCTTGATATTGCACTGCAATATGCTGCAGAAATAGAACTTTACAACAGCAATAGAAAAGATGCGGATAAAAGCATAACTCAGGAAGCATTGGAACAGATACTTCAAAATAAAGAAGAGGATAGGTATACCACAGTGGTGTATGAAGAAAATTGGCATAAAGGAGTAATAGGTATTGTCGCATCACGATTAACAGAGACGTATTATCGCCCGACTTTGGTTTTTACAAAAAGTGGTTCGAAATTAGCAGCTTCTGCACGATCTGTAAAAGGGTTTGATGTTTATAATGCATTAGAAGCCTGCTCAGAGCATATAGAACAGTTTGGAGGCCATAAATATGCTGCAGGGTTAACATTAGAAGAAAAGCAATACCTGCCGTTTAAGCAAAAGTTTGAAGAAATAGTATCTTCTACTATTGATAAAAAGATGCTTATTCCCGAAATATCTATTGATGCCTCTCTAGAACTAGATCAAATCACTCCTAAATTTTATCGTATTTTAAAACAATTCGCTCCATATGGCCCAGGAAATATGGCTCCGGTTTTTATGACAGAAGGATTAAATGATACCGGGTACGGAAAATGTGTAGGAGCCGATGAGAAGCATTTAAAATGTAGAGTGCAAAAAAATGGAGTTGCTATAGGTACTATTGGCTTTAATCTTGGTCCTAAATACAATTTGATAACCGAAGGGCAGTATTTTAAAGCCGCGTATACTATCGATGAAAACGAATGGAATGGAGAAGTATCGCTTCAATTAAAGTTGAAAGATATAAATTAACTTATTTTTATTTAGATTTATTATAAATAGTTATTATTTTTGATTCAAATATGTATTCAGGATGAGCGCTATAGATAAAATATACAGTAACGAATTAGGTATTTCTTTCTTTTGGAAACAAGAAAAGCATATTTCAATGCCTAGAGTTCAGTTGGTATTTAGAGATATTGGATTTTTACTTACTTTAAATGAATTGAAGGATTTTTCAAATTCTTGTACTACCACTATAGAATCTCAATGCTGTAGGCAATGCAAAAATTCGCAACAATGCAGATCTCTATTATTAAGAACACCTTCTGAGAAGATTGATTTGGCAGTAAGTAGAGAAGAGGTTCATCAAATCCAGGAGCTAATTAAGGGGACTATTTTTAGAGTAGAGTTAAAAGACTGGGTAAGGAATTTGTCTTTAAACTGAAAAATATAACATATAACCTTTTTAACTCATGATCCTTAATAAGAGGACAGTAAGCAAGAATCTAATTTATCTCAAAAAAGGATACTATAAAATGGTTTAATGACATTATAAATGTTCTTTGAAATTATAACATAAAAGGCTATTCTTTATAGAATAGCCTTTGTTATTTGTGTTTTGAAATGCCTCGATACAATGCATTATTCAGCGGTTACATTTCCTTTTACTTTTTCATGTTCTAGATAGATTGCTCCACCATAAATTTTGCTCATGTCGATTTTTGCAAATTCAAAATTTTCTAATTCTTTCTTTGTGTTCATTTTTTAGATTTTTTACGAAATTATAAGTGTTTTTAGTTAATGTCGTTAATAAGGGATTTGTTACTTATTAAAAAGACAATTTTAATCTAAAAGACCATTCTTTATTTGTACAAAAACTCAACAATTTTATATGTGATTTCTTTTGCTTTTGTTTCTTGTAAAAAATGTTTCTCATCTATAAAATGAATATTTTCATTTTTAACCTTTAGTGCATTAGCTGCACGCACTTGTTGCGGAGGCCATTGTAGCATAGTATCATGTATGCCCCATATAACCGTAACAGGCATATTGACATTTTCAAAAACTTCTGAGTAGTCCGGTAATTCATTACAGGTTTGACTATAGAAATAATACATGGCATGTGTTTTACCTTCTAATAAAGGAGTTTTATATCCTTCTACATCAAGAGAATTTAAGACGTTTTCTTTCAACCCCTGGTTAAATAGATTTTTGAGCAAAGTATTGGTTGTAACACCATTTCTATAGCCCCACATTGCCGTCTTGGCAAGACCTCCCGGTTTCATACGTACAGGAGGATAAAATCCATCATCATAAATAATAGTATTTAATACAATTAGTTTTTCAATTTTATCGGGCGCTTGTTTCAAAAGCTCCCAGGTCCATAGTCCACCAGCATCGTGCATTACATGAGACCAGGTATCGATCCCTAATGCTTGCATAAGTTCTAGCAAGCGTTTGGCATGATTTTCTGCATTGTAGATTTCAAAACCTTCGGGAGAATCACTAGAACCATACCCCAGCATATCGGGTACAATCACTCTAAATCCATTTGCAACCAAAGGGTCGATCATTTTGCGATATAACCATCCCGAGGTAGGTACGCCATGTAATAATACAATTGCAGGCCCTTTTCCTTTATCTATGTATTTTAGTAAACCATCATCTGTAGGATATAATCTTTGATCAGATCTAAAATCTTCATAAGTGATTTGGTTTTTTCTGATTTTGGTATTCTCGTATGGTTTACACGAAAAGAGCAATACCCCCATTAGGGTAAGCACAAAAAAATTCTTCATGGTAAAAAGATGATTTATACCATTTCCAATCTAAATTTACTCAATAAAACCGCGTCTTTTTACCTAATATTTCAAAATAAAATACAACCGTAGCCCTGCTATGCTTGAATTTTCTTTTTCATCTAAGCCAAAAATCCATCATTTTTCTTATGAGTAAATTTAAATCAGAACTGGTATTATGAACTGGCAATTTACTTAAAATCATTTTTGTATGCTATATAGGTTTAAAAATTTAATAGTACTATGATTAAAACCAGATTTTTTTATTCCTTAGTTAAGAGATTTTTTTGATTACAATTTCATTTCCATTAAAGCTAAAACGATCACCAGTAGTTTTCCCTAATAGTAATTTACCAATAGGAGAATTAGCAGCTATGGCAAAATAGGATTTATCGTCTATAGAGAGTTTGCCAACAGAGATACTAATAAAATAATAACCTTGTGTGGTAATCACCAGACTACCTAAATGAATATGTTCTGAAGGAGAAATGTTAATTTTGGCTAAGACTTCTTGCAATTTTTGTACTTCGGCTAATTGTTTTCCTGCTTTTTCACGCTCTAATTGTAACATAGCTCGCCCGGTTTCGTGTTTATCTCCAGCAGTACTTTTGGTTTCAGAAGTTAAAGATTCTTGAATACCAGCAATAGTATTTTGAATTCTTTGTAATCTTTGATCCACATAGTTTTGACATTGATTTAGTATTTCTTCTTTGATTTTTTGTGGATTCATAGTACTATTTCTTATCAAATACTAAAGTACCATAATTACGCATTTGTGTCATAATCCATTGTTTTCTTTTTTTGGTGTATGCCGAAGGCGGATTTGCCAAAAAGCGTATGGGATTAGGAAGTATTGCTGCGATAGCTGCAGCCTGGTCCTTATTGAGTGCTGCGGCAGAGGTATTAAACCAAAACTGGGCAGCAGCTTCGGCTCCGTAGATCCCATCTCCCATTTCTATACTATTTAAGTAAATTTCTAGAATACGTTCTTTACTCCAGAAAGTTTCTATCAAAAATGTAAAATAAGTTTCGAACCCTTTTCGTACCCAGCTGCGATGCGGCCATAAAAAAACATTTTTGGCAGTTTGTTGAGAAATCGTACTTGCACCTCGCAATCGTTTTCCAGATTTGTATTCTGCCATTGCTTTTTCGATAGCTTCTTTGTCAAAACCATTATGGTTAATAAATCGTTGATCTTCGCTGCAAATAACTGCTAGTTGTAGGTTCTTAGAAATCTTGGATAATGGTACCCATTGATGGCGAATGGTATATTTATTTTTAGATTGTAATTTTCGAATTCCCATTAACGGGGTAGCAGGAACATTAACCCATGTATATAGTAATACCCACAGCACACTTAGTATGATAAATGCGATGCAGCTTTTAAGTATAAAACGGAAGTATTTTTTCATAATTCAACAGGAATCGACTTATAAAAGATCAGCTAATTCTGCACCTACCAAACTTCCTATTGCAACGCCCATTCCGCCCTGGCGCACGCCACAAAATACGTTTTGGGATAATTGTTTAACAATAGATTGTTTTTGATTTCCTACTCCCATAATTCCGCTCCAGCGATGATTGATTTCAAAATTAATATCGGGCAAAATTACATCTCGTAAAATTTCTTCTAATTTTTGTTGTATCAATTCAGTTTGAGCCAAATCTGTAGTTTCTTCAGCTTTAAAATCTAGATTTCGACCTCCGCCAAATAGGATTCTGTTATCAATATTTCTAAAATAATAATATCCTTTATCTAGATGAAATGTTCCTTTAATATGTAAATTATCTATGGGTTGGGTAATCAAGACCTGAGCGCGAGCGGGTTTTACCTCCTCAATTCCTAATTGAGAAGCAAAGCCATTTGTAGCGATCAATACTTTGTGTGTAGAGAACGTAAACTGATCGGTTTTTATTTTAACAGAAGTGTTGTCATCATCAAAAGTTTCGACTGTGCAATTGTTTAGAATCTTAATGCCAGAATTTCGAACTTTTTTTAGTAGTGCTTCCATCATTTTTCCGGTATCGATTTGACCTTCAAATTGATTTATGATGTATTGAGACTGGATGTTTCCAAAATTGAAAATGTTAGGACTTGTGCTAAAAACATCATCTTCAAAAATTGGTTTTAATAACGTATTTATTTGCTCTCTTTTTGAAAAACAGTCTTCATAAAGAGCCTGGTCATTTTTGGTAAAAAGTTCATAACCGCCATTTTGAAAATAGCCAATAGTCTGATCTCCCAGATGTTTTCTCAATAGTTGAAGCCCATTGTGCCTTTTTTTAACAAGCTGTAGTACTTCTTCTTCGCTATGCGAATTTAGGTCGTCTAGAATTTCTGATAGGCTTCCAAAACAAGCAAAACCTGCATTTTTGGTACTGGCTCCATTTGGTAATATACCACGCTCCAGAATAAGAATTTTAGCTTTTGGAAAATTGTTTTGTAATCTTAATGCACAAGTAAGTCCTACAATTCCACTTCCGATAACAGTAAAATCGATGTTAGATAACCAAGTTTTATGTTCCCAATAACTAAAATTCATAGAAGAAGAATTTGATTTGTTTGAAAAACAAATATAGTCGTTCCTAAAGAGATTTTACGATTTCTTATATAGTTACAATAGTAGAAAATCCCTTTTAAGAAGTTGTTCTTAAAAGAGGATTAAGAATATAGCTTATTATCTAGAAAATGCAATTTTGATAGCAAAAGTAAAAGGTATAAAAAAAGCCTCATTGCTGAGGCTTAATTGGTTGTTATTCAGTTGGGTCTTCCATTTCAAAATCTTCCATAAACTTAGTGGTATAATTTCCAGAGATATAATCTGGATCGTCCATAAGCTGTCTATGAAAGGGAACGGTAGTTTTTATACCTTCTACAACGAATTCATCTAACGCTCTTTTCATTTTATTAATCGCCTCTTCACGTGTTTGTGCAGTGGTTATTAATTTGGCAATCATAGAATCGTAGTTAGGCGGAATAATATATCCACTATATACATGAGTATCTACTCGTACACCATGACCTCCTGGTATATGTAAATTGGTAATTTTACCGGGTGAAGGTCGAAAATCTTTATATGGATCTTCGGCATTGATTCTGCATTCTATAGAATGTAATTGTGGGAAATAATTTTTACCCGAAATTGGCACTCCTGCAGCAACAAGAATTTGTTCTCTAATTAGATCATAATCAACTACTTGTTCTGTGATAGGGTGTTCTACCTGGATACGGGTATTCATTTCCATAAAGTAGAAATTACGGTGTTTGTCAACCAAAAATTCTACTGTTCCTGCACCTTCATATTTGATGAATTCTGAAGCTTTTACTGCAGCTTCTCCCATTTTTTTACGCAATTCATCTGTCATGAATGGCGAAGGAGTTTCTTCTGTAAGCTTTTGGTGTCTACGTTGTACCGAGCAATCTCTTTCAGATAAATGACAAGCTCTTCCGTTGCTATCTCCTACAATCTGAATTTCTATATGGCGTGGTTCTTCGATGAGTTTCTCCATATACATACCATCATTACCAAATGAGGCTGCTGCTTCCTGGCGGGCACTATCCCATGATTTTCTCAAGTCTTCTTTTGCCCATACAGCACGCATACCTTTTCCACCACCACCAGCCGTAGCTTTTAGCATTACAGGGTACCCCATTTCATCGGCAAGCTTCTCGGTTTCTTCAAAAGAATCCAAGATACCTTCGCTACCTGGGATTGTAGGCACTCCTGCTGCTTTCATAGTAGCTTTTGCAGAGGCTTTATCACCCATTTGATCAATCATTTCGGCACTGGCACCAATAAACTTTATTTCATGCTCTTCACAAATTTTAGAGAACTTAGCGTTCTCAGAAAGGAAACCATAGCCTGGATGTATTGCATCTGCATTTGTGATTTCTGCGGCAGCAATAATATTAGACATTTTAAGATAGGATTCGTTACTGGGTGCAGGTCCGATACAAACGGCTTCATCTGCGAAACGTACATGTAAACTTTCTGCATCTGCTGTAGAGTATACCGCAACAGATTTTATCCCCATTTCTTTGCAGGTTCTGATTACACGCAATGCAATCTCACCTCTATTTGCAATTAGAATTTTTTTAAACATAACTTCTTAGAAATTACAATAATCAAACAACAAATTTCAATTCTTGATATGTGATTTGAAATTTAAAGGTTTGAAATTATGGGATTAATTATGATGGGTCTACTAAGAATAGTGGTTGATCAAATTCTACTGGAGAAGAGTCATCAACTAATACTTTTACAATTTTACCAGAAACTTCACTTTCGATCTCATTAAAGAGTTTCATTGCTTCAATAATACAAAGTACATCACCTTCTTTTATAGAATCACCAACTTCTACAAATGTAGGTTTGTCTGGTGATGGTTTTCTGTATAAAGTACCTATTATAGGTGATTTGATAGTTATGTATTTTGAATTATCGTCAGAAGCACTTTTTTCTTCTACAACTGCTGCAGGAGTAATTGCAGTAGGTGTTGGTTGTGATTGTACAGGAGCTACCACCTGAGGGGTTACTGGCAGTTGTTGTACAATTGTCGTTTCTTTACCATCTTCTGATGCAGTTTTAATGGTGATTTTAATGTCATCCATTTCTAACTTTACTTCGCTAGCCCCTGATTTGGCTACGAATTTAATTAAATTCTGAATTTCTTTTAAATCCATAATGTGGGTATTGTGTGTTTTAGTTGTTTAGGAATTATAGGCCCATTTAAGATAAATGGATCCCCAAGTAAAGCCTCCACCGAATGAGGCAAATACTATGTTGTCTCCTTTTTTGAGTTGTTTCTCGTAATCGTGTAACAATAATGGTAAGGTGGCTGAGGTTGTATTACCATATCGTTGGATATTCATAAGAACTTTACTTTCATCTAGCTCCATTCTTTTGGCTGTAGCGTCGATGATACGTTTATTGGCTTGATGTGCAATAAGCCAATTTACATCCTGTCCTGTTAAACTATTACGTTCCATAATCTTAGAACTGGCATCTGCCATATTAGAAACTGCATATTTAAATACAGTTTTTCCGTCTTGTTGAACAAAGTGCTGCCTTTTGGCTACAGTTTCTTCTGATGGAGGTAGAATAGATCCTCCAGCTTCAATTTTTAAGAACTCTCTTCCTATACCATCGGTACGCAGGTATTCGTCTTGAAGACCTAAGCCTTCATCATTGGGTTCAAAAAGAGCTGCACCACCACCGTCACCAAAAATGATGCAAGTGGTACGATCGGTATAATCAATAATAGAGGACATTTTATCGGCTCCTATTACTAACACTTTTTTATATCTTCCTGATTCTATATAACTGGCGGCAGTAGACATTCCATATAAAAAACTGGAGCAAGCTGCCTGTAAGTCGTAGGAAAAAGCATTAACGGCTCCAATCTTCGAAGCTGTGTATGCTGCGGTTGCAGCAACTGGAAGATCTGGAGTTGCAGTTGCAAAAATCACCATGTCAATCTCTTTAGGGTCGAGATTTTTTTTAGCGATTAGATCTTCTGCCGCTTTTATACCTAAGAAAGATGTTCCCTTATCTTTATCTTTTAGTATCCTGCGTTCTTTGATACCTGTACGACTGGTTATCCATTCGTCGTTAGTTTCGACCATTGTTGCTAATATATCATTAGATAACACATAGTCTGGCACGTATGCACCTACAGCGGTGATAGCGGCTGTGATTTTACTCATATCTTAGTTTTAGTTTCACAAACTATAGCATAAAAATGCGCTCAAAAAGTTGTCGAAATTACTAAATTATACACAAATATGGCGCAAAATAACGGGATTTTGACACATATTCAACTAAAAACAAAAAAACTCTCACATTTGTGAGAGCTCTCTTTAAAATTTTAACAGTATCCTTACGCTACTTCTTCTTCAGTATTGTCGATAACAATTTGACCACGATAGTATAATTTACCTTCATGCCAATGTGCTCTATGATATAAATGCGCCTCTCCAGTAGTTGGATCAGTAGCTATTTGTGGTACAGAAGCTTTATAATGCGTTCTTCTTTTATCTCTTCTTGTTTTCGATATTTTTCTCTTAGGATGTGCCATTGCTTAGCTATTGTTTATCGTTTAATAAGTTTTTTAATTTATCCCAGCGAGGATCTGTCTCCTCATTGTTGTTTACTATTGTTTTTTCTTTTGGACTTAATTCTTCTAATTTTTCAAGTATGTCTGATTCTAATGTTCCGTTTTCAACACCTGGATGAACTCTTTTGGATGGCATAGCCAAAACAATAAGCTCATAAATATATTGTTGAACGTTTACTTCATAATCCCCGTGAGGAATAATAAGAAGCTCTTCATTTTCATCATTATATTCGTCTCCAAACTTCACTACCAAAAAGAATTCATTCTTAATAGGTAAGTCAAAAGGTTCATTGGTGAGATCACAATTTACATTTACAGTTCCAGTTGCTTTAAATTGAAGTTCTAATAAAGTTGTTTTTTTATTAAACTCCATATCAACTTTTACTGCAGATGAATTAAACTCATCATACTCAAAATGTTCAAAGAACGTATTGTCAATTTGATACTCAAACTGGTGTAATCCTTGCTTCAGCCCAACAAAAGGAATAGTATACTCTTTAAGTTGTATCATTTCATCATCAGTTTCAAGTGCCTATCAATTTGATAAAGGCGGGTGCAAAGATAATAAAAATTCGTTATGAAAGTATTTTTGTAAACAAAATTATATCAGATTGTTAGTGATTAATTAGGTTTAAGGATTAAGGTAATAGGTTTGAGGATCATTTTTATACTTAATTCCTAACCTCTCATGACTTATTTTGCGGTTTACGAGGTTGTTTTTTTAGAGGATTTTTAGTTAGTTCATTATATTCATTTCTATTTTTAAAAATTTTTAATGCCGCAAAAACAGCTTCTTTAAATGAGCTATTATCGGCTAGGTTTTTTCCTGCAATTTCAAAAGCAGTACCATGATCTGGAGAAGTACGAACTTTATGTAGGCCTGCAGTATAATTTACTCCTTTGCCAAAAGAGAGTGTTTTAAAAGGAATTAATCCCTGATCATGATATGAAGCTACAACAGCATCGAAAGCTTTATAATTATTAGAACCAAAAAAACTATCTGCTGCATAGGGTCCATATACTAATATGCCAGATTCATTAATTTTTTGGATCGTTGGCTTTAATACATCTTCATCTTCTTTACCAATTACGCCGTTGTCTCCACTATGTGGATTAATTCCTAGTACCGCAATTTTTGGTTTTGAGATACCAAAATCTTGTTTAAGCGCATGATGAATAGTATCTATTTTTTGTTCAATCAATTCTGGTGTAATGGTATCGGCTATATCCTTAACGGCCACATGATCGGTAAGTAATCCAACTTTTAAATCATCGGTAATCATAAACATAAGACTATTTCCTTCTAGTTCCTGATCCAGATAATCAGTATGTCCTGGGAATTTAAATTCTTCAGATTGAATACTGTGTTTATTAATAGGTGCAGTGACCAGCACATCAATTTGATCATTTTTTAAAGCTTCGGTTGCAGATTTAAGTGATTTGATCGCATAGCTTCCTACTTTTTCATCTTCTTGCCCAAAATTAATACTAACGGCTTCTTTCCAAACATTAAGAACATTTATTTTACCATCCAGAATCTGAGATGTCTTATCTATACCATGAAGGTTTATGTTGCTTTTATATTGTTTTTTTATGAAAGAAAGAATTTTTACCGAGGCAAAAATTACCGGAGTACAAAAATCTAACATTCGCGAATCTTCAAAAGTTTTAAGGATAACTTCACTTCCTATTCCGTTAAGGTCGCCAATAGAAATCCCTAATCTTATTTTTTCTTCTTTCTTCATTATATAAACTACTTTATCAGTATTTTTGAAATCTAAAATCAGACTTCAAACTTCAAGGTCACAAATTTAATTAAATAATTCGCATTTATGTTTACAGGAATCATCGAAGAATTAGGAATTGTTACTTCTTTACAAACTAATAAAGAAAATCTGGATATTACAGTACGTGCGAATTTTACTTCAGAATTGAAGATTGATCAAAGTATAGCGCATAATGGGGTTTGTTTAACAGTGGTGTCTATTAATGAAGATATGTATACAGTTACGGCGATCAAAGAAACGTTGGATAAGACTAATCTTAATACCCTTGTGGTTGATGCCGTAGTAAACCTGGAAAGGGGAATGAAATTAGGCGATAGGTTAGATGGGCATATTGTACAAGGTCATGTAGATCAAACTGCAATTTGCACAGCAATCACAGAGGCTGATGGAAGTTGGTATTTTACTTTTGATTATGATCCTTCACTAAATAATATCACTATAGAAAAAGGATCGGTAACGGTTAATGGAGTTAGTTTGACTGTAGTTAATTCTAAAAAGAACGAATTTAGTGTTGCTATTATTCCATATACTTATGAGCATACAAACTTTAACACTTTTAAAGAGGGAAGTGTTGTTAACCTTGAGTTTGATGTAATTGGCAAATATGTAAAACGAATTACTGAACTAAGATAACTTATTTTATAAGTATTTATGTATAATAAATAATAAGGAAAGTTGAAAGAAGTAGAATGGCAATTATACCAATTCTACTTCGTTAAATTTAAAAAGTGAAACCCTGTTTCTTTCGATCTTTAAGAGTACTCCTCCCAGATCGCTTAAAGTGGAGCAGGATTCGAAATCCAATACTTTACCAAAATACTGGCTTTTTGCATCAATTACTTTATACTGCATAATTCTAGATTTGATTTATTTTCCCAATTTTCATTATAGTAGTTCTTTCCCCAAAAAACATACCATATCGTATCAAATTCAAAGTAAATTTAATAGACATGTTTGATTTTTTAAAATAAACTTATCAGGTTTTATTAACAAAACTCATAGGCTTTAAAGGTTAAAACTCTGTAAAACAATAAGTTGTGTATTATTAGATCTTCCTTGTATTTTTGCTTTTTATAATAATAAGTTGAAAAATAAAGGCATAAAAGTGAAATATATCTATTGGAATAATTCCTAATTTTGTATTTTTGTATTGGAATTATTCCTAATAATAAAAATATAAACCATTAATTAAAACTTTAAGATTTACTTAAGCTTTTTGGGTTAATTTTTTAAAGTCCTGGCATGCGTTTTGTAAAAACAGAGATAACTTCAAATCGTATATTTATGAGGATATGAATACTTAACCTGGTGTAAATTACTCTTATGTTATGAGTGGTATTAACTACGAAATACAAAACCGAAAATTACAATCGTATAAGCATACTTTTGATTATGACTTCTGCAAAAAGAAGTATGATGAATATGCTCATATGACATTAGATGAGTTTAGAGAATGCTTAAAAGATGCTCAAAAGTTAGGGGAGATAGGTCATTTATGTTGTTTTATTTTATGGGTAAAAAATAAGGCGAGGTATGAGTATAGGGATAGTTTGGGTGATTATGGATTGATTCATCTACTATTTCATTGCCTAGAAAATCAACACCATGCAGAAGTGCATGCCGAATATATTCATATGTTATTTAAGGAGGACATTAAATTGGTATAGTTTTCTTTCTTCTGAAACGTGGATAAAAAAGCTTCTAAGGTTTGTTTTGTTAATCATTTATGTATTATATAAGAAATTTTCCATTTTCATAGATCAGTTTTCCATCTGCTAATATCTGACCTCCTTGTGTCATGTCTGTTATCATATCCCAATGGATAATAGATTTGTTTTTAGCACCAGTTTGAAAATACGATTGCCCTACTGCCATATGTATAGTGCCTCCAATTTTTTCATCAAATAAAATGTTTTTTGTGGCTTGCTGTATATTGTAATTGGTTCCGATAGCTACTTCTCCAAAATAATTAGCTCCCGGAACTTTAAATATGTCGTCTAATAATTCTTGTCCTTCTTCTGCTTTCCAGTCTATAATTTTACCATCTTTAACCCTTAGTGTAATTCCTTTTACGATATGACCTTCAAAGACAGAAGGTAAGCTAAAATATACTGTTCCGTTCACGCTATCCTCAATTGGCCCGGTAAATACTTCTCCGCTGGGCATATTTGTTCGCCCGTCAGAGTTTATCCATTTTCGTCCTTTAACACTAAACTGTATGTCGGTTCCTTTGGTGATATACTGTACCTTGTCTACCTTGTTTAAATAATCAACAATATTTTGTTGTTCTTTCCGTATGTGTAACCAGGATGTTTTAGGATCTTCATTAAATAGGTGGCAAGCGTTAAAGACAAAATGAGAATACTCTTCTAGTGACATGCCTGCCATTTGAGCACCGGCTTGTGTTGGATATAAACACAAGGTTCGTTTTAAACTGCCATTGGCAGTTCTTTTGTAATAATGTTCTGTTATTGGTTTTAAAGTTTCTTTGTGCTTTCGTTGTTTTTGAGTATCTATATTTTGATTTTCGATGAGATTATGAGGAGCCATAATTTTAAGATAAGCATCAAAATGCTCCATCGCATGTGCGTATAATACAGGAGGTTGGTTTAATTGCTTTTCTTCAGAATTATCAATTTTAATTTTATGAGCTTCACTAAACTCCAATTGGTATTCTACATGTGCTCCGGCTTTGATAGCAGTTCTAAAAACTTCTCGCACTAATGGTTCTGCAAGTGTTGTAGTTTGAATAAATAATTTATCTCCCGGTTGTATATCAAGGGAGTAATGTACCAATAGATCTGCGTATTTTTTTAATATAGATGAATTCATTTTTTTAGTATTGATTATTAGATTATTGCTGCTGTTGTTATGATTTCAATGAGGCAACCGAGATGTAATTCGGCATTACCAACTACTGCTCTGGCGGGTTTATGATCTCCAAAAAAATCAGCATATACTTTATCTATTGTTGACCAATGTGCAACATCATTAATAAAAATCTCATTTCTAATGATATGATTTTTACTGCTTCCGGCTTTTTTTAGCGTGAGTTCTATATTCTGTAATAATAATTTTGTTTGTGCTTCGATACCTGCAGGTACTTCTTTGGTGATTGGATGTATTGGTAATTGCCCGCTTAAATAAAGGGAGCCTTTATGTTCTACCCACATAGCATAGTGTCCATTACTTTTGGGTATGTTTAATGCTTCATTTGTCTTCATGTTTTTTATTTGAGTTGGTTGTTCAGATTTTTGTCTAAATATCCCGTGTACTTCCTGATATTTTTATGCTAGATCCTATTGTAGGAGTGTATTCTACTATTAGTCGTGATGGAGATCCCATATCTTCTCCCTGGATGATTTCGAATTTATTATTTCCTTTCCAATTTATATCACGTAAATAACCAGCTAAAGCCGCAGCAGCAGCTCCTGTAGCAGGATCTTCATATACTCCTCCTGAGGCAAATGCGTTTCTGGAATGAAATACATTATTGTCATCTAACCACAATAAGCTTATAGTGACCAGGCTTTCTTTAAGCATAAGAGTTTTGGTTTTTTCGAATTTATACTTCATATCGGCTATCGTTTTTCGATCATTTACTACAAGAATAAGGTGTTTGGCTCCTGCAAAAGCATATCGAATCGGAAAATCTGCATGAAGTGCCGAAACAGGAAGGTTAAATAAATCAAGAACATCATCTATAACAGTTTGCGGCGCAGGTTTTGACCAAGTTTCTGGTGATTGTAATGTTACTTTAAAATCATTTCCCGTGGTTTTTTTAACGGCAACACTAATTTCTCCGTTGTTTAAAAACAGCTTGTATGTTCCTTCTCCATGGCTTTGTCCCAGGCCTGCTCCTGTGGCAATGGTAGCATGACCACAAAAATCGACTTCTATTTCAGGAGAAAAATACCGAATACGCCATCCGTTATCTTTAGGGTGTAAAAAAGCAGTTTCAGAGAATCCCACTTCTTTAGCAATGCTAAACATTTCTTCTTCTTTCGGCATTTTATCTGTTATTACAACACCTGCAGGATTTCCTCCTGTATTGTTATAAGAGAAAGCTGCTATTTTTTGAATTTTTGTTGTTTTCATATAGTTATTGTGGTTTTAAATACAACTATTGCATTGCCTGTAATTTGTACTTGTTTTGGTCGATTATGTGCACAGGTCACATGAACATTCATATAGCCTGTGCGCTTCATTTTTTCACCTTGTTTGATTTTAAACGTAAATTCTTTACCGTTATATGTAACCAATTCATGATGAATTAAATAAGCACCTAAAGGACCATTAGCATTCCCAGTAACGGGGTCTTCATTTATACCTATAGCAGGAGCAAACATGCGCCCATCGATCAAACAATCCTTATCAGTAGAATCAAACGTAAAAACATAATACCCATTACATCCAATTATTTTGCTGAGTTCACTAAGCTTGCTATTATTGGGTTTAAGAGCATTAAGTGTTTTATTATTTTTGATGCCTATCATTACTTTAGAATGTCCTGTAGAAGCAATTTGAATAGGACATTTTTCATCTATATCAGCACTTTTTAGCCCAAGTGCAGCTATAATTTGATGTTGAATTTCTATACTAAAAGGTGGCTCAAAACTGATAGAGCCTTGTGTCATTTCTATTTTATAATCATCATCTTTTTTATAGATAGTAAATGGTAAAACCCCTACTTTGGTTTTCATCCTTAATACACAAGAATTCAGATTTTCGGATATGGCTTTGGCATACATAGCAGCAATAGTTGCGTGACCACAAATAGGAACCTCTACTGTAGGTGTAAAATATCGTATAACACCATCATTGTCTTTGCCATCAGAGGGGAAGATAAATGCTGTTTCAGAGTTATTTAATTCTCGTGCGATAGCCAGCATTTGAGTATCATCTAATCCTGTTGCGTTAATTATAACTCCTGCAGGGTTTCCTTTAAATTTTTCTTTGGTGAAAGCATCTATTTGATATACGGTAAATTTTTTCATGCTCCTGTTTTTGTTAAATCGCTATAAAACGATCAATGTCTTTTTGAGTAGTATGGAGATTCTTTACCTACCCACTCTATGCACCTGTCTAGACCACTGTAAATTCAATCGTTCCCAGGGATCCATATAGGGCAGTATAAGAACCTTTGGTTAGTGGTACTATTTGCCCAACTGTACCAGTCATAAGGATGTGTTCTGGCGTAATTGGGTATCCTTGATCCAAGGTCTTATTGATTAACCATACTAGTGATGTCCATTGGTCTCCCATAGCGTCACTTCCTTTTCCTCTGCTAATTTCTTCTTTACCCAATGCTAGGGTTATGATTTCTTCATTAATATTTACATCTGGATTCACTGGTTTTCCTTGAATAATTACAGCGCCTGCACCATTAGTAGCAATCATATCTTTTTGAGTTAACCTGGACATATCTGGATGTTTAATATCCGGGATTTCGATCATAGGTATAATTTCTTTCACCAATCCTTTTACTGTACCTAAAGTTACTTTTTTTGTGATTTTTGATTTCATTCGGTAACCGATTTCTGTTTCGAGAATTGGATTTTGAAATTCAGAGAGTTTAATTTCTGTAGTGTCGAAATAAAGTCCAGAAGTAAATCGTGCTGCTGCAAGTGGTTGAGTTGCCCCAAATTTTTTCTGAGAACCTTCAGAAGTCATACCAGCTTCGTAAGCAACTATAGTATCATTTTCTGATACTTTCTGTACCAAATGTTTCTGAATCTGATAAGCTTCATCCGAAGTTAATACTACATCAAAATCTGACAGATATGGTAGTGAGACCTCTTTCCTGTATGCTGCCATCATTTCTGACCTGTATAATAGAGCTTTTGAGTTGTAGATTTTATCTTTCATAAATACTTATTTCAATTAAATTTTTTATCAGGATCTCTAAAATATAATGACTCGGCAGATTCGTTATCTCTAATTTTTGACCATCTATTTGATCTCTTTTTTTATAAATTAAGATGATTTATGTGGTCTATTTCATATCATATAGATTGTTGAAATTGACACTATTTAAATCTTGAAGCATCTTCGGCTCCGGGGATTCTAAAAGTTTTTAACCAATCGGTAATGGATTGAATAAAAATTTTGGTAGTGCTCTTTTCTCTTACTACTGAACAATCATTAGGTAAACATTCTACATTACAATTCATAATTATGAGTATTTAAGGGTTAGTACTAATTTTTAATTCATTTTTGTATAATTAATCTGCTATGGCTGTAAATTCTATTTCTACCAACATATCAGGATTAATTAGTTTGGCTATTTCTACCATTGCGGTAGTGGGCTTTATAGTGCCAAAATATTCTCCATGTGCTTTTCCTATAGCTTCCCATTGAGATATATCGGTAGTATAAATTCTTGTTCGTATCACATTGTCTAAACTATATCCCATATCTTCCAAAACATTTTTAGCAGTTTCTATAATTGTTTTGGTCTGAAGATAAGGGTCGTCTATACCAATAATATCACCATCTTTACCGGTAGCGGTAGTACCAGAAACCTCGATGATATTCCCTGCTTTTACAGCTCTGGAGTATCCTACAATATCTTCCCAGGGGCTACCAGACGAAATGTTTTTTCTATTTTTCATTTTTATATAGTTTTATACTTTGTTTTTTTTGCTTTCATAATATTTTCTGGCTTTTACTTCGTTACCACAAGTATCCATATTGCACCATTTTCTACATTTGTTTTTACTCGAATCGAAGTAAATCCAACCGCAATTACCACATTCTTTTACCCGATCTATTTCTTCAGACATCAATAGTTCATGAGCCGCTTTTCCAATTTTTAAGATATAGCTATTTAGATCATTTGGGTCTATCTCCAAGTGTTCTTGAGGCTTATTGTCTACCACAAAAATTTTAGTGGATCTTCTGATTTTTTGTAAGAGTGTATCAAAACATTTAAGATCTTTTTCTTTGATTTCTCTTTGAAAAACAAGTCCTTGAAATACACGATGCAAAAATTCTCTTTTCCTTATAACTTCCTTTAGATTAAAACTAGCTTCATCAAAGTTTGATGTTTCATTTTCTAAAATATCAACGCGTTTTAACCAGGCAATCCATTCCTCTTTCCCGGTAAGGTAGTCTATAGGATCTGCAACCAGCCTGTCTTTAATCGTATTGATAAAATTGAGAGATAGATTTCCTCCGTCTAAAAGGCTGTTTTGTATATGTTCTACATTATTCATGGTGCAAAGTAAAATAATTATAACCAGTAAAACAAGTTTTGGTAGTAAAAATATTATCTTATATTTGCACCAGTGTAATTAATTTTAGTAGTATGAATTATAAATCAAGTGTAATTACAAGAAAATGGCATGGGAAAATTAATGCCGAAGATGCCGAGGAATATTTGCGATACTTAATAGAAAGTGGTGTTGCAGATTATAAATCTGTTGATGGAATACTAGGTGTAGAAATTTTAAGAAGATTTGAAGATGATATCTGCCATGTATGGACAGTGACCAAATGGAAAGATTATGAGAGTATTAAAACTTTTGCTGGAGAGGATTATACCAAAGCAAAATATTACGATAGAGATAAGGATTTTCTTCTGGAGTTCGAAGAAGAAGTACAGCATTTTGAGACCTTTGTTTTTTAAAATAAGGGATAATTTCAGTTTAAAAAACTCCTTAATGAACCCAACCATAAATAACATATATCTATAATGACTAAAATAATTACGTTTCTGTTTTTGATACTAACCATGCTTTTTTGGGCAGCTAATTTTCATGTGGTAAAAATAGCTTTAGAGTTTTATTCTCCCGTAAGTGTGGCTGCTTTGCGATTTTTCTTTGGAGTTGTCTCGTTGTTTCTTCTTGTGTATATAAGATTTGGGAACTCGTTATTCAAACTCAGATTTTCTGCAAAAGAATGGTGGTATATGTTTCTTACTTCCTTTTTCGGAATCTTTTTAACCATATACTTTTTTAATCTGGGATTAAAAACTACCAGTGCTGTAAATGGATCTCTTATTATTGCAACAAGCCCTGCAATTACTGCTGTTTTTACTTTTTTATTGCAAAGAAAAAAAGTGAAATTAATACAATGGATTGCTATTGCGATTAGTTTTTTTGGAGTGGCGATTATTTTGGTAAAAGGAGATTTTAGTAAACTGGCAGAATTGCAGTTCGAAATAGGGGATGTTTATATCATGGGTATGGCTATTGTATTCTCACTTTCTCAGGTCATTGTAAGTAAATACCTTCCTCATGTAGATGCTGTTGTGATGACCACGATTACCTCGCTCATGGCCTTTGTTTTGTTTGCGGTTTTCTCACTACCAGAATTTATAACAACCGATGTTCCTGCCGATATATCTTTTTGGGGTAGTATCTTATTTATGGGGATATTAGGAACCGGAATTGCATATACGGCATTTTATTTCTGTGTCGTTAAATTGGGAGCAACAACCTCGACATTGTTTATGAATCTTATTCCGTTTTTTGCGGTGTTACTTGCGTTTCCTTTTGGGGAAACATTATATGCCGAGCAGCTTATAGGAGGAGGAGTTGTAATTATTGGTCTATTATTATTTGGGTTTACTAAAAAGAAAAGCTAAAAGATTGCCTGAAACTCAGGCAATCTTTCAAAATGCTTACATACAAATTTTAACTTTTGGATGTGAAGGACAAGATTTAGATTGATCAAATGTATGGCAAGCTTGACCACTTGGACAGTCTGCAGAAGTTTCACATTCATCTTTACAATTATCTGAGGACATGTCCATATGCCCTCCTTTAATGTGTTTTTGTTCGTCTCTGTGTAAAAATCTTCCTAAGTTTAAAAGTGATTTTTTCATGATTAAAAAATTAATGTTTTATGATTAAAAATATTTTATGACATCATAATTTCCTTTACTCAAAAGAATCTAAATAAAATAATGGTTTGAGAAATTGTAAAGTCATCATTGATTCGAGATAAAGATAAAAGCTATCATCTGCTTATTACAAGGAGGGTAAGTAAGGATTTATAAATTTTGACATTTGCATTTATAAATTTTGACCTTAATTATAATTCTGAAAATACTGGCCTCTTGTTATTAAAAATATTTGTTTTTTATCTTGAAACTCTATCATGTGCTAAGTGTACAGTAAGAACAGTAAATCAAGAAACGAAAGAAAAAGGCGAAGAACTTTTTAAAATCTTATCACAATATCGATTATCAGAGCGAAAAATCTGGTTTGGAAGATATTTTAAGCTTATTGATAGCAAAGATTTTACCATTGCTATAGGAGATGAAATTAGTGTAACGTGATTTTCTTATATCGACTGCTGTTTCTCTAGTTCTTTTATAAAATATGAAGGATAGATTCCTGTTTTTTTATAGAATGCCTTAGAAAAGGCTTCGGCATTATTAAAACCAATTTCTTGTGCGATAGCTTTTACGGTATATTTTCTAAAAATAGAATCTTCACGTAGTTTATCAATTACATAATTGATACGCAGATCATTGACATAACTACTAAAACTTTTTTCTTTAAAGGTATTGACCACTTTAGAAAGGTAACTAGAATTAGATCCAAAACTTTTTGCAAGATCTTTGGCATTAAGATTTGATTTTAGATAGCCTTGCTTTTCTTCGAATTGTTGTAGTCGATCTAGCAGATGGTTTATTGTTTCTTTATTAATGGATGGTGACGCTGATACATCATTAGAAGGCTCTTTTTTTTGATCAGGATTAGTAGTTGTATCGAGTAGTTTTAAGAAGCGTTTTTTATACAAACGTTGCCGGTGATAATAATATCCAAAACCCAACATGCTTACTGCCAAAAATATCGATATGATGATGTTTTGGGATGAGATTTTGGTGTTTTCTTTTTCTAGGGTAGCGATGATATTGTCACGTTCTTTAATTAACTTAGCTGTATCATAGTTTTTTACTAAATTAATACTTAACCTATTGTATTTTTTATCTGTAACACTATCCAATGTTATTAATTTTTTCAATAACCTAAGTTGATTATTTTTATCCTTAATAGTTTTATAATGATCAATCAATATAGTAAAAGCATCTCGTGTTTCAGGTGAATAATTGAAGGTATGAGTTATAGAATCCACTTTTTTTAAATACAGTAAAGCTTCATCTTGTTTTTTTAGTTTCAATAAACTTTTCCCTAGATACGTATATGCAACTGTTTTTCTATCTATTAACTTAATAGCTTTCTTCAGACTATCAATAGCTACACTATATTTCCCTCTTTTATAACTATTTACACTAACACTAATCAATAAAGCGGGATAATAATATTTCTTTTTTCCAGATAAAGAAAGGTCAATTCCTTTTTTTACATAAAAATGTGCAGAATCAAGCATTTCAAGGTTATTAAAAGTATATGACATTCTGAAAATAGTGGCAATATGGTGAGGCCTATATTTGAATATAGTATCCTGCATTTTTATAAATGTTAAATTTTCTCTATATTCTTTTAAGGCTTCATCATAATTACCCAACACATCTTTTAATATCGCTATATTATGTTTTATAGCAATAAAATTTATTAAATCATCCTTTGATTTTGCATAATGAAGACCAGTTAAATAGGCTTCTAATGCTTTATTGTATTTTCCTTGGGACTTTAATGAGAACCCTTTATAGAGATACCCTCTTGTAGGATACTTTTTGTAAGAACTATCTTTGGTTATTGCAATAATTGAGTCTGCATATTGTAAAGTAATTTTAGGATTATCGTCATTAAGTCTACAAAAAAGATAATACCCATTAGCAATTTCAAAAATGTTGTTCTCTTTTTTACTTTTTGATATATATGCTTCAGCAAATAAACCTGTTTTGGAAGAGTTTATTTCAATATTGTTGTTAAAGTCAATTTCTAATTCCTCATATGTTTTCTTTCTCAAGGAATCCGGCACTTTATATGATTGCCCATATCCTATACAAGAAATCAAAAAAAGCAAAGTAATTTTATAACATCTTAGCCACATAGCATATCCTTTTTTGTGAGTCAAAAGTAGTAGAATAATCCTATGATCAGTGGCTTAACAGTTTGAAATATGCCATATAGCACACGGGTTTTGTAAAAAGCGAGCTTATAAATAAAGATATAGTATCATGAGTGCACAAAAAAAGCTGTTTCTAATACAAGAAACAGCTTTTTAACTAGGTGGTCCCACTTGGGCTCGAACCAAGGACCCCCTGATTATGAGTCAGGTGCTCTAACCAGCTGAGCTATGGGACCTAAAACGGAGGGCAAATTTAAGGATTTGATATAAACACGCCAACATTTTTTTCTATTATTTTAATTGTCTTTCATTCTTAAACCAGATAAAGGCTTTGATTCTTCTTTAAAAAAGGAAAAAAGAGCTATAAAAACGATAGTATTTATTTTGTAATATCCTGATCAATAGGTTTTTCCTGGCATAACTCTATCAAGACCCCATTTGTGCTTTTAGGATGTAGAAAAGCAACTAATTTGTTATCAGCGCCAGGTTTAGGCACCTTATTGATTAATTGAAACCCTTCTTTTTCTAATCGATCCAGTTCTAATTCGATATTATCGACATCAAAAGCGATGTGATGAATACCTTCTCCCTTTTTGGCAATAAATTTTCCGATAGGTCCATCCTCCCGGGTACTGGCCAGTAATTCTATTTTACTATCTCCCACCTTAAAAAAAGAGGTGATTACAGCTTCGCTTTCTACGGCTTCTTGCTTATAAGGAGCGACTCCCAAAAGTTTCTCGTATAATGTATTTGCTTGCTCAATATCTTTAACTGCAATACCCAGGTGTTCTATTTTATTGATGTGGTTCATAATATACTTTTATCACTATGTCGCAAAAATACATATAAATTGTACTTTTGCACCATGGAAACAAACAGACAGAAAAAAATTGGAGGAGTATTACAACGCGATGTAGCCGATGTGATACAACTTGCATTACGTGAAGCGGGAGTACAGGGGATTTTGGTTTCCGTTACCAAAGTAAGCGTAACTACAGATCTTTCTATTGCAAAAGTATATATGAGCGTCTTCCCACATCAGGAAGGAGAAAGAGTATTAAAAGAAGTAAACCAGGTAAAATCACAAATAAAACATCAGGTAGCACAACGTACTAAAAATCAGTTACGTCGTATGCCAGAATTATCCTATTTTATTGACGATTCTCTCGAGTATATTTCTAATATAGAAGAGGCTGTAAAGGGTAAAGAAGATCCTATAAATAATCCCGAACTTCTCGAAAAACGTAAAAAGAAGTAATTTTTAGCAGTCCTCACAAATAGAAAAATCATAGAAAGTAGAAGAAATAGAATTTTCTTTTCTCTTATCTTTATTGCAGAATTAAAATTTCATACATATCTAATGCTCATCATAAGGATTTGAATTTTTCATACTACATCGCAAAGCGATACTTGTTTTCTCCTGGTAGTAGCAACGCCATTAATATTATTACAATTATTGCTGCAACTGGCGTGGTCATAGGAGCGATGGCATTATTTCTTGTGTTATCAGGATTTGCGGGGCTTAAGGATTTTAGCCTTCAATTTTCTTCATATTTTGATCCCGATCTTAAGGTTTTTCCGTCAGGCGGAAAGACATTTACATTCACCGATACTCAAAAAGAAAAGCTAGCTAAACTTGAAGGAGTTGCTCATTTTTCTGAAATAGTAGAAGAGCGTGTTTTCTTAGAGTTTGTGGGTAAACAAAAGATGTCCTATATCAAAGGGGTAGATGCTAATTATCACAATGTTATTCACACCGATAGTATACTGGTATTTGGGGATTGGTTAACCGATAATGATTTCCAGATCGTTGCGGGTAATGGAATTAGCAGAGAACTTAATATGGGAGTAGAGCAAACCTATACAAATCTGCTTAGTATTTATGTGCCAAAGCCAGGTAAAGGTATTCCCAGTGATCCTTCAAAAGCATTTAGATCAGAGAAAGCTGTAAATATTGGGGTGTATAGCGTAAATGAAGAACTTGATAAAAAATACATTTTTGCAACTACAGGATTAGTACGCAAATTGTTGAAATTACCAGAAGATAAAGTGACTCATATAGAGCTTAAACTATTACCACAAGCTAATGAAGAAGTGGTGATAAAAGGATTACAACAGATTTTTGATCATAATGTGATTGTAAAAAACAGAATGCAACTTAACGATACACTGTATAAGATGTTGAATACTGAAAACTTAGTATCCTATCTGGTGATTACGTTAATTGCTATTATTGCTTTGTTTAATGTTGCTGGAGCTATTATTATGATGATTATTGATAAGAAAAGCAATGTAAAAACGCTCTATAATGTAGGGGCTTCTCTGCCTAGTATTAGAAAAATATTTTTGTTTCAAGGTTCGCTTATGACCGTTTTGGGCACAATATTAGGTTTGTTATTAGGGTTTATACTTATCGTATTACAACAACAATTTGGATTATTAATGATTACCCCCTCATTACCGTATCCGACTCGTATTACTGTAATTAGCTTTGTTGTAGTCTTTTTTACGATTACTATTATCGGTTTTATAGCTTCTTTATTGGCCTCTAGCAGGATTAATCAGAAGTTAGTGAATTGACCTCTTCTAAAATTTAAAGCAATACGTTGTATTATTCTGAAAACTATGCTATAAAATATCTTGTGAATTAGGTTCGGAATAAAAAAAATTATACGAACTCAAATCCTGAAAATGTGGACTGTACTTCATCAAAAGCAGCAAATACATCCTGGGAGAGATCACTAGTTACCATTTTGGTTCGGTATTCTTTAAAATGAGGTATTCCTTTAAAGTAATTGGTATAATGTCTACGGGTTTCAAAAACACCTAGTTTTTCACCTTTCCAATCGATTGCCATTTGTAAGTGTCTACGAGCTGCATTTACTCGTTCTTCTATAGTTGGTGGTGGTAAATGTTCGCCGGTTTTAAAGAAGTGTTTTACTTCTTTGAAAAACCAGGGATAACCAATACTGGCACGACCAATCATGGCCCCATCAAGACCGTATTGATCTCTCATTTCCATAGCACGCTCGGGAGTATCTACATCGCCATTACCAAATACAGGAATGTGCATTCTCGGATTGTTTTTTACTTCGGCAATAGGTTTCCAATCTGCATTACCTTTATACATCTGTGCTCGTGTACGACCATGAATAGAAATGGCTTTGGCTCCTACATCCTGTAACCGTTCTGCAACTTCTACAATCCTGATAGAATTGTGATCCCAACCCAATCGTGTTTTTATAGTAACGGGTAATTTGGTGTGTTTAACCATAGCTTCGGTAAGAGAAACCATGAGGTCAATATCTTTAAGAATCCCTGCTCCTGCACCTTTACTTACTACTTTTTTTACAGGGCACCCAAAATTAATATCAATAATATCAGGGCCCGATGCTTCTACAATCTCAACAGATTTAAGCATTGAATCCAAGTTGGCTCCAAAAATCTGAATACCAACCGGACGTTCCTTTTCATAAATATCAAGTTTCATAACACTTTTGGCAGCATCACGAATTAGCCCTTCACTAGAAATAAATTCTGTATACACTACATCGGCACCTTGCTCTTTGCACAATGCACGAAAAGGAGGATCACTTACATCTTCCATTGGGGCTAATAACAATGGGAATTCTCCTACATCTATGTTTCCTATCTTGGCCACAGCAAATCTTTTTTTGGCAAAAATACAAATTCTTTAAGACCTTGCAGATCTCTATGATCTGCGAAGTCTTGTTTTTTTGAAATAGGTAAGATCTAAAAATACTGGGAGAGATAGTATAAACCTTCTAAAATCGATTATATTTGCAAGTCATTAAGAGGATGAAAATTGCGTGAGGGATAGGAGTAAGCTACCATGTAGCGCGGATAGCCCGACCCATAATGTAATGATGGGTCATGCCCAAAACGTATTGAAAAGAAGAATGAAACCCATAATGGGTATTTAAAAATGATTGATATACCTTTATAAATGATTATGTTAGATTTGATGGTATACAAGAGAGAGACTACATGAAAAATATTAGAAATTTTTGCATTATTGCACATATTGATCACGGCAAGAGTACACTGGCAGATCGATTATTGGACTTTACCGGATCAGTAACCGCTCGTGAAGCGCAAGCACAATTACTTGATAGTATGGATTTGGAGCGTGAACGTGGGATTACGATCAAGAGTCATGCAATCCAGATGGAATATAAACATAAAGGAGAGGAGTATATCCTTAATCTTATTGATACTCCGGGTCATGTTGATTTTTCTTATGAGGTTTCTCGTTCTATTGCAGCCTGTGAAGGAGCACTACTAATTGTAGATGCAGCACAAAGTATACAGGCGCAGACAATTTCTAATTTATATCTGGCTCTCGAAAATGATCTGGAAATTATTCCGGTACTCAATAAAGTAGACTTACCAAGTGCTAATCCAGAAGAAGTAACTGATGATATTGTAGATCTCTTGGGGTGTGATGCCGAAGAAGTAATTCCTGCAAGTGCTAAAACGGGAATAGGTATAGAAGAAATTCTTACCGCCATCATAGAACGTGTTCCGCCACCAGAAGGAAATCCTGAAGAGCCATTACAAGCCCTGATTTTTGATTCGGTATATAACTCGTTTAGAGGTGTAGAAACATATTTTAAGGTAGTTAATGGTGAAATTAAAAAGGGGCAACAGATTAAGTTTGTGGCTACCGGGAAAAACTATTCTGCTGATGAGGTAGGAACATTAAAATTAAATCAGGAACCTAAACAGGTAATCAAAACAGGAGATGTAGGATATCTTATTACAGGTATTAAAGATGCACGCGAAGTAAAAGTAGGAGATACGATTACAGATGCCAAAACACCTACACAAAATGCTATTGAAGGTTTTGAGGATGTAAAACCCATGGTATTTGCAGGGATTTATCCTGTAGATACAGAAGATTATGAAGAGCTTCGTAATTCTATGGAAAAATTACAACTTAATGATGCTTCTTTGGTGTTTGTGCCAGAGAGTTCAGCAGCACTAGGTTTTGGTTTTAGATGTGGATTCCTGGGGATGTTACATATGGAGATTATCCAGGAACGACTGGAGCGTGAATTTAACATGACCGTGATCACTACGGTACCTAATGTATCTTATCATGCGTTTACCAATAAAAACCCTGATGATGTCATAATTGTAAATAACCCATCTGATTTACCAGACCCTTCTTCTATGAACAGAGTAGAAGAACCGTATATCAAAGCTTCTATTATTACCAAATCTGATTTTGTAGGATCCGTAATGTCTTTATGTATTGAGAAACGAGGAGAGATTACTAATCAAACGTATTTAACTACAGAACGAGTAGAACTTACCTTTGATATGCCATTGGCAGAGATCGTATTTGATTTTTATGATCGTTTAAAAACAGTATCAAAAGGATATGCATCATTTGATTATGCGCCGATTGGTTTACGTTCTTCTAAACTGGTGAAGGTTGATATATTACTTAACGGAAATATTGTAGATGCGTTATCTGCATTATTACATAAAGATAATGCTTATGATATTGGTAAAAAGATTTGTGAGAAATTAAAAGAATTAATCCCTCGCCAACAATTTGATATCCCAATACAGGCAGCAATTGGAGCAAAATTTATTGCTCGTGAAACCGTAAAAGCTCTTCGTAAAGATGTAACAGCCAAATGTTATGGTGGTGATATTTCTCGTAAACGTAAATTATTAGAAAAGCAGAAAAAAGGAAAGAAACGAATGCGCCAGGTAGGAAATGTAGAGATTCCTCAGGAAGCATTTATGGCAGTATTAAAACTAAATGATTAGAGATTCGGTTATTAGTTCCTTGTAAATAGGTTTAATTTATTTGTTGTGTAATTCAAATAAAGTGTCTGTTATAGCGTTGTTTTTTTATAACTTAAGAATTTATATCATGCTAAAGCCCCAATTAAAGCAGAGTTTAAAAATCTTATCTTTTATAGCTTTCTTTGTTTTTTGTTTTCTTTCTTGTAGCAAAGATGATGATACTACAGATCCTACCGATACTGGAGTTGACCCAGATCCATTGGGAGAACAGACTGTTTTTGCAGAAGATTTTATTTTAGGTAAAGACAGTAAGCTTATAAACTATGTTTTATCGGAAGCGGATTACAATAAGTTTATTGCCGGAAACGGCGATTTTGCTATGGTGTCTAAAAAGGTATATGAGTATTTAAATGACAATTTTGATTTTATTTTTATACTCTCTGTTGAAACCGAACAGCCTAATGGTTTGTATTATGGAGTAAATCAAAAAGTTAAAAATGATATAGAAGGTGTGGGATCATCTATTTATGATAATACTGCATCGTATGGTTCTAAAGGTGTATTAAAGAGTGTTATTCATATGCCTAGAACAGAATATATTAAAAACGGTCCCTTTTTACATGAAATCATGCATTATTGGGCAAATTATAATTTTATCCCAACCACAGTTGGTGGTCACTGGGGATATTCTAGCGTAGGAGGACAACTTGGTGGTTTTGACGAGCTTATTGATTTAGGAGGCGGTAATTATCAAGGAAAAATAGATGGTGAAGATGGATTTGGCACTTTTGCCAATGGAGGAAACACGCTTGCGTATGGTAATTTAGAATTATACCTTATGGGATTAATAAAAGAAAGCGAACTCGAATCGGTTCAAGTGGCTGAAAATCCACAAGCAGTAGCAGGTGGAGGTAAATTTACAGCAGATAAAATTACAACTTTTACAGCAGCAGATCTTATTACAAAGAATGGAGCCCGCGTACCTTCTGAAGAGAATTCTCAGAAAAGCTTTAAAGGGATTACTGTGGTTATTTCTACTTCAAAATTAAGTGATGAAAGGATTACAGCTATCAATAAAGATCTAGATAACTTTACTAAAAAAGGAACTCCTGATTGGGGTAATTTTTTCTTTAATTTTTGGCAGGCAACAGGAGAAAGAGCTACTATAGAGATTGATATTTCTCAGGCTAACATAAAATAGCAGATTTAGTTAGCTTTTTTGGCTTCAATCATCTTATGTAGCATATATTCTACACCATTGTCATTATTACTTTTTGTTGAGTAATTGGCAATTGCCTTTACGTTTGGATGGGCATTTTCCATAGCAAAGCTATATGTTGCTTTGGTCATCATTTCGAGGTCATTGTTGTAGTCTCCAAAAACCATAGTCTCTTCTGGTAATATATTATTATTTTTTTGCAATTGTTGTAGTGCATGGCCTTTATTGGCAAGGTTATGAGAAAGGTCTAGCCAGATTTCTCCAGATACTTTTACTTTCAATTTGTTCTCTAGATGTTTTAAAGCAGGATAGAGGTATTCTTCTGCTCCTTTTTGATTGCAAATCGCAATTTTGAGATATTGATCATCGATTACTTCTGCGAGATCTTTCACAATTTCATATCGATAATAATATTCATTAAACATATCGATAAAATCTTGCCCGTAATCTTCAATATACCCTCGTTTTCTTCCACAAACTATTACTTGTGAGCCTTGTAATTTTTTAGTGATATCAAGTAATTCCAGATACGTTTCGCGATCGATCTCTGTAGTCTGAAGTTCTTTGTCTTGTTGCATAGTCAGAGCTCCGTTTTCGGCAATGACATAGATATCATCTTTAATTGGTTTTAGTTTATCAATAATACTATAGTATTGTCTTCCACTAGCAGCAACAAAGGTTACACCCAGGCTATTTAACTCTTCAAAAAGTTCAAAAAAACGACGGCTAACTTCACCATTAGTGTTAAGAAGTGTGCCATCCATATCTGTAGCAACCATTTTGATTTGTGATAGATCCATAGTAATTTATAATTTTAAATTGTAAAGGTATTAGAGTTAGGGTAAATACAGGGTATTATAACTGTAAAATTTGTATTAAATTGCCAGTAAATAAAGAGCTTTACTCAGTTTGATAGCACCTGCCAAAGTAGATTAAATATTAATTAAAGGAATTCCGAGTTGTACCGGGACAATACCATGAGATTTTTTCAAAAAGAAATACAATTACCATCATATCCCAGAGGATTTCACTTGATTACTTCTAAAATTCTTGCCGAAATAAATGAGATAAAGCAAATACAGGTAGGTCAGTTACAGGTGTTTATTAAGCATACATCTGCTAGTCTTACTATAAATGAGAATGCAGACCCTACAGTACGACAGGATTTTGAAAGTCATATGAATGTTATGGTTCCAGAAAATGCTTCTTATTATATACATACCTATGAGGGTCCTGATGATATGCCTGCTCATATTAAAGCTTCATTGATGGGGGCTTCTGTTTTGGTTCCTGTTACTAACGGAGAATTAAATCTAGGAACATGGCAAGGTATTTATCTCTGTGAGCATAGAAATTACGGAGGCCCAAGAAAACTGGTTTTAACAGCTTATGGAGTATAGAGATTAGGAGTTAATCGTGATTATGTATATAACGATTTTGCTTTTATACTAATTAAACTTGCCATTCTACCGCAAACCAGAATGACAAGCATTATAGATTTTATGAGTCTAATTTAGTATTATAACTAAATTACTTTTAAAACCATTGTGCCCAAGGTATTCTCGATAGCATAAGAATCCAGGCAATGGTATAGAAAATAGCCAGTGTTTTAAATTTAGGTGTAGAAGTAAGTTTCTTTTTATGTTTAGAGTATCCCATTGTGATAAAAACAATGGTTAAGATCATTACCATAGGGTGTTCTACATTATATAATCGTAAAGTAGCATCTTTCATAATTTCTCCCATTTTGTGAGTTCCTGAGAACCAAACTACCAGAGGAGATACAAAGAAAATAATAATACCTATTAAAAGCTGAATATGAGTAACAATAAGTGCAAATAGAGAAACTCTAAAGTCTTTAGGAGCATATTCTCTTTTGGTAAAAAACCCAGCAAGGGCATTAATAGTTGCTAGTGTAACGATAAGAACAACAAGGTAAGCCCAATACGAATGGACGATTTGAATAGCTTCGTACATAATGATGTGTTTAGTTTATTCAAAGGTACATATAATGCATAAAAAAGCCTCATCCTAGTAGGATAGGAGTCTTTATTTAGACTTATTCTAGAAAGTGTCTGGTCTATTTGTACTTATTGTTACTCATAATAAGTTTAGATATATTAGTTTTATTCTAAAGCTTCCTGCGGAACCTCTCCTGTTAAGGTTTCTAAAAATAAATAAATCTCGTTAACTTGCTGTGGATTTAATTTTTGATTTAACTGAGTTTCTCCCATAATTGAAATGGCTTTTTTAAGATCTTTAACACTACCATCATGAAAGTAAGGTGCTGTTTTTTCAATATTAAGTAACGAAGGAACCTTAAAGACGTATTTATCGACTTCATTTTTAGTGAGATCAAATCTACCGTTATCTATTTTTTCACTGTTTGTATACTCCCAATAATTTACAGTAAGCCCAAATTTTTGATACATATTACCTCCTAGTAGTGCCCCTGTATGGCAGGTAATGCAACCAACACTTATAAAAGTTTCCATACCTTTCTTTTCATATTTGTTTAATGCAGAACCATCGCCAGCCATGTATTTGTCGAACTTAGAAGGAGTAATTAATTTTCGTTCAAAAGCACCAATGGCCTTTTCTATGTTTCTGTAGGTTATAGGGGCTTTCTCTTCTGGAAAAGCTTTGGCAAAAAGCTCAACGTATTCTTCGATTTTTGATATTCGATCTACTACTACTGTTTCGCTAGGCATTGCCATTTCTATTGGATTTAATATAGGACCTCCGGCTTGTGCTTCTACATCGGGTTCTCGCCCATCCCAAAATTGAGCCATATGTAGTGCGGCATTTAGAGTTGTAGGAGAGTTACGCCCTCCTGGTTTACCATCATTACCTATCGAAAAAGATTGATTGTCAACTCCATATGTTTTTAGATTATGGCAGGTATTGCAACTTTGTGTATTGTCTTTAGAAAGTCGTTTGTCATAATAAAGTGTTTTACCCAGAGTTATTTTCTCATGGGTTATAGGATTTTCTGGGTTTTCTGCTATTTTGGGTAATACACCAAAAGTTTTTCGAGCTTTTTTGTCAAGTTCTGATACTGCAACCGCCTTATTTCCTATTGAGGAAACAGGGACGTAATCTTTGTCTTTTTGTTTAGAATCGTTTTTACACCCTACACATATTGCAAGGACTAACCCCCATTGAAGTAAGTTTTTCATAGTATTGTTTTTGTGTTAATATATATATGTTAAAGTTGGATTTTTTACTGTCGTTATCATATAGGGATACTTACAAATAAAACAGTGTTTTTTTGAAAAAAAAATAGACTGCTATAAATGTTTCAATATCAGAAATTTACAACGAGGTTTGTGATGGTTTATTATTCATTTAGGTATAGATAATAATAAAGAGCAGAAATTGAGAGCATAAAAAAACCTCATTCGATCTTCGAATGAGGTTTTTGATATTTGATTTATAAATTTCTTAGTTGAATATATAACGTAATCCTACTTGCATTTGCCATCTAGATGATTGAAGGCCATTGTCATCTATTTGTTCAATTCCGTCTTCAAAAGAGCTAGCATCAAAGGTAAACTCAGGATCTGCTGTTCCCCCTCTTACCGTTTCGATTAATGCAATATTTCCAGGGATAAATTTACGTTTTCCCCAATCTTTATTTAAAAGATTAGTAAAGTTGAAAATATCAAGAGAAAGCTGAAGCGTATTTTTCTTTTCTCCAGTTTTGATATAAAAATCCTGTAAGAATTTTAAGTCAATAGCATGACTCCAAGGACCTCTATCTCCATTACGTTCTGCATATCCTCCTCTTCTTTTTCTTAAATAATCATTTCCTTCTATAAAAGCATCTAATGAAGCCCACTGTTCTGCAGGAGTAGCTGATCCTGGGATGATGTCTCCGTCACTATCTCTAAAAGGAACAAGGTTAATTTCACTTGCGTTTGACGGGATGTAGATAAGAGCGTTATCTCTAGAATCATCATTTAAAAGGTCTCTACCTTCTCTGTAAACAAAAGAGTGAGGGGTGCCTTGTGTACCTTCATAAAATAATGCAATTGTTGATTTCATAAACCCTAGGTATTCTTTTTCATAACTAACATTAGCAGAAAAACGAGATCCTTGTGAAAAATCAGATCTTGATCTTGGGATGTTAGAGTTCTTACCATTTACCGTTTGGATATTTCTCCACTGTGAGCTGTTTTGTGAAGAAGTACCATCAAAAATGGATTCTGATTCACCATAAGAATAGGATACACTTCCTTGAAATCCGTTGTCAAAAGGTTTTCTTAGGGTAAAAGATGTATTATAAGAGAATCCTTCACCAGTATTGGTTCCAAGAATTATTCTTCCATAAGTGTTATCGATTCGATCTCCGAAACTATCACTGTAGTACGGTCTGTTATCAGCACCATTTAAAGTTCCTTCTGGTCCACGAATATTTAAGTTTTGATAATAAATATTAGTAATAACATCTGTGTATAAAAAGTCTGCACTTGCAATTAATCCCCAAAGCGGTAATTTTTGATCAACAGCGATATTATATTTCATTACCTGAGGTAATTTTAGATCAGGAGTGAAAATGTCGATATTTCCTGCTGTTTCTCCAGTTCCTGGTGCTACGGCTACAGGTTGTTGGTTAACATTTGGGTTAAAAGTTATTGTAGAAGGATCTAGATTAAATCCGCCAGTAAATCCACCAGTAATACCATTATTGTTATATGAACCACCTGGCCATACTAATGGGATTCTTGAAGTAAAAATACCAAAACCACCACGTACTTGAGTAGTCTTGTCATTTTTTACATCCCAGTTAAATCCAACACGAGGAGATAAATGTGCAGAAGGTCTAATTTTTTCACCTACTCTTGCTCCTTGAAGATCTTTTCCTGCAGCTTCAAGAAGAGGAATAGTTCTATCATTAAAATCAGCATTTTCAGCACCCGCATCAAAAATAGGAACATCAACTCTTAATCCAGCTGTTAGTTTAAAATTATCAGTTACGCTTATTTCATCCTGAACATAAAAACTTGGTTGGTATAATTTAAATTCGGATGCTCCAGAAGACTCATCACCTACAGCAGTACCTCCTACTAGAGAATATCCTTTTTGATATTCATCAATAATACCATTAAAGAAATCATTTAAACTATTAAAGGTGTAATCTCCGTAATTAAAAGCGAAAAATAAGTTTTTAATTTTTGAAAACTCATGTTGAGTACCTATGGTTACAGTATGTTTACCGCTATAAATCTCAAAATTATTAGCTATATTAACAATATCCTGATCTAATAAGTTTGCAGTAGAAAATGGTTCTGCTCCAAAAGAAATTGTTCCTCCACCATCACGAATATCAACAGTTGGAAACGGATTACCAGAAGGATCACGATCATCTCTTACCGATTTATAACCAATAAGCAAGTTATTAGAAGCCCAGCTTCCTATAGACGAACTAAATTCTAAAGTAGTTTCATTTTTAGTACTTTTAAAAAGCTCAGAACCATTAATAAAACCAATATTTCTGTTACCACTATTTCTTGCTTCTAAATTATCAGCCTTTACAAAATTGTGCTTTACACTTAATTGATGGTTATCATTAATATTCCAATCTAATTTAACAGTTAACTTATCACTGTCTAATGTTCTTGTGTTATTGTCAAACCCACCAGTATCATAACCATATGTAGTCTGTAAGAAATTAGATAGATTTTGAACATCAGCCAAAGTAGCATTTCCTTGGTAGTTGCTAAAGTTAAATGGCTGTGGAGTTTCTTGTTCTTCTCTCTCATAATTAACAAAGTAAAATAATTTGTCTTTTATGATTGGACCACCAATACGAGCACCATAAATTTTTGCAGAGTAATCAGATAATTTTTCTCTTGATTCTCCAGTTCCTACTAAATCTGGAGGAGTTTTTCCTGTAAGACTTTCGTTTCTAAAATACGTATAGGCAGATCCTTCTATGTTATTTGTTCCTGATCGAGTGATTGCATTTATAGCACCTCCAGAGAATCCTGATTGTCTTACATCAAAAGGAGCAATGTTAATTTGAAAAGTTTCAATCGCATCGATTGAGAATGGGTTTACTCCTGTTTGACCACCATCGGTACCTGATCCAGCAAGACCAAATACATCATTACTTACTCCCCCGTCGATATACAAAGCATTGTATCTGTTATTTTGCCCAGCTAAAGAAACAGAAAAACCATCGTCTCCTTCAGTTATTTGAGCTTGAGGAGTAATTCTTACAAAGTCGGCAACAGATCTTGATACCGAAGGTAAAGAATTAATTTGCCTCTCTGTCACCGTAGTTTCTGTACCTGTTTTACCAGAATCAAAAACACTATTGTTAGTTACCGTAATTATAACTTGTTCAAGTGCACTAGCTTCTTCAATCATTTGAGTGCTGATATTTTGCGAGTCCCCTAATTGAAGAAAAGTATTGTCTTTTACATAATCCTTAAAACCAACATAAGAGATAGTAACCTTGTAAGGTCCACCAGTTCTCATATTTGCTATTCTGTAAAAGCCATCAAAATCGGTAATTGCACCATATTTTGTTCCAGATGGAGTGTGGATCGCAACTACATTGGCACCAGGAAGAGCTTGTCCTGTATTATCAGTTATCTTACCATTAATGGAAGATTTGGTTACCCCTTGCGCAAACGTTTCCCCAACGACTGCCATAAGGATTACAACAAATAAAAATGTAATCTTTTTCATGAGTGTGTTTTAATTGTTTTTAATTGTCTCATGAAACTCTTAACGATTAAAATAATGACACTAAAAGGTTTGAAAATCATTTAAATCGTATCCAGTTTCGTAAATATTTGATAGAGTTAATAATCTTCGCAAAAGAACGAATCTTTATGCGTGCATAGTTTATTAAAATGTTAAATTTTATACAGATTTGTATTATAGTTTTTAAGATAATTTTTTTTTGTACCAGATTGATTATTAATTAATTGAAGATATTAAAAAGTTATTAACTAATAAATTGTTAATTAAAAATTGATACAATCTTGCAACATTAAGTAAAAAAAACGTCCAGAGTATGAAAAATAGACGCTAAATAGATTAATATTAACATATTACTAGCACCAAAAAGAGAATAAGTTTCAAATCAATTTATGATTACAAATTGATTTGAAACTTATTTTTTTATTCCCTGAAAATAGATTTATTATTCAGATTTCTTTAAATACCGTTGTAAAAGCGTATTTGTTGACGAATCATGTTTTTTAACCTCATGAGTATCGATTTCTGATAAGATAGTAGTAGCCAATTGCTTACCTAATTCTACACCCCATTGATCATAGCTAAAAATATTCCATATGATACCTTGAACAAAAATACGTTGTTCATACATTGATACTAATGCTCCTAAGTTTTTAGGAGTAAGGGTGTTAATTAAAATAGTAGTAGTAGGTTTGTTACCTGCAAATACTTTAAAAGGTAATAGTTTTTTCAGTCTTTCTTCAGAGCTATTTATTGCATTTAATTCCTGAAGCACTTCTTCTTGTGTTTTACCATTCATCAAGGCTTCTGTTTGTGCAAAAAAGTTGGCCATTAATTTATTTTGATGATCCTGATCCCCAAATAAAGAGTGCTTAAAGCCAATAAACTCTGCTGGAATCAATTTTGTCCCTTGATGAATCAATTGAAAAAAGGCATGTTGGGCATTGGTGCCTGGTTCACCCCAGATAATCGTACCCGTTTGGTAGTTAATAGGATTACCATTGCGATCAATACTTTTTCCGTTACTTTCCATAATACCTTGCTGCAGGTATGCCGGTAATCTATGCAAATATTGAGAATACGGGATAATAGCTTCACTTTCTGCATTAAAAAAATTATTATACCATATACTAAGCATTCCTAAAATTACTGGAATATTTTCTTCAAAAGGAGTATTCTTAAAATGCTCATCCATTTCATGAGCACCTGCTAGCAGAGCTTCAAAATTTTCATAACCTATAGATAAACATATAGATAGCCCAACTGCGCTCCATAAAGAAAAACGACCACCAACCCAATCCCATAGTGGGAAGATATTTTCTTCTGCAATCCCAAAGTTGGTCACATTAGAAATATTACTTGATACGGCTACAAAATGGTTTCCTACCGCTTCTTTTGGTGCATTTTTGGTGAACCAATTTCTTGCTGTTGTAGCATTGGATATCGTTTCTTGAGTAGAAAAGGTTTTAGATACAACCACAAATAAAGTAGTCTCTGGGTTTAAATTTTTTAAGTTTTGATGAACATGATCTCCATCTACATTAGAAATAAAATGTAGGTTAAGGTGATTCTTATAATAAGCTAAGGACTCTGTAATCATAGTAGGGCCAAGGTCAGACCCTCCAATACCAATATTTACAATATCGGTAAAAGCTTTACCTGTATATCCTTTAAGATTTCCTGAAATAACCTGATGGCTAAAGGACTTTATTTTTTCTTTTACGTTTGTAACTTCTGAAATTATATTTTTACCATCAATGGTAACTTGATATGTTGATGGCGTTCTAAGAGCCGTGTGTAGAACAGCTCTATTTTCTGTTTCATTGATAGTGCTTCCGTCAAAATAACGTTGTATGGCTTCATCAAGTTTTACTTCTCTAGCCAGATCTAATAACAATTTTTTTGTAGTCTTATCGATTCTGTTTTTAGAATAATCTACATAAAAATCCTTCCATTCGATCGACAAGGCAGTAGCACGATCTGGCTGTTTTTCGAAAAGATTTTTAAGATGTGTGTCTTTTATAGTTTTGTAATGAGATTGTAATGCTTCCCAGGCTTTTGTGGTGGTTGGGTTAATAGTTGGTAATGTCATGATCTATAAAATTTCCTGTGGTTTTTGTGGTTTAAAAGAAATACTATCTAATTCGGTCTTTAAAGGTTGAATGTGGTTATGAAACCTTTGTTTAAGACTATCGGCTAGTGGTTTTGAAGCCGGAAGATCTTGTTTAAACGGATCTACTTCTTTTCCGTTTTTCCAGAATCTGTAACATACATGGGGACCTCCGGTATTACCGGTCATCCCAATATATCCTATAACATCTCCTTGTTTTACAAACTCACCTACTTTTACAGCTTGTCTACTCATATGTAGGTATTGAGTGTCATAAGTAGCGTTATGTCTTATTTTTACATATTTACCATTTCCACCTCTTCGTTCAGATTTGGTTACGACTCCGTCTGAAGTGGCTAATATCGGCGTGCCTATAGGAGCGGCAAAATCAGTACCTCGATGCGGCCTTACTTTATTACCATAGTATTTGATTCTGCGTTTAAGATTATATCTAGAAGAAATTCTACTAAATTTTACCGGAGCGGTAAGAAACGCTCTTCGCAGATTATTAGCTTTTTCATCATAATAATCTATAGAATTGTTAATAGAATCATCCATAAACCTAAAGGCATAGATTGGTTTACCTCTGTGCTCAAAATACGATGCTTTAATTTGGTCAACTCCAGCAGGAATAGTGTCATCAATAAATTTCTCGGTATAAACTACCTTAAATCTATCTCCTGCCTGTAATCTAGTAAAATCAATAGTCCAGGCATAAATATCTGCCATGTTATATGCAACCAAAAAATTGAGATCCATATCATCAAATGTTTGCATTAAACTGCTGTTTATAATTCCTGAAGCAGTTTTTTCAACCAGTGTTACCGGTTTTTTACTTTTTTTGGCAATAATACTATCTCTAAAATCGATCACAGTATAATCGATTTTGTTATTTTGATATACAAATACCTGCGCTTTTTCTGTAGTATCTTTTGATTTAAGAAGCATATAAGGTTTTCCTGCCTGGATTCTGGCTACATTAAAAGTATCTTTAATAGTATTTGTGATCTCGAATACTTTAGTTCTACTTATGCCATGAGTATCCATAATAGCACCAAAACTATCTCCGGGACGTATGGTGTCTTTCACAACATTAAAATCATTTAGGACATAACCGAATTCGGTTATGATAGGAGGTGCTTTTTCTTCCTCAATAACTTCAGGAACAATAATTTTTGCTTCTTTTTTTTCTTTCTGACATGAAAATAATACTACCGCTATAAGTAGTAAATAACCTATTTGCTTCAACTGACGACTATTTTATTTTGCGGTATTAAATTGATGAGTAACCCATTGTTGACCCCAGTTTTCTTTTTCTTCTTTGGTCCAAAGATTAGGAAAAAACATGATCCTTTGAAAACTTGGAGGTAAGAAACTTTTCCAGTTTGTTCCTCCGGTAGCCAAAACTTCACCCTTCTCTTTATTGAGATACCTATAGGCGGCACCCATGTGCATTAATAACCAGTTAACATTCACATTAGTGTCAAAAGTACGTAATGCTTCGATAAGGAGCACATTATTTTGCTCTTTTTCTGGTAGTTCGAGGTATTTATGAAAAATAGTACTGTGTTGTACTTGGTTAGCAATACGCATCATTCTTGGAGTATATCGATATTCGAATTGCTTAAGGGTAAGTGTTTTTTCACCTGTTTCTTTATCGGTAGCACCAGATTTCCAGTATAAATGCTCGAATACTTCTTCGAGGACATCTTTTTCAGAAAATAGATCTCTTTCTTTGGTACTTACAAGGTTTGCCAGAGGGGTCGAATATATCTCGATCAACCTGAATTGTACAGATTGAAAACCACTTGCAGGTAGAAGAGACATTCTATACTTAAGAAACTGTTCTCTGTCCATTCCTCTAATCATGACATCAAAAGAATTGATCAGGACTCTAAAATAACGATTTACCCGATCAATTTTAGCGGTAAAAAACGCTGCATTTTGTAATTTATCATCAATAATTTGCTTTAGCTCGTGTATAATTAGTTTAAAATAGAGCTCTGTAATTTGATGATAAGTGATAAAAATTTCTTCATCGGGAAAATGTGTTCTAGGGATTTGTAAACTTAATAAAGTGTCTAAATGTATATAATCCCAATAGGTTAAATATCGATCATGAAGCAGGCCATCTAAATATGATCCCAAATCCTGGCCAGAATTTTTAAATTTTTTTTCTAGTTGCTTTATTTTTTCGGCGATCTCTGGTTGTATAGATTCATTCATTAATCTACTATAATTTTAAATGGGTGTTTAAGTCCTTTAAATGCATCTAAATCTGCTTTTATCGAACCAACTAGGATGTCAGCTTTTATTCTTACAGGCATTCGATTGTCATCATCACTAACCCATACAGTCATACTTTCTTCTTCTTTAAAAACTCTATCTGCCTGAACATAGGGTCTAAATTTTAAACATGCAATTTTACCCATTTTGGTTTTAATTACTTCTCGCCCTAAGAATTTTAACTTAAAACGATAGCTTTCATTATCAAAAAACATATTTACATACTGTTCGTCTCCTTTTTTTAGAGAAGATGTATTAATATTATTACGCAAGTAGTAAAAAGAAGACATCATATCCTGTACATCAGATTGTATAGGGTAAGATTTTTTTGTATTGTGCTTTTTGTTGAAAACTAATGCTTTGTTTTCATTATGATCGAAGTTAATTTCTATATTCTTGGTATGTCCTCCTTCATTTATTTTTCGAATAAAACGATATGGTTTTACTCTATTGATATCAATATAAGTTTCATAATAGTCTTCTACTTTAAAAAAGACGCTTAAAAAACCAGATGATTTACCTGTACCAATTATATGATGTACCGGTTTCCCATTTAACTTTTCTTTTTTAATTTCAAGTGTAGCATAACTAGCTGTAAAAAGGCCATAATGAATTCTAAACTTAAACCATTCTCCAGAATCGAATGCTTTATGGCTATCCTGAGCAAAAGCAGGAACTATACTTGTTATCAAAAGCAATATTATAATATACTTTTTCATAGTTTAGGGCATTGTTATTATTTGATATACCTATTAATTACAATATCCATTCCAAAAATACTATTTAATATGAAGAGATAAAAATGAATGTTGTTATCTAATCTAAAAATATAAACAAAAAAAGAGAGCCACCACAGCTCTCTTCTTTACTTTTATTAACCAACTAAAAACTTAAATTATGAGAATAATTATTGTTTTAGATATAGGCAGTAACCACTCCACCTATATTTGCAAAAATGGACTTTTTTTGAATAATTATCAAACGAAAACGTTTTTTTATTGTGAAATTTAACAAAAGTTTATATCGTTTGCTGTGAAAAATGCATTTTTCTCAAAAATCAAAAAATAGCTTTAATTGATAAAAAGAGTATATTTTGGTTGCTTTTTTAACCAAGAACAGTCATAAGTCTGAAAAAAGATTTGATCTATTTCTCACAGGATAGACTGATTCGTTTTTTGATTAAAAATAGTATATCTATAATTTACTTAATTTATAGGCTCGTATTGTTTTACTACCTGATCTATTTTTCCAAAAATAGTCTCTCCTTCTTTATTTTTCATTTCGATTTCTATACGATCTTCAAAACTCATAAAAGGAGTAGATGGTTTACCGTTTTTTATAATTTCTAAACATCTAACTTCTGCCAAACAGCTTGATCCATTAGGACTTCCTTGATTTGCAACGGTACCTGATCCTATTACCGACCCTGCCATTAAAGATCTTGATTTAGCAGCATGAGCAATTAATTGGCCAAAATCAAAAGTCATATCGATTCCGGCATTGGGCGATCCTATAACTTTAGAATTTAATGTAGAGGTCAATGGTAGATGTACTTTAGCATTACTCCAGGCATCATCTAGTTCATCTGGCGTAACTACTACTGGAGAAAATGTAGTCCATGGCTTTGATTGATAGAACCCAAATTGTTTAGCTAACTCATTAGGGATTAAATTTCTTAATGAAACATCATTAATGATTGCTACAAGTTTAATGTGTTTTTGAGCATTTTTTGCACTTACACCAGCAGGAACATCATCTGTTATTACAGCGACTTCAGATTCAAAATCTATTCCCCATTCTTCTTTTTCAATTTTAATATCTTCATTTGCTCCAATAAACGCATCAGAAGCTCCCATATACATTAAGGGATCAGTCCAGAACGTTTCTGGTAATTCGGCATTTCTGGCTTTTCTTACTAATTCTACGTGAGTAACATAGGCACTACCATCTGCCCAATGATATGCTCTGGGGATTGCGGCCATGGCTTCTGTTGGATCAAAATCAAAAGTATTTGGTAATGTATTATTTTGTAACTGGTCGTACACCTTTTCTAGTTTAGGAGAGATATCATCCCAATTATCCAAAGCTTCCTGCATGGTTTGAGCAATTTCAGGAACTTTTACAGCTTTGGTTAAATCTCTGCTTACTACAACTAGTTGTCCGTCTCGGCTATTATTTTTTATTGTTGCTAATTTCATTGTATTGTTTTTCTTGAAAGTTTATAACTCATAATAATTTACTTTTTAGGAAACTATTTGTATGAGAAACTTTTGTTTGATTTTTAGAAATATTATACCATACATTATATACCAATTAAAAGATGAGTTCTAAATAATTGGTATATAAATGGCAAGAAAATAATAAGTCTATTTTCTTAAAATGTGGTGTTAAGGCATTCTATAGTGTACCTCTTTGCTCTTGTTCTCTCTCGATAGCTTCGAACAATGCTTTAAAATTACCTTTACCAAAGGATTGAGCTCCTTTACGTTGTATAATTTCAAAAAACATTGTTGGGCGATCTAAGACTGGTTTGGTAAAAATCTGAAGCAGATACCCTTCATCATCCCGATCGATAAGAATTCCTAATTCTTTAAGTGGTGCAAGATCTTCGTCGATTTCGCCAACTCGATCCAAAACAGTTTCATAATAACTGGCAGGAACAGTAAGAAATTCTATCCCTCGATTCTGAAGTGCAGAAACGGTTTCAATAATATTATCGGTAGCTAATGCTATGTGTTGTACTCCGGCACCATTATAAAAATCGATATATTCTTCAATTTGAGATTTTTTTCTTCCTTCGGCAGGTTCGTTTATTGGAAACTTGATACGTCCGTTGCCATTGCTCATTACCTTACTCATTAAGGCTGTGTATTCTGTAGAAATATCTTTATCATCAAAAGATACTAATTGTGCAAATCCCATAACTTTGGCATAAAACTCGCACCATTTGTTCATCTCATTCCATCCTACATTACCCACCATATGGTCAATAAACTTAAGACCTGTAGTTTCTGTTTTATAAGGCTTGTTCCAAGCCATATAACCAGGCAAGAATACACCATTATAATTTTTTCGTTCTACAAAAATGTGTACAGTTTCTCCGTAAGTGTGGATTCCTGAGAATACAACACGACCGTTTTCATCTTCTTCGACGGTGGGTTCCATATAAGATTTAGCACCTCTTTTTACAGTTTCTTGATAGCTTTTGGTAGCATCATCAACCCATAGAGCAACTACTTTTACGGCATCACCATGAGCATTTATATGTTTATTAATATCTCCATCTGGTTGTAGGGGAGAAGTAAGAACCAATCGTATTTTATCTTGTTGTAGTACATAAGAAACGCTATCCTTACGTCCTGTTTCTAATCCGGCATAGGCAATAATTTGAAAACCCCATGCTGCTTGATAATAGTAGGCAGCTTGTTTGGCATTACCCACATAGAGTTCTACATAATCTGTTCCTAATAGCGGCAAGAAATCTTCTGCTTGAGGAACTATTTTTTCTAAGTTCTGAGGTGTTATATTGGTCGACATAATGTTTTTAAATAATATAGTTAAAAAATAAATCAATGAGAAAAAGGTATTTATAATTTTCTCGAATCGTTTAGTTTAAAAACATTACCACATGGCTCTTAAATGCGCTGTAATATCTTTCCTGTAATTTAGCATAACAAATTATCTTTTTTAAAGCTATTTTGGTTATAAAACATTTTCTAAAGGTTACTCAAGCCAGGATTTATGGTAATCTTCGTCGGCTATTTTCATAGCCTCTTCGGTAACCATAAGAGGTTTGAAGGTGTCCACCATAACAGCTAATTCATCGGTTTTGGTTTTTCCAATACTTCGTTCTACTGCCCCGGGATGAGGACCGTGCGGTATCCCGGCAGGATGTAAGGAAATATGCCCTGCATCAATATCATTTCTACTCATAAAATCACCATCTACATAGTATAACACTTCATCACTATCTATATTACTATGATTATAGGGTGCAGGAATACTCTCTGGGTGGTAATCATATAATCTTGGTACGAAAGAACAAATTACAAAAGCATCTGTCTCGAATGTTTGGTGCACTGGTGGCGGTTGATGTATTCTACCAGTAATAGGTTCAAAGTCGTGTATCGAAAAAGCATAGGGGAAATTAAATCCATCATATCCTACTACATCAAATGGATGTGTTGCATAGATCATATCAAAAATTTCGTCCTGCTTTTTTACTTTAATTAAAAAATCTCCTTTTTCATCATTAGTTTCTAATTCATAAGGAACCCTAATGTCACGTTCGCAAAACGGAGAATGTTCTAGTAATTGCCCAAACCAGTTACGGTATCTTTTTGGAGTATAAATTGGTCTTCTTGATTCTACAATAAACAATCGATTATCAGAAGTATCAAAATCGAGTTTGTAAATAGTTCCTCTGGGAATTAAAATATAGTCTCCATATTTAAAATCGAGATTACCTAAGTGACTTCGAAACTTTCCGCTTCCACGATGAATAAAAATTAATTCGTCGGCATCAGTATTTTTATAAAAATAATCGGTAGTGGATTCCTGCGGAGCAGATAAAATAATGCTTGCATTACTATTGGTTAATACATTTTTTCTACTTTGTAGATAATCCTTTTCTGGATCCACTTTGAAACCGTGAAATCTATAAGATTTGATATTGTTTTTTATAGCTACTTTGGGAGCTACACTATAGCTTCCTTTGATTTCTTTTACTTGTGTTGGTCTATGACAATGGTATAAGTTGGTCGACATTCCGTCAAAACCAATTGTTCCAAATAATTGTTCATAATATAAATTACCATCTGGTTTTTTAAAGATGGTGTGACGTTTTGGAGGGATTTCCCCAAGAGTATGATAAAAAGGCATGATGTTGCAAATTTAAAATATTAACTACTTTTTTTGATAAGACAATAATAAACAGCAGATCTACCTTATTCGGGATTGCGCTTAATAAGGTAGTGTAGTAATAATAATAAATCCTGCCAAAACAAGTTCATAACATTACAAATATCGTAAATATTTCTATTCTTTCGCAGTATAATTTTTTAAAACCAAAAACCGATGCTAAAAAACCAGCTACTTTCGTCTAGTTCTGGGGAGTAAGAATATTTGACTTGTATTGGTCCAGCAAAGGTATCTAGGCCATACCCCAAGGCATATCCAGAAAATTCTGGATCTTCAAACCATTTTCCGGTACTAAATAGTTTATTGCCTACATTTGCAAAGTTGGCAGATGCGTTAATATGGTTCTTTTTAAATATCTCATAATCTACAGATAGTAAGGCTTTTACAAAACTTTGTCCTGTCATTCCAAAAAAATCATATCCATAAAAAGGAATAAAATTATTAATGGTTTTAGCGCCAAAACCTCCAAGTAAAAAATCGAGAGAACTTAGGGAAGTATTTCCAATTTTAGTACCCGCCTCTAGGCTAATATTCATAGAAAGTGCATTATATAAAGGTGTAGCGAACCCTAGTTGCGCTTTGGTAATTGAGAATTCATCAAAACTTTCAGTAAAGTCAGAAGAAAAAAGATAAGTATGAATATCTCCTTCAAATAAAAATCCTCGCTTCGGAAAATATTTATTGTCATATGTATCTAATTTAATATATCCAAAGGCACTCCAATAATCACTATCTTCAAATACAGTTCTTGGAATTTGATTTTCATCTTCTCCAAATGTTTCAGAAATAATACTAAGGCGTTTGTACTCTGCACCCAAGCCAACAGAAAAGGTTTGTTGTAATAAGGTTTCTGCATAGATTTGCGCATTATAGTCGGCATAGTCTACATCAATGGTATTAATATCTAAATCCGGGATTTCTCCAAACCTTCCTATAAAATCAAAATCAATTGCTTTTTTAAAATTGGTATAACGAAATTTTATTCCGGTACTCCAATAAAAACCTTTATCAATATAGTAGTCCAGATTATAACGAATGTTATCACCTAAAGCTGCATCGGCAGAAAATACATCATTGTCAAATAATAGGCTTTTTCTAGTAACATTAATTAAGGCTGCAGTTTGATATAGATCATCATAATGAAGTGCAAAACGTAATAACATTTTGTTGTCACTCTCTTTTACATTAAGTATTAGGTGTTTACCATCTTTTGTATCGATAAGTTTGTGGCTTACACGATCAAAGTTTCCTGTTGCAGATAAGTTGTTAATGCCTTCATTTAATTTTCCGTAAGTTGTAACACTAGGAGTTTTTAGTTTTAGCTTCCCTTTGATGTAGGCTCTTGTATATCTTTCATTTCCCGAAATGGCTAAACTGCTTACCAATATGTTTTCTGAGCTTTTAGCAATTACAGGGTTCTTTGGTCCAGGTTTTTGACGCATTGCAATTGCTTTGAGCTTTTCATAGTTTGCAAATGCAGCTTTTTCTCCATTAGCAATGATTTTATCAGCCTGGTCAAAAGATATTACCGAAAAATCTGTTATCGAAGGTTTAATGTATAAATCTGTTTCAGAAACTTTGTTTTTCATAGCTTCATAAGTTCTGAAGTTATTTATTTGAAGCATGATATCGGTTACCGAAGTTAGCTGGTCTCTAGACATTAAACTGTCTTGTACATCAATCCCTATAACTATTTCGGCTCCTTTTTCTTTAATTTCTTTAACAGGATAGTTATTGGTCACTCCTCCATCTGTCATTAAAATTCCATTTAATTCTACTGGGCTAAAAACAGAGGGTAATGCACCACTGGCAGCAACAGCATCGGGCAAGTATCCTTTGTCCAGAAGTACTTGTTCTCCGGTTTCAATATTAGTCGCCATACAGAAAAAGGGGATTGGGAGATTGTTAAAATCGCGTACTTCACTTACATGAGCTGTAAATCGCGAGAATTGGTTATAAAAATTCTGCCCTTTAGATAACCCTTTGGGTAAACCTATTTTAAATTTATCAAAAGGAAGAGTTACTGCATATTTTTCTGAGTCTTCTCGTTCATAAAAAGTTTTGGCACTTCTCGGAAGTTCATCTTGTATAAATGCATCAAAGTCAACAGTTCTAAAGATAGAGTCGAGTTCTGCTGCACGATATCCAGAGGCATATAAAGCTCCTACAATAGCTCCCATGCTGGTACCACCAATGTAATCGATACGTACTCCCGCATCTTCTATTATTTTTAGAGCGCCAATATGAGCAAGTCCTTTTGCACCACCTCCGCTTAAGACTAATCCTATTTTTACATCTTCTATAGCGGGATCATCATGAATCTCTGAGGGTTGTTTTTCTTGCGACCAAATTATATTAGGAATAAGGAACACTAAAAGTAGTATCCCGGATAAAAAAAATCTTAATGTATTGTGTCTGGCCACGCTTATTCTTTTTTAGAAAGATAATAATTGTACACTTTGGTTGCGCGTGAATCTCCAATCACTTCACTTAATTCGTGTTTAGAAGCTTCACTTATTCTTTTTACAGATCTAAAGGTTTTTAATAATTCTATAACGGTTTTTTCTCCAATCCCAGGAATTAAATCTAATTCGGTATCCAAAGCAGCTTTGCTTCTTTTTTGTCTATGGAAGGTGATTCCGAATCGATGTGCTTCATTTCGTAAATGTTGTATAACCTTTAGAGACTCTGATTTTTTGTCTAAATATAATGGTATAGAATCACCGGGATAGTAAATCTCTTCTAGTCGCTTGGCAATACCAATTATGGTTATTTTTCCTCTTAAGCCTAATGTGTCCAGAGCTTTTAACCCTGAAGAAAGCTGCCCTTTTCCTCCGTCTACAATTACTAGTTGTGGTAATGGCTGGTCCTCTTCGGTTAATCGTTTGTAACGTCGATATACAACTTCTTCCATAGAAGCAAAATCATTAGCACCTTCTACTGTTTTTATATTAAATTTTCTGTACTCTTTCTTGCTGGGTTTTCCATTTTTAAATACTACACAGGCGGCAACAGGATTAGTCCCTTGAATATTCGAATTATCAAAACATTCTATATGTCTTGGCTCTTCGGGTAGCCTTAAGTCTTTTTTCATTTGTGCCATCAGACGTTTTATATGCCGATCTGGGTCCATGATCTTGATTTGCTTAAAACGTTCTTGTCTATGGTATTTTGCATTTCTTAAAGATAGGTCTACGATCTTTTTTTTATCACCTAATTGTGGTATTGTGATTTTTAGACCTTCTCCTACTTCTACATTAAAAGGAACAAATATTTCTTTGGATGTAGAGTTAAAACGTTGCCTGAGTTCGATAATGGCAAGTTCTAAAAGTTCTTTATCAGATTCGTCCAATTTCTTTTTAACTTCTGTAGTGTGAGATCTAATTATAGCACCATAGGACAGTTGAAGAAAATTTATATACCCATAGGATTCATCTGATATGATAGAAAACACATCGACATTACTTATCTTAGGATTCACTACGGTTGATCTTGCCTGATAGTTTTCTAGTATTTGTATTTTTTCCTTAATTCGCTGGGCATCTTCAAACTCCATTTTCTCTGCATGTATCATCATTTGATTCCTAAAACGATTTAGAGAATCTTTAAAATTTCCTTTCACAATTTGACGAATAGCTTCAAGGTTTTCGAGATATTCTTTTTCATCTTGTAATCCTTCGCAAGGCCCTTTGCAATTGCCCAGATGATACTCTAAACAAACTTTATATTTTCCATTATTTATTTTTTCCTGAGATAAATCATAAGTGCATGTTCTAAGCTGATATAGTTCTTTGATAAGATCCAAAAGCACATGTACTGTTTTTACCGAAGTATAAGGGCCATAATATTCTGAGCCATCTTTGATAAGATTACGAGTAAGAAATATCCTTGAGAAACGCTCTTTTTTGATACAAATCCATGGATATGTCTTATCATCTTTGAGCATGACATTGAACCTGGGTAAATATTTTTTAATCAGATTGTTTTCTAGTAACAGAGCATCTGTTTCTGTTTCGACAACAATATGTTTTATAGTATAAATTTTCTTTACAAGAACCTTAGTTTTATAGTTATCGTGATTTTTTGTAAAGTAAGAAGAAACTCTTTTTTTTAAGTTCTTTGCTTTTCCTACATAAAGCAATGTGTCGTCTTTATCATAATATTGATATACTCCAGGGCTGGTAGGTAATATTTTAATTTGTATGTCTAAAGTAGCTTCTTGCATATTCTAATGGTAAAGTTAAGGGTTTACCTGAATTGTAATGCAAATATTGGGGGTTTAAATTTTTGTTAATTACTGTTCGTGTTATGGTTTTCTATTAAATAGAGAGGATGTAATACAATGCTTATTGATTTTTATTACATTAGTAGCAAATATCAATCATATCTTTTGGAGAAAGAAAAGAAAATAATCGGCAGAACTGATAAAGTGGATTTTCCTCTTTTAGAGCTAAAAGGTATCGATGCCAAAATCGATACTGGGGCATATACTTCATCTATTCATTGTATCGATATCAGAGAGATTGATCAAACATTGCAATGCAGTCTTCTTGATGCAACGCATTCAGAATATAATGGTAAAAAATTTACATTTAAAAATTACGATATTACAGCAGTAAAAAGTAATAATGGAAAAGTAGAAGTACGATATGCCATTAGGACACAGATTATTGTATTTGATAAAACGCACCCCATAACCCTCACATTGTCTTCTCGCGATGATATGCGTTTTCCGGTATTGATTGGACGCAAATTTTTAAGCGGTAAGTTTTTAGTTGACCCCCAATTAGAAAATCAGTCTTATAATCAAAATTTGTAATGAACATTAAAATCTTGTCTCGTGGTACGAGTTTGTATTCTACTAATGCCTTGGTTCAAGCAGCAGTAAAGCGCAAGCATAATGTACAGGTGATAGACCCTCTTAATTGTGATATTATTATTGAAAAACAAAAGCCTGAAATTTATTATCGAGGTAAAAAATTAGATCATGTAGATGCTGTGATTCCCAGAATTGGAGCTTCTATCACTTTTTATGGGACTGCAGTAGTACGCCAGTTTGAGTTAATGAATGTATTTACTACACTTAAGTCACAGGCATTACTACAATCGAGAGATAAACTAAGAAGTTTACAAATATTATCTAAAGCAGGGTTGGGACTTCCCAAAACAGTATTTACCAATTATTCTAAAGATGTTTCTGAAGTGATATCTCATGTAGGGGGAGCCCCTCTAATTATTAAATTACTAGAAGGTACTCAGGGGTTAGGTGTTGTATTGGCCGAAACCAAAACGGCTGCAGAATCTGTGTTAGAAGCGTTTAATGGACTACAGGCTCGTGTAATTGTACAAGAATTTATAAAAGAAGCCAAAGGAGCAGATATTAGAGTTCTTGTTGTTGATGAGCGGGTCGTTGGAGCTATGAAAAGACAAGGGAAAGAAGGTGAGTTTCGATCTAATTTACATAGAGGAGGTAGTGCATCAGTGATTACTCTTAGTGAAGAAGAAGAACAAGCGGCTATAAAGGCGGCGAAAGCTTTAAAAATGGGCGTAGCAGGTGTAGATATGCTACAAAGTGATAGAGGGCCTCTTATTCTCGAAGTTAATTCTTCTCCCGGATTAGAAGGTATAGAAAACGCTACAGGAAAAGATATCGCAAAAACCATTATTCGTTATATTGAAAGAAGTTTATAACACAATGACCAAAGTAACAGAAAAAAATATACTTAATATTCTTGGTAAAGAAGTATTACCTGGTACGAGTACAACTATAAATTTTAATATAGCTAAGTTATATACTTCTACTAAAGTAGAAATACCGATAATTATAGAAAGATCAAAAAACCCAGGCCCTATAGTACTTATTACAGCAGGAATTCATGGAGATGAGATTAATGGAGTAGAAGTTGTGAGGCAAATCATTGCTAGAAAAATCAATAAACCTGCAAAAGGTAGTGTTATATGTATCCCTGTACTTAATGTATTTGGGTTTTTAAGTATGGATCGTTTTTTTCCCGATGGTCGGGATCTTAACAGGGTTTTTCCAGGAACCAAAAATGGGTCTCTAGCCAGTCGTTTTGCCTATCAATTTATAAATGAGATTTTACCAGCGGCAGATTTTTGTTTAGATTTTCATACCGGGGGAGCCAGTAGATTTAATGCTCCGCATATCAGAGTGGATCCCAAGAATGAAAGATTGATAGGGTTAGCAAAGATTTTTAATGCCCCATTTACTCTTTTGTCTAAGAATCTAGAGGGGTCATATCGAGCTACTTGTGCCAAGAAAGGAAAAGATATATTATTGTTTGAAGGAGGAAAATCTCAAAACAGTAGCAAAGAAATAGCAAGAGAAGGAGTGCAGGGGACTATGCGAATCTTGGACTATCTGGGAATGCTCAAAGTCGAATTCGAAGCTCCAGTTCGTGATTCTGATACTCAGATTGTTATTAAAAGTGTATGGATGCGCGCAAAATACAGTGGTTTATTACATATTAAAGTACCCATTGGTAAACATATAGAAAAAGGAGAGGTTATGGCAACAATTACAGACCCTTATGGTAAAATGAGACATGTGGTTAAAGCAAATAATGAAGGATATGTTATCAATGTAAATGAATCCTCGATTGTGTATAAAGGAGATGCTATTTTTCGTATAACCAAAGAATTAGTAAATGAATAAAAAAGAACTGCGTACTAAATATAAAACCCTTAGGTCTCATTTAAGTAACGAAGAAGTTGAGAACTTAAGTATTGATATCGCAAACCGATTACTCGAGCTACCTGTTTGGGAAAAGTCGTATTATCATATTTTTCTATCTATTCATCAAAAGAAAGAAATCAATACAGAGTTTTTGTTGAATATTCTCTTGGGAAAGGATAAAAACGTAATCGTGTCAAAAAGTAATTTTAAGGACAATACATTACAGCATTTTTTACTCACAGACACTACTGCATTAAAAGTAAATTCCTGGGGAATTCCTGAGCCAGTTGATGGAATCCCGATTCCCGAAGATAAAATAGAAGTAGTTTTTGTACCACTACTAGCATTTGATCAAAATGGAAATAGAGTAGGTTACGGAAAAGGATTTTATGATAAATTTTTGGCAAAATGTAATCCTAATACTTTAAAAATCGGCCTTTCTTTTTTTTCTGCTGAAGAAGAAATAGAAAATGTAACTACTGCAGATATACCGCTTGATTTTTGTGTTACTCCAACAAAAATGTATTCGATTAAGAAATAAATAGAGGTTTCCTAAATTAAGAAATACTTTTGTATATTTCGATATCTTTAATTTTGTACTCTATAAAAAATGCCCCAAAATATAGAAAGCGTTTGTATTATTGATGATGACCTTATTTATATTAATCTGGTAAGTAAGATTATTGAACTAAAAAAACTATCAGAATCTGTTTTAGTTTTTAATAACGGTAAAGAAGCTTTAGATTTTTTTCTACAATCTTTACAGCAAGAAGAAAACGAAGAGATACCACAGATTATCTTTTTGGACCTTAATATGCCAGTGATGGATGGTTGGGAATTTTTGAATGAGTTCTCTAAAATCAAAAATCAAATTAGAAAAAAAATTGACCTTTATGTAGTGAGTTCTTCAATAGACTCTAGAGATATAGAACGTGCCAAATCTATTGATATAGTATCAGATTATCTTACTAAACCTATTAAGCTAAATGACTTCGAGAGGATATTGATCTAGTTAGGGTTTAAGATCTGTTTTATTTTTTTGGAAATGCTTTTTTGTTAAAAACAATCAATAGAAATACACCAATACTTATTGCAGAATCAGCAATATTAAATACAGGATCAAAGAATGAAAAATGTTTGCCTCCCATAAACGGAATCCAATCTGGCAAAATATCATCATAGAAAGTAAACTGAATCATATCAACCACTTTACCATAAAAAACACTTTCGTAACCACCGCCTTCTGGTAAGAAACTTGCAATCTCTACAGGTGTACTTTCACTAAATAAAATCCCATAAAATATAGAATCAATAATGTTTCCAAAAGCACCGGCAAAAATCAATGCAATACAAAAAGTAAGAATAGTGGGATTGTTTTTACGAACAGAATCATACAACCAATATCCGATACCGGTGATGGCCACCAATCTAAATAGAGTAAGAACCAGTTTGCCATAATTCCCAGGAAGTTCAAATCCCCAGGCCATGCCTTTGTTTTCCACAAATATGATACGAAACCAACCAAATACCTCTACACTTTCATGAAGAGTAAAATGAGTTTTAATATAAATTTTGGTGATCTGATCAATAAGTAACACTAAAATTATAACTAAAATAGATTTCTTTAAGGACATATAGTACTGGTTTGCTTGGGTGCTAAAAGCGACGGACAAAAATAGTGTTTTATTAGTGAATCTCAAATTCGCAGAGTCCGAAAGACAAATTCAAATGTGCAAATAGTGTTAATCCCTCTTATTTATTAAGGTTTCTTCGATTTTTTTTTATCATTTTACTCGCCTCTAAATACTTTTATCAGTACCAACTACATAAAAAGAGTTTAACGATATCATTATAAAATGTTTGATATCGTTAAACTCTTTTTATACCTAAAATGGTATTTTTTGTAGTATTTATTGCTTTCTAATGAATATGCTACCACTCACGGTTCCAAGTTTTAGTTCGCTTCTCACATCTCCAAAAGTACCGGTTACCTTACTTCCTACTACTCTGTTTTTGCCGTGATCAAATTTCATGTCTTTATCAGAATAAATCATTCCGGTAACTGTTTCGGCTTTTAATCTTGATTTTGAGACATTAATATCAATATCTCCACTTATGGTTTTAAGATTAAGATCTCCGTTATAGTTTTTGATATCAATATTTCCACTAATAATATCTACAATTAGTTCTCCCTGATAGTTTTCAGACTCAACATTTCCAGAAATACTTTTTACCCTTAGTGTAGAATTTTTTGGAAGATATAGGGTGTACATAGCATCAATGTCTAAATTATTACAAGGCCCCCAATTGTTTTTATTGTTTGATCCACGTTCTTTCTTCCACTTGTCAAATAGATCACCATAATCAGATGATATGTCCAGAACAGATGAGGTGTTCTTTATTTTTAAGTTAAAATAGTCATCAAATTCTCCGCCATTAATACTTACGTTGGCTTTTAATGACACGTTGCTTTTATCCCATGTTTTGATAACGATGTCTTGGGCAAATTTAAATTCTACCTTGATTAGATCAGCAGAAGTAGTAAGTTCTTTTTGGATTACTTTTTGTGCTTGTATTTGTAATGAAACAAAACACAGCAGGATGAGTTTTAATACAGTTTTCATGTTCGTTGTTTTTTTTGATTAATTGATGACCTCTATTATTTTTTTCTCAGGTAAATATTTCCCGTAGATGACCTTAATGTAATATCAACGCCACCGTTATTTAGCTTGGTGTTTATAGCTCTTCTACCACTGATTACCTTCATGTTTTTATGTTCAACAGGAAATTTTATATCAAAATCGGTATAGATTTCTCCCATAGAAGTTTTTAATTCTAAGTTTGCCGGAGTACTGGATGGCAGACTTACGTCGATCGCTCCTGTAGCAGATACAATAGAAATAGGTGAACTTTGACTTACTTTGTCGAATACAATATTAATTTCGCCAGTCGCAGTCTTAGCTACAATGGGGCCAGTAACATTTTTTAATGTAATACCTCCTACATTGGTTCTTGCTTCTATTTCAGAAGAAAACCCGCTAAAAGATAAGCTCCCCAGATTACTGCTCTCTGTCGTAATGTTGATCTCTTTTGGGAGGTAAATCTCTAAGGTTTCGCTATGCATACCTTTGAGATTTCTAATAATAAGTGTTTCTCCTTCTTTTTGAACATAGATTCCTATGCCAGTGTTATCGCTTCCGCCAGAATATACTGCTTTTAATCCTCTGGCTTTTTCAGGAGTTTCTCTTCCTTCTCCTTTGATCAATACTTCATTTTGGCTGTGAGTCTTTGCTATAACTCCAGATTCTGAGGCTATTTTTACTTTTTTGATTCCTTGTAGAGAGTGTTTGTAATCTTGTGCAGTTAGATTTCCTACTACTATAAATACTAGTAATGCGATTGCTATTTTCTTCATGACTATTTGTTTTTTGATTGAATTTTTAAATTAAATTTGGTAACCCGATTTTTACCTGATCTTTTACATAATCGGGTGTTTCTTCATTCTGAAGTAATTTTTCCATAGAAGGAACTGCGCGTTTTTCCTGAATAGAAACTAATATTTGAATTAATTCAATTTGTATACCTGGATCTTGTTCAATATCCAAGGCATTGATTAATGCTTTACGAACCATCTCAGAATCCGAAAATTTTGCCAGTGCTTCTGCTGCAGCTAATCGCACATTGCTATGATCGTCATAATGCATTTTATTGATTAAAGCATTAAGGATATCATTTCCGGGTTTTTCAAATTCCTCTGCATAGTTTACCGCTTGTAGGCGTTTACTCGCAGATTCATTTTCTATTAAAGAAATGGTCATCGTTTGCTTCATTTGATATTTTTCTTTTTCTAATACCGCCATTTCCTCAGAAAGTGATGCGGTGTTTTCTAGTTTTCCGTAGAAATACCCAGAAAAAACAAGTGCAATGGTTGCAGCGATCTGTAAAGCTGTTTTCCATGAACTTTTGGTTTTTGGATTTAAGGATACAATCTTAGGATCATTGAGTATCTCTTTTTCTTTTCTCAACATTTCTTCAAAGTTCATTTGTAAACTTTTATCCGGAAGTTCTTGAGAAGAAGTATGATGTACGGCTTCAAAAACGGTTTGAAGTTCTTGTAAGGCTGTTTTGCACTGCTTACAATTTTTGAGATGTGCTTCTACCTTTTCATATGTTTCCTGATCCAGATTATGATCTATATAATCGATCAGTTGATTTTGTATGTCTTTACAGTTCATAACAATTATATGTTTTGTAAATAATAATCTTTTAATTTATGGATAGCCCGATGAACTTTGGTTTTTACAGCTCCTGCTGTAGAGCCTGTAATCTCGGCTATTTCCTGGTATTTTATTCCTTGATACCTATTCATGACAACGAGCTCCTTATCGGTTTTATTAAGTTGATTTAATGCTCGGTATAATTCTTCACTAGTCTCTTTTATTTCAATATGATCTTGTTCTTTTTGCTCTATTTTATATTCAATATTTTCGAAACGTTGAGCGACTGTTTTTTGACTTTGATAATGATCGCTAAATATATTTCTGGCAATGGTATAGATCCATGATGAAAACTTTCCTTTTTTATAAGAAGTTCTATATTTAATTGCTTTATAGAAGACTTCTTGTGTAATGTCCTGGCTGATCTCTCGATCTCTCGTCATTTTTAATAAGAAATTAAAGATTTTGATATGGTATCTTTCAAAAAGGATACTCATTACATCCAGGTTGCCATTGGATACCAGAATCATTAATTCTTCGTCAGTTAGATTTTTCAAGATGTTACTCTTTTGGTTGGGTTCTATTACTAATACCTTGTTTTTTTAAAAAGGTTACATACAAGATAAAAAAAAGACCTCACTAGTTTAAAAAACCGGTGAGGTCAAATCTATAATTATAGATTATTTGTTTGTTTTAACTCTGCATATTTTTTGCTTCGATACTTAATGTAGCATGCGGAACCAGTTTTAATCGATCAGGATTAATTAATTTTCCTGTTACACGACAAATACCATATGTTTTGTTTTCAATACGTAATAAAGCATTCTTTAAATCGCGTACAAACTTTTCCTGCCTAATTGCAAGTTGTGTATTTGCTTCTTTAGACATCGTTTCACTTCCTTCTTCAAATGCCTTGAACGTTGGTGAAGTGTCATCTGTACCGTTATTTCCGTCATTTTTGTAAGCACTTCTTATTAATTCTAAATCTTTCTGTGCTTTTTCCATTTTCTCTACGATGATTTCCTTAAACATCGCTAAATCAGCGTCGCTGTACCTTACTTTGATATCTTCTGCCATACTTCTTAATGTTTTTTTATTATCAATTGGGTTGCAATGTCGTCAAACGCAATTTCTGTACCATTTATTACATCTGATGCAAATTCAATTGTCTCGGTTAAGGTTTCATTTTTAATATAATTCTCATTAGTGGCGATAGCTTCTTGAATGGCTTCATTTTCCTGAAAAACAATTTTTATCTTATCAGTCACCTCAAGGCCACTATCTTTACGAATGTTTTGAATACGATTTATAAGTTCTCTGGCGATTCCTTCTTTTTTAAGCTCAGGACTTATCGTTACATCCAATGCTACAGTCAAAGCTCCAGAATTTGCTACTAACCAACCTTCAATATCCTGAGAGCTTATCTCTACATCATCGGTACCTAATGTAATAATTTTATCATTAATTTCTACATCAAAATGCCCTGTTTGTTCAAGAATTTTAATAGTTTCTTGATCGAAAGATTGTATCTTGTTGGCAATCAGCTTCATATCTTTTCCGAAGCGAGGGCCTAATGTTTTAAAATTAGGCTTAATTTGCTTTACCAGGATACCTGATGCATCATCTATAAGCTCTATTTCTTTAACATTAACCTCACTTTTTATAAGGTCTGCAATGTCATTGATTTCATTCTTTTCGGCTTCGTTTAGCACAGGAATCATAATTCGCTGTAATGGCTGCCGAACTTTGATTTTTTCTTTTTGACGAAGAGAAAGTGCCAAAGAAGATATGGTCTGGGCTTTTTGCATCTTGTGTTCTAAAGATGTATCTACAAAATCCTGATTATACTCAGGAAAATGTGCCAAATGAACACTTTCAAAAGCTTCTTTTTTGGTTCCCGTTACCAAATCTTTATATAATCGATCCATAAAAAATGGCGCTACCGGTGCTCCTAATTTAGCAATTGTTAGCATACAGGTATATAATGTTTGATAAGCAGAAACTTTATCTTTTTGATAATCGCCTTTCCAGTATCTTCTTCTACTTAGGCGTACAAACCAGTTACTTAAATTTTCCTGAACAAAATCAGAGATTGCTCTGGTTGCCTTGGTAGGCTCATAATCATTATAATAGGTGTCTACATTTTTGATCAAGGTATGTAGCTCACTTAGAATCCAACGATCAATCTCGGGACGTTCTGCTAATGGAATATCTGCCTCAGCATACGTGAAATTGTCAATATTAGCATATAAAGTAAAGAATGAATACGTATTATATAGTGTACCAAAAAACTTACGTCGAACCTCTGCAATTCCTTCAGCATCAAATTTCAAGTTATCCCAGGGATTAGCATTGCTAATCATATACCAACGGGTAGCGTCTGGTCCAAAAGTTTTTAAAGTCTCGAAAGGATCAGCTGCATTACCAAGTCTTTTAGACATTTTCTGGCCGTTTTTATCTAATACAAGACCATTAGATACTACATTTTTATAGGCAACATCATCAAAGATCATAGTTCCTATAGCATGTAGCGTATAGAACCATCCACGAGTTTGATCTACTCCTTCGGCTATAAAATCGGCTTTTCTTCCTCCTGCTTCTACCTTTTCTTTATTCTCAAAAGGATAATGCCATTGTGCATAAGGCATTGATCCAGAGTCAAACCATACATCAATAAGATCGCTCTCACGTTTCATTGGTTTTCCCGAAGAAGATACCAGGGTAATTTTGTCTACTACATTTTTATGAAGATCGATTTTGTCATAATTCTCTTCGCTCATATCGCCAACAACAAAATCTGAGAATATATCTTTATCGAGCACTCCTGCATCAACAGCCTTAGTCATTTCAGCTTTTAATTCTTCGACAGAGCCAATAATAAGTTCTTCTTTACCATCTTCTGTTCTCCAGATCGGTAATGGAACTCCCCAGAATCGAGATCGAGATAAATTCCAGTCATTAGCATTAGCCAACCAGTTACCAAAACGGCCTTCACCAGTTGCTTTAGGTTTCCAGTTAATACCCAAATTAAGCTCATGCATGCGATCTTTAAAATCGGTTACTTTGATAAACCAGGAGTCTAAAGGATAATATAAGACAGGTTTATCGGTACGCCAGCAATTTGGATAACTGTGTACATATTTTTCGACTTTAAAAGCTTTATTTTCTATTTTTAGTTTAATGGCTATTTCTACATCTACAGATTTCTCTGGAGCTTCACCATCATCGTAATACTCATTTTTGACATATTTACCACCCAAATCACCCATTTGTGGGATAAATCGTCCTTGTAAATCTACAGTAGGTACAAGATTATCATTTTCATCCATTACTAATAATGCTGGTACTTCTGGCTTTGCCTGTTTAGCAACAAAGGCATCATCTGCACCAAAAGTTGGTGAAGTATGTACTATTCCGGTTCCGTCTTCGGTAGTTACAAAATCACCGGCAATAATTCTAAAAGCATTCTCTGGATTATGATAAGGTTGTACATAATCTATAAGTTGCTCATAACGAATATCGACCAGATCTGCTCCTTTACATTCTTTTAAGATGAAATAAGGAATCTTTTTGTCTCCTTTTTTAAAAGTTGTAAGCTCTTCTTTGGTTTCTGCCTGCACAAATTTGCCAGCAAATTGCTTTCCTACCAAATTTTTTGCAAGAACAACATGAATCGGTTCAAAAGTATATTGATTAAATGTTTTTACAACTACATAATCAATTTTAGGACCTACTGTTAATGCTGTATTCGAAGGAAGAGTCCATGGAGTTGTCGTCCAGGCCAAAAAGTAAATAGCTTCTTCTATCTCCTGCAAAAATGAGGGTAATGTTTCATTTTTAGCTTTAAATTGAGCTACAACTGTGGTGTCGGTAACATCTTGATAGGTACCTGGTTGATTCAGTTCGTGTGAACTTAGTCCTGTACCTGCTTTGGGAGAGTATGGCTGTATCGTATATCCTTTGTATAATAATCCTTTTTTATAGATCTCAGAAAGCAACCACCATACACTTTCCATATACTTGGACTTATAGGTAATATATGGATCGCTCATATCTACCCAATATCCTATTTTTTGAGTAAGATCATTCCAGATATCGGTATAACGCATTACGGCTTTTTTACAAGCTTCGTTATACTCTTCTACAGTGATTTTTTTACCAATATCTTCTTTGGTAATTCCTAATTCTTTTTCTACACCAAGTTCTATCGGAAGTCCGTGTGTATCCCACCCGGCTTTACGTTGTACCTGATATCCTTTTTGTGTTTTATATCGACAAAAAATATCTTTAATTGCACGAGCCATTACATGATGAATTCCCGGTAACCCATTTGCAGAAGGAGGGCCTTCAAAAAAGATAAACGGTTTTGCTCCATCTCGTTCACTAATACTTTTTTCAAATATGGTATTCTGTTGCCAGAAATCCAGTATTTCGTCAGCTACTTTAGGTAAGTCAAGTCCTTTATATTCAGGAAACTTCGTGCTCATTTGATCGTTCTTTCTATTAAGTGTGCGAAAATAAGGATTTTCTGGAAAAAAGAATAGAGATTATCTAGAATACCATAAAGTTTGTTGTTATATTATTTTGCTTTTTGATTTTAGCCTGGATTAAAATAATTAGTTGGTGAAAAGAAGTAGATATAAGTGTTGTATTTGGATATAAAAAAATAAGATCGTCTAAAAAGTAATTATTAGACGATCTTATATAAATTTATTATCCCTGTAAAGCTTCACAACCAGGTGATTTTGTTGGTAACAAAACTATTTCCAAGTAGCTTTTTTAGCTGCTTCATACATTTTTTCTACCTCTTCTAAAGTATAGTTGACCAAACTAAATCCAGTTGTCATTTCTAAAGCATCTCCTTTTTCATTCATTTTAACATAATTAAAATTGTGATTAGTTTCTCCATCCTCGGTTGTTTTGTAAATAAAACCATTTGAATCTTCTTTTATCAATTCAAACCCCTCTTCTTCTTGACTTAATTCCTTATGAAAAGCAACAAGTTCGTCTAATGTTCTTTCAGAAGGCGCACTATCCATATTTATCTCTAGCTTAAATTTATCCTTTGTTATACCTAAACTTATTGTTTTTATACCATCAATTTCTCCAGCACCCATTCCTTCTCCTATAGTAGCTTCTATTGGTCCTTCAATAATTGCAGGGATTCCTTTTTCTGATAGGTCATAAGAAGCTACAGCTGAAGTTTCAGCTATTGTTTCTTCACTATCATTTGATGTAGTATTATTTTTTCCTCCACAAGAAGCTAAAATTAGAGAGAAAATAAAACTGATGATTACTAGAGTGTTTTTTTTCATAAGTATTGTTTTTAAGTTTTTATTAATCCAGGTTTTCTATGTAATCTCAAACATAACGGGATAATAAATACTATACATGTTAAGAAAACAGCTTTGTGGTGAATCCCTTAAAAAAAGTGATGGTTTTTAAGGTGTTTATTGATAGAAGTAGATTTTACAACACTAAATTTATGTAAACGGTATATTACATAAGTATTAAAAATGAAGATTTTTACTATTTTCGTGTTATGAATACAAACTTACATGTCGCATTAATCCAATCTCATCTGGCATGGGAGAACCCAGTACAAAATCGTGCAGCTTTTACTCAAAAAATTAATTCGATATCCCAGAAAGTAGATCTAATTATCTTACCCGAAATGTTTACTACAGGCTTTACAATGAATGTAATAGAAGTAGCAGAAAAAATGGGTGAAGATACGTTGCAATGGTTAGAAAAGATGGCCAAATCGGCAGATTGTGCAATTGTAGGCAGTATTATTATTGAAGAAAAAGGAAACTATTATAATCGATTGGTTTTTATGCTTCCGGATGGGGCCTGTGAGGTATATGATAAACACCAGTTATTTACACTAGCCAAAGAACAAGACGTTTTTACTGCAGGGCAAAAAGATGTAATTATAGAATATAAGGGTTGGAAAATTAAACCACTAATTTGTTATGATCTCAGGTTTCCGGTATGGGCGAGAAATACTTCGGGATATGATGTGTTATTGTATGTAGCCAGTTGGCCAAAACCTCGTATTGATGCGTGGGATGCATTGCTAAAAGCCAGAGCTATCGAAAATATGTGTTATTGTATCGGGGTAAATCGCGTAGGCCTAGATGGTAAAGGATATGAATACAATGGTCATTCTGGAGTATATGATGTTTTAGGGAATTCGGTTTTAGAAGAAAACCCTATCGAGAGAGAGGCTATTTTGTATACAACCTTAGATATTTCTCATGTCAAAAAAACAAGAAATAAATTACCTTTTCTCGACGATAAAGATGATTTTAAATTAATCTAATGTAAAGGTTTGCTTTATTTCCCAATTTGCTCTAACATCAATGGGTTCGGCAAAGTAACGGATTTCTTCGGGTTGTATTCCTTTTAAAAAATTACCACTGTCCCATTTACCATTATTATTACTGTCAAAAACGATTCTGATGTAATATTTGGACGGGTCGAGATAATCAAAAACCAAAGTTTCCTGACGTTGCACAACTTTTTCTGAAATCACTTCTTCTTGTTCGTTAGTGACTTGAACCAAAATCGGATAAGCTTCTACTTTCTGAAGTGTTAAGAAAATAGTTCCATAATCTGTTAATTTCTTTGTTCTGAAATTGATTCTTATAGTGTCATTAACGTTGCCGGTAAAATCTTTAATAGCGTTTGGTAAAAACTGTAAAGTGTAGGCATTACTCTCAGCTTTTTCAAAAGCTAGTTGTGCTTCATTTTTTGCAATATCTAATTTGATAGAAAAAGGAATTTCGAGTGTATCCTTATCGGTTAGAGAGATTAATTGTTCATTAATACTATCCAGAGCAGTGTTTGCGGTAAAAACAAAATCTTTATTAAGTGGAAGTGTAGCTCCAATATCAGAGGATACTACGAGAGAATCTTTATATTGATCTTTAAACCGGGTAAGTATAGTATCTCGATATTTTTTGACATTAGTTACTTCAAATATTAATGAATCGGCTTCAAAAAATGGTCTAAACCAATAATGTAATGTGTCTTTGTCTTTATCAGGAAAGATTCGAGTTTCAAATGTATCTGGTGCTTCACTTAGCAGCTTGATTTTCATGCTATCTACTTCACCTTCATATGGAAAAATAAGCTTGTTTTTTGAGACTTGTTTAGGATTTAGTGCCTTAAAATCCAAAACTTCTTTAAATATGTTAAGGTTAAAAACTTTGGCAGTATCTTCAGGAAGTGATATTATCTCTTCATAAAACCCTATTTTATCCTGTTTAGGCTCATAGGTATAGTTGTTAGAAATATCTTTTAACGCAATGAGCTTAAATTTTCCTTCTTTCAGATTCTGTAAGCTAAAAGCTAAACTATCTAAAGTATTAGTGATATATCTGGGAACGGTTTTATATACTAGTGAATCAGAGTAGTTTTCATCAATTTCATACAACGCTACGGTAATATAAGAATCTGCCTTTTTTTGAATAGCGTCGCCAACGATACCTTTTATACTTAATGAATCAAGGGAATCTCCTGTAGAAAAAACATACCTAAAAAAAGGATTAGGGTTTTCTTCGTTATTGTCTACTACACTTTCACCAAAATTAATACTGTAGGTTGTGTTTTCTAATAAGGTATCGAGAAATTTAATTTTTATGTACTTACTAGCCCCTCCCAAAGGAGTAATGGTTGGTTTAGGATCCATAGGAGGAGAAACGATAATTTGTTTTTGAGGATCTTTTAATTTTACATATTCATCAAAATAGATTCTGATCTCTTTTTTGTCGAAATTTGTAGAGAAATTGGGAGGCATAGCTTTTATAAAAACCGGGGGAGTCTCATCTTTGGGGCCACCAGTTATAGAACCTTTTTTGGCACAACCAATCACGATGACAAGTGATACCAAGGTAAGCAATATCATATGTATTCTTTTGCTCATATCTCCGCAATAATTTTAGGACACAAAGAAACAACTATATTTAAAAAACAAAAAACTTAATAAAAGTCTATTTAACAGCTAATTCAAAATTGACTTATAAATAGAAGTGTGTTGGATCAATTGCGTTTATATAACAAGGTTTCAAATGTAAATTTATTGTATATCAAACCTTATTCTAATTATTCTGTTATAGCAATTGTGGCGACACTTATTTTGATACCAGGAATAGATTTTAATGCATTTACACAAGATTCTATGGTAGCCCCTGTCGTAACAATATCATCAACCAACAAAATATGCTTATTTACAAGTAAGGACTCATTTTGAACTCCGAATGTTTCAACAGTGTTTATCCATCTGCTAATTCTTCCGCGTTTGGATTGTTTTTTATTGTAGGAAATTTTTTTCAAAACAGAATCAATATATTCGGCATTTAGTTTTTTGGCAATTTCGACTCCGAATTTTCCTACTTGATTATATCCTCTTTCCCGTAATCTTCTTTTGTGTAAAGGAACTGGTATTACAGAATCAATAAACTGGTATTCAGGTGTTTGAATTAGTTCCTGACCAAGCCATTTGCCCAGTTCTTTTCCTATTTCTTCTCTTCCGCGATATTTTAGATTATGAATTAAATTTTGTACTAAGCTATCTTTATGAAATACAAATAAAGCAGTAGCATTTTCAATTTTGACACGGCCATAAAATACTTTTTCAATTTTTTTTGCGTTTACGTTATGAAAATTGCCCAAAGGAAGCTCGTGTCTACAAGAAGTACACAGTAACCTTTCATTCGCATATAAAGGACTGTCACAGGCAGCACAATATATAGGGTAGAATAAATACGCTAAGTCTCTTAGCATTTTATTAGGGAGATTAACATTAATTATTATATTTAGCTATTAAAATAACCATCAAAAATTATAAATCTTAATTATGACAACTCAAAACAATAACTTAACCCTTAAGATCCTTATCGGTGTTCTAGGAGCACTGTTACTTATTCTAGGGATATTTACGTATAAGTTTTACAACGAAGAGAAGCAAAATAAAGCAATTTTGCAACAAGAAAAGGATCTTATTGAAAGTGAATTAGGAGAATTGATAACAAAGTATGACAATGCTATTGCCCTTAATGAAGTAATGGATGATCATTTACTTAAGGCAAAAGAACGTATCGTAGTTCTATTGGATAGCGTAAAAGATAATGATGCTAACCTGGCTTTGATCTCTCGTTACAGAAGAGAAGTAGGTAAACTTAAGAAGGAACGTGAAAGATTGTTTAAGCTTGCAGATAGTTTAACGGTTGCAAATACACAATTAACTACAGATTTAGATAGTACTTCTGTTGCATTAAATAAAAGAATAATCTTATCAGACTCTTTACAGACTCAAAACAGCAAACTTGCTGATATTGTAGAAAGAGGTTCGGCACTTACTGCGGCAAATATCAAAGCAGAAGGAGTACGTGTACGTGGCAGTGGTAAAATATCAACTACTACTAGGGCAAAAAGAGCCGAAAAAGTAAGAGTTTGTTTTACACTTGCACCAAATAAATTAACCGAAAAAGGAGATAAAAATCTTTATGTACAGGTGGTTAATCCTAGTAATGTTTTGATAGGAGATAAAATAGCTGTAAACTTTGATAGTGCAACACTTACTTATAGTGGGACTAATAAAGTATTCTACGAAAATGAAGCACTAGATGTTTGTGTATTAGTAGATACAGCAGAAGGAGAATTAGTTAAAGGAAACTATATTGTAAATGTATTCTCTGGACCAAAAATGATCTCAAACACTCAGTTTGAACTAAAATAATTTTTTAGATATATAATTAATAACCGTCATATTGCTTAAAATATGACGGTTTTTTTATGCTTTTGTCAGAAATTACTTTCGATAAGTAATCCCTGCATTAGCAACAGATGAAGATTTTATAAAAAACAAAATCAGATTCGTTTTCAATTCATTTAAATTCAGTTATTTTTGCGCAATGGCAAAGCAAGAAGATAAATTTAAAAAGGTTATTGCCCATGCTAAGGAGTATGGGTATATTTTTGGTTCTAGTGAAATTTATGATGGATTAAGTGCAGTATATGACTATGGTCAAAATGGAGTAGAGCTTAAAAAAAATATAAGAGAATATTGGTGGAAAAGTATGGTGAATATGCACCAGAATATTGTTGGTCTTGATGCTGCAATATTTATGCATCCTACAACCTGGAAAGCTTCGGGTCACGTAGATGCCTTTAGTGATCCACTTATTGATAATAAAGATTCTAAAAAGAGATATAGAGCCGACGTACTTATCGAGGATTATGCAGAGAAGCTTTATCAAAAAGCTCAAAAAGAAATCACTAAAGCCAAAAAACGCTTTGGAGATGATTTTGATGAAGCCCAATTTGTAACTACTAATCCAAGAGTGGTAAAATACCTTTCTAAAAAAGAAGAGGTTTTACAGCGTATGGCAAAATCTTTGGATAACGAAGATCTTGCAGATGTAAAAGCACTGATAGAAGAATTAGAAATTGCTGATCCGGATACTGGTTCCAAAAATTGGACAGAGGTGCGACAATTTAATCTAATGTTTGGTACTAAATTAGGAGCATCTGCAGAATCTGCTACCGATTTATTCTTAAGGCCAGAGACTGCTCAGGGTATTTTTGTGAATTTCCTGAATGTTCAGAAAACGGGACGAATGAAAATACCGTTTGGAATTGCTCAAACCGGAAAAGCATTTAGAAATGAGATCGTAGCGCGCCAATTTATTTTTAGAATGCGGGAGTTTGAACAAATGGAAATGCAATTCTTTGTACGCCCCGGTGAGGAAATGAAATGGTATGAATACTGGAAAGAAACCCGATTACATTGGCATTTATCACTAGGATTGGGTAAAGAGAATTATCGTTTTCACGATCATGATAAACTAGCACACTATGCAAATGCTGCAGCTGATATTGAGTTTAATTTCCCATTTGGATTTAAAGAATTAGAAGGAATTCACTCCAGAACAGATTTTGACCTTAAAGCCCATGAAGAACACTCAGGTAAGAAATTACAGTTTTTTGATCCCGAGTTAAAAGAAAGCTATGTTCCTTATGTTGTCGAAACGTCAGTTGGATTAGATAGAATGTTTCTTGCAGTATTCTCTACCGCATTACAAGATGAAGAATTAGAAGATGGTAGTAGTAGAGTGGTGTTAAAACTACCAGCAGTTGTTGCGCCTGTAAAAGCAGCAATACTTCCTTTGGTTAAAAAAGATGGCCTGCCAGAGATTGCAGAACAGATTGTTGATGATCTAAAATGGAAATTTAATGTTATTTATGACGAAAAAGATGCTATTGGACGTCGATATAGAAGACAAGATGCCAATGGTACTCCATTTTGTATTACAATAGATCACGATACTAAAAAAGATAACATGGTTACCATACGAGATCGGGATACTATGGAACAGAAACGAGTGGCGATTACAGAGCTTAAGACTATCATTTCTGAAAAAACAGATGCCGAGTATTGGTTAAAATAATTTTGGGATAGGTTTTTTCCCTGGTAAAGCTGCCTCATTACGAGGCAGTTTTTTTATTTTGATAAAAACAGAAATACAATATAATCATTGATGATTATTGATAATTTTTTTTAAAATTAACCGTTTTTTTATCAATACTTAGGATAAAGTGCCTTACAACTGTCTTATTTTGAAGTTTAGTTGTATTTTAGTCTCTAAGTAAAGAGCCAGGTCTTAATATAAATTGTTGCTTATGCTATTAAAGAAAATTGTAGTAGTTTCTTTTCTGTTTTTTGTTACCATTGGATTTTCACAAAAGAAAGAAACCATGAATGCCAGTATGGTAACTACTGCTACTTATATGAGGGCAATAGGGCCATTGGCAGGGAAAAAACTATTGCCGGGTGAACCAAGAGAAGGTAAGATTAATCCTAGAAGAACAGATGCAAATAAGATTGTTCCGGGAAAAGGTTTTCCAAAAGGAATGGATCCTTTACTTGCAAAACAAAAGAGCAATCAGATGATGAGAGCAGGTAAAGCTCCTTCTCTTACATTCGAGACAAATTCTAGCAATAGAGCTCCTTCAGATCCTACAGGAGCTGTTGGTCCTAATCATTATGTAAGTGCCAAAAACTTTGCTTTTGCAATACACGATAGAAGTGGTAATGAGTTAGTGGCTTCGTCATCATTAGCCAATATATTCCCAGGAGAAACTCTTGGAGATCCAATTGTATTTTATGATAGTTTTGCAGATCGATTTGTAATCACTCAGTTTTCTAATACTCCAGATGGATTTTTGGTAGCTGTAGGCCAAGGACCAGATCCTGTAAATGACGGATGGTATACCTATCGATTTAATACAGAAGGGTTTCCTGATTACACAAAATTTTCAATTTGGTCTGATGGATACTATGTAACAGCTAATAAAGATCAAAATTCGGTACAAACCAGCGAGATCGTATTTGTAATCGAAAGAGAAAAAATGCTACAAGGAGCAGAACAAGAAAATGTAAAAATGGTGGGATTTCCACTTCCTGGAGCTAGAATAGGAGGGTTTTACAGTCCGGCATCATTTAATGCTTTAGGAAAAACATTACCTCCTGATGGTGATGCTAGAATTATTTATTTTCAGGATGATGAGTGGGAAGGTGTTGATCAGGATATTTTAAAATTATGGAAAGTTAATGTAGACTGGGTTTCTCCCAGTCAATCTACAATTACAGAAGCAGAAGAACTTACGGTAACACCATTTGACTCTACTTTTGATGGCGGGTCTTTTGGTAACTTACCACAACCTGGTAGCGATCGAAATATTGATGCATTGCAAGGGGCAGTTATGTTTGCCAGTAATTACAGGCGATTTTGTAATTATAACTCTGTAGTACTTAATCATGTCGTAGATATAGATGCAGATGCAGATGATGTAGCAGGAATACGTTGGTACGAATTACGACAAAGTGGAGATGGTCAACCCTGGACCGTATTTCAAGAAGGAACCTATACTTCTCCCGATGGTAAAAGTGCCTGGTGTGGGAGTATGGCTATGGATATTTATGGTAATATTGGTATGGGGTACACAACAATGGGTACAACAAGTACCGGGGCGAGTGCAGATAGTTTTGCTTCAATTCGATATACCGGTAGACTTGCAGGTGATCCATTAGGAACGATGACCGTAGCAGAGCAAGATATCAAGATCGGAACCGATATACAACGCGAAGGAGATCCACAACGATACGGAGATTATGCACAGCTTACTGTAGACCCTGTCGATGATCAAACGTTTTGGCACATTGCAGAATACTTTGAAAATACAGGAGACAACTCAAGAAATGTTGTAGGAGTTTTTAAAGTGGCTGGTGCAGTTACAACCGATGTAGGAGTAGTAAGTATAGACACGCCAGGAAATGATGCCACTTTTACCAATTCTGAAAACATTACCGTAACCGTTAAGAATTTTGGGACTACAGCTCAAAGTAATATACAGGTTACATACTCTATTAATGGAGGACCCCCGGTTAGTGAGCTGTTAGCAGGTCCTATAGCACCATTAAGAACAGCTTCTTTTTCATTTGCTACCAATGCAGATCTTAGTACAGAAAGAGTGTATACTATAACAGCAGAAACTAATGCAGCGGGAGATATCAATCCCGAAAATGATTGTAGTGAGGTAACGCTCAATAATTTATTTTCTGTTGATGTAGGAGTGGCAGAATTAACATCTCCTGCTCTCGATAGTGGTATTACAGCTTCTTCAGAAGCCGTTGTTATTACACTATATAATTTTGGTTCTGCTGCGCAAACTAATATTCCGGTTTTTTATACTTTAAATAATGGAACCAGAGTAGAAGAAGTTTTTACAGGTACCCTGCAACCACAAACAGAAACAAGTTATACATTTACTACTCTGGTAGATATTACAGGAACGGGGACTTTCGAATTTCTATTAGGAACGGCTTTAGCAGCAGATCAAAATACAACTAATGATACTATTACCAGAACAATAGAAAGAGCGTTTTGTAAACCTACAGCAAATTGTGCGCGATTTGGAGATGGAATTAAGTCTTTCGAATTGGCAAATGTTACGAATACTCAAATTACCTGTGATACAGGATATGAAGATTTTACAAATGACTTTACTATCAATTTAAATCGATCTATAGGAAACTATACATTAACCGTACAAACTGGATTTGCAGATAATAATGGATCAGAGCGAGTATCTATGTGGATTGATTTTAATGACAATATCGTTTTTGAAGAATCAGAACTTTTGGTTGATAATCAAATTATCGAAGCTGCTGATACCGATCAGGACTTTACGGTTTCAATTGCCGCTGATGCTTTGTTAGGAAGTCATTTGCTTAGAATTCGTGCAGGAGATGTTAATACCAATAGCGGAGCTCCTCTTAATAATCCCTGTGGTTCGATGGATTTTGGAACAACTCATGATTATACCGTAGAGATAGGAGAAAATGAAGAGTTAAATACAGGATTGATTGTAATTACAGAACCTGACAACCAATTTTTGATTACCAAATCAGACTCTGGCCCAGAAACCGAAACGAGACTTTATATTTTTAACATTCTAGGACAAGTTATCGTTTCTAATATAGTGAGAAAAGATGCTAATGGTAGATTTGTATACGATCTGGATATGTCCTATGCGAGATCAGGAGTCTATTTTGCACGATTTGGTAACAAAAGAAAAGCAGACGCTACGAGGTTTGTTGTACAATAATACATTGTGCATTTGAGAAACTAATAGTACAAAAAAGCGTCAATTCGAGTGTTTTGTAGTAATGGAATGGAGACAAAATATATCGAGAATAGCTTTTTTGATTCAAAACTCTATTCTCGATACACTTCTTCGGCCTGTACTGAGCTACGCCGAAGTATCGAAGCACTCGAATTGACGAATTTCGAATTAAAAAGTCTAAAATGCACAACCGGTTAAAATAATATGCTTATTCTTTACGCGTATTGATTTCTGTAATAGAAACCGGACGAGCATTATTACATCTACTTGCCATTCTAAGGCTAGAAAATTTTACCCAAACCTGTTTGGGAACCTCGGCTTTATAAAAATCACCAAGATTAATAGGATCCAGGTTATCTTTATATTCTTCAACATTTAGAATATAAGGACACCCCTCAGATTTACTACTTACTATAGTACCTTTACTAAATCCTTTTTCTATCATTTCTTTTGATGTCGAGATTTGAATATCATTTTTTGTGGTTGTAGCACTTTCAGAATTTACACCTTTGGCGGGAACACAATTATATGCACTAAATAGTAGAAGTAAGCAGGCGGTTTTAAGCATGTTTTTCATGATTTGTGGTTGTTTACTATAAAGATCATAAAAATTTATTAGAATATGATGGGATTTATATGCCAATTTAAATTCATAATTGATGATTAAAATGTATCGATATGACGCTTTATTTTCTTTAATAATTGGTAGATTTGAATTATCAATGTCGTTTAGTTAAGCTTTTAGTTGTCAGTCTGAGCCTGTCGAAGACATTTGAAAAAACAGATTTGAAAGCACTTCGACAGGCTCAGTGTGACAAGAAATTTTAAATCTTATCCTTAACTAAACGACATTGTTTGAATTATGTAAACCAAATAGTATTTTGAGTATGAAAATCGTCTCCTATAACGTAAACGGAATTAGAGCAGCAATAAACAAGGGGTTTTTAGAATGGTTACAACAAACTGACCCCGACGTGATCTGTCTTCAGGAAATAAAAGCAAATAAAGAACAGTTAGATCTCGATCTGTTTTCAGAAGCCGGATATCCACATAATTACTGGTACAGTGCTCAGAAAAAAGGATATAGTGGTGTTGCTATTCTATCAAAAACAAAACCTGATCATGTAGAGTATGGTACTGGGATTGATTATATGGATTTTGAAGGCCGTAATCTAAGAGCTGATTTTAATGGAGTATCGGTAATGAGTTTATACCTACCCAGTGGCACCAATATGGATCGTTTGGAGCATAAGCTGAAATATATGGCAGATTTTCAGACCTATATTAATGAACTTAAAAAAGAACATCCCAACCTGGTGATACTAGGAGATTATAACATCTGTCATAAAGCAATTGATATTCATGATCCGGTACGCAATAAAAAAGTATCAGGATTTTTACCGGTAGAACGTGAGTGGATCGGTAATTTTATCGATAGTGGTTTTATAGATTCTTTTAGACATTTTAATACAGAGCCACATCAATATTCATGGTGGAGCTACAGAGCTAATGCCAGGGCAAATAATAAAGGATGGCGTTTGGATTATGGTATGGTATCTCAACCTTTACAAGATAATTTAAAAAGAGCCGTTATTCTATCAGAAGCTAAACATAGCGACCACTGCCCTATTGTAGTCGAATTAGATGTGTAGATTTTAATTAAAAAAAAATGCTTTTTAGATAATGGAGAATATTAATATGACGTATGTCATGCTGAGCTTGTCGAAGCAAATCATAACTAGGCGACTTTTAAGCTCCTTTATTTTTATAGTTAAAACAACCCCATAAACAACATAAAATGATAAAAAGAATCGTATCTGTTATACTTGTCGGTACTCTTATGACTTCTTGTGTTTCTTCTAAAGTACACAAAGAATTAGAAAGCAAGTATGCTCGTCTAAAGCGAGAAAACCGTAAAACCAAAGACGAATTAGCAGCTTTAGAAAAAACAAGTGATGCCACTAGAAAGGCATTAGAGCAATTAGATGCCGAATATCAAAAGGTTAAAGCCGAGAGAGATGATTTGCAAGGAAAATATAATGCGGCACAGGCTAATTATGAAAACCTAAAAGACTCGTATGACGCATTAGAGAAAAACAGTTCGGCAGCGATTGCAGCCAATAGCAGGAAAAACAGAGAACTGCTAAAGCAACTGGAAGAAAAAGAAAGAGCGCTGGCCGAAGAACGTAATCGTTTGGATGCATTACAGAGAGACCTCGCTTCTCGTTCTAAACGAGTAGATGAATTAGAAGGGTTAATTGCAGCCAAAGATGCCAAAATGCAGGCACTTAAAAGTGCAATATCCAAAGCACTGCGAAATTTTGAAGGCAAAGGCCTTACTGTAGAAGAGCGTAATGGTAAAGTCTATATTTCTATGGAAAACAAACTACTGTTTGAATCTGGTAGTTGGGCAGTAGGAGCGCAAGGGCAAAAAGCAGTAAAACAATTAGGTAGGGTATTGGGTGATAATACCGATATCGCTGTTTTGATAGAAGGGCATACCGATAATGTACCGTACACAGGTAACGGACAGCTATCGGGCAACTGGGATTTGTCTACCAAGAGAGCTACTGCGATTGTAAATATTTTATTACAAAACCAGAAAATTGACCCACAAAATATCACTGCAGCAGGTAGAGGAGAGTTTGCTCCCGTAGCCTCTAATGATACTAGTACAGGAAAAAGTAAAAACAGGCGAATCGAAGTGATCCTAACTCCAAAATTGGATGAAATCACTAAGCTATTGAATGATATTTAAGTAAGAAGTAATTAGAAACAAAAAGAGCGACACATTGTGTCGCTCTTTTTGAGTTTATTTTACTTATAAACTATTAAGTATGTTTTCAATTTCTTTTGTATTATCTTGGGATGCATTTTCTTTAACTCGTTTTAGTACGTCTAAGAATTTATGTACCACTTTGTGAGCTTGCATAGCTTCTAATGGACCTATTTTTCTGCCATTAGCAGTAAGAAGGTAGTAGTCAAAATACTTAACAGGTACAGACTTATCTTGTATCTTCTGAACAGAAGTCGTACCAGTATCTTTCACAATAGAAACAACATTGCCATTAGCAATTACTTTATCTGTCATTTCAGAAACATCTTTTGCGAGAGGATATAATTCCTCATCATAAATTTTGCTCATTTCTTCCCAAGTTACTTGAGCTTGAGTTGATAATCCTGCGCCTAGCACAAATAGAAGTAGAAATAATTTTTTCATAATGTTTGGGTGTTAAAATAATGTATTATAGTTTATAGGTTAATTACACCGGTTATCAGAACGCGATAAAATTTATTTTATTGTTAAAATAACCTTAAAAATTGCCTCAAAATAGGTAATTTATTTGATAAAAACCAAAAAGCATGCCACGTATTTAGTAAACAAAAATAAAATCCTTATTTATGCATATAATGAAAAAGCATACTGTTTTTATATAAAAGTATAAAAATAAGGAAAGCAGGTAACAAAAGGGCGTTGCCAAACGTTTATTATACCTAAATTAATTTAAAACTATAGAACAAATGAAGAGGCTCCCCATTTTTATAATATTACTAGTATCCGTGATCAAAGGAGTAAGCCAGGAAAGCGAAGAAGGGTACCAGAATGAAGAAGAAATACAAAGTGAAGAAGAAGTGCAGGAAGATGAAAAAGGAGAAAACAACTACTTTGACATCTATGCATATTTTAATTTCACCAATGATGAATATTCTAATGCCATGGATAAGGTGAATGATATGGATCCAGAAGATCAAAATGTCCTATATACGTTGGTAGTAGAAGTCCAAAAAGATAACGTATTAAAAGATCGCTTGTTCGGGGAGTTGATCGCAAAACCCAAAAAAAAGAATCCTTACAGAGGTAAAGACAGCCCAGGATTTACCTGTATCCTACGTGGTCTTATAGAAAACCAAACCATATATAATGAGGTTATTAAAGACGGAGGCTCTGAGGATCGGGCCAGAAATGTCGCAGCCCTCGCCGAAAGAACTATCCGAAGAAAATGCGGTATCGCTAAAAAAAGCGAATAAGGTATAGCACGAACTGTTTCTCGATACAATTTTATCAACCGCTATCACTACTGATAAAATTACTCGATGGGACAGTAGTGTACATTGTGATAATTGAAGTACTATTGTCTGTTCGAGTGTTTTGTGAAACATAGTGAAGCAAAATGTATCGAGAACTGATCACTTATTGAAATGCTTCTTGCTTAAATTAGGAAGCCTATCATACTCATTATTTATTAATGCTTCTTTTTTTAATTTAGACCATTTTTTAATTTGTTTTTCCTTTTCAATAGCGATATTAATATTGGTAAACTCACAGTAAAAGACTAAATGTACTGGTCTTCTTGATGAGGTATAAGAATTCTTATAGCATCCTGAATGATGCTGAAATAATCTTTTTTCAAGATTAGAAGTCACTCCTGTATAATAAGTTTTATCCGAGCATTTTAATATATATACGTAATAAATTTTCACCTTGGTAAGATTACAAATTAAAACGCTTCTCGATACAATTTATTTTCCGTTACACTACAAATAAACCACTCGAAGAGACAGTAGGGTGCATTGTGATAATTGAAGCAATATTGTCTGTTCGAGTGTTTTGTGAAACATAGTGAAGCAAAATGTATCGAGAACCAATGTAAGTTCAGGTGTTTTTTATGGGATAGTTTCTTGATGCTTTTTTAAGACGATACAACCCTTCACGATATGGGGGTGCCCCCTTGTCGACATGGGGGGTACCCTATCAAATGATGGTTCGAGCTGATATTTTAATGCTTCGAGGGATGGTGATGACCCTTCGAAGTGATACATTCAGGCTTCGAGCTGATATCGTATGGCATAAAGGGCTTGGCAGGAGGGGTAAAAGTGATAATTTTTGTGGTTCGAGGCCATAAAGGCAGTCTTCGAAGGACTTCAGTAACGCTTCGAAGGGTGTTGTAAAGGGGTATCGCCCTAAGTCTACAACTTTTAATTTGTCCTGGTATTGGTTTACAATGATAGGATTTACTCTTTCATAGTTTTTCGTTTTTAAATTGTTTCTATGGTTGATGATGTACATATATCTTTCATCCTGAGTCTGCAATATCGTTTAGTTAAGTTTATAATTGTCAGCTAGAGACATCCAATATATTTTATCCAGTGTTTAAGCTGACGTTCCAAAGCAGGGCTTTGAAAATCTTTTTCACCAGTATAAGATTTGTTTTGCGTTAGAAAATCTTGAAGCCTTGGAAAGATTTTAGCAACACAAAACTGGTTTTCAGTACAACTGAAAAATACCTTGAAAAAGTGCCTTTTCTTTTGTTTCTGTTTGCTGCCGGGCGAGCAAAGAAATCGTAGATTCACGAACTCAATATTATCAAATAAAAACCTTGTGAACTAAAATGAACAGAAAGCCGAATCAAAGGAAATTAGATGAAATTTATGAGTATATAAGTTTATGAAAAATAAATCATTATTAAATACGTCAATAGTAGCTTGTCCAAGACATTTGAAAACGCAGACTTGAAAGCCCTTCGACAAGCTTGTCCTGAGCCCTTCGATAAACTCAGGACAGGTTTATCGAAGGGCTCAGTGTGACAAGAAATTTTAAATCTTAACTTTTTCTATTTTCTAGAAAAAGTTAAGATGAGTTCATTATAAAGTAAACGCTACATCAAATCTGTTCATAGGCAAGAACAAAAAATGAATACTAAAAAGATATAAACCTATATCTTTGTTATCAATCCTACCCAAAGATCATCTAAAAGAGGAGCATACTTTTATTAGGTGATCTATTTTTTAGAACAGTACACTTCTCTTTAAAGAGATAGAACTATGTATGTGATAAAATATAAAACTATAATTACGTTTATCGATTAAAGCTCTCTTATGAAAAAATTATCATCGATTTTTCTAACCTCCTTTTTCTCTATTATTTTGTGTATGCTATCGTTACAGGCTACTCATGCACAAGTCACAAATGATACTTTACCAGCTTTTCAATATTATAAAAAAGCAGATTCGTTATTGGTACATAGGTATTCAGATAGTTCTATCGTTTATTTTAAAAAAGCTTTGTCTATTTATGAAAAAGCCAAAGCCCAGGAACGTGTTGTAGCTTGTTATAACGGATTGTCATCAAACTACATCTTTTTAATTGAAGATGAAAAGGCAATGTCTTCTATGCGACAGGCATTGTCTTTATGTTATACTCATAAATTAGATCAGCAAAAATCAAAAGTTCTGGATAATTTAGGAGATTATTATTATTACATAAAATCCAATAATAAAAAAGCCGAAGAATATTATAAAAAAGCATTAAACATTCGAGAAAAACTAGCTTTTCAATACCCTTCAGATTTATACAATTTCTATATTAATTTGGCCAGGATAAATATTTATAAAGGTAAGTATGAAGACGTAAGAAAAAATGTTGAAAAGGCACTTGCTTTAATTACTAAACATCATGGGTCTAGTCATTATAAAATAGCAGATATCTATGATATAAAGGGGCATTATCATCTCCGAAAATGGAATTTCGAACAAGCACGTGATAATTTTGAAAAAAGTCTTAACATCAGAAAAGAATATTTTGGCGAAAACAATTTACAAACAAGTCTTTCTATTGGTAACTTGGGAGTATATCATTATATTAAGGGAGAAATTGATACTGCAATCAAGTATCAAAATAAAGTATTAGCTATTGAAAAATCTTTTTTTGGTGAAGGTCATTTAAAACTAAGAAAAGTTAATGTTAACCTGGCCAATTCATACAAAGAACAAGGGCTTTATGACCTGGCGTCAGAAATATTAGTGAAGACTTCAAAAATGATCCGAAAGGAGTTAGGAGAGGATCACTTAGAGCTTTATCTTGTTTATTATAATCTTGCCAGTATATATCATCTTACAGGGCGTTTGAATATGGCTCTTGACTTCAACCAGAGAATCATTCGTCTATTAGAAAAAAACAATCAAGACGATAGAGAGTTTGCTTTTATTTATAACAAATTGGGGCTTATTTATAAAGAAATGGACAATTATATAAAAGCAATAGAGTATTTAAAAAAATCAATTGATTTAAAAGAAAAAATTTATGGAGAAAGTCATATCGCTATTGCAGATGGTTATAATAACTTAGGAACAGTATATATGCTTAAAGATGAAAAGGATAAAGCGCTTCAATTTTTCATGAAATCCCTAAAGATTAAAAACAAAAGATATAAAGGAAGTCATGTATCTCTTGCCAATAGTTATAAAGAAATAGGTCAATTATATACTAGAGGTAAGAATATAGATCTTGCCTTAAAATACCTTCAAGATGCCTTAGAAATAAGAATTAGTGAATATGGAGAAAATAACCCTAGAGTATCTCATATTTACAACCTAATAGGAAATGCTAATTTGGCTAATAATAACTATATTTTGGCTATTTCTAACTTCAAAAAAGCAGTTGAATCAAACCTAAGGTCTAATTCTTCAACAGAAGTAAAGTTTTCTAATTTTTTGAATCATAATGTTTTATTGAGTTCTTATGAAGGGCAAGCTAAAGCATATTTATTGGCATACAGAAAAAACTTGAATACGAATAACCTTTTGAAAAGCCAGAAACAATGTAAAATTTCAGATTCTTTGATACGTTTTGCAAGGTTTCATAATACGAATTACAAGGACAAAGTATTTTTTTCTAAAAAGGCTAAAGATATTAATAAGATTGGGATAGAAGGATCAATGTTGCTGTACAATAATGATATTTTAGATTTACAAGATGTTCTTTATTTTTCTGAAAAAAGTAAAGCAAACACTTTAATAGAATTGATTAATAATGATTCTAAAAGGTTTTCAGGATTACCTGAAAAGATAATAAAATTCGAAAAAAAATTAAAAATTGACAGATCCTATTATCAATCAAAAATCCAAAAAGAAAAATCTGAATCAAGTAAATTAATAGAATTCAAAAATAAATTATTTAGTATAAACAGGAAGCAAGATTCATTAAATGAGGTATTAGAAAAGAATTACCCTAAATATTACCATTTAAAGTATAATGACAAAGTAATTTCAATTGTCGATATTCAAAAAAAGTTAGATCAAGAAACTACTTTATTAGAATACTTTACTGCAGATAGTATTACCTATGCTTTTACGATTTCTAAACATGATATTAGTGTACAAGAACTATCGACTCCAAAACTTACCGAGCAAATTGAGGCATTTCGTAAAAGTATTATTGCCAAAAACACAGGAGCATATAAACAACAAGCATATGCTTTGTATAATACACTTATACCACCGGTTAAAGATAAATTAGTCGGGGATCAATTGATCATAATCCCCGATGGACCGCTATGGCATCTTAATTTTGAGTTATTACTCACCCAGAAAGACGATTCTAATAATCCAACTCTCTTATCGTATTTGCTTAAGAAATATGCAGTTAGTTATGCCAATTCTGCAAATCTGTTGTTTACTACTTTTAAAAGTGATCCAGAAACTAAACCATTACAAGAATGTCTGGCGTTTTCTTTTTCTGATAGTACTCAAACTACAGAGACGCGTACAATGAGCATGGCTACACTAAGAGATACTGGTGGTGATCTACCGGGAACCCGTAAAGAAATCAAAGCCATTTCTGATATTATCGATGGGCAATACTATTTTGGATCACAGGCAATAGAAGCTAATTTTAAGAGCAATGCAGGTCAATACAACATCCTACACCTTGCACTACATGGAGAGGTAGATAACGAACGCCCAGAGAACTCTAAACTCTATTTTACCAGGAGTAAAGACACCATAGAGGATAATCTGCTCTATAGCCATGAGCTGTTTGCTCTGGATATCCCTGCAGAACTTACTGTACTTAGTGCCTGTAATACGGGTAGTGGTAAGATTGTCAAAGGAGAAGGAATTATGAGTTTGGGTACTGCTTTTCGGTATGCGGGAACCAAAAGTTTGTTACTCACCAGCTGGGAGGTATCGGATCAAACTACACCAGAGTTAATGAAATATTTCTACACCAATCTTAAGGCAGGAATGCATAAAGGTAAAGCCTTACAGCAAGCTAAACTACAATACCTAAGTACTGCTAATATCAATCGTACCGATCCTTTTTATTGGGGAGGGTTTTACCTGGTAGGAGATACTACTGCAATGCAGTTTAATAACAATACCCAACTGTATTGGATTTTAGGATTGGGAGCTGTAGCAGCTATACTCTTAGTGGTGTTTTTGTATAGGAGGAGAACAAACAATACTTGATGTTTATTTAATCATTTGAATTGTCATCCCAGTACTTTATCATGCCGTTGAAGAACGGGACTGGGATTCATGATTAAGTGTTCTACAATCGAATTCATTTTTTTATATAAAAGGATGCATGAAATAAACATAACAAGACTAACGTTTTTAGTTATTTACCCATCAACTAAATATACTATTCATGCAAAAAATACAATTGACTTTTTCAGTTTTTCTTTTTTGGATTACTTTTTTCACGATTCTATCATATAGTACTTATGCACAAGTAACAAATGATACATTAATAGCATCACAATACTTTAAAAAGGCAGATTCTTTATTAATAGATAAGAAGTATGATAGTTCTATAGAATTCTTTTCAAAAGCATTGCCTATTTATAAAAATGCAAAAACCTGGGAAAGGTTAGCAGCATGTTATAATGGAATATCAGAAAATCAATGGCGAAACAGAAAACTTGAAGAAGCGCTCTCTAGTGCTAAAAAAGTATTAGAGATCAATTCTAACTATATTGGAAAAAATACATTTCAAGAAGCTAGAGCGTATGATAATATTGGGAATTATTATCAAGGAATTCCCAATTATGATAAAGCTTTACCTTATTTTCAAAAAGCATTAAAAATTAAACAGAAGTTGTTTCATGGAAACCATCCTGATATTGCAATATCATATGGTAAATTAGCGATAATACATTATTATATATCTGATTATCAAGAGGCTATACGTTTTCAAAAAAAGGTATTAGAGATAAACTTAACTATTTTTGGTGCTGAACATCAAAAAACCGCGAACGCATATAATAATATTGGTGTTTTTTATGATAGCCTTGGGAAAGATTTTAAAGCCCTTGAATATTATAAAAAAAATCTTGCAATAATAATCAAAAAAATTGGAGAAAATCATCTTCAAGTGGGTCATGGTTATACTAATATTGGTACATCCTATTCTGACCTTAGACAAGATGATAATGCTTTGAATTATTATCAAAAAGCTTTGGCGATTTATACTGAAAAAGAAGATTTAAAAGGATTATCTGTAACATATGTTAATATAGGAGTTGTTTTAATTAATAAAGGAGAATATGATAAAGCATTACAATACTTTAAAAAGAGCCTACATATAAGGCTTGATTTCTATGGAAAACATCATCCAAAGGTTGCAGATGTTTATATGAATATTGGGGTTAATTTTCGAGATATAAAAAAGTATGATAAGGCATTACAATATTATAGTAAAGGATTACAAATCTATAAGGATTCATATGGGAAAAACAATGATAAAGTTGCAAATATATATACAAATATAGGAAACGTTTATACTGATAAAGGAGAGTATGATACAGCATTAAATTATCTTAAAAAAGCTTTAGAAATACGTAGTACAATCTTTGATAAAAATAATTTTGAAAACACAAAATCATATAAAAACATTGGAGATCTCTACCTTAAAAAGGGGGAGTATGATAATGCATTATTATATTATCAAAAGAATTTAAGCATTCTGCAAAATGAATATGGAGAACAACATATGCTTACGGTTGATTCTTACATTAAAACTGCGATAACTTATAAAGAATTAAAAGAGTACCCGAAAGCACTTTTTTATTTTAACAAGGCATTACTAAATAATATCAAAAATGATGATAAGATGATTTTAGAGAATACTTTTGATCCAAATTATTTTTTTGAGTCAAAATTACTATTAGAAGCTCTTCATGAAAAAGCCAAAACGTTACAATTACAATACTTAAAAAATAACAACATAAAGGAACTTGATCAAAGTATTATAGTCTATAAAAAAGCAGATATATTGATCAGTCATATCCGACAATCTTTTCAGAATTATCAGGATAAAGTATGGTTCGCAAAACAAACAAAAGAAATCTATAAAGATGCAATTAAGGCGCAATTATTATATAAAAACAAACAAGATCCAAAACCATTAGAAAAAGCGATACATTACGTCGAAAAGAGTAAAGCCAACACCTTAAAAGAATTGTTGAATACCTCGGTTGCTAAAAACTTCGTAGGACTACCTGAAGACTTAGTGGCATTAGAAAAAGAACTAAGAACCAACAGATCTTTTTATCAATCCAAAATCACAGAAGAGCAGTCAGAAAAAGAGATCGATACTTCAAAAGTTACCTATTATGAGAATAAACTATTTGATATTAATAGGCGACAAGATTCATTGACAGAGAATTTAGAAAAAAATTACCCCAAGTACCATCAACTTAAATATAAAAATGATGTTATATCGGCTGGTGATATCCAACAACAACTGGATGATATGACCACAGTAGTAGAATTTTTTACAGAAGATAGTACTACTTATGCTTTTACAATTTCTAAACATGAAATTAATGTACAAGAACTATCTACTCCAAAACTTACCAAGCAAATTGAGGCATTTCGTAAAAGTATTATTGCCAAAAATACAGGAGTATATAAACAACAAGCATATGCTTTGTATAATACACTTATAGCACCGATTAAAGATAAATTGGTTGGAGATCAACTCATCATTATCCCCGATGGACCATTATGGCATCTTAATTTTGAATTAATACTCACTCAAAAAGATGATTCTAATAATCCAGCCCTTTTATCTTATTTACTTAAAGAGTATGCGGTTACCTATGCCAATGCTGCAACACTATTATTTAATTCTTTTAAAAGTGATCCAGAAACTAAACCATTACAAGAATGCCTGGCATTTTCTTTTTCAGATAGTACTCAAACTACAGACTCCCGTACAATGAGTATGGCCACTCTAAGAGATGCTGGTGATGATCTACCAGGAACCCGTAAAGAGATCAAGGCCATTTCTGATATTATCGATGGGCAATACTATTTTGGATCACAAGCTATAGAAGCTAATTTTAAGAGCAATGCAGGTCAATACAACATTCTACACCTTGCACTACATGGAGAGGTAGATAACGAACGCCCAGAGAACTCTAAACTCTATTTTACCAAGAGTAAAGACACCATAGAAGACAACCTACTCTATAGTCATGAGCTGTTTGCTCTGGATATCCCTGCAGAACTCACTGTACTTAGTGCCTGTAATACAGGTAGTGGTAAGATTGCCAAAGGAGAAGGGATTATGAGTTTGGGTACTGCTTTTCGGTATGCGGGGACCAAAAGTTTGTTACTCACCAGCTGGGAGGTATCGGATCAAACCACACCAGAGTTAATGAAATATTTCTACACCAATCTTAAGGCAGGAATGCATAAAGGTAAAGCCTTACAGCAAGCTAAACTACAATACCTAAGTACTGCTAATATCAATCGTACAGATCCTTTTTATTGGGGAGGATTTTACCTGGTAGGAGATACTACTGCAATGCAGTTTAATAACAATACCCAACTGTATTGGATTTTAGGATTGGGAGCTGTAGCAGCTATACTCTTGGTGGTGTTTTTGTATAGGAGGAGAACAAACAATACTTGATATTTGTTTAATTATTTGAGTTGTCATCCCAGCGTAGGCTGGGATCCATTTGAAAGATGTTTAAAGTATAGATTTGCCTAAATAAGACGACCGTTAACTAAGAGTTATGGATAATTCAAGTTAAATGCCTACTTTTGTACAAGTTCTTTGGAATTCAATTGATATAGAATACCATACTCCATAGTTTATGAATTTATGTTTAATTTTTAAAACTATGTATGATGAATTGGAAAATTCAAAAACTATTGAATGGTGAGACTATTGTCTCCAAAGAACCTGGTAATTCTATGTTACCCATCTTAAAATCAAAACAACCTGTAATACTTGAACCCGTACATTGGGAAGATTGCGAAGCAGGAGACATTGTTTTTTGTAAAGTGAGAGGGAACTGTTTTACGCATTTGGTCAAAGGAAAAAATGCTAAACGAGGATTGCTGATCGGTAATAACCGAGGACGCCTTAACGGGTGGACCAAAAATGTATATGGTAAAGTAATAGAGATATTACCAATGTCATAGAGATAGCGCTGAGAGCGCTTTTTTTGTTTGTATACATCACTTATTATATACTATTTTATCAAAGTAAATCTAAATGACTACTCGCAATAGAGGAAGAGAAGCTAGTGATGATCGATTGTTTGGAGAGTTACCGATGCAGGAAAAATTAAAAGCAGCAGCAAAAGATATGTTGTATCTCCTTTCTCACGGTTATGCAGAAAAATCATCTGTACAGTTGGTAGGAAATCGCTATACCCTTAATGCACGACAGCAAAGAGCTTTGCGTGGTATGAGTTGTAGTGAACAACAAATTGCGATTCGTAATAAAAATAGGGTAACGTCAAAAATGTTAAAAGGGCAAATCATAGCGATAGACGGATTTAACTTATTGATTATTCTCGAAAGTGCCTTGTCTGGAGCATATATTTTTAAAGGACTTGATGGATATTATCGCGATGTATCTGGTGTTCATGGCACCTATAAACGAGTTCAAAAAACAGAGGAAGCCCTTCTAATAATAGGAAATACACTTAACAAACTTGGAGTAAGTGGGGTACATTGGTATTTTGATGCTCCGGTTTCTAACAGTGGGCGATTAAAAACAACACTTCGGGAATTAGCAGAACAGCATGATTTTCCCTGGACAATAGATTTGGTTAATAACCCAGATAAGGAATTAGCAAGCTCAGCACATATTGTAGTAAGCTCTGATGCCTGGATATTGGATAGAGCACAAAAAAATACAAACCTGGCCGCTTACCTTATTGATCATTATATCCAGGAGGCGAATATAATATATGCAGAATAACACCAAACAAATATCTTAGTTTGGTATAATACTTCAAAATAAGAGTTCCCTAACTCAAAACTACCGTTCACTCATTCTGTGTTTTGTAAAATGATATTGCGCTTTACATTTGAGTAAACCAATGAGCATATAAACACTTTATCTAGTATCTAAACTTGGAACAAGGGGTAAAAAAGTAAAATTCGAAAGGAAGAAATGTAGTGTTTAGATATAGAAACAAGATAATATAGGTTCATTCCTAAAATATATTTGATGGATGTTGGAGGAATAATTTTAGGTTGGTTTAGTGTGTGAAACGGATGCGACAAGGGGTAGTCGTATCCGTTTTGATTAAAAAAAGAGCTTCTTATATAAGAAGCTCTTTTCTGGTTAAAATAAGGAAGAAGTCAGTAACTTGGTATCACCTTTTTTTATTTGGATCAAACCATTCTCCCCTAGCGTTGGTATATACCGTTTTAGTGTCGTTACCTATAGCAAGGATTAATTTGTAATTTCCAATCTTGTCAGTATAGGCTTCAGAAATACTAGCTTCTGGAAAATCTTTTTCAACAGCGGCTTTAATGATTTCAGAAAGCTTGTCTATTTTAACTTGTTTGTAATCTTGCTGATTGGTAGAAGCTTCTATTTTAGTAATAGGTAAAGCTTCTTCGACTTCTTGTGCAGATACGGTTTCGAATGAAAATAGAACAACACATATAGCAGCTATGATACTTATCTTTTTCATATTTTTTAGAATTAGTTTTTGTTATACTTTACTATATAAAAAGAAATTATCATTCCAGAGTTTGAAACAATTTCTATAATGTTTAAAATATTGATTATCAATTGATTGTGTTTTTTGTGTTTTCGGGTTGTTACTTCAAAACTGTTGATCCGATATACCAATTGTGGATTTATTTCACATTTAGAAAAGAAAAGATGCAGAAATATAGATTATGTTTTCATCAGATTTATTATGATAATTTTTACACTAACTAAGAGAAGAGTTTCTACTTTTGATCATGAATTCAATTTTATATTATATAAATTATAAAAGGGTTAAGTAGCTCATTTTGTAGTTTTTTTTATTCTCAACTTAAAAATTTATAACCAAAATAATGAAGTACACTACATTACCTGGTACAGATATACGAGTAAGTAAAATATGCCTGGGAAGCATGACCTGGGGAGAGCAAAATACCGAAGAAGAAGGGCATCAACAGTTAGACTACGCCATCGATAAAGGAGTTAATTTTATTGATACGGCAGAGTTATATTCTGTGCCGGCAAATAAGGAAACCCAAGGAAGTACAGAAAGAATTATCGGGACATGGTTAAAAAAAACAAATAAACGGGATGAGGTAGTTATTGCTACCAAAATTGTAGGCCCCAGAGATTTTGTTAATCATATTCGTACAGGAGGTTTTACAAAGGCAGAATTTACTGATGCGATACATAAAAGCTTACAGCGCTTACAAACTGATTATATTGATCTGTATCAATTGCATTGGCCAGAACGAAACACCAATTTCTTTGGAGTTAGAGGATATGCACATGACGAAGCAGAGCGATGGGAGGATAATTTTGGTGAAGTATTAAGTTACCTTCAGGATTTTGTTGTGGCAGGAAAGATAAGACAAATAGGTCTTTCTAATGAAACACCTTATGGGGTAATGCGCTATGCTGAAGAAGCTCGAAAAGGAGCACCAAAAATGATTACAGTTCAAAATCCATATAATTTATTAAACCGAAAAGATGAGGTAGGTCTTACCGAAGTTTTACATCGTGAAAATATTGGGCATTTACCCTATTCTCCTCTTGGTTTTGGGCAATTAACAGGAAAATATCTCGAGGAAACCCCAAAAAATGCCAGAGTAACCTTATTTCCGCAATTTGCAAGATATCATAACGAGAAATCGTTTGAAGCAACAAGGGCGTATAATGAGATAGCAAAAAAACATGGTATAAGCTTGACTCAAATGGCTTTGGCATTTATAAATGACCGTCCTTTTGTAACTAGTAATATTATTGGTGCTACATCACTGGATCAGTTAAAAGAAAATATTGGTAGTATCGATATCACACTTTCTGATGCAATTTTAGATGAGATTGAGGCAGTACATGAAAATAATCCTAACCCCGCTCCTTAACCAAATAAAAACTCAACTACATCTTCGATTTTGGTAACCATCTGAATTTGAATTTGAGTATTTTTCAAGGATATTTTATTGTATTTAGAAACAAAGATAGTAGAGAAACCTAGTTTCTCTGCTTCTTGTATACGTTGTTCTACTTTGGTTACCGGGCGTATTTCTCCTGCCAGGCCAACCTCTGCAGCAAAGCAAAAGTCTTTGGGTATAGGAATGTCCTCACTTGAGGATAATATGGCAGCAACTACTGCCAGATCAATTGCAGGGTCATCTACAGAGATGCCTCCTGTGATATTAAGGAATACATCTTTGGCTCCCAACCTAAAACCAGCACGTTTCTCTAAAACTGCCAGGATCATATTAAGACGTTTAAGGTTGTATCCTGTTGCACTGCGTTGCGGGGTCCCATATACTGCAGTACTCACCAAAGCTTGTACTTCTATCATGAGTGGTCGCATACCTTCTACAGTAGAAGCTATAGCGGTACCACTTAATTCTTCTTCTTTTTTAGAAATTAAAATCTCGCTGGGATTAGTAACTTCTCGTAGACCGCTTCCCTGCATTTCATAAATCCCTAATTCAGAAGTAGATCCAAATCTATTTTTTAAAGCACGTAAAATTCTGTATACATGGTTTCGATCTCCTTCAAACTGTAGTACGGTATCAACCATATGCTCCAGAATTTTTGGACCGGCGATATTACCATCTTTTGTGATATGGCCAATTAATACTACAGGCGTTGCCGTTTCTTTGGCAAACTTGATTAATTCTGTAGTGCATTCTCTGATCTGAGAAATACTTCCTGCACTACTTTCTATATAATCACTGTGCAAGGTTTGGATAGAATCTATAATAACAATATCGGGTTGAGTTTCCTCAATCTGCTTAAAGATATTTTGAGTCTTGGTTTCGGTAAGCACTAAGCAATTATCTGTTTTAGAATGAATACGTTCTGCACGCATCTTGATTTGCTGCTGACTTTCTTCTCCAGAAACATATAATGTTTTATATGGTAATTTAAGACTAATTTGTAGTAGCAATGTACTTTTTCCTATTCCTGGTTCGCCTCCCAGTAGTGTTAAAGAACCAGGCACCAACCCTCCTCCAAGTACACGATTTAATTCGGCGTCATCTGTATTATAACGAGCTTCCTGGCTAGTGTCAATTTCTGAAATTCGTAAGGGCTTGGCTGTTCTATTTGTTTTAGGACTAGATGTAGCACTTTTCCAATCACTGGTCGAAGCTTTTTGAACGATTTCTTCGGCAATAGTATTCCACTCTTTACAGGATGTACATTGTCCTTGCCATTTAGAGTATTGTGCTCCACAATTCTGACAGAAAAAAACAGTTTTGGTCTTAGCCATAGAAGATTGATAAGAGTGTAAAAATACTATTATTTTAATAATACAGTACACAAAAATGAACTCCTAAAATAACTATCAAATATTTTTGCTTGGATTTCAAAAACCAACTTTCTTAATTGAAAATATAGTATATTTAGTACTTAACCAATAATAGTATACAATCATGAAAATTCTAAAATTGACAGGAGTAAAACCAATACGTAAAATTGCTCAAAAAGAAATTAATGGAGGAGGAAGACCCAACTGTATTGATCGTGCATGCATGGGAGCCTGTATGCAAACGGGTCAGACGCCTTACGAGTGCTATATCGAATGTATGATTTGTTAAAATCAATAGCATTCAAAAAACAAAAAGATCCTGTTTTCAGGATCTTTTTTTATGCGTGTGACTGGTAGGTTTACCAACCAAAATCTTCTTTAATTTTGTTAACCTTATCCAGCATATAATCTTTGGTTAAGAAAGCAACTTCAGAGAGTTGAAAACCACTTTCATAAGCTCTCATAGCTTTTTTGGGTTCTCCTGTTTGTTCATAGAACATACCTAAATAATAATGCCCCAGCATTAAATCAGAATGCTCTTTTATAGCTAGCTTACCTAAAGGTTCTAATTCTGACCAGTTTTCCTTTTTTTCGAGAGCAGTAGATACAGCAATAAAATCGTTAATTCTTATTTTACGTTTAATACCATACAGTTTTTCTGTAGTTTTATACATATCTACAAGATAGTCATAGGGCGAAGTTTCTAGTGTAAGAAGAACTTCTTTATATGTTTTCTTGCTTATCGGGCGATACATTTCAAAAATACCTTCGAGAGCATTAGGAATAGCTTTTCCAACCAAAGTATAATGAGAAGATTCTTCAAAGTTATCAAAGAAATAGCTCATTTCAGGATTTTCTATTACAGAGAGTTTCTCATCTAATGCAATGAGGTTCTTTTTGATATTATCGGCATCATTAGTTGCAGTAGCCAGGTAATACCAAATGTCGGATGAAGTCTCTAATTTGCTCGAAATTCGATCCCCCATTGGTGGCCCTAATTCTGGGCTAATACATACATATCCCTGAAAAATAGGATTGTCTTTAAACAAAAAGTAATTTATAAAATTAGCAGTATAATCATGCCCAACAATAATTTTAAGTTGTGCGGTACGATAATTTTCATTTAGGTAAGGAACAAGCTCTTGTCCTATAAATTCATAAAATTCTGCTCCTTTTAGAGTGGGTAAAAACTCTGCGGTATCATATCTGCAATCATCTTCTCTGGTTTTTCTTTGATTAACACCAACAACGATTGATTCTGGCATATCTTCCCAATAGGAAAAATAATCCACATTTCCGGCAACGGGTTCGAATAAGTAATCCCCATCAAGAACAATAATCAAGGGATATATTTTGTCTTCATTTTTCTTATAATTACGCGGAAGCTGAATTTTTAACTCTCTACTTTGGTCTAATTTGATAGATCTGAAAGACTCATATATTGTTTGTCCATAGCTGGAAACAACAAAAATACAAGCTATAATAAGAGTCACACTTTTTTTCATAAGTATTAGGATTAAGGTTAAGCAAGGGACAATATATAAATTATTTCGTTATTGTTCTCTATTTAAAATAGGGAGAAACAAAAAGGATAACGCCCCAATGACTATATTTATTGCGGTCTGTGAGGTCCATAATATCCAGCCAAAAGCTTCTCCTGCTGGTTTTTCGATATCAAAAAGTAATAAAATTGCAGCAATAGCGATAGGAAATGCACCAATACCTCCATTAGTAGTAGACATAGCAAATGATCCCGCTACAAAGGTGGCCAATATGGGGCCTATAGATAAAGAAGCAGTTTCGGGAACCGTAAATTTAATAACATAAAACATCACGACATAAAGTGTCCATATAAGAAAAGTATGAAACACAAAAGCTCTTTTTTGCCTTATCTTAGAAATGCTTTTTACTCCTTCTAGAAGACCATTTCCAAAATTTCGCAATTTAATAAGTATTGGATTGCTAGAAGTTTTTATGATTTTAAGGAACATTATTCCGAAAAGTATTAGTCCAAGTAAAATAGCAAGAGTAATAAAAGGGCTTGCAATTTTTTCTTCTAAGTACGATAAAAGAAGTTCTGATTGAAAAAGTAGTGTGATGCCTATCACTAATAAAAGCATAAGCAAATCAATAACTCGTTCTGAGATAATGGTTCCGAAAGCTTTTTTAAAAGGAACACCTTCATACGTTGATATCGTACCACCACGTAGAATTTCTCCAGATCTTGGGATTCCCAGATTTGCAAGATATCCCACCATAACAGCCATAAAACTATTGGATAGTTTGATTGGATACCCCAAAGGTTCTAATAAAAATTTCCACCGGTATGCTCTTGAGAGATGGGAGATAATTCCCAAAATTACAGAAAGAATAATCCATTTGGGATCTGCTTGCGTAATATACTGAAGCGTTTTTTGTCTTTCTTCTGGGGTTGCCGAAGTGATGGAATACCAAATTAAAAAAACTCCCAATGCTAAAGGGAGTATAATTTTAAGAAACTTTATAAGTTTAGGGTTCACTATTTATTTTAATAAATTATTTTCCTCGTTTGGGAAAAGAAGTCTTGGTTTGAAGTTTTTAGCTTCTTCAATATCCATCATGGCATAGGTGATTAGTATTAATACGTCTCCTTTTGCTACTTTTCGAGCAGCAGCACCATTTAATGTAATTTCACCACTGTTTCTGGGTCCTGGGATAGCGTAAGTTTCTAAACGCTCTCCATTATTATTATTTACAATCTGTACCTTTTCTCCTTCAACAATATTAGCAGCATCCATTAGATCTTGATCTATTGTTATACTACCGATATAATTAAGATCGGCACCAGTCACCTTAACGCGATGAATTTTTGATTTTACTACGTGTACAAACATGTTACAAAGTTAGTTATTTTTTAATTTAGGGCAATGTTATCAATGAGTCTTATTTCTCCTGCAAATACAGCTATAAAAGCTCTGTATTTGGTATCTTTTTGTTTTCGTTTAATGGACTTTAAGTCAGGTACCTTTGCAATTTCAAAGTATTCTAATTTTAACTCATCATTGTTTTTGAATTGTTCTGACACCCATTTGTTTAAGGTATGAACACTTTTTGTGCCAAAGTCTTTTTTTACCTGCTTCAGAGTCGAATAAATCAAAGGAGATTCACTAAGTTGTTTCTGATTAAGTCTTTTGTTTCGAGAGCTTAAAGCTAATCCACTTTCTTCTCTATAGATAGGGCAACCAATAATTTGAACTGACATTTTTTCAATTTCAACTAATTTTTTAACAATTTGAAGTTGTTGAAAATCTTTTTCGCCAAAGTAGGCTTTATCTGGATTAACAATAGTAAAGAAATGTTTTAAGACTGTCCCGACTCCATCAAAATGACCAGGCCTGTATTTGCCCTCCATTTCATTTTCTAACCCCCCAAAATCATAATTAATCGATAACATTTCATCTCCGTACACCTCTTTTGGTGTAGGAGCAAATACAATTATTTCTTTAGATAATTCTGATAAAAGCTCAATATCAGAATCCAAAGTTCGAGGATAATTAACTAAATCTTCGGTAGTATTAAACTGTGTAGGGTTTACAAAAATACTAACTACAACTTTTTGATTTTCCTTGAGAGCTCTTTCTATTAGTGCAAGATGACCCTTATGCAATGCTCCCATTGTGGGAACAAAACCAATAGTTTTGTTCTGCTTATTAAAAGCTGCAACATCGTCTAGTATATCTCGTCTTTTTCCGTGTACCCGCATTTGGTGTATAACTTAAAGGCGTGCAAAAATAAGATATTACTGGCAGACTGCATAAATTTTCGTAATTTTGCAAAATTAATTCCAAAAGGAGGACGATAAAAGTATCGATTATATGAAAGATAAGAGGATATTGTATGTATCATCAGAAGTAATACCTTACCTGCCAGAGACTGAAATCTCATCTATGTCTTTTGAAGCACCAAGAATGGTAAATAATAAAGGGGGGCAAATAAGAATTTTTATGCCTAGATATGGCAATATCAATGAGAGGAGGCATCAGTTGCACGAAGTAATTCGGCTTTCGGGTATGAATTTAGTGATTAATGACCTGGATATGCCCCTTATTATTAAAGTTGCTTCGATTCCAAAAGAACGAATGCAAGTTTATTTTATCGATAATGAGGATTATTTTAAAAGAAAAGCAACGTTAACTGATGAAGAAGGAAAATTATTTCCAGATAATGATGAGCGAGCAATCTTTTTTGCCAAAGGAGTGATTGAAACAGTTAAGAAATTAAACTGGTCACCAGATGTGATTCATGTGCATGGATGGTTAGCTTCTCTTTTACCATTATACTTAAAGAATTATTATGCTAATGAACCTCTTTTTGGTCAAAGTAAAATTGTTACTTCTGTATATAATAATGGTTATGACGGGATATTGGATAAGAATATGTTGGAAAAAGTAAAGTTTGACGGAATAGATGAAGAAAAAATAAGTGATTTAGCTCAACCAACATATAGTAACCTTATGAAGGTGGCTGTTGATAATTCTGATGCTATTATTGTGGGGTCCGAAGAAATTCCATCTGAGCTTGTAGAACATTTAAAAACAATAGACCAACCAGTTTTAGAATATAAAAAACCAGATGAATTTGCTGATGCCTATGAAAACTTCTATCAGACAGAGGTATTGGTGTAAGCGTAAGCAAAACGACGAAATTATTTATGAAATTGAAGAATATTTTAATTAGAATAACGGCTATAGTAGCTGTTGTTTTTACCTTTTTGTCTTGTAACGATGATTTTGATTCTGTTGGTAGTGAGGTTGTTGGAGGTGTTAATTTTGAAGACAAGCAGTACTCTATAGAGCCGATAGCATATAGTAAAAAATTCGAAAGAGTACGTACAAATAGTTTGCCAATTGATCAACGAGGAACTGCTCATTCTAATTTGTTAGGAGTCTATAATGATCCTATATATGGACAATCAGTATATAGTATTTTATCCCAGATTGAACCTTCAAAATTTGATCCAACTTTCGGGACTAAAGCAGTATTAGACAGTGTTGTTTTTAGTTTGCCATATTTTAGTACCGCGACAAGCACAGCATCGGTTCAAATAGGTAATGTTACCGAGACAGCAACTACTTATAGATTGGATTCAATTTATGGAAACCAACCTGTTAAACTCTCGTTGTATAAATCTAATTACTTTTTAAGAGATTTTGATCCAGAATCTAATGAAAGACAAGTCTATTATTCTGATGATGTCGAAACTAATTTTGGTGCAGAAGTAGAACAAACATTGCTTTATACTAATAATAGTTTTGTTCCTTCTGCTAAAGAAATTATTACAACAACCGAAACGGTTACCAATGGGGAGACTACAACCAAAAGAGAGCGGTTAACTCCTAGGTTAAGAGTTGAACTTCCAGATGAGGCAAAAACCCTGTTTTCAACGTTGTTTCTGGATAAAGTAGGTAGTCCAGAACTTAGCAGTGTAAATAATTTTAGAAATTATTTTAGAGGAATTTATATTAAGGTAGAACCTGTTAATAATAACGGAAATCTAATATACCTTAATACAAGAAATGCTCAGATAACCCTTTATTACAGTTTTGAAGAAACCGCAAATGAGGTTACTACAATTAAACAAGATAAACTGGATTTAAATTTTACTAATACTTTTATAAATTCTATAAATACTACCTTAGATCCAACCATTGCTGAAGAGCTAAAAGAAGAGAACCAGGATATGGTAAATGGAGAAGATAATTTGTATCTAAAAGGTGGTGATGGTTCATATGCAGTAATCGATTTATTTGGAGGCAATGTTACTAATGAAAATGGCGAAGAAGAAAATGAACTTAGTTTCTTAAAAAGGCAAGATTGGTTAATTAACGATGCAAGTTTAAAATTCTATATAGACCAGGATAAAGTAACGGGAGGAGATACAGAACCCGAAAGAATCTTTATATTTAATATTGAGACAGGAGGAGTTCTTCTCGATTATTTTTTGGATGGAAGTGCTAATGCAGATACTCCCTTGACTTCTGTTATTAGCCATTTGGGAAGAATCAGTCGTGATTCTGATAAGAACGGAGAATTTTATAGAATAAGAATGACACAACATATCCTAAACATTTTAAAAGGTGAAATTGAAAATACTAAACTAGGATTATCAGTGTCTCAAAACGTAAACATATTAACAAACGCAATAGGCGATACCCCTACAACTAAAAATGAGATGATTCCCTCCTCATCAATAGTTTCCCATGAAGGGACAGTGCTCTATGGAAATGGAGTAAATGTTCCTGAATCAAAACGTTTAAAACTTGATATTTTTTATACATCATCAAAGGAAAACTAACAATATTTTAAAAACTTAAATTATGTGCGGAATTGTAGGGTACATAGGGCATAGAGAAGCCTATCCAATTGTTTTAAAAGGTTTAAAAAGATTAGAGTACAGAGGCTATGACTCTGCAGGGATAGCTCTTTACGATGGAAAAGACATCAAATTGTCTAAAACCAAAGGAAAAGTAGCAGATCTGGAAAAGCGATTATTAAAAGAAATTCCTACAAAAGGAACTATAGGAATAGGACACACCAGATGGGCGACACACGGAGTTCCTAATGATGTGAATTCACATCCACATTATTCTAACTCTGGTAATCTGGTAATCATTCATAACGGAATCATAGAAAATTATGATGCTCTCCGTAAAGAATTGATTAATCGAGGATATACATTTACCTCAGAAACTGATACAGAAGTATTAGTAAATCTTATAGAGGATGTAAAGACTAAAGAAAATGTAAAACTGGGTAAAGCAGTTCAGATCGCTCTAAATCAAACTATAGGGGCGTATGCAATTGCTGTTTTTGATAAGCAAAAACCAGATGAGATTGTTGTTGCAAGATTGGGTAGTCCGCTAGCTATCGGTGTGGGTGAAGATGAGTTTTTTATAGCCTCAGATGCATCTCCTTTTATAGAATATACAAATAATGCAATTTACCTCGAAGATGGTGAAATGGCTGTTGTAAGAAGAAATAAGGGGGTTAAAGTAAGGAATATTAAAGATGATAAACCAGTAGATCCATATTTGCAAGAACTACAAATTAATCTGGAGCAAATAGAAAAAGGAGGATATGATCATTTTATGCTCAAAGAAATTTATGAGCAGCCTAATGCGATTAGCGATACCTATAGAGGTAGAATGCGAGTTGCAGAAGGAATTATAAAAATGGCAGGTATCGATGATAACCTTGCTAAACTATTAAATGCAAAACGCATCATTGTTATTGCTTGTGGTACCTCATGGCACGCAGGTTTAGTAGCAGAATATATTTTTGAGGAATTAGTTCGTATACCTGTCGAGGTAGAGTATGCATCAGAGTTTAGATATCGAAACCCGGTAATACATCAGGATGATGTTGTAATCGCAATATCACAAAGTGGTGAGACGGCAGATACAATGGCTGCAATTAAACTTGCTAAAGAAAATGGAGCTTTTGTTTTTGGGGTCTGTAATGTGGTTGGATCTTCAATCTCTAGAGAAACTCATGCTGGAGCTTATACCCATGCCGGACCAGAAATAGGGGTTGCTTCTACAAAAGCATTTACGACTCAAATAACAGTACTATCTTTAATAGCATTAAAACTGGCAGAGAGAAAAGGAACAATTTCTAATAGCGATTTTCATTATTACCTGCAGGAATTAGAACGAATTCCAGAAAAAGTTAAAAAGACTTTAGAGTCTAATGATCATATTAAGTTTATCGCAGATACCTATAAAGATGCAAAAAATTTCCTGTATTTAGGTAGAGGCTATAATTTTCCTGTTGCATTAGAAGGAGCATTAAAATTAAAGGAGATATCATATATACATGCAGAAGGATACCCGGCAGCAGAAATGAAACATGGGCCAATAGCATTAATTGATGAACAAATGCCAGTTGTTGTAATAGCGACCAAAAAAGGACACTATGATAAAGTGGTAAGTAATATTCAGGAAATTAAATCCAGAAAAGGAAAGATTATCGGGATTGTTACAGAAGGAGATGTTACTGTGAAAGAACTGGCTGATCATGTTATAGAAATACCAGAAACAGAAGAGTTTTTGACACCTCTTCTTACAACAATACCACTGCAATTACTATCATATTATATTGCTGTAATGTTGGATAAAAATGTAGATCAACCAAGAAATCTTGCAAAGTCTGTAACTGTAGAATAACGAGTTCTCTTAAATAGAAATCAATTAAAATATGGTAACCCTATCTGGAAATTTTCGGATAGGGTTTTTAGCTTTTATTAGAACTTTTAATAGGGGTAGAATAATAAATAAAAACTACTAAATGATGATAATGCTGCATAATGGTTTTTTCAATAATGAAATCACAAAGTTTTGGCTATTTTATTGAAAGATTACTAAAAAAACGTATATTGTTGTCATAACTATTAAAACTTAGGGGCATGAAAAAAATTACATTAGTAATAATGATGATGGTATGCATTATTGCTACTGCGCAAACAACAATTAGCGGAAAAGTCGTTGATGATGGTAACCAACCTATTCCAGGAGCTAATATTACATTAAAAAATTCTTCTTCCGGAACAGTAGCAGATTTTGACGGTATTTTTACTTTAACAGTTCAGGAATCACCCCCTTTTACAATAATAGCCAGTTCTGTAGGATTTGAATCTTCATCAATAGATATATCTTCACAAACTGTAGATTTGACTATTGTATTGAAAGAAGGTACAGAGCTTGATGAAGTAGTCATTTCGGCTTCCAGAACTCCAGAACGTATATTCGAATCACCAGTAAGTGTTGAACGCTTCGGAATTAAAGAAATTAAAAATACACCTTCAGTAGATTTTTATGATGGATTAGAAAATCTTAAAGGAGTAGATATCAATACTAACAGTTTAACATTTAAATCAATTAATACTAGAGGTTTTGCAGATTTTGCTAATACGCGTTTTGTGCAATTGGTAGATGGAATGGATAACACAGCGCCCGCTCTTAATTTTGTATTGGGAAATCTGTTAGGGATGACAGAATTAGATGTCAATAGTGTAGAACTATTGCCTGGAGCATCTTCTGCACTATATGGAGCGAATGCTTTTAATGGAATTCTGTTTATGACAAGTAAAAACCCATTTGATCATCATGGGATTAGTGCATATTTTAAAGGCGGAATTACCTCACAAGAAGCAGCAGGAGATAATGAGTTTTATGATTACGGAATTAGGGTTGCGCATAAGTTCTCAGAGAAATTCGCCGCAAAAGCAAATTTCTCATACTTACGAGGTACAGATTGGTTTGCAACCAGTACTGTTAATGTTTTAAACCCAGCTACAGATAGGTCAGACCCTAATTATGACGGTCTTAATGTGTATGGTGATGAGGTAAGTACAAATATAAGAGGTGTAGGAGAAGCTCTTGTAAATAGAGGGGTTTTACCGGCTGGAGCCGAAAACTTGCTGCCAGACGAAAGTGTTAGTAGAACAGGGTATAATGAGCAAGATTTAAATGCTAATAAAGCAGAAAGTATAAAATTTGATGCAGCATTACACTATAGGCCATTTGCTAATGATTTTGAAGTTATTTATAACGGAAAAATAGGTAGAGGAACTACAATTTATCAAGGAGCAAATCGATATTCGATTCGTAATTTTTTCTTGCAGCAACATAAATTAGAATTTAAAAACAATAATTTTTTTGTTAGAGGATATTTAACAGATGAAAGTGCGGGAGATTCTTATGATACAAGATTTACCGGAATTAATATTAATAGAAAATGGAAAGATGATCAAACTTGGTTTGGAGAATATGCAGGAGCTTTCGTTCAGGCAACATTAGCGGGCCAATTGCCAGAGCAGGCGCACCTTATTGGGAGACAAACAGCCGATACAGGTCGTTTTATGCCAGGAACACCAGAATTCGAACAAGCCTTTAAAGCAGTAACCAGTGATCCTAATCTATTAACAGGATCAAAATTTCAAGACGCTTCTCAGTTAAAACATGTAGATGTTAACTATAATTTAAGTCATATTACAGGAGATTTTGCAGATATTCAGGTAGGAGGATCATTTAGAGAGTATAAATTGAATTCTTCAGGTACAATCTTTACGGATTTTGATGGACCAATTAGGTATTCTGAATATGGAGCATACACACAAATTCAGAAAAAATTTGCAGACGAAAGAGTAAAAGTAACAGGATCTATACGATATGATAAATCTGAATTATTTGATGGTAATTTATCACCTAGATTATCAATAGGATACACTTTGGGTAATGAGCGAAATCATAATATCCGTGCCTCTGTACAAACAGGGTTTAGAAACCCAACTACACAGGATTTATATATTGGTCTGGATGTAGGACGCGCAATATTGGTTGGATCAGCAAGAGATAATTTAGATAGAGATGTAAGATCATTTGATGATTTAAGTGGAGCAGGCGAAACTATTGTAGGGTCTGATACAGTTACTATAACAGGTAGAGCGGCCTATGAAAATTCATTTTCGGCAAGTTCTGTGACAAATGGAGCGCCAGAGGCTTCTGGAGCAACCCTTGTAGAGCCAGAAAAAATTACTGCTTTCGAAATAGGGTATCGTGGTAAAATAAAGAAATTTGTCATTGATCTAAGCGGGTATTATAACCAGTATAAAGATTTTATATCAACTGAAAATGTGCTAGTGCCATATTACGGTCAGGTAGGAGATGGAACGCTATCACTTCTTGCATTACAGAATGATGATTTTAAAGTGTATCAAGCATATACAAACTCAGATGTAGATATAAAATCTTTTGGAGCTACGATTGGTGTAAATACCAGGATTCCGGGGAATTTTGATTTAGGTGTTAATTATACTTACGCCGAACAGGATTTTGATAAAGATAAAGATCCTGATTTCAGAACTAATTTTAATACACCAAAACATAAAGTAAAAGCTACGTTTGGACATGCAAATTTGTTTAAAAATTTTGGATTTAACACGAGTTATCGTTGGACTGATAACTACTTGTGGGAAGCTTCATTTGGAGATGGTAATGTACCATCTTTCTCGGTAATCGATGCTCAGATAAATTATAAAATTCCAAAACTGAAAACTACTCTTAAAGTTGGTGCGACTAACATTGGAGGAGATGAATACTTCACAGCATTTGGAACTGGATTTATTGGATCCCAGTATTACATAGGCTTATCAATAAATAATTTGTAGGCTACGATTAAAAAAAACAATAAAAAAAGAACAGATGAATACTCAATATAAATGGTTAATACTCCTGTTGATTTTTGGATGTATTTCTTGCGAATCGGATGATGATGCTTCTACCACAGGTGAAGAAATAGTAATTACCTCAGGGAACGCAGATTTTTCAAAATATGTTTCCTTAGGAAATTCTCTAGCTGCCGGATTTACAGATGGCGCCTTGTTTATTGCTGGACAGGAAAATTCGATGCCTAATATTTTAGCAAAGCAATTTGCTCTGGCAGGGGGAGGAGAATTTACACAGCCTTTAATGAATGATAATATAGGAGGAGCCCTGATAGCAGGAACCCCTACTTTAAATCCAAGATTTTATTTTTATAGTGATCCAAATCCTGATCCGCCTAATGAATCAGGCCCACGATTATTAGGAACCACACCAGGAGATGATACTCCAGAAATACCTACCACAGAAATAACAAATATAATATCAGGACCTTTTAATAATATGGGAATTCCTGGAGCCAAAAGCTTTCATTTACCTGCAGCAGGATATGGTAATGTAGCAGGGTTACCAAGTATGGCTAATCCTTATTTTGTGAGAATTGCTTCTGGCCCTACAGCCTCTGTACTTGGAGATGCTATGGTTCAGAATCCAACATTTTTCTCGTTATGGATCGGTAATAACGATGTTTTGGGATATGCTTTGTCGGGAGGAGATGGTACAGATCCGATTACAGATGAAACTATATTTACGCAGGCTTATAATGCGATAATTACCACGTTAACTTCTGGTCAAGCAAAAGGAGTAGCGTTTAATATTCCTGATGTAACATCTATACCACATTTTACAACTGTGCCTTATAACCCTGTTCCTTTAGATGCTGCAACAGCAGGAGCTGTTAATCAGGGATATGCGGCCTATAATGCAGGATTGTTGCAAATAGAAGGCCTTGGAGGAATTGATGAAGCAGAAAGAAAAGCCAGAACAATCGAGTTTGCAGCAGGGCAAAATGCAGTAGTAATAGAAGATGAAAGTCTAACAAATCTAACTACGTCTGGTCTGCCAAATTACAGACATGCTACCGCAGAAGATTTATTAATATTACCAAGTTCTTCTTTTATTGGTACTACCGTTGGAGGAAATCCATTGTTAATAAACGGAGTTTCAGTTCCTTTAGAAGATAAATGGGTGTTAATACCTTCCGAACAACAGGAAATATCTGCTGCGACTACTACGTTTAATACTATAATAAGTACGGCAATACAGCAAGCTGGTTTAGCATTTGTAGATGCAAATACAATTCTTAAAGAAGCTTCAGAAAACGGAGTAATGTTTGATGATTTTTTACTGCGGGATGATTTGGTTTTTGGTGGTGCTTTTTCTTTAGATGGAGTGCACCCTACAGCTAGAGGCTATGCTTTTTTAGCAAATAAAGCAATAGAGTCTGTAAATACTACATACGGTTCTAATCTGCCAATGGTAAAAGCAGTAGATTATCCAACTTTTTATTCGGCTTTGTTAAAATAGAACGTGTAATCTAAAATAATAAGACCTGCTTTAGGTATTCTAAAGTGGGTTTTTTATGCTGTTTGCTGAATAGTATGAGAATTGTAATTTCTTTCTATTAATTGAAAATATATAGAAAGTAAAAAAGATATAAGTATATATCCTAAAACTACAAATGTAGCTCCCTGAAAAATGGTGTCAATATCAAACCAACTACCATAGTAAAGTATAAAATACAATCCCATTGCAAGTTTAATACATTCTGCAAACAAAGAAATTATATGTCGATCCATTAGAGATGTATAAGCAAATATCGATACTCCTAGAAAGATAGAGTAGTTTACAATTTGGATAAACTCCAGATCGGCAACACTAATCAATAAGTAATACATAAGTGCTACTGTGATTACAAGCTGAACCCATGACCACAATTTTAATATCAATGAACTTTCTGTTTTATATTTTTGTCTTGAATAAGGGTTTGTAATGATTTGTATAGGATATTTTTCTTTTACATCCTCTGGTCGCCATCCCGTTGGCATAAACCATATCTTAATTTTATCAAGCCAATTTCGGGTTCTCCAAGCATCTTTTAATATTCCCCAAATGTGCATAAAATTGATAAAGAAAGGATTCCAGGTGTTTACAGGTTTTTTTACACCATAAACCGGTGGTTTGTCTTGTAATTCCTCTTGAAAAGTTCCAAAAAGTTTATCCCAGAAAATGAATATTTCAGAATAGTTTTTATCCAGATATTCATCGTTAATAGCATGATGAACCCTGTGATGAGAAGGAGTAACAATAATATGCTCTAAAAACCCCATTTTGTTGATCAGTCGGGTATGATACCAAAATTGAGCAAAGAAATGAATAGGAGCAACAAATGCGACTATATTTGCAGGGATTCCAACTAATGCTAATGGGATATATAGAAAAAAATAAATAGCAACTATTGCAGATACATTTTGACGTAAAGCACATGCTAAATTAAATTCTTCACTACTGTGATGTATAATATGCCGGTTCCAGAATACATTTATCGTATGATTAAGGCGGTGTGACCAATAGCCAACAAAATCCAACCCGATAAAGGTTAGGATATATATCAAAATTGTAGATTTAATTTCTATTAAAGCCAGATGTTCAACCATCCATTCGTAGCTTAAAATAATAACAGTAAGGCCTATCAGGCTTTTGAGCGTGTTTGTGATACCAGAACTAATACTCGAAATTGTATCCATACCTTCATTAACCGGTATTTTTTTCCATCTACTAATTAAATATTCGATAAGTATAAGTACAATAAAGCCGGGTATTGCATAGCTTAATGCGGTTGCATAAGTTTCCATTTAACGAGTTTTATCTAAAAATAAGGAAAATATTTATTTCGAAAAACTAATTCATTCAAACAATTCGAACCTATCATATAACCGTAAAAAAAGAGATGTCATGGGAGTTGAAAAAAGAAGTAAAGTGTTACTTGAAAAAAACTAAAGAAATTGAGTTATTTTTTTCATTTTAAAAGACTATATTTGCAGCCTGAAAAAAGCTAGTATTCAGTATGGTTGAGTACTTGGTTTTTTTAACATAGTTAAATACTAAACATTAAATAGTTATATAATGTCTAAAGTTACGGGTAAAGTATCTCAAATTGTAGGTCCGGTTATCGATGTAGAATTCGCAGCTGGTACTGAATTACCAAAAATTTATGATTCGTTAGAAATTAACAAAACAGACGGTAGTATACTAGTGTTAGAGGTTCAGTCTCACATTGGTGAAGATACTGTGCGTACTATTGCAATGGATTCCAGTGATGGATTGAGCAGAGGAATTGAAGTAGTTGCAACAGGAGCTCCTATCCAAATGCCAATAGGTGGTGACGTATATGGACGTCTATTTAATGTAATTGGGGATGCGATTGATGGTCTTGGTGATCTTCCTAAAGCAGGAAAAGAAGGACTTCCAATTCACCGTCAAGCTCCTAAATTTGAAGATTTATCAACTTCTACAGAAGTTTTATTTACGGGAATTAAAGTAATTGATCTTATTGAGCCTTACGCAAAAGGAGGTAAGATTGGATTATTTGGTGGTGCCGGTGTAGGTAAAACAGTACTTATTCAGGAGTTGATTAATAATATTGCAAAAGGACATGGTGGTCTTTCTGTATTTGCAGGAGTAGGAGAAAGAACACGTGAAGGTAATGACCTTCTTCGTGAAATGCTAGAATCTGGAATTATCAAATACGGAGATGATTTTATGCACTCTATGGAAAATGGAGGATGGGATCTTTCTAAAGTAGATAAAGAAGTAATGAAAGAATCTAAAGCTACTTTCGTATTCGGACAAATGAATGAGCCTCCAGGAGCACGTGCTCGTGTAGCACTATCTGGTCTTACTATAGCAGAATATTTCCGTGATGGAGCTGGAGATGGACAAGGGAAAGATGTACTTTTCTTCGTAGATAATATCTTCCGTTTTACACAAGCAGGTTCTGAGGTATCAGCACTTCTGGGACGTATGCCATCAGCGGTAGGTTACCAACCTACATTGGCAACAGAAATGGGTGTGATGCAGGAACGTATTACTTCTACAAAGAAAGGATCGATTACATCTGTACAAGCAGTTTATGTACCTGCAGATGACCTTACCGATCCTGCACCAGCAACAACATTTGCTCACTTAGATGCAACAACAGTATTATCTCGTAAAATTGCAGAGCTTGGTATCTATCCAGCGGTAGATCCACTAGATTCTACTTCAAGAATCCTTTCGGCAGACATTCTTGGTGATGAGCACTATAATTGTGCACAACGAGTAAAAGAGCTATTACAACGTTATAAAGAATTACAGGATATTATTGCTATCCTTGGTATGGAAGAACTATCTGAAGAAGATAAATTAGCTGTAGGACGTGCGCGTCGTGTACAACGTTTCTTATCTCAACCATTCCATGTAGCAGAACAATTTACTGGTATCCCAGGATGCTTAGTAGATATTAAAGATACCATTAAGGCATTTACAATGATTATGGATGGTGAATTAGATCACCTGCCAGAAGCAGCATTTAACCTTAAAGGAACAATCGAAGAAGCTATAGAAGCTGGTGAAAAAATGTTAGCAGAGGCATAAAACAGTAGTGAGAAGTTAGTAATTGAGTAGTGAGATTAATTTCTTTCTCATTATGGTCTAAATACTAATTACTCAATACTCAATACTTAAAAATATGTATTTAGAAATAGTAACTCCAGAAGCAATATTATTTAGTGGTGAAGTAACTTCGGTTGCTGTACCAGGAATAGATGGAGAGTTTCAGATGTTAGATAATCACGCACCTATTGTTTCTTTGCTAGGAAAAGGAGATGTAAAAGTGTATGGTGAGATGAATCTAGAAGAAGAAGTTGCCGATAAATTCACCAAAGGTGGAAATGGAGCAACACTACTTTCTATTACCTCGGGAACTATCGAAATGAAAGATAATAAAGTTATTGTACTTGCAGATTAGTACGGTACTTAATTAAGGTTTTTTTATTATATATTTAATCCCTATTAAATTATTAATAGGGATTTTTTATGCTTTTAAATAAATCATGTCCATATTCAATATCTTTTAGATACCATTTTTTGATCGCTGCCATTCTAGGCATAATAGTAGTGTTTATTATTGTTTTTCTACACCCATTAGGATCTAATAATTTTACAAGTCCTTTTAAAACCCTCTACTTTACAGGATATGGGATTATTGTGTTTTTTACATATTTGATTGCCGTAATTTTTTCTAATGGATATTACTTACGTTTCAAAATCTGGAAATGGATAGAAGAACTGATTTTTTGCTTATTTTTTATAATTATCGCCATTATAATTGCTTTTTTCTACACAGAAGTGATCATTAATAAAACACCAGAACGACTTACTTTAATTTTGTTTTTAAACTGGTTTAAAATGGTATTTCTGGGATTTGGTGTCATCATGCTTGTAGTCACGGCTTTATTGAGAAACCATTACAAATCGATGAATAATGTGATATCAGAAAAGCAAAAACCTCCTATAGAACAATCAAAAACTAAGTTGAAAGGTGCATTAAAAAAGGAGTTGTTTTCTGTAGAAGAAACATCAATTGTTTATGTCAGGTCTGAAGATAATTACGTGTATATATATTATGTAGAAGAGAAATTATTGAAAGAGAAAATGCTTAGAAATACCTTAACAAATATAGGAAAACAGCTCTCACCTTTAATCAAAGCACATAGATCATATTTAATTAATCCAGATTTTATTATTTCATTAAAAGGAAATGCTCAAAATGCAAAACTTCAGTTAAAAAATGTTGAAGGCTATATTCCGGTATCAAAAACATACTTTACATCTGTAAAAAACACTACTAATTAGCCAAGAATTAATAGTATTTCACCCCAAAATGTATTTGTTTACCACAAAAAATAAGTAGCGATAACTTTCTTTTTTTTCAGAGTACAGAGTTCTTTTCATTTGTGTCATTAATTAAAAATTACACTTATGAAAAAAATAGTAAAAACAATAAAATGGTTGGCGATAACTATTATTTCTATTCTCATTATAATTGTTTTGTGGATTCGATTTTCGAGATTTACTGATACAATGATATATAAAACTAATGGCCTTACATATGATAGTTTTCAAACCGAATATGCTCATCAAGAATATTATTATGAGGTAGATAACAATGTAAAGATTCATGCAGTGCTTTTTAAACCAGATCCTACTATTCCTCCTATAGGAACAATTATACATTATTCGGGAAAAGGAATGCATTTAATGTCATCTCAGAAATATTATAAATCAATATTAGATAAGGGATTTCAGGTATTTAGTTTTGAGCGAAGAAATTTTGGTAAATCTACAGGAACAGCAGATAATTCTGTACAACTAAAAAAAGATGCGCTTTATATTTTTGATGAAATAACAAAGCATGAAGATGTTATAGATACTCCGATCATTATTTGGGGGCAATCATTAGGAGGTGCTTTTGCAATAATGAATGCAGCAGAAAGACAAGAAAAAATTGATGGCCTTATTGTAGAAGGTACGTTTAGTTCCTTTCCTGATATCGGAAAAGTATATGCAAATGCATTACATATGGAAAACTTTAAAGCGCTTGTACCTTTGTTAATGAATAATGATTTTCCCGCAGAAAAAGAAATCAAAAAAATCAAAAAACCTGTATTGGTAATACATAGTCATAATGACAAACAGGTACCATATAATTTGGGTAAAAAACTATACGAATCTTCAAATAAAGATAATACCGAATTTTGGAAAGTAAAGGGCAAGCATATTAAAGCACTATTTGATTACGAAAAAGAATATATAGGTAAATTTTTGGAAATGATTAATAATTGAGTGATAGTTAATCTAAATCATTGATTTTTAGATAAAATTATGTTAAACAGCCTTTTTTGGTAAAAAGGTTTTATACTTTTCCAGAGCATATTAATCACTCTAATGTTAAAACCTTACATATGATTCAAAGACTGATCACCTTTGTAGTTATACTAAGCACCTCATTGATTTCTGCTCAGAAAAAAACGTTGACTCATGCTGACTACGATTTATGGAAAAATATTACTGATGTTAAAGTATCAGATAAAGGGAAATTAATTGTATCTACTATTGAAACCAATACTAAAAGAGGAGACGGCTATATAGAGATATATAATACTCAAAATAAAACTAAATTTAAGTACCCTAATGGGTACAATACTTCAATATCCTCAGATGAGAACTATGTGGTCTTTAAGAAAAGACCTAAATATCAACTCACCAGAAAAGAAAAAAAGGAAGAAGTAAAAAAAGAAAATAGAACTAAAGATGCATTGTTTATCTACGATGTAAAAAATAATACTATTTATGATTCTATCTTAAGGGTGAAAAAATATAAAATGCCTAAAAAACAAGAAGGATGGTTGGTTGTCGAAAATTTTAAAAAAGTAAAAAAGAGAATAGGAAAGAAAAAAAACCTATCTGAACAAAGAAACGATAGTATAGACAGCAATGCTCCAATGGCATTTAAACAAAATTATGCCTTAGTTTACAATCTAAAAACAAAACAAAAAGATACGATTCATCAAATAAAAGATTTTATTCTACCCGAGAAGGGAAAGACATTTTATTATACATTAAAAAATAAAAAGGATAAACAAAAAGATATTGGAGTTTATGAGTATAACTTAACGTCTGGAGCAAAAATTGCTATTGATACTACAAAATATATTTATGATAAACTGGCAGTATATAAAGACGGAAATCAATTTGTTTATCTATCTGCGGTTGATTCTACAGCAATAGACTCCTTAAGGTTTGAGATGTACTATTATAAAAATAATAAACTACAAGAGCTTGTAAATATCCCGGATAAAAACCTTAGAGAGAACTGGGAATTGAGTAAGGATCAAACCCCTTTTTTCTCTGATAATGGAGATAGGTTGTATTTTTACTCGAAGCCAAAAGTAGTATACTCAAAAGATACTACATTATTAAAAGATGAAATACCACAGGTAGATGTATGGAACTGGCAGGATAAATTGATTCAGCCAGAACAGAAATCAAAATTTGAACAACTTAATAAAAAGGCGTTTTTATCATACTATAATACCAAATCTAACCAATATGTTCATATTCAGGATCATACTATCGAAACACTTAATTTTGATAAAAATAAACAACAGCAATATATAATAGGAGCAACAACATCTCCTTATGATATAATGCGTTCATGGAATTATCCGTGGACAAAAGATTATTATGTGATTGATACCAATACAGGAAATAAACATTTGATTCTTAGGAATAAAGGAAGACAACCTGTTCTTTCTCCAGACGGACAATATGCACTGCATTATGACATGAAAGAAAAACATTGGTTTTCGATTGATTTACCTGCCTTGAAAAAAACAAACCTTACCAAAGAGTTGGATGTAGCATTTTATGACGAAGATGATGATCACCCTTCATTACCATTTCCTTACGGTTTTGGAGGATTTGATTCAAAAGGAAATGCATTGATTTATGATAAGTTTGATATTTGGCGAGTTGCTCTTTCTGGGAAAGAAAAACCGATAAATCTTACGCAAAATGGAAGGAAAAACAATGTTGAGTATAGAACAAAAATGTTGGATCCTGAACAAAAAAACAAAGCAACATATTGTAATAAAGAATTATTGATTACCAGTTTTGATAAGATGACAAAAGCTTCGGGCTTGTATACTTTACGAAAAGGGAAATTGATTGAAAAAATCAGACCTTCAGGGTTTCGTATTAGCTCTTATAAAAAAGCAAAGAATGCTGAAGTATATAGCTATAGAAAACAAAACTTCACTACATTTTCTGATCTTTATATAACTACAAATACATTTCAGAATTCTGATAGAATAACAGCAGTAAACCCACATCAAAAAGATTTTAAATGGGGAACCGCAGAGTTATTTTCATGGAAAACATATGATGGTAAAAAACTTGAAGGCATTATTTATAAACCCGAAGATTTTGATCCTTCTAAACAGTACCCTTTGATCACTTATTTTTATGAAAAACGATCCGATAGCTATCATGATTATCATATGCCCAGACCCAGTGCATCTATTGTAAACCCATCTTATTTGGTAAGTAATGATTATATCATGTTTGTTCCTGATATCGTATATGACGAAGGTAAACCAGGAGCCAGTGCATATAATTGTATCGTTTCGGGAGTAGAAGCTTTAGAAGAATTAGGGTATATAGATAGAGATAATATAGGGATCCAAGGACAAAGCTGGGGTGGATATCAGGTGGCATATTTGGTAACTGTTACTAATAAGTTTAAAGCAGCGATGGCAGGTGCTCCTGTGAGTAATATGACTTCTGCTTATGGAGGAATCAGGTGGAAATCGGGATTGAGTAGAGCATTTCAATACGAAAGAACTCAAAGTAGGCTAGGTAAAAATCTATGGGATGGATTTGATCTTTATATTGAAAACTCACCACTTTTTGGTATCCCTAAAATAGAAACTCCCTTACTAATGATGCATAATGATAACGATGGGGCAGTACCTTATTATCAAGGTATAGAAATGTTTATGGGAATGCGTAGATTACAAAAACCGGTATGGCTACTAGTGTATAATGAGGAAGCTCATAATCTGAAAAAAGTAAAAAACAAGCAGGACCTTTCTATTAGAATGATGCAGTTTTTTGATTATTATTTAAAAGGTGAGCCTGCTCCTAAATGGATGACCAAAGGGGTTCCTAGAATACAAAAAGGAAAAGACTTGGGGTATGGTTTAGAGAATACAAGAGCATCTAGTATTATGCCCAGTTCCAACGAATAAGATGCCACTCTATACCATCAGACTCATGAGTGATTAATGTTTTAAAACCGATGGCATAATGCGCTTGTAAAGAACGCAAATTATTTGATGCTACTTCGGTGATTAGGAGATTATATTTGTCTTGTAATTCGGTTTTCATGGTTTGATACAAACCTCTAAAAATTCCTTGTTTACGATAGGCTTTATCAATACATACTTGCCCCATTATTACATAGGATATCGAAGGGTCTAAGTGGTTTTCGATGATAGAAAACATAGGTTTTAGGAGTTCTATTTCATCCTTAAAATCTTTTAACATACACAATGCATACCCAACCACTTTATCACCATCCTTAGCAATGATATGAGGTTGTTTGCTATTCATTTTTCTTAGAATATCAAGATCATGTTGCACAGAAACAAAACCCTCTGCTTCTTTTTCTGTTTGAGAAATTGAAATCGGTAGATTATCACGCTGAAGTACTAAAATTTGTTGCAATTCTACTTCAGAACTAATAACAGTGTACGTTATATTCATTGTGTATTATTTAGCTTTTAACCAGTTCTCACGTTTATTTAGGGCTTCTTTACTAGCGTTTTGTAATAATTTGGTTTCAATATCTGGGTGTGCAGTAAAAGTCATTTTAGCTTTTACTTTTTTACCTAACCTTTTGTAGGTTATCGTTACCTTTTCGCCAGGAGTGTATTTTTTTAGTACCTCAGATAATTGTTTTTCATCTGCAACAGCATCTTCATTTATCGTTAGAATAACATCATCTTTATCTAATCCCGTTATATAAGCAGGAGAATCCTTTTTGGGGTAATCAGAGATAAAAGCATCGTTGTTTTTAAACTTTACAGGCACTCCTGCAAAGTAGACCTTTTTAGGATTATTAACCATTGAAATTCCAAAACTAACAAATAGAGTTTTATAATCAGGAACCTTGCTATTACTGATATATTTAGTAAAGAAATCATTGGCAAACGACTCTCCTGCATATTCGCGCAGTGTGGTTAACAGATGCTCTTCTGTATACGGGATTTCGGTTTTTCCATATTTTTGCCAAACAAGCTTCATGTAGTCATCAAGATTAAGGCTATCCTTATAGTTTCTTAAGGATAAATCCAGAGCTAACCCTAGCATACTGCCATAAGAGTAATATGATATAAATGTATTTCCTCTGTTTACAGGATCTACAGATGTTGCTGCATCTACAAAAGGAGCTTGGTAGCTCATCTCTGTAGGATTAAAATACACTCTGGCAGGAGAGTTCCATACATAATTAAAAGACCTTGCTAACCCTTGTATATATTGTTCCTGACTTATAATACCTGCTCTGCATAAAATTAATCCCGTATAATAACTGGTAAATCCTTCTGCAAACCATAATTCTCCAGACATATTGGCTTTTTCAAAATCGAAAGGCTCTAATGTTTTTGGTCGTATACGTTCTACATTCCAGGCATGAAAAAACTCATGAGAAACAGTTCCTATGTTTCTGTCCATTCCCTCCTTTGCAAGACTACGAGTACTGGTCAGGATAGTAGAGTTTCTGTGTTCCATACCATCACCAGATACATTCGGCATATAACAGGCCAAAAAAGTATAGGTTCCGTTGTCAAATTTTGGATATTCTCCAAACACTTCTTTCTCTTGCAGTACTACTTTTTTGACTTTTTCAAAATAAGTATTAGCTTCTTCTTCGGTCCCTAAGTGGTGTAATGCAAATTGTATGGTGTATTCTGAACCTTCAGATTGAACGGTAAATGCTTTTAGCGAGTGATTGCTAATTTCTACAGGACTATCCATAAAATACTGTAGATTAGGTGCGGTATATTTATTGTTTCCAACAGGAAAAAGTTGCGTGGCAATCTTCCAGTTTAGATCTTTTCTAGTATCAAAAGTCACTTCGACAGCTCTATCTTTAAGAGCAGGAGCAAACATAAAAGTAGCAGGAATATTGAGGTGTGCATGGGTTTCATCAATTTGAGAATACGTCCCATCTCCACGATCTGCAAATAGAATATAGGATACTTTAATGGTGCCATCATGACCAGAAACATCCCATTGATGAGGGTTAGGGCGGGTTACCTTAACTTTTTTACCTTGACTGTCTGTAATCTTTACGTCATATATATTCTTGGCAAATTCATGTAGAGCATATCTCCCGGGTGATGTTCTACTCATTCGCAAAGAAATAGTCTCTGTTTTTAGGTCAGAAAATGTAGCTTGTATTTTAGCTTCGTGATGAACAGCATTTTCAAAAGATATATGATACTGGTTTTTTGATTGAGAGAAGTTGAATTGAACACATAGTATTACAATTAATAACTGTACTAGTTTCATTATGATTGGCTTATGATTTATGTGTGAAATGATGATGAAACTCAAATATAGGTATTAATTATAATTCTTTTCAGATAACTTTTTAATAAGGATGGGGTATACTAGAAAGTTTAACAATATTTCTGATTGTTAATGCTACCATCTTCAAATCATTTGCTTCGAAAAAAGAAAAATCCCTTGAATATACTTGTGGTGTTTTTTCTTCTTTTATAATTCCGGTATTCATAATTTTCGGGATTCCGTTTTCAAATACTAATGCCTGCGGAGATGTTTCAATGGCATTAATGTTGTATATACTCCCATCATAAAGAGGTTTAATAGTTGGTACATTAGTATGCCCGACAATTATATGAGATGCATTATAAACTTTAAGAATCTCTTCTACTTCTTTTTTTGAAGATTTTTTAATTTCATCGTTTTTTCTTATGTAGCCTCTATATTGAGTTACTCCTGTTTTTCCTAATATAATTTCCTTAAGATTTTCATCAATAGGTTTGTTATCCCAATACTCCCCAATAGCTTGATTTATTTGCTTAATAGTATATTTTTTTGCTGCGGTTTCGGGACTAATTCCTCCATGAGTAATTAAGGTTGTTCCGATTTTTAGTAGTATTGGTCGTGTTCTTAACCATTGCCCTAAATATGTTTTATTAGAAAAAGCATCTTTAAAAGACATCATCTGCTGAATGGCAAACAAATTAGCAGGATTTACACGACTGAAATTACCTCTTAGAATATACTGTTCATGATTTCCGAGTAGATAATGAACCATTCCTCCAGCTAATTCTGCCTGTTCCGAAAGCTGAACTGTTTTCCAGAGTACTGTACTTACTTTAGTTCCACGATCAACCATATCGCCTGCAATAACCAAATGGTTTTCTCCAAAACACCAATTACCAAGAGAATCAATAACTTTAAGGTTTTTTAAAAGAGTATCCATATATTCATAATCTCCATGAATGTCACTAATAAAGGCAATCTTATCAGGAGTAGTAGTAATTTCTGTAGCGGGGACTTTAATTTCTGGTAGAGAGAAATTCAGAATTTGTTTTTTGGTGTCAATAGAGAAGTTTTTAATAGTAGAATCATACGTTTTATGATGTGTTTCATTATTTTGGTACCAATCTACAGATATGGTATTGTCTTTTTGATAGGTAACAATTGGGCCTTCAATAAAATCATCATCAAACGTTGAGGCATCGGCAACTCCAGCCAAATTAGCGTTAAAATCAATGAATTTAGATTTTACAGGAACCTGAAGTGTTTTGTAAATACCATTCTTGGTTAATATAACAGTACTTTGATTTAGTTTGTAAATTATAATCATGAGAATTAAGGTAAGTATTCCTAATATTGGATAAAGTAGGAATAATTTCCATTTTTTAATCTTTTTCATTTCTGTTTCGATTTAAGGTTAGACAATAGTTTACTTAGGCAATGATATATGATCATTGTCTATAATAAGTGGTTTAGAAAATTGAGATTACTTAATTCTAGAGATAAATTTATTCCTCGGTATATTCTAAAATATCGGATGGTTGACAATCTAAAACCTTACAAATGGCTTCTAGTGTCGAAAAACGTATAGCTTTCGCTTTTCCGGATTTAAGTATCGAGAGATTAGCAGTGGTAATGCCAATTTTTTCTGCCAATTCTTTACTCTTCATTTTTCGCTTAACAAGCATCACATCTAGATTTACAAGTATTGGCATAGTTATATTGTTAGTTCGTTTTCTTCCTGTAGTTGAACTCCTTGTTTAAATATAGTTGCAATAAAAAGAGCAAAAATACCTAGTATGATATGTAAAAACACTGCATAGAGGTCATTAAAATTTCCACCTTGAAAAATAAGTAACTGAATACCGCCATATAGTATGGGAAAGAATAAATTTATAATTGTGAAATAAGTTAAATACTGTATTGCATTTTTTGAGAATAGAATTTCTGCTTTAAAAGTCTTAAAAACAAGTGATAAGACATAAAAAAATGATACATAAAATAAGAAAAACATAATAATTGACACAAATGTATTGATTTCATATGCTCCCTTTATTACCGAATCGGTAAAAGGAATTTTAATCTGAAAATTATGATCAGAGATATTCAGAAAAGAATTACTCATCATGGCAAATACAATAAATAATAGAAAAATCCCGTACCCAATAGTAGTCACTCTAGTCAAATAAAATAATAGAGTCGATAATGATTTTTTTCCGAACATTTTCATAATTATATTGTTAATTCGTTTTCTGACTGAATTTCAACTCCTCGTTTGAAGATCAATGCAATGATGAATATAATTCCTGCCATAAAGAGGAATTCTGAGCTTCCGAAATCGTGTTCAAAAACAACCCCTTTTTTTAATAACCTTTTGCTATATCTGGTTGCAAAATATGCTAATAAACCTATCCATAATGAAACGTAACTAATGCTGGAAATTAGATGTGCTATAGCAAGAGTAAATGGTTTGTCAAAATCAATCTTTGAAAAAATTTTAATTACTAAATAAAACATATAAGCCTTAAAGGCCAGTATGGAAACAATTAGTGATAGAACCATGATATAATACTGAATAGAAAAGTTATAAAGGTTTGATAAATCTAAACCTAGATATAGATTCTTTGCAGCTTCTTCATTTACAAAAAGACTTAGTGTACTCGAAATAAGTATTGCTCCCAACTTAATACATAAACCAATGAATATAACCCAGGATATTACTTTCATTGCATTTAAAACTTGTTTTGTTTCCATTTTTATTATCGTTTAACGATAACAAATATATAAAAATTATTGATAAACGATAATTTTTTATTAAAAAAACCTATTTTTTAATTTCTAAAACCTCGTGGTACCTTTGAAACATGGTTTCGAGAAAGCTAAAGCAAAAACTAGATAATCGTATTGAAAACAATTCTCTTCATTTAGTAAACAATAACATTCCTTGAAAGTATCGATTTTACAATCTTTATAACAAATAATGTTTTTAGGAATTTAGAATTTGATTAACAAACTTTTTCCATAAAAACTGTATTTTCACAGGGGTTTTTATATTCAAAATTATTTATCATATAAATCATGAAAAAACTAAATTCGGCACTTACTTTTATTCTATTTATTTTATTTTTTATTCCATTTCAATTATTCTCTATCGATCCAATAGATACAAGAATGATGATGCAGCCTGCCATAGGAAAAAATCATATTGCATTTATATATGCAGATGATTTGTGGGTTGCCAATTTAGATGGATCAGAACCAAAAAGACTTACCATAGATAAAGGTATTGAATCCAATCCTGTCTTTTCTCCTGATGGGCAATCTATAGCATTCAGCGCTGAATATGATGGTAACATAGATGTTTTTATCATTCCAACAAATGGAGGGATACCAAAAAGGCTTACTTGGCATCCTGTTCGAGATTTTACGCTTGGTTTTTCTCCTGATGGAAAATCAGTTTTATTCAATTCACAAAGAGCAGTTCATACCAATAGGTACTCAAAATTGTATCAAGTTTCTATTGATGGTGGTTTTCCTAAAGAATTAGAGATTCCTAATGCTTGGCATGCAACATATTCTCCAGACGGTAAAAATATGGCTTATACCCCAATTCGTGGGCGGTTTCATCAATGGAAAAATTACCGTGGAGGAACAACTGCCAATATTTGGTTATTCTCTTTCAATGATAAATCTATTGTTAAGATTCCTCAACCAAAAGGAGGTAGCAATGATGTGCAACCTATGTGGAAAGGAGATAGAGTATTTTTCTTAAGCGATAGAAATGGAGAGTTTAATCTATTTTCCTATAATACCACATCTAAAGCAATAAATCAACTTACACAATTTAATGATTTCCCAATAACAAATGCTAAACTTGGTTCTGATAAAATTATTTTTGAACAAGCGGGGTATCTTCATTTATATAATATTGTACAACAAAAATCAACCAAGCTAAAGATCGGTATTGCTACAGATTTATTAGAGCTACGTGAACGCTACATTAAAGGAAATAGATATATTCGTTCTGCAGATATATCACCTTCAGGAAAAAGAGTCGTATTTGATTATAGAGGCGAAATCATTACTGTACCTGAAAATAAAGGAAACTCTAGAAATATTACATTAAGTCCCGGTGATCATGAAAAATATCCAGCTTGGTCACCTGATGGTAAACAAATCGCATATTTCTCTGATGCTTCTGGTGAATATGAGTTATATATCAAACCTCAAGATGGAAAAGGAGAACCTAAGAAATATAAATTATCAGGAACAGGGTTTTATGCGCATACTACTTGGTCACCTGATAGTAAAAAAATTAGTTTTTCAGATAATGGCCGAAACCTATACATTTTAGATATCGCCTCAAAAAAAATTACTAAAATAGCTAATGACGAATACTATTTTCCCGGCGCATTCAGAAATCTATTTGGAGATTGGTCTTCAGACTCTAATTGGATTGTATACTCTAAAATAATTGACAGTAATTTCGAACAAGTATTCCTTTATTCCATTAAAGATTCTAAATCTTATCCAGTATCTGATGGATTAAGTAATGCCAGTAACCCTGTTTTTGATCCCGGTGGGAAATACTTGTATTTTTTCGCTTCAACAGATGCCGGCCCTGTAGTTAACTGGTTTGATCAATCAAACCAAGATATGTCTCTGACGAATTCAATTTATTTAGCAACGCTGAAAAAAGATATCATCTCGCCATTTGCAAAAGAAAGTGATGAAGAAAAACCAAAAAAAGATGAGAAAGAAGAATCTACTAAAGATAAAAAAGACTCAGAAAAAGAAAAGAACAATCCTAAAGAACCTTTACAGATAGATATTGATGGAATTCAAAATAGAATTATTGATCTCCCTATAAAAGGCGGAAATTATTATGATTTAAATTCAGGAGAAGATGATAAAATATTATACATATCATTTAATAATAATGATTCTGAAGAGCCCTCAAAACTACATCAATATGACCTAAAAGAAAGAAAAGATGAAGAAGTTATGGAATTAGATAATTACGTAATTTCTTCTGATGGTAAAAAAATGCTTTACAATAAAGGTAATAAATGGGGGGTTGCCGAAACTGGCAAAAAACCAAAAAATGGCAAAGGTGTTTTAAACATCAATGATATTCAGGTAAAAATAAACCCTACTAAGGAATGGGAGAACATTTTTGAGGAAGCATGGCGAATCAATAGAGATTATTTCTATGATCCAGGCATGCACGGATCAGACTGGAAAGGCATGAAAGAGAAATACTCACAGTTTTTACCACATTTGTCTTCTAGAAATGATTTAAATCGAGTAATCCAATGGATGTGTAGTGAATTATCTGTAGGACACCATCGTCTACAAGGAAGAGGAGATCGATTGAATATCCCTAAACAAATACCTGGGGGACTTCTGGGAGCAGATTATGAAATTGTCAATAACAGATATCGATTTAAAAAAATATATGGCGGCCTCAACTGGAATCCAGAACTTAGATCTCCTTTAACAGAACCTGGTGTTCAAGTTAAAGAAGGAGATTATTTACTAGCTGTAAACGGAAAGAATATAAATAGTAATGATAATTTATTTAGCTTTTTTGAAAACACAGCAGACAAAATAATTGAGCTAACTGTAGGGCCAAACTCAGACAATAAAGACTCTAGAGTGATTAAAACAACCCCAATAACAAGCGAATACAGATTAAGAAATCGGGATTGGGTTGAGGGTAATCTAAAAAAAGTTCACGAAGCCACTAATGGACAGGTTGCCTATGTATATGTGCCAAATACAGCAACAGCTGGACATGAATATTTTAAAAGATACTTTTTTCCTCAAGCCAATAAAAAAGCTATCATTATCGACGAACGATTCAATGGTGGAGGTCAGATAGCTGACTATTATATTAATTTATTATTAAACCCATATCAATCTCATTGGAATTTTAGATATGGTAAAGATCTGAAAACTCCAAGCGCTTCTATTCAAGGCCCTAAAGTCATGCTTATTGATGAAACTGCAGGATCTGGAGGTGATATGTTGCCTTGGATGTTCAGAAAATTTAAGGTAGGCCAACTTGTCGGTAAGCGAACCTGGGGAGGTTTAGTTGGGATATTAGGATTTCCAGAATTTATTGATGGCGCTAGTGTAACTGCTCCTAATGTTGCCATCTGGACAGAAGATGGGTTTATAGTAGAAAATGTGGGAGTCGCTCCAGATATTGAAGTTGAGCAATTACCTTCAGAAGTTATTAAAGGAAATGACCCTCAACTAGAAAAAGCAATTGAAATAGTATTAAAGGAGTTACAAAACAATCCTCCTAAAAAGCAAGTACGACCTCCTTACCCTAAAAGAGCACGTAATTAAACATAGAACAAATGCTTAATAATTAGGTGTTTTTAGTTTCTGGTGAATTTTCTTAATGAAGTGATTTAATTTTTTTTCAATTCGTTATTAAAAAGTTTAAATCACTTCATTATATCTTTATGATCAGGATATTCATTAGTCAAAATTTCTCTACCAGCCAATTCAAAATCAATAAAATCAAAACCTGTTGATACTATACGTCTTACAAACATATAATCATTTTCATTTTTCAGATTAGAAATAAGCCAACAACCTACGAAAACTATCAATTGAGGAAACTTATCTTCTTCAAGATTCACCCCAACTGTAGTTGATATGTATTCAAATACTATAGAAGTTTCATGAGATATTATATTAAGCCAAAACAGAATGAATAAAACAGTAGTTTTATAGTCAAATTAGTATTCATTAAAAACCTGACTGCTTGTAAGAAGTATTTGTTTTATTTTTGAAATTATTATGCTATTTCCAGAAAAGCTTCATAAAAAATTTAAGAATAGAGAAAAGAGTAATGCTCTTCGTAAACTCTCTGAACAAAAGATTCTCATCGATTTCTCGTCTAATGATTACCTGGGGTTTACATCATCAAAGGAAATTTTTAATGGGACACATCGATTATTGATTGAAAAAACAATACAAAAAAACGGAGCGACAGGTTCTCGTTTGCTTTCTGGAAATCATAAATTATATGTAGAAGCAGAAAAAATGCTTGCAGATTTTCATAACTCTGAAGAAGCTTTGATTTTTAATTCTGGATATGATGCTAATGTTGGCTTTTTTTCTTCTGTACCTCAACGAGGAGATATTATTTTTTATGATGAACTAATACACGCCTCCATTAGAGATGGGATGCAGATGAGTAATGCAAAATCATATAAGTTTAAACACAACGATATAGAAGATCTAAAGTTTCAGATTGAGCGAAATCAAAAAGAGAGAAGTGATCAAGAAATATATATCGTTACAGAGTCGGTTTTTTCGATGGATGGAGATTGTCCAGACTTAAAATCTTTAATAGCATTTTGCCAAAAATATAATTATCACCTTATTGTAGATGAAGCGCATGCGACTGGCGTATTTGGTGATTATGGTGTGGGGCTACTTCAGAAATTAGGAGTAGAAAATCAGGTTTTTGCAAGGATCAATACCTTTGGTAAGGCTTTGGGTTGCCATGGAGCGGTTATTTTAGGATCAAAGGATCTAAAAACATACTTAGTCAACTTTTGTAGGAGTTTTATATACACCACCGGATTACCACCACACTCTATCGCAACAATCCAAATGGCGTATGAAGAACTTCAACGTACACCTGAAATTAAAAAACTTATCGAAAATATTACTTTTTTTACCCAAGAGCTTGAATCCAAACATCTAACATCAAGATTTATTAAAAGTGATTCTGCAATACATTGCTGTATTATTTCGGGTAATGAAAACGTAAAAAAAGTAGCAAACGAGATCCAGAAAAAAGGATTTGATGTCAAGCCAATTTTGTCACCTACCGTGTCACAAGGTAAAGAACGATTGCGCTTTTGTTTACATTCTTATAATTCTAAAGAAGAAATCTCGGAAGTCTTAGAACTACTTGCTACTTTTGTATGCATATGAGCGAAACATTTAAAACTGTCGCTGTTTTTCAATATTCGGCAGAAGCATTGATCATCAAAGGAAGAATAGAATCAGAAGGAATCCAGGTTTTTACTATGGATATGCATACTATTGATACAGATCCTTTGGTTAGTAACGCCATCGGAGGCGTTAAATTGAGAGTAAAAGCAGAAGACGAACAGAAAGCACTGCAGATTATAGAAAGTATACAAGAATATGCTATAGATGATCAGGGAGAATCTATTTGTTGCCCAAAATGTAATGGAGAAAAAATAGTTCTGGATTCAACAATCGATAGCATTAAAAGTTTAGTTCTTCTTCTATTGTTTATGTTACCAATTAATCAAAAAACAAAATATAGATGTGAGAACTGTAATCACATATTTTACTTAAAATGAATAAAAAGATATTCGTTACAGGGATAGGTACAGAAGTAGGTAAAACTATAACCTCGGCAATTGTGGTCGAGGCACTGCAGGCTGATTACTTTAAACCAATACAGGCAGGAGATTTAGAATATTCGGATACCGATAAAGTACAAGAATTGGTGTCTAATTCGAAATCTAAGTTTCACAGCAATAGCTATGCCTTAAAAACCCCGATGAGCCCGCATGCTGCAGCAGAAATTGATCAGGTTTCTATTGAAATCAATAAAATAACACTCCCCAAAACCAATAATGATTTGGTTATTGAAGGTGCCGGAGGATTATTGGTGCCATTAAATGATAACAATACAATCCTGGATCTAATACACTCTGATTACCACGTTATCGTAGTTTCTAGGCATTATTTAGGAAGTATTAATCATACCTTAATGACCATCCAGATTTTAAAAGAAAAAGGATTTAACGTGTCTATTATTTTTAATGGGGCAGCACATAAAACTACCGAAAGTATCATAAAAAAAATGACAGGAGCCTCAGTTATAGGAAGAATTGGCAATGAACCTTATTTTGATAAAATGGTAGTTTCAGAATATGCAGAACTGTTTAGAGATCAATTAAAATCACTTTAATATTCACTAAAAAATATTCGCTTCCGCGGAAGCGACACCTATATGACTTTAAAAGAAAGAGATAAAAAACATCTTTGGCATCCACTCACCCAGCATAAAATACATCCCGAAGCATTACCAATTATAAAAGCAAAAGGAGCTTTGCTTTATGATGAAGATGAGAATATATATATTGATGGGATTGCATCCTGGTATACTGCTATGTATGGTCATTGCAATGATTATATTTTAGGGAAAGTGAAACATCAGATGCAGCAGCTGGATCAGATTGTATTTGCAGGTTTTACACATGAGCCTGCTATAAAATTATCTGAAGAATTAATCAAAATATTACCAGATAATCAGGAAAAGATATTCTTTTCAGATAATGGTTCTACTGCCAATGAAGTAGGAATTAAAATGGCACTACAATACCATTTTAATAGAGGTGAAAAAAGAAACACAATTATCGCTTTTGAAGATGGTTTTCATGGGGATACTTTTGGAGCGATGTCTGCCTCGGGATTATCGGTTTATAATGGCCCTTTTGAAGATTTTTTTATAAATGTTAAACGTATTCCTACTCCAAATTTTGAAAATATTGATAGTGTTATAAAAGAATTACAAGAATGTATTGCAACTCATGAAGTAGCTGCTTTTATATATGAGCCACTGGTACAGGGAGCCAATGCAATGCATATGTACGAAGCGAGATATCTGGATCAAATTCTTACTATCTGTAAAGACAATACTATTATTACCATTGCAGATGAGGTAATGACAGGTTTTGGAAAAACCGGAAAAACATTTGCTTCTGATCATATAGAAACCAAACCAGATATTATTTCGATGTCTAAATCTTTAACAGCAGGATTCGTACCTATGGCAGTAACAAGCTGTACCCAGGAAATCTATGATGCCTTTCTTGATGATTCTATTGGTAAAGCTTTTTTTCATGCGCATACCTATTCTGCCAATCCTATCGCTTGTTCAGTAGCCCTTGCGGCGATAGAGCTGTTAGAAAGTGAAGAAATCCAAAATAGTATTAACAGAATAACAATGTCTCACAAGGATTTTGATACTAAAATCAAAAACCACCCAAAAGTTAAAAGAACCAGGCAGACAGGAGTGATTTACGCTCTGGATCTGGATATCGAGATGGATCGTTATGGTAAAAAACGATATGAGATATTTGACCATTTCATGAAAAATGGTGTAGCATTAAGACCACTAGGAAGTACAGTATATGTTCTGCCCCCGTATGTAATTACCCAGGAACAGTTACAGAAAGTGTATGCTACTATTGTCGAGTTATTAGAGAGTGTTTAGATATTGAATTGTTAAACCTATTATTAAAATTAAAGAATTCCTTTAGTTTTTATAGTTGTACATCCTTTTGTTATCCATACTTGGTACAATAACCCTGTTTTCAGGGTGTAAAAACATAAACACTATTCTTAGTTTTGAAACTACGCTAAACAAAATTTCAAATTCTAATGAAATTGTCCTTGCCGAAACTCAGCACAAACAATTAAAGGGAAGGAAAACTTTAATACAAAAAAATAAATGGATTATATTAAGTTATATATACTAATAACATTTATTGCGGTATCACAAAATACGATTGCTCAAGAGTATAAAAAACATGAAATTCCAGATTTCAATATCGAATTTAAAAACCCAAAAGATTGGTTACTTGAAACAAATTCTATATATGAAGGTTCGAATAAATCTATCAATTTTATATACCTGTATAGTCCAGAATATGAAAAAAATAATAGAGATAAATTTTCAAAAGAGTTTGTTGTTATCGCATTTGAAATTGAAAACTTAGGAGGCCAAACAAAAACATTAGAACAAGAAATGAAAGATTTTGTTAATTTATGGATTGAATTTCACGAAATTACAGGGTTACCTCTTTTTAAAATAACTATTAAAAAAGAAACCGAACTATTGGGGAATAGAGCATGCTGGATTACCTACCCAACTGACTACGGCACATGTCACACAATATTTACTGTAATTGGTAATTATAAATATTCCTTAAGTTTACAAGGATCTGATGTAAATAACAAGCAATATATGTCTGTATATACTAGTGTTTTAGAATCTCTAAAATTGATAAAATGATTGAGACAGAGTAGATAAAAAATAGATGATTTATTTGCTTGTGGAATGTAAGATATTGCTTTCTAACATTTTTTTTAACCTCTCTTTATCGTCAATGAAAAATGCTATCGTTGTATATGTCTTTTTCATTCCATAAAGTCCAGAAAACATATTTTCTTTTTTCAAAGTGATTAGCATATTATGATTTTCTAACTCGCCAAGTGGAGATAATTTGATAGTCTTAGTATCGATTTCGATTTCTTTGTTTGTAATTTCGATAGATGCAATATTGTTAATGTCTATTGTAGTTTCACTAAGGATACCATAACGTAGATGTAAAATATCACCTTCTATGGTGGTGGGTCTTTTAATAATAGATTTTAAAAAACCAAAGATCTGGATACTAGAGTATACACTTAATATACTTGCAATCCAGGCCGCAATTACGCTCCATTTTAATAAAAGAACATGTAGCACATAGGTTTCGACACCAATGATTATGATAAGTGCCGCTAATAAAGAAATGGTTCCGCTATTTTTATGATAGGTAAATTCATTTTCTGCTAGGATTCTCTTTTTCCAGGATACGAATCCATAATAGAATACCGCAAGCTCCATAGTAAGAAATATTGCAATTTTACCAGGTGCAATTTCACCACAGGTTTCCTTTAATGCAGAGAAAAAATCTAACTCTTGTTTTGCATTTGCTTTATATCGTTTTATGGTTTGGCGAACTTTATAAAATACAAAAACACCTACACCCAGCTCTACAAAAGGAAAAATCCAGTTTTTTGCCCAATTTAGTGTAGACTGATGTTCTTGCGGAATAATATAAGAAGCGATAACCATTCCTAGAATAAAAAAAGGAACGATAGTAGTTTTAGGAATATTTTTCTTTTTGATTAATACAAAATAAACAATAGGTATCGTAAAAAGTAGATCAAGAGTGATCCCAATTGATAATGCACCGGTATTTGAAGCGAAGATTTGTGATTTGGTGATCAAAACCACTAACAAAATAAGAAGTACTGGTACTCCGAATACTACTAAATTACTATGGGTTTTCGTTGTCATATTCATTTTGTTTATATCCTAATAAATCAATTTGTTCATCGGTTTCATCAATGATTACATACATTTCTTTGTACGTCCATTGGTCATTTTGTTTAGTACCTACAACATATAATTGTGCTTCACCTTTTGGCCCTTTTATAGGAATTGATATATCTGCAGATCCTGTGTTATTTTTATAAGAAAGGCTACCATTCATTATACCATTAGTCTCTATAGGTTCTCCCAGGATATTTACTACATATTCATCTTCGTTTACTTTAACAAGAGCATCCTGATAAGGAGTAGATTCAGTGATTAATTCACTTACACCAAATATCAGAGAGCCTAAAAAAATAAAAAATAAAACAATTAGAGTAAGACAGCCTCCCACAGGAACTGCCCAGCCCCAATTTCTGGCAAACCAGCTTTTTTGTTGTATATGATCCTCCATAATTTTTATTATTATATCCTATAAAGATAAGTATCTAAAATGTGTTTTTTGTTACTAAAATCTTATGATAAATGATATAACTATTGAACAAGATCGAACAAACCTGTACATTTGCCAAAAATTGAAAATTGCAACAAAAAATATCAATAACAGGAATTTCTTCTATATCTCCATTGGGAGTTTCTTCTGGCGATATATGGAAAGCATATAAAGATCCATCACATCATATCTCTTTTAAAGATTTTGAAGGAGAACAAGCCCCGATTGCATTACTTTCTCAAAACGTAAAACAGAAAATAAAAGAACTAAGAGCAGAGAGTTCTCATTATGAGGCATTGGATGACTCAGTTCTTTTTGGTGTTTTTGCAGCCAGACAAGCAGTTAGAAATGCTGGATGGAATGAAGATCGTAATTTTGGAATTAACATCGGTTCTTCTCGTGGGGCAACAGGGCTTTTTGAAAAATACCACCAGGAATTTCTCAAAAGCGGTAAATCGTCTACATTAAGTTCACCTACGACTACGCTTGGAAATATTTCATCATGGATTGCTCATGATTTACAAACCACCGGACCAGAAATAAGTCACTCGATTACATGTTCTACAGCACTACATGCTGTGCTTAATGGTGTTGCCTGGTTGCAATCGGGTTTGGCAGATCAATTTTTGGTAGGCGGAAGCGAAGCCCCATTAACGGCATTTACGATTGCACAAATGAAAGCCCTTAAGATATACGCATCAAATGATAAGGTGGCATATCCATGCCAAGCAATGAATTGGGATAAAAAAAGAAATTCTATGTTTCTTGGTGAAGGTGCTGCTATTGCATGTTTAGAAAAAGGAGTAAAAGAAAATGCTTTGGCTTTAATAGGAGGTATTGGTTATGCTACAGAACCATTAAAGCATAATATATCGATATCTACAGAGGCAGATTGTTTTCAAAAATCCATGAAATTGGCTTTAGGCGAAACCCTTGCAGATGAGGTAGATGCTATTGTATTGCATGCACCGGGTACAGCAAAAGGAGATCTGGCAGAATATAATGCTATTAAAGCTGTTTTTAAAGATTCATTACCAGCTTTGACAACTAATAAATGGAAAATAGGACATACCTTTGGTGCCAGCGGGATCTTGAGTCTGGAGCTTGCAGTACTAATGCTAAAACATCAGGAATTTATTCCGGTACCCTATGTAGCATATGATAAGTTTCCTAAGCAGTTAAATAAAATGATAGTAAATGCTGTTGGTTTTGGAGGTAATGCCGTTAGTATTTTGCTCGAGCGTCTTTAATTTTGCGATATTTGAAATATAAAATTTTTGATATTGAAGCATAGTTGTATACGTTCTCAAGTCATTAAAAAGATTTAGAATACATGAAAACACAAATCACTCTTTTTTTAGGGAGTCTTATCTTACTTTTTTCAGCTCAGGCACAAGAAACTATTCATGGTGAGTTTGAGTCTCAGTTAATCAATATTAATGGATACAAGATTAATGTAGAAACCAAAGGCAAAGGAAATCCAATAGTATTTATTGCGGGAGGACCCGGAAATTCTCATGATTATATGCAAGGTAATTTTGGGAAATATCATAAAAATCGACAAGTAATTTTTTTTGATGGTTTAGGGAGAGGCCTATCCGATGATGCCAAAGATATTAAGGAATATTCAATACAAGGGGATGTAGAAACATTAGAAGGTATTAGAAAAGCGTTGCAGTTGTCTAAATGGACAGTAGTAGGACATTCTTATGGTACTGTAGTTGCTCAAGCTTATGCCCTAAAATATCCTCAATATACAGAGAAGATGATATTAATTAATGGGTTTCATAGTGGATTAATGTGGCAGGCAAATTGCGATAGCTATAATCATTATGCCAAGACACACTTTCCAGAAAAATGGAAAGTAGTAGACTCATTACGATCAGAAGGGTTTGTATCGAGTGATTCTGAATTTTCAAAAGTATATGGGGATTTTCCAACAAAATATATATACTATCATAATACAGAATTAAAGCAACCTGTCCCTAAAGATGTAAAACGTTCATGGAACTCTGATGTGTATTATACCATTGTTGGAAGAGATGCTGATTTTCATGTTACAGGTGATATGGGAGATATAGATTTCAGAAGAGAGTTAAAGAAAATACAATCACCGACTTTAATCATTGCCGGCCGTTATGATGGTGTATCAACACCAGAATTTGCAATACAGTATAAAACCTATATGCCTAAGGCAAAGTTTGTAATGTTTGAAAAAAGTGGCCATAACCCGTATCTAGAAGAACCCGAAAAGTTTTTTGAACTGTTTGAGAGTTTTTTAGAGATAAAGCATTAATTTTTGTGATATGAGTTTATCATATTAATTGATACAAATACACCAGATTTTCTTACATTTGACTTTTAGATTTAGATGATTTATGAGCGTTATTAGACACGATTGGACCAAGCAAGAGATTCTTGATATTTACAATACACCTATGATGGATTTACTGTATAAAGCAGCAACTATTCATCGCGAATATCATGATCCCAATGTCGTACAGGTATCTACCCTGTTATCTATTAAAACAGGAGGGTGTCCTGAAGATTGTGGGTATTGCCCACAAGCGGCCAGATATCATACCGATATCGAGGGTAATGACCTGATGAGCGTACAACAGGTAAAAGCACAAGCACTTCGTGCAAAATCTTCGGGAAGTTCTAGAGTATGTATGGGAGCTGCCTGGCGTAATGTTAAAGATGGGCCAGAATTTGAAAATGTGCTCGAAATGGTTCGTACGATCAATAAACTTGATATGGAGGTATGCTGTACATTAGGTATGATTACCGAAAATCAGGCTCAGCGATTAGCAGAGGCAGGATTATATGCCTATAACCATAATTTAGATACTTCAGAAGAATACTATAAAGAAGTAATCTCTACAAGAGGTTATGAAGATCGATTAAAAACAATTGATAATGTTCGTAAAACGAATGTAACTGTCTGTAGTGGTGGTATTATTGGTATGGGAGAAGAAGTAAGTGATAGAGCAGGAATGTTGGCAGCATTATCAAAATTAAACCCACAACCCGAATCAGTACCTATAAATGCATTGGTTGCTGTAGAAGGAACACCAATGGAAGAAGAAAAACCCGTAGCAATATGGGATATGATTAGAATGGTAGCTACTACCAGAATCGTAATGCCAAAAACACAAGTACGATTATCTGCAGGACGGACCGAAATGAGTAGAGAAGGGCAAGCCATGTGCTTCTTTGCCGGGGCAAATTCTATATTTGCAGGAGATAAGTTATTAACGACCCCTAATCCAGATGTAAATAAGGATATGGAGATGTTTAAAACATTAGGACTTAATCCGCAAAAACCATTTGTTAAAAAGGCTCAACCAGAAACAGTCGAAGCAGAAGATTCTGTATTTGAACCTCTGGGAGAAAAACCTAAATGGTCCAGACCAGATCATACTATCGAAAGAAACCAAGCAGCAAAAGAAAAAGCTAAAGGAGTGATAGCAGATAAATAGAAACGTGATAAAACCCTTATTGAGGGTTAATAAGCGTTTACATATTTTTAGCTGCATCTTTTTATCATCAGACTACGCTTATGTAGATCAGTATAATATTGCCATCACCTACTTTTGGCAGATATCGCCTTAATTTTTAGGGCTTATTTTTAGTAAGTGAAATTAAATTTAGAACAAATACCAAGGGTAAAATCAATTACCAAAGAGGAATTTCTTAAGAAATATGTAACACTACAAAAGCCGGTTGTAATCGAACGGTTAATTGTAGATTGGCCAGCGTATACCAAATGGAATCTTTCTTATATTAACGATATAGCAGGTGATAAGACCGTTCCTTTGTATGATGACAGACCTGTTTCGTCTGAGCGTAAATTTAATGAAGCTCATACTAGTATGAGAATGGGAGCATATCTTACTCTACTTGAACAAGGGCCTACCAATTATCGTATTTTTTTATATAATTTGCTGAAAGAAGTACCTCGGCTTCAACAAGATTTTAGATATCCAGAGGAGATAGGATTAAAATTTATGAAAAAACTACCATTTTTGTTTTTCGGAGGTAGTGGCTCTAAAGTTTTTATGCATTATGATATAGATTTAGCTAATATTCTTCATTTTCACTTTCACGGAGAAAAACAATGTATATTATTTCCACCTTCAGAAACAAAATATTTATACAAATTACCACATTCATTACTATCTCATCAAGGAATAGATTATGCAAATCCGGATTTTGAAAAATGGCCTGCATTACAACATGCCAGAGGGTATATTGCAAATTTAAAACATGGCGAAACATTGTATATGCCAGAAGGATATTGGCATCAGATGACGTATTTAACTCCGGGGTTTTCTATGAGTATTCGTTCTGCGCCCCAGGGAGTTGTTCAGTTTTCTAAAGCTTGTTATAACGTGTTTTTTATGCGATATCTGGATAATTTTATGCGAAAAACCAGAGGAGAGAAGTGGATCGATTATAAAAATAATAAGGCAGTTCTGCGAACGAATAAAAGAAACGGATACACTAAAGAAGAGATATAGAGTCCTTAAAATGATATAAATAAACAAAACCTCGACTACTGAGTTTTTACTCATTGCCAAGGTTTTGTTTTCTAAGGGTGTTTAATAACAGAGAAGAATCTGATTAAAAATCTCTTAGCATGTTTACAAGGTTGGGGTGAATTTTTTTAAATTCTTAATCACTTCAATAGCAGTTTCTACAACTTCTACAATATCATCAATTAAGTCTCCAATGGGGCCTCCTCCTTCTATTTGAGTAGTTTCTTCAAGACTTAGTTCGCTTACTTTCAATTCGTTTAAATTTTTCATAGTTAAATAATTTACAGATTTATGATTCTAATTAGTATTCTAGCGATTAGTTTGCCCAAAAGCTTCTTTCATAAGTTCTTTAGCTTTTATCATTTTCTGGTTCAAACTTAAGCAGCAAGAGTCTCAAAATATGAGACATACTGAAATTTTGTATCTGTTTATCATTTATAATGATTTAGGCGATTTGGATTTTGAAAAATATTCTGGAAATTTATGCAGTTCTTCAAAAAGATTGTATTTATCGTTATCCTAGTTTAAGTCAATAAACTATTAAGTATAGTTTATTAATCATAGGACTAGAAGCAGAATTTAAATTCAAGACTACATTTTACATTTCGTTCAAAAAAGAAACTGGATTGATACCTAATCAATTTAAGTTTAAAAATAAAAAGGTTTCGAATTCTTAAATTTTAATAATATCGGACATCGATTTTATAAGCCCTACCTAGTTTTGGCAATAATTAATTGCATATCGGTCTATTTATAAATTGATGTTTGCAAGTACTTCACTGCGATCGTTTTTAATACAACCGATAGGTTTTTTATTTGTCAATGAAATGTAACTTTTAAAAATTTGATTAGTATGAATTTACACAACAGTATTAAAAACTTGAAGAGATGTTTTTTAATCTTATCCGTGATTTTGTTTACAGCTTGTCAGTCTGATGATGATCAATCCCAGCCTGAACCAGAAAAAACTATAAATGGCTTTTGGTTAGCCGAAGATAAAGGGTATGTTGTAGAGATTACCGACACAACAAAAGTGTTGTATGGTATAAATTCTGTTGGATGCACTATTATAGAAAATAATTTTGTGCCAGAAGAATCCTGGGGTATACCGCTAGATCTAATTGGCCCTGACAAATTAGTAGGAGCTCCAGAGCTTAGCGCATCTAGTATTGAGTTTAAGAGGTTATTAAATCAAAATGAGTTTTGCCTCCCTGATCAGATTGCCAATACTAAAGATCCAAAGATTAATTTTGATCATTTTTGGAATATTTTTAATGATTATTATGCTTTTTTTGAAACAAGAAATGTAAACTGGTCGCAATACAAGAACCTAAGAGAACAAGTAACTTCAGAGAATTTTTATGATACCCTAGGGGAGTTAGTTTTTCTTTTGAAAGATGGGCATGTTGGTATTGATGATGAGGATAATAATATTGCGATCAATGCAGGTTCTCCTGATCTGATTTCTAGATTGAATTCAAGTTTAAGCGGAAACTTAATTATCGAATCTGGAGAAGATTATAATACACTATATAACCAGAAATTACAAACTATAGCATCAAAGTATTTAGGTAATGAATTTAAAGCTGATGAAAAAGGAAAAATAGTCTGGGGGATGATTGGTAATGATATCGCATATATTAATATTTTGGGAATGGAAGGGTATAGCGATACCACAAAAAATGAGATGGAAATATTAAACTCGGTATTAGACAAAATAATGAATGACCTTAAAGGTGCGGCAGTTTCTAAATTAATAATCGATGTTCGTTTTAATGGTGGGGGATATGATATGGCTTCAGTGAATATAGCTTCGCGATTTTTGGATCATGAACGACTTGCATTTTCTAAAAAAGCAAAATTAGGAGACGGTTTTACTAAAAATACATCGGTATCTATGACTCCCAAAGGTGATTTTCAATATAAGGAGGATATAGTAGTATTAACAAGCCCTTTAACAGCAAGTGCAGCAGAGGTTTTTACACTTTGTATGAAAGATTTACCTTATGTAACATTAGTTGGTGATAATACAAATGGAGTTTTTTCAGATATTTTAGTACACACTTTACCAAACGGAGCTTCAATAGCATTGTCTAATGAGGTGTATAGTGATGCTAATGGAAAGGTTTATGAAGCGATTGGGGTTGGTCCAGGTGAAGAGAATAGGGTTCCATTATTCTCGAACGATGATTTTGTTAATGAAAAAGATAGTGGTATAGAAAGAGCGATCGCTCTGTTAAGTAAATAGAAATTTTATTAAAGGGGGCAGTATTTCTTAAATTGATATATTGCCCCTTTTTAAATCACAGAAAATAGCTCATTTACTTTTTCATAAACAAGAGTGGTCTCCCAGCCTCGATACAAAAGATAATCAACTAGTTTTTTGCGTTTTTTGTTTTTGTTCTGCTCGGTAATGCTGTGGTATTTTTTTTCGGCAAGCTTATGAAAAGCTTCAAAATACTCTTTTTCGGGTATTTCTTTAAGTGCCGTTTTTATATTGTAGGGTGAGATATTACGAAATTTGAGTTCACGTACTATTCGTTGTTTACCCCATTTTTTGATATTAAATTTCCCCCGGGCAAAGGCTTTGGCAAAACGTTCTTCATTAAGAAAATTTTGATCCAGAAGGTGTAGGATAATTTTTTCTTTAGCCTCTGGGATAAGTTTCATCGTCCTTAATTTATCCTCTACATCTTTATGACAACGTTCCTGGTAGGCACAATAGCGCTCCATTTTTCGCAATGCCTCGGCTACAGTTATAGATGTAATGGGATTTCTATACATGACCACAAATGTACAGTGACTTTTATAATTACCCCAAAAGTTATGCTTCTAAAATTAATAATCTATTGGTCACTACATCCTTTTTACAAACATTATATTGCTTTAAAAAGACTCTTACTTTTTCATCTTCATTTTTTTCTTTTACATCTTGTAAAAGATTCTTTTTGGTTAGTTTTTTAAGTTCTAAAGGAGCATATCTTGTTTTAAAATAATAAGTTTCAAAAACTGGCCAATCGGGTAATATTCTCTTGTTTTCTTTATAAACATGCATCCAATTATTGCAACCTACAAACTCACAAAAATTACCATTTGGCAGGATGGTAAAATGAAAAGGATCAATTTCATGATCATGATCCATATCAGAAACTATCAGCTGTTTAAGTTCCTTGGCATTAATTGGATTAGATGCATAAAACAAAAGGGTTTCTAACTTATGGGTTAGATCATAAGCTTCAATTTTCCCCATTCCATTAAAATTTTCAAGGGTTTTATAGAGTAGTTCTTTTTCGTTTGTCATGGTGTATGTTTTTGAGAGATGTATAGAATTGAATATTCTTTTGTAAAGAAGAGCTTAGAAGCATAATTCTCCTATAACCAAATAGATTATAGGAGAAAATAAATGAACTCACTAACTTTACTCATTAGTTTACAAGCTAGTATTTTGACCTCCGAGACCGCTTCCGACCCATCCCCAATCTTTATTAAATTGGTGGTCAAGGCCAGGTAATCCTGGTGTATCAGAGGTAGAAATTGCAGAAAAAAAAGCATCACCTTCTATTATGATTAGTTCTGATGCATTTAATTCCCGAAAGGATTCAGCTTTATAACTTTTCATGCGATTTCGTTTTAAGATTGATGGTTATTGATGATTGATGAAATTAAAGTGTTTTAGAAACCAGGAGTTTCTTTTTTAGGGAAATAGTTATCCCATTCTCTAGGATCACCAAATGGTACAATCGGAAATGTATCCAGATCTCCCAGGTTTGGGATAACCAGACCACCATTAATAGTACTTAATTGAGCGTTGTTTAATGCTTCGAATGATTTTAAATTTTTCATGATTTTTGTTTTAAGATTGATGATTATTAATGATACTAAAGTGTTTAGAGCACTGCTAGCAGATGTTTTAAATTGTCTAACACTTCTTGTATTAGCTCTAATTCTGGACACTCAATGTCCTCTCCTCCGCAACCACCATTGATGGTCGTAATTTCTTTTGCTGATAATAATGTGTACTGGGGTATAACTTGATTTTTCATGATGCTTAATTTTTGTAATTTGTTATAATTGTTTGATTACTTTTTTTACGTTATGTATCAAGATAACAGCCTCAGTTATTAAACTTGTGTAAAATCCTGGAGGAAAAATACCTCCCTGTATTTCTCTGGTTTCAGTGGTACTTAACGATTGAACTCCAAGTTTTTCTAAATTTTTCATTTTTTACGTTTTTATGATTAATAGTTGTTTTATGGTAATAAGTCTTTTCACTTCCTTTTGATAGTACAATGATAAGAGGTGAATGTCTCATCTTATGAGACGCTACATTTTTTTCTAAAAAAAAGTATAGAAAATACAATTAGAATGTGATAAGGTCTTCTATAGTATAGTGATTTGATAATTTTCTATTATTAAAAATAGTAAGCGGAGTTTGCAGAATATTATTCTGAGTACACCATTTTTTGTGTTGGGCATAGGTTGCTCTTGATTTTTCAGATATTTCTATAGCGTACTTTTCTTTTAGCGTATTTAGATTCTTGTGTTCAAACCACTTACTTAATACGGATAAGAATTCTGATTTTGTCATTTTATAATACAGTTCAATAAGAAATTGTGAGATTTCATTGCTGTCTGTATCAGAAAAAATCAACGAGAAATTGATACCTTCAGAAGTTTTATTGATTTCAAGGATTTTTTGGAACTCCTTTGCGCAAAGATGACAATAAGGATTTATGACCAAAGCTGCTCTTTTATCAATATCCTTAGAATTTTCGAATACGATATGATTTTCAGTAAAAGAAGTATTAAGAAGGTTTTCTTTCTCTTGTAGCAGTGTAAAAACTTCGGGATTGTTTTTTAGCCTTGCATATTTGTACATACTTTCTTTAAATTGAAAATATTTATATACAGGGTTTTTCAGATAAGACCATATAATGATGATGAGTGAAAAAGAAATACCAGGTATGAGAAACCCCTGTATAGATGATTCGAAGTTATTGTTAAAAAGAAAATATGAAGAAAGTAAGGTTTCTATAAAAAATATCCCTTGGATTGCCAGGCACAGCATGCACCATTTCTTGACTATTTTATATTGATAGTAAATAGAGAAAAATATATATGGAAATGCAAAAAAGGAAAGTATACTTATCAAAAAAGTAACACTCTTGAAATTAGAGGTCATAGAGGCAATGCAAACTGCTATAAAGCTTCCTGAAAAGTATAATAACCCTAAATCTGACATAGAAAGCCAGGAAAAAATTTTGGAAGCCCCAGAATTTAAGACACCCTCGCAGTTTATATGATCGTTAGATTTACAAAATTTAGATTTATGTATGATGCTAACCTCGGTATATACTATTAGTAGACTAATAAGAGTTCCTGCTAATTTTGTGAGTAAAAACAGATTAAATACTCCATGATAACTTTTTATCGATAAGGTGATAAGAATAACTAATAAAGACAAAGCTCCAAAATGCTTCGTTCTTTTTAGTTTTTCACGAGTCAAATCTTCGTTAGACATCTCAACAATAGCATCGGTATCAATCAAAAGTACAATACCATTCCATTTCTGTAAGAAACCCTCGAAACTTTCTACAATAAGGGTATTACTATTACCACTATAGTAGTTTATTTCGGTACTTGAAATTTTAGTAACGATTACCAGGCCATCTTCTATAGAATACGCTAGAAAAATAGGAGATAATTGCTGTAATTGATCCGATGAGATTCTCCCTGCCTTATTTTCGACACCTATTTTTTTTAATGTATCAGAAAAAGAAAAGATACTGGGATAATCCTGATGACTAAGCAAAAGTGATTCTAATTTCTCACTAGAAATTTCTAGCGAGAGTTCTCTTTTAAGTTGCAAAAGAACTTTTAATACCGTTTGGTCCAAAATAAAATGTTTTTTCGGTTATACAATAGAGTGAATGCAATGCATTTTCAGATAGCCGAACGATCGAACGACCATAGGATTCATAAGATTATCCGAAAATCACAAAGATTCTTTTAGATAGATTTCTATACACATAGAAGATTAGGGAGTTAGTTTACCGAATAATTAAGTAAATAATCATATCGATTAATATCGGTGGTTAAAACCTCGATGTTTTTTATCACAGTTTTACTTTTTATTCTTTTTCCTTGAATATTAACATTAATATCTGCATAATCAGTGATTTCGTTATTTTCTATATCAATATCTACCAGTGCTGATTTGTTTAGTAATTTGTATGCTCCTAGGTTTGCAGTATTTTCAATGTCGGGAAATTTAGATATTTTTACCTCTCCAGATAGTACAACCATATTGCCTTTACCTTCAATAAAAATTTTTCTACTTTCTTTTTCTTCTTTTTTACGAATATCTATTTGAGAAAATAGCTTCCTAAATTGATCAATTTGTTGTTGCCTTTCATCTAGTGAAATATAAGTTACATTTTTTGATATCTCATTTACAGTGTACATTTTATCCTCATCTTTCCTATAGAAAACATCATTATCTTTTTGCTTGGTATACACAAATAAATCAGTAATAAATTCTTCTATCTGTATTGTGTCTTCTACTGTTTCTATTTCTTTTGTGATATGTATTAATACTTTTGATTCCATAATATTCAGTTTAAAAATTATTTATTTAAATACTCTATAGCAATTGTTTTACCTACTTTATTGCCAAGTTTTTTTCCTAATTTTAAGCCTCCTAAGAAACCTAAAAATGCAATGATGATGATGATATATATAAGCATTGTTTTAAATTTTGTTATTACTTTAGATTTCATATCAATTATAAAATTTTAGTATTACAAACTTCTTTTTTGGTATTATGAAGCAAATTATTCCCACACAAAATAATTTATGTGTGGAAATAATTTAGCTTTCAAAAAGTTGATTTCTTATTCAGAGAAATATTTGATTGCTTTTCCAATCCAGTGACCTATTTCTTCACCAATTTCTTTTCCTGCAAGGTATCCACCTGCTGCTGCTGCTGTAATAGCGGTTACAATAGGACCATAAGGCACTACAGTTCCTCCATCAATTTTTTGTGTTTCTAAAACAGTTAACTCTTGAACGTTTACGTTTTCTAATTTTAATGTATTCATGATTATATTATTTATAAATTATTATTTTTTATCAAGCTCTTCTCTGATACCTTTGCTTATACCTACAGCTAATCCTACAGCTGCTCCTACTACGAATGCACCTACTATTGCAACTCCAGCAGCAAGACACCAAGGGCATCCACCATTGATTTCTATTGCCTCTTGTTGTGATAATTCTTGAAATTCTAAGTTGTTTAAATTTTTCATTTTTTACGATTTAATGATTAATGTTTTTTTAATTTATGCTTACACTATCTATTCCGTCAAATTGATATGTAAACTGTTTTTTGTTGTTGCAACAGTCGTGAAAAGTTTTGTTGTTTCCCTTTCACAATACAATGATACTGTGGGGCTGTCTCATCTTGTGAGACTGATATTTTTTTTTCATTTTTTCATGATTATTTTTAATTAAGACATGTTCGAAACCTATTAAGCACCTTACTATTCGTGTTTCTTAGAGTCTGATCTAGTATTTATTTTCAGGATAGCAGGCTATAGTTATTAAGATGTTTTCAGAAATACACATACTATAATTTCTTAATACTTTTTCAGGAAAAAAGAGTATTTATTGTTTGGCATAAAGCAAAAAAGAGTCTTGTTACTACAAGACTCTTTTTTTACAATGCAAACACTGATGTGTTATCAATCCAAATGGTTCGTTTTTTTACGATCTAATTCTTTTGATCTTTTCTTTTTTACTATCGATGATTATGATAGGGTAAACGAAGTAGCTGGAATATTAAAAAAAACCAGGGATAACTTCGCAAATGATTTTACGTGTAGTAGCAGATATCAATAAAATTTTTTCATTTTTTTATAATTAGTGATTATTTGAATTTGTGTAGTTTTCCTTTTCTTCTTTTGGTACACCAAAGAAATAATCTGCTAAAGGTTGTAACCAACTAGGAATAGGAAATGCTGATCCTCCATTGGTTTCTAATGCCTCTTTGTTACTTAAATTTTTCATTTTTTACGATTTAATGATTAATGATTTTGTTGTTATAGCTGTAAAGACAGCTACGCTATCTCTTTTACACTACAATGATAGTTTGCGATGGTCTCATTTTATGAGATGCTCTTATAAAATTTATTAAAATGACGTGAATAATGTATAATAGCAGATATCTCACTTCGAGTGAAATTCTGTAAGAATTTAGTGTCGAGAAGTACTTTTTAGAAATAAATTTTCTTGTTTTCGATACACCAAATCAGAGATTTGGCACTCAAACTGACGAAATTTTATTATCCATTATTCACGTTAAAATGATAAAGTCGAAAGGGTGAAATATAAAAATCCCGGAAAATTGATTTTCCAGGATTTTTATTCAAAAGATTTTTTCATTTTACTCTCCAAATTTAGGTTTGTGTATTTATATAGTTGCGTTAAACATAAGTATGATATACAATTAGTAATAGAATTGATTTCATGATTTTTCTGTTTATCTATATTGAACAATTTAAAATTATAGGAAGTATTATAAATAAATGATATAAATCCTTTTGTCTATGGTTGTATCTGTGAGATTTCATTTTATATGATAGCGGCCAGGCATTGTAATCTTTTAAAAGAATTTCCTCCGTTAACAGACCTAACCTCTGTGGCATCGAGTTCTTTTGTATAAAACCCAAATTTAAAACCTACGCTTTCTTCATATACAAAACTCTGTATTGTAAAATCATAAGTGATAGGAGCATTTAGCTCTTTCATAATATCAATAATCCGATAGGTTTGCGCTCTGGAGATCCCTAATCTCGATGCTAATTCTACTGGAGTTCCCGTGGCTTGTAGGCGTATGAGTCGGTCAATTCTCTCGATCATTTCGATTTGCTTGATGATAATATTCATAAATGTTTGTTTTTTGATTAATAAATAGCTTAATGATTAATGTGATTGCATGTTGTAAATCGATTTATAATCCTGTTACAACATCCAATCGTTCATATCATCATGATCTATATAGATTTCATACTCTTCAGAGTAGGAAATAACATCAGATATCACATGTTTTAGTTCTGGATCATTGATTTCTTGTTGTAAAAAATCGGTTTCTAATTTGTGCTCTGTTAGGTTGCTTTCGTTTTTTTGTGGATCATAATTTTCCATGAGTTTATTTTTTAAATGTTATTATACTATTCTTAGACTTGGATATTTAAAATCTACTTGCATCATAATACTTTGAGCACTATAAGAAGATACTTCTAGTACTTCTTCTCCATAAAGTTTACGGGTATAAAAACCATAAGTAAAGTTTACAGATTCTTCATAGACATAGCTCTGTAATGCGATATCAAATACAATAGGAGCATTAAGTTGTTTCATTACTCTAAGAATCTGAAACAAAGATGCTTTTGAGATTTCCAATTTTTCGGATAATTGATCAGGGGTTCCTGTTTTTCCTAATCGTATCAACCGATTTAATCGTTCTATGACTTCAATTTGACGCTCTATTTTTTTCATAACCAGGTATTTTAGATTAAAAAGTTTTTTAGCATTTTAAAAACATAATTATCAATTAAATTTTACCGAACCATCTTCGCTATGCAACAGCATTTATTTTAGGGATATGATCTACTACTGGCATTTGTTTTTGCCATAGTTCATAGTATTTTTCCTGTCGGGCATATAATACTTCATGATTTCCTTCTTCTACTACTTTCCCTTTTTCGAGTACTACAATTTTATCGGCATTAATCACTGTACTTAATCGGTGGGCAATAATGATGATGGTTTTATCCTGATCGCGCAGACTTTGTACTGCTTTCTGGATATAATTTTCAGAAGTACTATCCAGTGATGAGGTAGCTTCGTCTAGGACTAATACTTCAGGATTTTTATATAATGCTCGGGCAATGGCAATACGTTGTTTTTGTCCTCCAGATAAGGTAGCTCCGTTTTCTCCCAGATATGTAGCAAAGCTATTAGGCAGATTTTCTATAAATTCAAGAATACCTATGGCTTTACATACTTCCATAATGCGCTCTATATCTGGAGCAAATTCTCCTACTGCAATATTGTCTATCACATTACCGGCAAATAGATCTATTTTTTGTGGCACCACACTTACCAGATCTCTTAGACTACCATTCTCGATGTGTTTCAGATCCTGATTTCCTATAGATATTTGTCCTTTCTGGATAGGGTAGATATTTTGTAGTAAAGACATCAGAGTAGATTTTCCCGAACCACTCTCCCCGATAATGGCTGTGATTTTCCCTGTCTGAATCTCAAGATTAAAATCTTTAAAAACCTCTACTCTGGAGCCATATCTAAACCCTACACTAGAGAAATTGATATCACCAATGCTATCTTTTGTGAGTTTTATTTTCTGCTCCCCTTCTTCGCGTTCCAGGTCCATGATCTCAAACAAACGATCTGCTGCAATCAATGCATTTTGGATCTGTTTATTAGCACTGATTAAACTGGCAACAGGATTGGTAAAATATCCTATAATCGCATAAAAAGCCATAAGTTCTCCGGCAGTAATTTCTTTTTGAATTACAAAAAAAGAACCACTCCATAATAGGATGATGGTAAATAATTGTGCAATAGTACCGGTACTGGAGTTAGAAAATACACTGTTTAATGCAGACTTGTATCCTATTTTTAATAACCCAATAAAGCGGGTTTCTGTTTTAATATTGGCAAAGCCTTCAAGACCAAATCTTTTGATAGTTCCTACAGCGTTTAGAGATTCTACCAACTGACTCTCCAGATCTGCAGATTTTTCCATAATCCCTCGTTCTGTACGCTTGTTTAGTTTATTCGTAATTACATATATGATCGCATATATTGGAATAATCGCCAGCATGATCAGCGCCAGTTTCCAATAGTAGGTAAACATCAATCCAAAAGAAAATATCAGGATTAGAATATTAACGGTTAGGTTTAAGGCTACTCCATTGATAAAGTTTCTGATTTTTACAGCATCACTAATTCGGGAGATGATCTCTCCGACCCGCATCGTATCAAAAAATTGCTGTGGTAGTTTTAACAGGTGTTTATAATACCCAAGAATGAGTCGCGAATCGATCTGTTGCCCGGTTTTGATCAGGAAAACATCTTTGTATGCTCCTACTATTAGTTTTAAAAGTAATAATGTGACCATAACAATTCCTAACAGATTAAGCAGTTTGGTACTGGTACCCATAAAAACATGATCAGTGAGTTTTTGGATGTATATCGAGGTAGAGAACCCTAATAAGGTATAGATGATTGCCCCAACAAAAGCCTGTGTCAATACTCCTTTATGCGGTTTTAATAAAAACCAGAATCGTTTATAAACCGATACTTTTTCGTTACCTGTTGTAAAATCTTCTTTTGGTAGTAGTAGTACCAATACTCCTGTCCATTCTTTATTAAATTCTTCATGTGTTTTTTTATGAAACCTACCATCTCCCGGATCCATTATTTTGATGTGCTCTTTAGTTACTTCGTAGATCACTACATAATGATGTAATTTTTCATTCACGATCACGTGAGCGATGGCAGGTTTAGGGATTTTAAACAAACTATCCAGATCCCCACGTACTCCTTTGGCTTCAAACCCGAGTTTATCGGCAGCTTCGATTAATCCCAATACATTGGTTCCTTTTTTATCGGTACTTGCAAACTGTCGAATACGTGCGATTGGCAGTTGCAATTTATAATGTGCCGAAATTGATGCCAGGCAAGCCGCACCGCAATCAGTGATATCGTGTTGTTTTATTTTTGTTTTAGCCATAATTTATTTAGTATTGAGATAAGAGTAGTGAGTGTTGAGACTTATGCATCTTTTGTCTCACTTACAAAACGCTGTTTTTAAAGAGTGTAACAGGGTTTTTTACTTATCACTTTCATATTCATTATTTTATATTTTTTACTTCGAACTATCAATCTCCAATCTAGATTAGTCAAGAATAAGATTTAAAATTCTATGTCACACTGAGCTTGTCGAAGTGCTTTCAAATTTGAGTATTCAGATGTCTTCGATACGCTCAGACTGACAATTAAAAGTTCAACTTGACGACCATTACACCAGACCTCTATCGTCTAGCTTATCGCTTTCGTATTTCTCAACTTCACAATTCATTTATTCGACATTCACTACTTCTGCTATAGTGGGACTCGATGGGTTAAACCAGTCATCTACCTTATCATAAAGTAATTCATACAAGGTGCGTTGCGTAAGTTGAAATCGTGCGCTAAGTGTCATCCCTTTGTTAAAACTCCCTTTAAAACCATTTTTAAGTTCGAGATGCCCCTGATCTATAGCACAGCGTACTTTAAAAACAGGTCGTTCATTAATGATATCTACATCTTTGCTGATCTCCAGAATTTTTCCGGTAGCTAATCCCCATTGGTTATAGTTAAAAGCATCGATTTGAAAATTCACCGATTTATTCCGACCCACCAATCCTATATCTGATGGCGAGAGGTAACATTCTGCAACCAGTCCGGTATCGGGAGATATTTCGGCAATAGTTAATCCTCCTGCAATTAAACTACCCGGCTCGATACCCAAAACATTTTTAAGAATCCCATCTATTGGTGCCGTAATCAACAGCTCTTTTTGATTCTGTTTTAGTTGAGTTAATCCACCTTTTAATTCTCTTATGGTGTTGTGGTACTCTGTTACTGTGGCCTGCCAGTTATTTTTTTGTTGTTTTCGATATTGTTGCAGTGTACTCGATGCCAGTTGATGCTCAAAAGCACTGTTCTCATAATCTACTTTGGCGACTACTCCTTTTTCAAACAGTTTTTGGTTACGCAAGTAATCGATTTTTGTTTTTTCAAATCGGGTTCTTAGCTCCTGTATTTTTTGAGTGAAGTACAGATATTCTTTTTGGTAACGTGCCGATTGTATGTTGTTGAATTTCGGCTTAGCTGTATTGATCAGATATTCGCAATCTGTAATAAACTGTTCGGTCTCTTTAATCTGTGTCGAGGATCGGGTGATTTGTTCCTTTACTACAGAAGTGTTCGTCATAAGCAAGGTGTCACCTTTATTTACTTTTTGATTATCCACCATATTTACAAAAACAACTTTACCTGATTGAAGCGGAGTAATAGCAATTCGTTCTTTACTAGGCCTTAGCATTCCTCTTGCCGTAGTATAGATATCGACTTTGATGAACGGTAATAGTGCCAATGCAATAATAAAAGCAACTAATATCGTTGTATAGATCATCTTACTTTTACGACTATGTTCAAACTGATGTACCTCTATGGTGTTTTCTATAATTTCTTTTGGAAATAACTGTTTCATATTGGAATATTCTTTAAACGTTAACAATAGATTGATACATGATGATAAAATGATCCATCAGAAAAGAGGTGAATTGTGAAATGAAATTGATCAGTACGTGTATCATAAGTTTTGATTTTTTGAGTGAAACTAAAGCGACTGCTACGTTTTTTGATTTGATCAAATATACCTTTGATAAAGCCCCAAAAACAAGGGAAAGAAGTCGTGATTCCTGAAAACAAACACGGGATTCCCAGAATACAGACTTTTAGTTTAAAATGGTAATCAATTGATTATCATATAGTTTTGTTATAATTATCTAAAAGAAATCTTAAAACAGAAAATAGTATATTTATATCCTGTTAAATAAGTATAGAATAATACCAACACCTCTTGAAACTAAAAAATCCATATACCTTCTTTGATCAGTTTTGTCTAAGAACTCCCCTTTTACCATTAGATTTTTATCATAACCTTACCAAAGAGAAGGAGATACCTGTAGAAATGTTTAAAGATGTCTGGAAAAATGACAGCATTAGAGAAGCTATTTTTCTGGCATCACCAGAACTGTTTTCTGAAATAGAGAAATGGCTGTCGGGACAACTCAAAGATGTTAAAAAGAAGAAACGATTAGAATCATCTTTGTTAAAATATCTATCCAGGATGAGTTCGCGTTGTACTCCCTTTGGGTTATTTGCCGGTTGTAGTATAGGAACCTTTAGCAAGACTACAGCAATAGAATTGTCTAATTATGATACTCATCAAAGACAAACGCGGTTTGATATGAACTTTTTGGTGGCTTTCTCGCAAAAGATGGCCAAAGAAGAAGTCATCAAAAAACAGCTATTGTGGTATACCAATAATAGCCTGTATAAAATCGGAGATCAATATCGATATATAGAATACAAGTATAACAAATATAATAGACGAGAACACTCTATCGAGGCGGTAGCCTATGCAGAGTATCTCGAAGCTATAATCGAGAGTGCCAGGACTGGTAAAAAGATAAACGAATTAGCTTCTCTTCTGGTTGATGACGAAATTACCCATGAAGAAGCTTCAGAATTTATAGATGAATTGATAGACAATCAAATCCTGGTGAGTGAGATAGAACCCTCTGTAACCGGAGATGATTTTTTAGAACAGTTAGAAACCTGTTTGAGTCAGATAGAAGGTACAGATGCTATACTAACAGAGATTGATTTCTATAAAAAATTTCTGGAACAAATAGATCAGAAACTGGGTAATGGACCTGGCGAATACCTAAAACTTAGTGAGCGGGTAGCAAAGCTAGAAACACCTTTCGAGTTAAAATACCTTTTTCAGACCGATATGTATACCCAGGCACAGTCTAATCAATTAAATATACGATGGGGATATAAGTTAACGCGAGCACTAGAGCTGTTAAATAGAATGAATAGCGCTTCATCAGAAACGCACTTACAACGGTTTAAAGATGCATTTACAAAACGATACGAAACTCAGGAAATTCCTCTGGCTACTGTTTTAGATACCGAGGTAGGTATTGGATACCTTCAGCATCAGGATGCCAGTGACTCTACTTCTTTTTTAGACGATCTGTATATTCCTTCCAAACCGGCTTCAAAACAAGAAATGCACTGGACCCCGGTACAGGAAATTCTAAATAAGAAATTACAACATATACATAAGGAAAACCAATATACGCTATCGCTCGAAGATAAAGATGTTGAACATCTCGAATTAGACTGGGGTGATTTGCCCGATACTATGTCGACAATTGCTCAAATTGCAACGGTTGATGGTGAAGAAAAGATGATATTTTCTTCTGTAGGAGGATCCTCTGCGGCAAATCTGTTAGGGCGGTTTTCTACCGGAAACGAGGATATTTTAAAACATGTACAAGGTATTGCAGCGATAGAACAAGAAATGTATCAAAACCAGATCCTGGCCGAAGTTGTTCATTTACCAGAATCCAGGACGGGTAATGTGATTCGCAGGGCAACCATACGTGAGTATGAAATCCCGTATTTAGGAAAATCTAATGTACCAATAGAGCAACAGGTATCTATATCAGATTTAATGATATCGGTGCGATATGGTCGTATTATATTACGCTCTAAAACACTTAATAAAGAAATTATTCCTCGTTTGACCAATGCCCATAATTATAGTGCTAATGCATTGCCGGTATATCATTTCTTATGTGATGTACAAAAGCAAGGTGGTCGACCAGGCCTTGGGTTTTATTGGGGAGAAGCGTTAGAGAAGCATACTTTTTTACCCAGGGTAGTGTATAAAGAGTTTATATTGGCAAAAGCCCGATGGAAGATCACTATGGCAGACCTGCTTTTTCTAAAAGAAAATAGTGAAAACAACAGGATCGCAATGATATCCACCTGGAGAGCAAAACATAATATACCAAAGATGGTACAATTGATAGATGGAGATAATACTTTGCTGATCCATATGGAGAATACAAACTCGATAAACATGTGGTTAGACACTATAAAAAATAAAAAAACATGCGTATTAGAAGAGTTTTTATTTGCAGAAGAAGGACAGTCTAATGAGCAAAAAGGTATCGTACAGCAAGAAGGTATGAGTTATACCAACCAGTTTGTAATCTCGCTGTATAATAAAGAAAAACTAGAGCAGACAAGAAAGAACACCGAAGCATTAAAAGCAGTTGAGGTATAATTAAGATCATTTTTGGATTCCTGCCTTTAGTTTATCCTGAGTAAAATCGAAGGGCAGGAATGACAAAGCAGTAAAAACACAAAACAAGGGGGATACTACATGAGTACAAAAAGAACATATATACTGGGGGATGAGTGGCTATATTATAAGATATATTGTGGTGCTCGTACGTCTGATGTACTCCTTACCGAAACCATAAAACCACTCACTGCGCAGTTGCTGGAACAAGGTCTGATCGACTCCTGGTTTTTTATACGTTACGGAGATCCCGATTTTCATATTAGGATACGATTTCGTTTACCTGATATACGAGCGATAGGAACCGTGATCCTGCAGATTAATGCTGCGATGCAACATTATGTAGAACAGCGGGTAGTATATAAACTGCAAACCGATACCTATATACGAGAATTAGAACGCTATGGTACAAATACCATAGGGATTTCTGAAGCTCTGTTTTTTTATGACAGTACCATGTTACTGGATGCCATAGCGTTGATCGAAGATGAAGAATTGTACTTTTTATTTGTAGTAAAAGCAATCGATAGATTGTTAAACAGTTTTGGCTATGAACAACAACAAAAACTAGAGTTGGTAGCCCGAAACAGCATGGGATTTAAGCGAGAATTTCATGCCGATAAGGGACTAAATAAACAATTAGATAAAAAATATAGGGGGTTAAAAAGCAAGCTTTCTTCTTTTTTAGAGACAACTTCTATGCAGGAAGATTATAAAGTCTTAGATGATTTGCTGGATCACAAAGCAAAACAATCATTAGGAGTAGTACAAAAGATTATGGAAGCACAGCAAGATAACCAATTAGAAATGCCATTAGACGATTTGCTAAGCAGCTATATACATATGCTGGTAAACCGTGCCTTTAGATCCAAACAACGATTTTATGAGTTGGTGTGTTATGATTTTTTAGTACGATACCAAAAAACAAAAGTAAGCTATACTGTATCATGAAAAAACTAGTACTTATCGTTAGTATCTTTTTTTTATATATGATCCCGGGGGTTGCCCAGAATACGGGTACGTTTACCATCCCGGATTCGTTAAAGAATAAAACATTTGATGAGATTGAAAAGCTAGGCTTTAAGTATTATAATGATTCTATTAGGCATGAAATTTATGCAAATACGTTATTAGTCAAAGCAAAACAGAAAAATGACCCACTCTCTCTTGCCAAAGCATATCGATCTGCGGTATTTATGTTTAAAAACAAATTTCCTGAAAGAATTGCATATTTGGATAGCTCAATCGCGGTAAGTAAAGATTTAAACCATAAGTTATATCCTGCAGTGCCATATTCTATTAAAGGAGGAGAATATAGACAGATAGGAGATTATTCTAAAGCATTGGATAGTTATTTGGCGGCCTTAAAGTATGCTAATGCATCTAATAATAAAGACTTTTACTACCTAACCAAACATAATATAGGCAGTATAAAAAGAGAAATTGGAGAACTTGATGATGCTGTAGTAATCTTTAAAGAGGTTATAGACTATGAAGAAGATAATAATATAGGTGGGATAGGGCATTTGGGAACTATATGGTATTTAGCAGATACCTATAGAAAGTTAGAGTATGGAGATTCTGCCACTTTTTATAATACCAAAGGAATACAAGAATCGCTTAAAGATAGTTTAGATATTTATCCTTTTTTTGTATTGCATGAAGGGATTAATTTATACTATAAGCAACAATATCAAAGATCACTAGATAGTATTAACAAAGCATTACCATTTATTGAGAAATATAAGCCAAGAGTAGAGGAATCATTGGTTAATGCATATGTTTACCTGGCAAGATTGTATAAAGAATTTGGTGAAAACGAAAAGCACCTGGAGTACTTATTAAAAATTGATCAATCCTATGAGCGTTCGGGTTTTGTTTCTATGGAAATGCGAGAAGGGTATGAACTATTGATCGATCATTATAAATCGATAGATGATAAAAATAAACAGTTATATTATATTGATAAGTTATTTAGAGTAGATAGTATCCTGGATACCAATTATAAAAACCTGAGTAAAAAAATAGTGCAGGAGTATGATACTCCAAAACTATTAGAAGAAAAGCAGAATTTAATTAATGTTTTAGAGCAAAAAGAGAAAAAGACGAGTATAAAATTTATCATTGCCGTCATTTTTGCTATAATACTGATCATTGTTGTAGTGTTGATCTATATTAAAAATGTAAGGTATAGAAAACGTTTTAAAGAATTGATGCATGCACCAACCCTTGATGCTACCGCACTAAAAGAAATTTCGGATAAGCATCCTGCCACACCAGAGGCGATAGGGATTTCTGAGGAGATTGTAAACTCAGTCTTAGAAGGCTTGCAAAAGTTTGAAGATAAACAAGGCTATTTATCGGCGAATATTACTACCGGGGAGTTGGCCAAAAAATTGCAGACCAATTCTAAATATTTATCTAAGATCATTAATACCTATAAGAAAAAAAGCTTTAGTGTGTATATAAATGAATTGCGTATTGACTATGTGATCGAAAAACTAAAGCGCGAATCCAAATTTAGATTATATACCATCAAAGCGATTTCTCGCGAAATTGGATTTAATACTACCGAAGCTTTTTCTAAATCCTTCTACAAAAAGACGGGAATTTACCCTTCTTACTTTATCAAACAGCTTGAAAAGGGTAAATAGGCAAATCATTGATTATGAGAATGTTAATAGTCTGATTTCTTAGAATACAGACTGGCACTTCCTTTTTTTACCTTATTTTTTTAAGGTAATCCCCTACATTTGTTTTGAACTCATAACATAAAAACTCATGAAAAATCAACATCAAACAAAGAAGCTGGGGCTAAAAAAACTGAACATTACATTATTAACAATGCATAAACTGTCGAAGATAAAAGCTGGGAGTATGGAAACTGTAGCAATAAATGGATGTGATCAATCTGGACCAGGTTGCCGAAGCCATCAAAGACCTCCTCAATGTGGCGGTAATCAAACAGATATTGATGATCTTGTTGCGCATAGATAAATATTTATTACAATTGTAATAAATAAGTACTACTTAAATACTAATCAAGAAGTAGTAAAAAATAATCGTCCTGGCGTATCTAAGCCAGGACGATTATTTATCTATTGTTGCAAACAGAAAACGTTAAGTCAGTACATCAATGACCTACGTATCGATTTTGTAGTAGAGAAACTACAATCTGATTCAAGATTCAGAAAATATACGATTAAAGCTATTGCGCAAGAGGTCGGTTTTAATACCGCAGAGGCGTTTTCTAAAACGTTCTACAAAAAAACAGGGATATACCCCTCGTATTTCATAAAAAAGCTGGAGGAGTAAGGTTTTAGGTTTTAGGTTTTAGGTTTTAGGTTTTAGGTTTGTTCTGTTATTCTGGCTTACGCCAGAATCCATTATCCTTGTCATTCCGGACTTGATCCGGAATCCACGACTAGGAGTAGCATTATGATGCAAAGTCACGAGTTTAAGATCTGGAATATGAAACTCAGACTGTCTTGTCCTGATATACTGTTACAGCTTTGACACTACTGGTGAGACGCTAACGGGAGCAGGGAAGCTCAGAAAACATTTCTGTACTATCATATCTGAGCGATCTGGTTTTAATCTACGCTAGCAGGAAAATATTTCTTTTAACAGGTTATCTATTTTTCTTTATTCTGGGTTTAATAAAATATTTTAATATATAAAAAATATCAAATAGAAGTAAAGCAATGAGGAATATTCCTTGCTCTTTACCCATGCATATAGAACAGGGTTCTCCAGGTCTACAGGGATAACAATGAGGCATCAACACATAGAGTTGAAAAAAAAATCCTATTATATTTATTACTAAAAAAATAATTATTCTTTTCATAATCTAAATTTTATCAATTTCCTCTAATTCTATTAAAAGATGTATTTTTTATGTATTTGTATGGTTTTTTCGAACTCTTTTGATCACTATATTGCTCTTTGTACCTGTTATAACTTTTTACTGCCCCTTTTACAATTCCATCAATATTACGTTGTTGGACATTCATAGTGGCCCCATCTGCCATAAAATTATCTTCCCAATTTTTATCAGGTTTATTTATTCCAACTAGGGAGTGTAAAACTGAATATCTATCTTTTAATCCAACCAAATGTCCAAATTCATGCGGATATATCCCATAATTTTCTCCAGCTGTTTTTTCTTTAGAATACCAAGTACCTGTATCTCCTGTTAATTCACTTACTTCTGATCTTCCTTCTTCATTTTTAACTTCAATAAGGTTATCACCTTCTGCTAATTCTGTGTTTTCTTCATCATATATATCTACTGATGTTTCAAAGTTTACGTCAAACTCGTTACCATCTTCATCTGTGTATTTAAACTCATTATGCTTTCCAAAAAGTGATTGAATGCTCTTTTGAATTTTATTTGCTTCTTCTTGAGTAGCTCCGCTACCATGAATATAAATTTGTGTAGATACAGTTATGGTATTACCTTCTATTGAAATCACAGTATCTTTCCCATCGGGATCGATTAACAAAACAGGATTATTAAGCGTATAGTTATAAGGATTAATTCCATAATAACTGTCTGCATGAGGATCAATATTCATCATTCTTCCAATTGATGGTTCATACATTCTAGCATGATAATCATATAAATTTAAACCAAGCTCATTCTGTTCTTCTTTCCCTCCAAAACCATAGTTATGTTTGCTCCCATTCACTGCAAAATTGTAACCTCGATGTTGTAGTCCAAAGGGATAATAATTTTTCTCTTCAATAATTTCACTTTGGGATATAGAACCATTTTTATCCGCATCTTTGTAGGAGAGTCTGATGTTTCCTAAATGATCTTTAAACTGGTATACATATTTATATCCATCGGTTTCATGCTCTACGATTCCTTCCGCATGGTTAAAGAATTCTAGTGTACCATTCTTATAGATATAATTGCCGGCATACTCAGTAATTAAAGAGCTTCCCTCTGTTGCAATCTTTTTTAGTTTTACCCCAGTGGCATCATAAATATAGGTAATATTTCCATTATGAGAAGCATTATTTACCGTTACTGTTTTAGGCAAGTTTAAATGATTGTAAGTGATCCCTATAATCCCTTTGTTTTGATCCTGGGTCATATTACCATTAGCATCATACGCATAGTCATCATTGGTATTGGTGCCATCGTTAAAACCAAAAGTCGTATTCCCGGTATCAGTCACTCTTAAGAGTTTATTACCGCTATCATAGGTGTATGCTAGCATATCCATATCTCCAAAAGAAGTAGCTGCTTCATTAAGATTCCCTTTTCGGTTTAAGGAAAGGATATTTCCTGTTTTGTCGTAGGTGATATTGCTTATCGAATAATTGCCAGTATTATCTGTTGCACTTACAATCCTGTTAAGTGCATCGTAACTATACAAATAGAAACTACTTACCGGATTGTTCGGAGGATTAGGGTTTACACTTTGAGTTTTCCATGCTGTTTCAGAGATATTTCCATTATATAAAGCTGTAGCCCCATGTTGTGGGGTATTATAATTGATGGTGAAATCAAACAGGTCATTATCATCATAACTATCCTGATTGATGTTTTTTAACCATCCTCGTACATTGTAGGTATAATGTACATCTTGTAATCCACCACCAACTTCTTTAGAAGTTAGTTGCCCTAACTTATCATAAGTATTAGATACAATCAATTCTCCCGGGAATTCCTCGTTCTGGATCTTAGCAAGGAAAGAAGTACTAGCCGTAGCTGCAAAATGAAATCCATTAGATAAGGTAATGGTATTACCCGCTACAGTAGTTGTGGTTTGGGTAATCGGTTGTGATAAGGTTACTGCTGGTGTAACTCCTGTATTACCAGTACAATTGACCCCAGAAGTATCTTCTATACATTGTCGTTGGGTAAGCATCCTACCCATATGATCATAGGTAAAGGTATCTATGGTTATAATTGGTGTAGTATTGTCTTTGGTATGAGTAGTTTTGGTTTGTTCTACCTTACCTACAAAATCCAATTGGGTTGCTATGATATCTGTAGTGTTAAGATATTCATTTTTACTAGCTACGTATATAGGTCGTGCTTTTTTATCATACCAAGTAACGGTAGTGATCCAATCATAAGTATCAAGTACTCGTACCTTGCTTCCTGTAGGTAGTGTCTTGGTTTGATCTGATATAGTTTCGCCATATACAGTACCGGGATTGGTTAATCCTGCAAGATCAAAGCCATAATCATCATAATAGTTGATGGTATGTAACTCCAGGTTTGTTTTTGGGAATGCCGTGTTGCTGTAATAGATGGTAGTCCCATCGATCTGGGAAGCAACATCTCGTTGTTCCCATAGTGTAGATTCTGTATTCACAGCTTGTTGTATGGTCTTTCTATCTCGGTTATCGGTAATCTTACCCGTATAGGTAACCCTGCCAAAAATATCATATTTGGTAAAGAGCCAGGCATTATCTGCTTTTAGGTTGGCATCCTGAGTTAGAATCGGTTGATCTAGTTTATTATAGACAATATACTCCCAGTCTTTACCAGGAATTTTCTTTTCGATAAGGCGATTTCTCTGATCGTACTTGTATTGGTAACACAATTCGGCAAGCTCACTCTGACTCACGCCATCACTAGTGGTTACTTTTGGAGGGATTACATAGGTTAAATTCCCAAATCTATCGTAAACATAATGAGTGTCGTGCGCCTCGACTACGCTCGGCGCTCCAACATTGGCAAAGGTTCTTTTTAAGATCACTCTACCTTGTTTATCCTTGTACTCTTTGGTCGTATGGTTGTTACCTTCTGCCGGAGTCCAATTCTCATCCTGAGTAATAGTTATGTGCAATTGATTTACGGCATAGTGCCCATCCTTTACCAGACTAGGGGCCTCAGTATCATTTGGATTAGCAAAATCAACTTTAAAATACACCACTTCATTAGCTTTATTAGTATACCAATCTGTCTTTATAGCATGATCTGCATCACTACTGGGGTTTGCTTTCCAGGCTGTACCAGGTGCGCCAATTTTTACTACTCTATTAAGAGGAGATTTATCAAAAATACTTTCTGAATAGGCGTTAATTTGTGTAAGATCACTAATCCCAGGAAAATCATTAGCATAGGTATCCTTATAATATTGATTGATATCCGTATTAATATTGATCTCTTTATAACTCCCTATCGTATTGTCTGCCTCAAAAGGTAGATATTGCTTTGCTTGTCTGCCATAGGCATCATACTCGATATGAGTCACAATATCTTTACCATCTGGTGAGGCTTTGATGGCTCTTTCCTGAATAGGCTTACCTAATCCATCAAAATAAGTAACACTCTCTATAGCCCTATCGATATCATTGATATTAGAGCAGTTTACATTCTCCATTTCTGCAATCGTCAAGGCTGTTTGCGGAACTGTAGTATGTACATAGTTCTTGTCTGATAGTACTACCTGGGCACTAAGATGCCACCCTGTGAGGGTTAATAAGACGAAGAGTATAGTATTTTTCATGATACAGATGGTATATGAGATTGATTTCATAGGTCAAGAATACGATATCCCAGTTTCATTTTTCGGGACTGGGATTTTTTTTATTAATAATGTTTTTGTTACATATAATTTTATGGATGAAAAGTATAGTAGAAGGTTAGGAATGAGAAATTGTAGCTTACTTATGATAGCTGCATAAACATCATTAAAAACAAAAAACCCGGCACTGTTATCAGGCCGGGTTTAATTTTATTTTATCAATTCACCATTTTTATCGTGAAAATGATATTCTAAATACGTGTAAGCGTCTCTAGGTACAATCTTTACCCATCGTTTATGGTTAAAATACCATTTGGATCGGGTGGATGGAAATCCTTTGGTTAAAAAAGCTGCAATAAAAGGATGCGCACTTAACGTTATCTTTTTATGTTCTTTTTTAATTAATTTTTCTAGTTCGACTTTAATTTTTTCTACCAATACTATAGGCGCCTCAACTTCGCCATTTATTCCGTTTGGATCATCCTCCCGGGTTTTGATATTCATTTCTGGTCGAACACGCTGTCGCGTGATTTGAATCAAGCCAAATTTACTTGGCGGTAAAATTTTATGTTTTGCCCTATCGTCTTTCATCTCTTCTCGCAATTGGTTGAAGAGCGTTCTACGGTTATCTGCATTATTCATATCGATAAAATCGACTACAATAATACCTCCCATATCTCTAAGACGCAGTTGGCGGGCTACTTCAGCTGCACTAATTAGGTTTACCTCTAGTGCAGTATCTTCTTGGTTTTTGGCTTTATTAGATCGGTTACCGCTATTTACATCGATTACATGCATCGCTTCTGTATGCTCTATAACCAAATAAGCACCCTTACTCATAGACACCGTCTTGCCAAAACTTGTTTTGATTTGCCGTTCAATACCATATTTTTCGAAAACTGGTATTTTAGGATTATGAAGTTTTACAATTGATTCTTTTTTTGGAGCAATTTCTTGCAGATACTCTTTGATTTGGTTGCAGAGATCTTCATCATCTACAACAATAGAAGTAAAAGTGTCATTAAATACATCTCTTAATATAGAAGATGCTCTATTCATTTCACCTAGTACTTTTGAAGGGTGATGAGCTTTGTGCATTTTTTTACACATGCTTTGCCATCGTCCCATTAGATTCTCTAAATCTTTGTCTAGTTCTGCTACTTTTTTGCCTTCTGCTACTGTACGTACAATAATTCCGAAACCTTTTGGCTTAATACTTTTTACAAGCCTTTTTAAACGTTCTTTTTCTTCTGAGGATTCTATTTTTTGAGAAATAGAAATTCGATTCGAAAAAGGAACTAAAACAATATATCGACCAGCAATCGAAAGCTCTGAGCTAATTCGAGGGCCTTTGGTAGATATCGGTTCCTTTACTATCTGTACTAATAGTGATTGATTTGATTTTAACACATTGGTAATAGTACCGTGTTTATCAATATCGTTCTCAAAAGGAAAATCCTTAAGAGAATAATTTTTTAATTTACCTGTGCTTACACGTTTTATGAATTTAAGTAAAGAAGATACTTGAGGACCAAGGTCGTGGTAATGCAAAAACGCATCTTTTTCATAGCCTACATTAACAAATGCGGCGTTTAGACCTGGGACAGATTTGCGGATTTTGGCAATAAAAATATCACCTACCGAAAAATCGCTGTCGTCTTCTTCCTTATGTAATTCAATTAGTTTTCCATCCTTTAATAAGGCAAAATCCGTAGAGGAACCTGACCTAATGATCAATTCGTTGTTCACTCTGATTAGATTTTTATCCCGATAATTATCGAGATGGATTAAACAATTTTTTCACAGGAATTTTTACAATTCCGTTGAAATAAAACAAAGATACCGGTAGTGGGGTAATATGTCTTATTTCGATTTCAAAGAACTTAACTTTTTAAATGAAAAAAGTAGTTAGAAACTACTTTTTCTTATGGCGGTTGGCTCTTCTTCTTTTTTTACGCTTGTGCGTAGCTACCTTGTGTCTTTTACGTTTTTTACCACTTGGCATAGTGTGTACTTTTTATATTTATAATTATTTATTTTACTTCTACGTTAGTTTTTACACCTTCTACAAATACTTTTGCAGGTTTAAACGCAGGTATATTGTGTGCAGGAATTTTGATCGTAGTGTTCTTAGAAATATTACGGCCTGTTTTCTCTGCTCTGGTTTTGATTATAAAACTACCAAATCCTCTAAGGTATACATTATCTCCACTCTCTAGTGAACTTTTTACCTCTTCCATAAAGGTTTCAACCGTTGCCTGAACATCACCTTTTTCTATTCCTAATTTTTCTGAAATTTTTGCTACAATATCTGCTTTAGTCATTATATTACCTATTTAGGGGTTTTTAAATTTTCAAGGGGGCAAATATAAGAATTTAAAATCCAAAATATCAATACTTAAGATGATATTTTCATCTTTAAACGTTTAATTTTGCAAAACTTATAATTTTACTATGATATTTTCTAAAAAACTCATTACGTGGTACTTACAAAATAAAAGGTCGATGCCATGGCGAGAAACTAAAAATCCATATCATATTTGGCTCAGTGAAATTATACTTCAGCAGACCAGAGTGGCGCAAGGATTACCTTATTATATGTCGTTTACAGAAACTTTTCCAACGGTATTTGATCTTGCAAATGCAAGTGAAGAAGAAGTGTTAAAGTTATGGCAGGGATTAGGGTATTATTCGAGAGCCAGAAATCTACATGCTACGGCAAAATATGTAGCAAATGATTTAAATGGTGTTTTTCCCGATACATATAAAGGTCTCATACAATTAAAAGGAGTTGGCGATTATACAGCGAGCGCTATAGCTTCTATATGTTATGCCGAAGCGGTTCCTGTAGTAGACGGAAATGTATACCGGGTATTGTCACGATATTTTGGAATCGATACTCCTATTAATAGTACAAAAGGAGTAAAAGAATTTAAAGAACTTGCGATAACCTTAATGGATCATGAAGAGCCAGCAGAATATAACCAGGCAATTATGGAGTTTGGAGCACTACAATGCAAACCCAAAAGTCCGTATTGCATTGTATGTCCACTGCAAGATAGTTGCGAAGCACTTAAAAATGGAAAAGTAGCTATATTGCCAGTTAAAATCAAAAAACTAAAAATCAAAAAACGCTACTTTAATTATTTGGTGTTTTTTACAGAAGATAAAAAAACGATCATCCAACAAAGAGTAGGTAGTGGTATATGGAAAGGATTATATGAGTTTCCTTTAATAGAAAGTGATGCTATAGATACAGATGCTATTGCATCTCATGTTGTTTTTAGAGAAATGATAAAAGATAAAGAGTATGAGATTGTACCTCATCAACAAGAGGCTATTGTGCATAAATTATCTCATCAGCATTTATATACCCGATTTTATATCGTTAAATCAGATATGCCTTCAAAAATAAACCAGGATCAAAAAATTGTTGATTATGAGGAAATACATACCTATCCCGTTCCTATTCTGTTGGGTAATTTTATAGATGCCTTTTTTTAGCAAAATTGATGAATTTAGAACCTCAAAGCACAACAGGTTAAAAAGATCTAAAACCTAAGTTAAGACCATCGAGAGATCATTTATATATTAATTTTTTTATTACATTTACTATAAACAAAGTTATTTGAAGTTACTTTGAAAAATAAGAAGTATTAGGATAGCGTTATTTAATACAGTTTGTCATTTCTTTGCAATGATAAACCAAAACAACAAACCATAAACTAAAATGTCTGGAACACTAAATAAAGTAATGCTTATAGGGCATACGGGTGATGAGGTAAAGATGCATTATTTTGAAGGAGGTAGTTGCATAGGCAGATTTCCTCTTGCTACTAATGATTCGTATGTAAATAAAAGTACAGGAGAACGTGTAAACACTACAGAGTGGCACAATATCGTGGTTAGAAATAAAGCTGCAGAAATTTGCGAGAAATACCTTAATAAGGGAGATAAGGTATATATTGAAGGCCGTCTTAAAACCAGAAAATGGCAAGATGAGCAAGGAAAAGACAGGTATAGTACAGAAATACAATGTACAGATTTTACTTTTCTTACACCTAAGAATGAGAACCAACCTTCTGAGCATAAACCTCAGAATACCCCACAAACTAACACACCTGCTACCAGCAATTCGCAGGAAGTTTCATCTAATTCACCAGCAACAGAAGATGATGATCTTCCGTTCTGATATGTCTAACTAAACAAAGATAATTTGGACCCTGATCCTGAACCGTTATTTATTTCACTATTTGTTTTCGATTTTATGCAAACTATTAATGTGGTTGTACTGGTAGTGCTGCTCATTTTTTCTGCATTAATATCTGGTAGTGAAGTAGCTCTATTTTCTTTAACTCCCACAGATCTTAAAGATGAAGAGAATGCGTCTAAGAATCTTAGGATTGTATCTAAATTACTAGATAACCCTAAAAAGTTATTAGCCACCATATTAGTGGCAAATAACTTTATCAATATAGCGATAGTGTTGCTCTTTGATACTTTGGGGAAGATATATTTTAGCAATCTTGATTATGTTTGGCTAGGTTGGATTAATGTGAGATTTGTAGTAGAAGTCGGAGTCGCAGCATTCTTGATTTTATTGTTTGGTGAAATTTTACCCAAACTATATGCCAGTAGAAATAAGGTGAAGTTCGCTAAATTTATGGCAAGACCCCTGGCAATTCTGGATTGGGCCATTTCGCCAGTTAGTATGCCAATGCGTAGCATCACTGTTGGGATTCATAACCGATTAGGAAAACAGAAATCTAATTTAAGTGTAGATCAATTGTCACAGGCATTAGAATTAACCTCAGACAAGGATACTACAGACGAAGAGAAGAAAATATTAGAAGGTATTGTATCTTTCGGAAACACAGATACTAAGCAGGTGATGCATCCTAGAATGGATATTTTTGCGTTAAATAGTGCAACTGCATATCAAGAAATTCTTCCTGTAGTTATCGAAAAAGGATATTCCAGGATTCCGGTGTATGAGGATAGTATCGATAATGTAATTGGGATTCTGTATGTAAAAGACTTATTGCCTTATATTAATACATCTTCTTTTGATTGGATATCTCTGTTAAGAGATCCTTATTTTGTACCAGAGAATAAAAAACTAGATGATTTACTTAATGATTTTAAGGATAAAAAAAATCATCTGGCTATAGTTGTAGATGAGTATGGAGGAACCAGTGGTTTGATTTCTCTCGAAGATATTATAGAAGAAATTGTAGGAGATATTAGTGATGAGTTTGATGATGAAGATTTAATATTTTCAAAATTAGATGATCAAAACTATGTTTTTGAAGGAAGAACAGCTTTAAAAGATTTTTATAAAGTACTGAAACTGGAAGATAATGAGGTTTTTGAAGAAAAGAAAGGGGATGCAGAAACTATTGCAGGCTTGTTGCTAGAGATCTCTGGAAGTTTCCCAAAACGTGGAGAAATTATTGTAGTAGATCAGTATACTTTTAAAATAGAATCGTTGGATAATAAGCGAATAAAACAAGTGAAATTGACCATTAATGAAAACGAAAATAGTTAGATTTTTTATAGTGACCAGTATATGTATGCTATTTTCTTGCGGGGGCGAAATACTGCCTAAACCAGAAGGGATGCTGCGTTTAAGTTACCCTGCTCCCAAGTATAAAGAGTTGGCATTGCCTTGTCCTTATTCTTTTGAAAAAAACGAATTTTCAGAACTACGTAGAGCGAGAAGAAATAAAAATTGTTGGTACAATCTAGAGTATAAAAAACTAAGAGCCACGATGTATATTTCTTATTATGAAATTAACAATAACCTGGATTCATTACTTAGGGATGCTCAAAACCTTACTCAGGAACATGTAATCAAAGCAGATGGGATTGTACAAACACCATATGCAAATGAAGAAAATAAAGTATATGGTATGTTTTATGAGGTTTCTGGTGATGCAGCTTCTCCATCTCAGTTTTATGTCACCGATAGTATTCGGCATTTTATAGTAGGTTCTATGTATTTTAAGGTGAAACCTAACTATGATTCTATACTTCCTGCTGCGAATTATTTGCGTAATGATATGAGGTATTTTATGGAAACGCTTCGTTGGAAAGAGTAAAAAACTTCAAATACGCTTTTTAATAGTTAATTTTCTTCCAAAAGGTATTCTGTGTACTTATAATTTTATCACTTTTGCAACTTACTTCGCAAAAATGCAAAACACAAGACTAAAATGGATATATCTGGCAGTACTTTCTGTGGTATGGGGTAGTTCATTTATTCTTATCAAAAAATCATTGATCGGACTTACGCCGCTACAATTGGGTGCGTTAAGAACATTGTTTGCAGCAACATTTTTATTCTTGATCGGATTTAGAAGCATGAGAAAAATAGCAGCATCAGACTGGAAATGGGTGATCATATCTGCCTTTGCAGGAACATTTATCCCTGCTTTTTTATTTGCCTTTGCCGAGACAGAAATTGATAGTGGTATAGCATCAATCCTTAATTCTACCACACCACTGGTTACTTTGATTCTGGGGATGTTGATTTTCTCTATTCGATTTAGTAAAAATCAATTCTTTGGTGTGATTGTGGGGCTAATAGGTTGTGTTGCTCTGATATTAGAAGGGGCTTCGGTAAACCCAAATCAAAACTATTGGTATGCACTATTAGTGCTTTGTGCTTCCGTATGTTATGCAATAAATGTAAATATCATAAAAAGGTATATGCAGCATATCCCGCCTATGGCAATTGCTAACGGAAATTTTATTGTATTAGTGATCCCTGCTTTGGTCGTGTTATGTTTTTCGGGGTTTTTTAAAGCCGAAGTAGTTACTAGTCCAAAAGTGCATATGAGCTTGATATATATTTCTATACTTGCCATAGTAGGTACAGGTATTGCAAAAGTATTGTTTAATAAACTAGTGCAGATAAGTACACCTGTATTTGCGACTTCGGTAACCTATACTATTCCTATTGTAGCTATGCTATGGGGGATATTGGATAATGAGAAATTTACATTGTATCAAGTACTTGCTTCTGGAGTTATTATTCTGGGAGTATATTTAGCTAATAGAAATAGATAGTTCTCTATCTTATTGCTAAACAATAAATTAACAAGCTTTTAAGGTTAAAAAACTCTTAAATTTCTTACTTTTAAGAGAGAATCCTAAAGAGCGAAACCATGAAAAAATCAACTATTCCTGTTAGATATGGACTCCTTATTGCGGTTGGACTTATTGCATATTTTTTACTCCTTTCTCTGGTTGGTGTGCAAACAAAGCCTGTTTTTAGTTTAGGTAATGGTATTATAGTTGCTCTTGGTTTGTACAAAGCCATGAAAAACTACAAACGGGAAAAAGGAAGTGATTTTGAATATCAAAAAGGATTTATGGCAGGACTTTTTACAGGGTTTAATGCTACAGTTATTTTTATTATCTTTTTTGCAATATATGTAACTAATATCAACACTAATTTCTTACCAGAAATGCTGGCGAATTGGAGTTCGCATTATCATGTGGGAGTAGGGGTAGTTGTGTTTGTTGCAGCAGTTATGGGGTTTGCTACTACTTTTGTGCTTACATTATCTTTTATGCAATTATTTAAAGAAAGCTGGAATCCTAAAAAAAATCACAATTCAAAGCCTGTAGAGGTATAAAATATTTGCCATTTAATTAATTAGCAGTATATTTGCACCCGCCTATTTAGAAATAGGTGCAGTTCTTTATTTATAAAAATAATTAATTAAACGTTACGCTATGTACGCAATTGTAGAGATAGCAGGGCAGCAATTTAAAGTTGCAAAAGACCAAAAAGTATTTGTACATCGTTTAGCAGGAGAAGAAGGAGATAAAGTCTCTTTTGATAAAGTTCTTCTTGCGGCAGATGGAGATAAAGTTACTTTAGGCGCCCCAGCTATAGATGGAGCTCAAGTAGGAGCAAAAATCACAAGACACCTTAAAGGTGATAAAGTTATTGTTTTCAAGAAAAAGAGACGTAAAGGATACCGTGTTAAAAATGGTCACCGCCAATCTCTTACAGAAATTATTATCGAAAGTATAGTAACTTCTGGAGCTAAGAAAACTGCAACTAAAAAAGCTGAACCAAAAGCTAAAGCAGAGAAAGAAGTAAAAGCTTCTACTCCAAAAGCTGAAACTAAAGCAGCTGCTCCTAAGAAAGAAGCAGCAAAGCCAAAAGCTGATAAAGAAGATTTAAGCGCTAAGACAGTAGCTGAATTAAAAGAGATGGCTAAAGCGCAGGGAATCTCTGGGATTTCTTCTATGAAGAAAGCAGAATTAATTGAAGCTTTACAAGGAAAATAAAAAACGGCAGGTAATCCCTGTAAGTATTAACAATATAAAACCGAAAGAAAATGGCTCATAAAAAAGGAGTTGGTAGTTCGAAAAACGGTAGAGAATCAGAATCGAAACGCTTAGGTGTGAAGATATTTGGTGGACAAGCTGCCGTGGCTGGTAACATCATTGTAAGACAAAGAGGTACAGCCCACAAGCCAGGTGAAAACGTATATGCAGGTAAAGATCATACTCTACATGCTAAAGTAGATGGTTTAGTGAAATTTACTAAAAAGAAAGACAATAAATCCTATGTTTCTATAATTCCATTTGAAGCATAAAGGATCTTTCCTTTGTAATATAAAAAAACCCTTTTCTTATATAGAAAAGGGTTTTTTGTTTATCATAAATTCTCTAATGTCTACTTTGAGTTTAAGGAATTTTTGTTTTAACCTCCAAGAACCGAGTAGTTAAAGACTTTTTCCCTATTCTTAAAAAAAAGAAATATATTTATCATCAAATTTAAAAACCTAATCATGAAAAAGTTATTATTATTAACATTGTTAATGACTGTTACCCTTGCTTTTAGTCAAAAAAGAAAAGACCAGGAAGGAAGTATTAAAAATTTAAAAGGTATCACAGCGTATAATTTAGTTTTCGACTACGAAAATCTTAAAGTTGACAAATTTGATACTGAAGAAGAATTCCTAAAAAATAAAATGGATAAGCGAGAAGCTAAAGAAGCTGGTAAAGGTGAAAAATTTAAAAAATCCTGGTTTGCTGATCGCGAAAATTTATATGAGCCAAAGTATATCGAGTCTTTCAATAAACGTTTTGATGGTGGGGTTGTTAAAGTTGAAAAAAACCTGGATGGCGCTACCCATACTATGAAAGTTAAAACAACATGGATTTATCCAGGTTATAATGTGGGTGTTATGAAACAACCCTCTAAAGTAAATGCAACGATTATTGTATATGAAACTGGTAATCCTGATAAAATATTATTCTCTACAAAGTATTTTAAAGTGCCAGGAAGTAATTTTTATGGAGCCGATTATAACTCTGGATACAGAATAGCCGAGAGTTATGCTAAACTAGCTAAGGAAATGGCTAAATATATCCTTAAAAAGGCAAAGTAATCTCTGATCTATACATTCATAATCAAAAAACAATGATATTGAATGGATATGAGAAATAAAAAAATAGGTACACTTTGCGTTTTATTTACTATTTAAAATGCAAAGTGTACTAAATACATAGAAAACTATGAATACTATACTAACCAAAACAGTATCCTTTATCTTCTTTTTATGCATAGCATTTACCGCTACTTCGCAAGATATTCCTAAATATGATTATCTCGAGGTTATTGTAATTCAAAAAGCAAATAATAGAGGTAAGGTAAAAAGAATTAAGGTAGAGGAGCAAACATCTTTGGTAGGTAAGCAAATAACCATTAAGCAGCTAGAAGACCTAGAGAAAACCTCTGATTTATTGAATTATATGAATGCTGCGAATTGGGAGTTCGTAGATCGACAATCTATTGTTTCTGAAGAGAATGATCCTGTATGGATGAGCTATATCTTCAGGAAAAAGAAATAATAATACTATTGTTATTCTAAACAAAAACCCCTTATCGAAAGATAAGGGGTTTCTTGATTTATTTCTAAAATCTAACCGCTACAGCGATCTTTTTTTAGTATCTGTAATATTCAGGCTTGTAAGGTCCTTCAACGGTTACACCAATATACTCAGCTTGATCTTTGCTAAGATCAGTAAGTTCTACTCCAATTTTAGCAAGGTGTAATTTTGCTACCTTTTCATCTAGGTGCTTCGGAAGCATGTATACCTTGTTTTCGTAATTTTCGAGATTAGTCCAAAGTTCAATTTGTGCTAAAGTCTGATTGGTAAATGAATTACTCATTACAAAACTTGGGTGACCTGTTGCGCAACCTAGATTTACTAAACGACCTTCGGCAAGAAGTATAATGTCATTACCTCCAATGTTGTACTTATCTACTTGAGGTTTGATCTCAATTTTCTCGCTTTGCGAATTTAACCAAGCCACATCAATCTCATTATCAAAATGCCCGATATTACAAACAATGGTTTTATCTTTCATTGCTTGAAAGTGTTCTCCGCGAACAATATCTTTATTTCCGGTAGTGGTAATAACAACGTCTGCTTTTCCAACAACAGTTTCTAGTTTTTTCACTTCAAAACCGTCCATGGCTGCTTGTAAAGCACAAATCGGGTCAATTTCAGTAATAGTTACTATAGAACCTGCTCCTCTAAACGATGCAGCAGTACCTTTACCTACATCTCCATATCCACAAACAACAACACGTTTACCAGCAAGCATTACATCGGTAGCACGACGAATCGCATCTACAGCACTTTCTTTACATCCGTATTTATTGTCAAATTTTGATTTAGTAACACTATCGTTTACATTAATCGCAGGCATAGGAAGCGTTCCATTTGTCATACGCTCATATAATCTATGAACTCCAGTAGTTGTTTCCTCAGATAAACCATTGATTCCTTCTACCAATTCAGGATACTTGTCTAAAACCATATTAGTTAAGTCTCCTCCATCATCAAGGATCATATTTAAAGGTTTACGATCTTCACCAAAAAATAGAGTTTGTTCTATACACCAGTCAAATTCTTCATCATTCATACCTTTCCAGGCATATACTGGGGTACCTGCTTCTGCGATTGCAGCTGCAGCTTGATCCTGAGTAGAAAATATGTTACAAGAACTCCAGGTTACCTCTGCACCAAGAGCCTGAAGTGTTTCTATTAACACTGCAGTTTGGATAGTCATATGCAAACAACCCGCAATACGAGCACCTTTAAGAGGTTGCTCATCTTTATATTCTTCACGAAGAGACATAAGTCCTGGCATTTCTGCTTCAGCTAATTCGATTTCTTTTCTTCCCCAGGCAGCTAATGAAATATCTTTCACCTTGTAAGGAACATAAGGTACAGTTTTAGTACTCATAGTAGTTAATTTTATGTTTATGAAGTGCTTTCTGGTATTTCGCACTAAATTGTTCTAAATTCGTTTCCCGAAAAATGGAATAATATTCCTTTTTCGGTTTGCAAAGGTACATAATAACTTTAAGAATTTAAATGCCTCTTTACAAAACTATAACAGTAGATGAAAGTACTAATGTGTTGATTTGGAAGATTGAAGAATCTTATGATTCTCTCTGTCAGGGAATAGAATTAACACAACATTGCCAGAATAGAGTAGATAATATGAAATCTGATATGCATCGCAGAGGCTTTATGAGCGTTAGGCATCTGCTGGCTGCATATGGGTATACCGATCATGATCTGTATTATGATGAATTTGGAAAACCACATCTTAAAGATGGAAAACAAATTTCAATCACCCATTCTTATGAGTATGCAGGAATCATAATTAGTGATAAACTTGTTGGGATTGATATCGAGAAACAAAGAGAAAAGATTCATAGAATTGCTCATAAATTTGTGAATGATTTTGAGAATGATGCTCTGGAAAAACAAAATCTGGATAAGACTCGTGCATTAACTATAATTTGGGGAGCCAAAGAATCTTTGTATAAGTTATATGCAACGGCAGGCTTAAGTTTTGAGCAACATGTTTATATTTCTCCTTTTACATTAGAATATCCATTTGTTTATGGCGCTGTTAATTATAAAGATGAAATAACGCATTATGATATGGCATTTATAGAATTTGAAGGATTTACCTGTGTATATGCTTTACCAGCTTCTGAAATATAAATTTTGTAGCTACGAATACATGAATATTTTTTTGGAAAATATCATAAAAAAGATAACATGCAAATATCAATAGAATTAACCCTTACCCCACTTCAAGCTGATTTTGAAGAACATATTATTCGTTTTATAAAACGGTTAAGGGCATCTGAATTTACAGTTATAGAAAATCCTTTAAGTACTCAAGTCTATGGAGAGTATGATGAAGTAATGTCTTTTTTGACTTTAGAAATTAAAAACGCGTTTGGAGATATGGATCACGTTTTGGTGTATATGAAAATGGTAAAAAGTAATAGAAGTGATTATGAACCCCATTTTTGAATTTTTATTTGGACAGTATTCAGAATACTCCGATTTACATATAACTCTCGAGATTATAGCTGCAATTTTTGGTCTGCTAAGTGTAATTTTTGCTTGGTTTAATAAGATTTGGGTGTATCCAACGGGTATTATAAGTACTGCGATTTATGTGTATTTATTATTACAATGGTCATTATTAGGAGATATGATGATCAATGCGTATTATTTCATAATGAGTATTTATGGGTGGTATATCTGGACCCGAAAAATAGATGAGACACATGTTACTCCCATTGCAAGAACAACTACTGAAGAAAAGAATATATCTGCAATAATTTTTGTCATGACCTTGCTTTTTGTGTATGGAGTTTATGTTGTTTTTGATAAGTTAAATGATTGGGCAGCATATATAGATACCTTAACTACAGCGATATTCTTTGTTGGAATGTGGTTAATGGCAAAAAGAAAAATTGAAAATTGGATATTTTGGATTATCGGAGATGTTATTTCGGTACCGTTATATTTTTATAAAGGATTTACATTTACCAGTTTGCAATATGTAGTGTTTACGATTATTGCAATTTTTGGATATATCACATGGAAGAAAAGCTTAGACAACGACCCGGCAATTGTATAAAAATAGTATTGTTTGGTCCAGAATGTACGGGCAAAACTACATTATCCAGACAATTGGCAGCATATTATAATACGGAGTGTGTTCCCGAATACATGCGAGAATATTTGCAAAAAAAATGGAACGAATCTAAAGAAGTATGTGTATATGATGATATGATTCAGATTGCAGAAGGGCAAATGAAATTAGAAAATGAAATCGCTCAAAAAGTTAACACCCTACTGTTTTGTGATACAAATCTTTTAGAACTCAAAGTATATTCAGAAGCATACTACGATGGAGCTGTTCCCGAAACCTTAAATAAAATTTCATTAGAAAATGTTTATGATTTGTATCTTTTAACTTATATTGACATTCCTTGGATTGCCGATGATCTAAGGGACAAACCCCACGAACGAGAAGAAATGTTTTTAAGATTTAAAGAATGTCTTGATAAACATAATCTTCCATACATCGTCTTAAAAGGAGATAAAATATCTCGTTTTGAAAAAGCATTGACACACATTAGCCAATTAATAGAAGATAAAAGTGAATATAACAGATAAAGATATTAAGTTAATCAAATCAAAAGGATTAACGATTGATAAGGTACTTACACAAATAGAAACTTTTAAAAACGAAATCCCTTTTGTAGCATTAAGAAGTGCAGCGACACTGGATAATGGAATCCTTAAATTTTCTGAACACTACCAATCAGAACTTACCAAGTTATACGATTCTAGAGTGCAGCATCTCGAAACGATAAAGTTTGTCCCTGCATCGGGTGCAGCTACACGAATGTTTAAAGATTTATTTCGGTTTCTTGATAATTATGATTTTAAGAAAGAAAGCCTTAACTCCTATACAAATCATGAAAAAGCAAATGCAATACGTCTTTTTTTAATAGGCTTAGAAAAATTTCCATTCTATGATATAGTTATGGAAAAAGTAAAAAGTGCCTATCCTAAATTTAGATCCTTATCCGAAGGGAAACAATTGTATATTTTTGTCGAAATGATGCTAAAAGAGAAAGGATTAAATTACGGAACCTTTCCTAAGGGATTATTTCCTTTTCATAAATATGATGATAGCATAGCAACCTCTTTTGAAGAACATTTATATGAGGCAGCCGGTTATAATACTAACGATAAAAGCGATTCTAAACTGCATTTTACGATTTCTAAAGACCATCTCGAAGCTTTTAAAGGTGAGTTTGAAAGAATTAAGAAAAAAGTTGAAGAGAAGACCAATACTAATTTTAGTATTACCTATTCATTTCAAAAGTCAGAAACAGATACTATCGCAGTAACAGAAGATAATGAGCCGTTTAGAAAAGAAGATGGATGTTTGTTGTTTAGACCAGGAGGACATGGAGCGTTGATCGAAAACTTAAATGATTTGGATGCAGATATTATTTACATTAAAAATATAGATAATGTAGTGGTACGTAAATATCAAGATGAGGTTTCTGGATATAAAAAAGTATTAGCAGGTAAGCTTATCGAAATTCAGGACGAAGTATTTAGAATATTAAATGCAATCGATGAAAAGAAGCCTTCAGAAGCAGAGCTAAAAGACATCAAGAAGTTTTTGGTACGCCAGCTTAATGTAAGATTGCCGCTAGATTTTGATAAATTTTCTGATAAATATAAACTTCAATTCTTACGAGAATCCTTAAATCGACCTATTCGGGTTTGTGGTATGGTAATTAATGAAGGAGAACCAGGAGGAGGCCCATTTTGGATAAAGCGAGAAAATGGAAGATTAGTATTACAGATTATCGAAGCACCACAAATTGATAAAAAAGATCGAAGACAAGAAGAAATTCTTGGTAGTGCTACTCATTTTAACCCGGTTGATTTGGTGTGTGGTGTACGGGATTATAACGGTAAGAAATTTAACCTACTTGATTTTGTAGATCCTGATGCAGGATTTATTACCCAAAAAACTTTGAATGGTAAGATTCTTAAAGCACTGGAGCTTCCTGGGTTATGGAATGGTGCAATGGCAAATTGGATTAGTGTATTTGTAGAAGTGCCATTAACTACATTTAACCCCGTGAAAACAGTAAATGATTTGCTTAAGTCTGCACACCAGGTAACTCTTTTTTCGTGAATACTTCTATAGTCATAAATGAGCTAAAATTTAAAGCTATTCGAAGCTCTGGAGCAGGAGGTCAACATGTAAATAAAGTATCTTCAAAAATAGAACTAGCTTTAGATATCAAGACATCGGCAGGGTTTACCGATGACGAAAAATTACGGTTGAGCCAAAAGTTGTCTTCACGATTAACCAAATCTGGTGTTTTATTATTACAATGTGGTGATAGTAGAAGTCAACATAGAAATAAAGAACTAGTGATTAAAAGGCTTTTAGAGATTCTTAAAGCCAATCTCTATATTCCTAAAAAAAGAAAACAAACTAAACCTTCTAGGACAGCTATCAAAAAACGTCTGGATAGTAAACAAAAGCATTCATTAAAGAAAGCTAATCGCAAAAAACCTTCTTTATGAGCTAATCTCTTTTTTAAAAGCGTGTAATATTTCTACACTTTTGTGTGGATTCTACATTTTCTACACTAATACATTTATACATGTAAAAACAATAATATATTGATAATCAGGCATTTAAATTGTTTTTACTTATGATTACATCTTTGGAACAATTATTACTATTTATTAACTGTAGAAATAATTCAGTAACCCAAAATGAAAAAGTTACCAATGATAGTAGCGATTGTAGTAAGTATCTTTTCGGCACAGGGTGTTGTTGCTCAGGACGAATTAGCCGTTCTTAGTGATGATCTCGAATTTAGAGATTATGAGTATGAGCAGCAGGAATATACTGAAATTAATATTGTAGAATTGCCATTATCAATTCAAGAAGCAGCTGCCAAAGATTTTGCAGAGTTAAGGATTGTAAAAGCATATATGTCTAAGGATAATACGTATAAAATTATCCTGCAAAGTAAAGACGATAATACAAAAGTTGTATTTGCAAGCGCTAATGGCGAATGGATAAAGCCAAACGACAATAAATCTTAAATCTAGGGGTAGAAAAGGATATCGTTTTGCAACCAAGGACGATATAAAGTTGTTTAGTGCTAAAAAAGAGACTCAATCCCAAGGGTCTCTTTTTTTATGTTTTTATTCGAACTAAGTATTTTAAATCGTAATTTTATACAATAGCTTTTTTAGAGAATAAATTTTTAAATATGTCTAAGATACTTATCGTTGAAGATGATGTGGCTTTTTGTACAATGCTTAAGACCTTTTTACAAAAAAAGGAATATGAGGTCTTTACAGCATTTTCTGGTAATGAAGCTATTCAAAAAATAAAGAAAGAAACTTTTGATGTTGTACTTTCTGATGTGAGATTACCCGATAGTGATGGTATTACCTTATTAGCCGAAATTTTAAAACATAGCTCGGATACTCAAGTAATTATTATGACAGGTTATGCCGAAATCAATATGGCTGTTAGTGCTATTAAACAAGGAGCTTTTGATTATGTTTCAAAACCGTTTAATCCAGATACTATACTACATACTATAGAAAAAGCACTATATAAACAAAAACCTATATCAGACAAAACAGTTAAAGAAAAGGAAACTAATGTAACACAGCCTAAAATACCAAAAAGGGCTAATGATTCTTTTGTTCGTGGAGTTAGTGATGCTTCCAAAAAACTAAATGAATATGTCGCTCTGGTAGCTCCTACACGTATGTCTGTTTTAGTAATAGGAGATAGTGGTACAGGTAAAGAATATGTTGCAAGCAGTATTCATAAAGCAAGTAAGCGAGCAGATAAACCATTTGTAGCGGTAGATTGCGGAGCTATTCCTAAAGAAATAGCTTCTAGTGAGTTTTTTGGGCATATAAAAGGATCCTTTACCGGTGCGGTAAATGATAAAGTGGGTCATTTTGAGGCTGCCAATAAAGGAACATTATTTTTAGATGAAATAGGTAATCTAAGTTATGAACTACAAGTTCAATTGTTAAGAGCACTTCAGGAACGAAAAATCAAGCCAGTAGGTAGTAATAAAGAAATAGAAGTAGATATTAGAGTAATAGTCGCTACTAATGAAGATCTTAGTCATGCCGTAAAAGAAGGAGATTTTCGAGAAGATTTATATCATAGATTAAATGAATTTTCTATTAAGGTGCCACCATTGCGAGATAGAATTGAAGATTTGATGCTTTTTGCAAATCACTTTCTTGAAGAATCAAATATCGAATTAGAAAAACATGTAGTTGGATTCACAGATGAAGTATTGGAAGCATTTAAAAAATACAATTGGCCTGGTAACTTAAGAGAATTAAGAAATATGGTAAAACGATCTGTTCTTCTTTCTCAAAGTGATATGATTACATTAGATGTATTACCAAATGATATTGCATATGCTCCTCATAATGCAAAACAAAATTATGGCTTGTTTAAAAACCAAAATGAACAAGAATTGATTCTTGATGCGTTAGAAAAAGCAAATGGAAATAAAGCTAAAGCTGCCAGAATGCTTTTGATAGATAGAAAAACACTGTACAATAAATTAAAACAGTACGATATTAGTCTTTAATTTTCTACTTTTAATTTATCAATTAAATCTTCAATTTTTTCGATACCTTCATTTGTTAGATGTAATATCGCTTTTTTATTAAGAAGATATTGATCCGGATGTTCTAGCTTTTCTAGAATAGGTACTACTTCTTTTGCCTTGATCTGTTTAAACATAGGAAGCATTTTGTGAGCAATCTTTTTAATATGATAGATGTCTTTTTTTCTGATTGTTGTTTTTAGTTCTTTAACATTGTCAATAGTACTTTCATAAAATGTATCTAGAATTGCATATAAAGAATCAGAATCACCTTGTGCAAAAAGCATTAGATCACTAAGAGAATATTGTTCGTTAGATAGGTTAAGACCATTATGAGTTGTCCCATTATAATTGGTTAAATCAACACTAAGTATCTTGGCAATAAGATCAATTAATTCTTTTGGGGCATATGGTTTTCGCAAGCTGGCAGCAAATCCGGCCTCTTGATACTCTGTAAAAGAAGTATCTGTTCTACCCGATAATGCAACAACTGGTATAGCGGATTGATTTGCATTACTTTTTATAGATTGTAAAAGTTCAAAACCACCCATTTTTGGCATTTGAATATCAGTAAGCACAAGATCGTATGTATTGGTCTGTAATAATGAAATCGCTTCAATACCGTTTTTACAAATATCATAAGTCAGACCAGCTAATGTAGCTACCTCACTGGTTAGCGCTAATTGACTAGGATCATCATCAACGATCAAAACCTTCTTATTTGTAAGATTCTGTATTTCTATGACTTCTGACTCTTCTTCGAGGATTAATGTTCCAGACTGTTTAAAAGGAATATAAAATGTAAATTTACTACCTACATTAAGTTCACTCTCTAATTCGATTTTACCTTTTAAGAGTTTAATTATTTTTTTGGTAATGGCAAGCCCTAAACCAAAACCACCGTACTTTTTCTCGGTATTATCATCTCCTTGAGAAAACTCTTCGAAAATATAATGCTGTTGCTCCTTTGTAATTCCGATTCCTGTATCTTTTACAGATATAACCAATTGTTTTTCCGACAAACCATTTTCGATAACCTTACTGTCAATTGTTATAGAGCCTTCATTAGTAAATTTATAAGCATTATTTACCAAATTTGTCAATACCTGTTTTATTCTAAAAGGATCTCCTAAATACTGTTTTTTTAATTGAGGATCTGTTATAATCCTAATATCAAGATTTTTCTTATCATTTATAGGAATAACACTAGAAATCGTATTTTCTATTAATTTTTGTGGAGAAAACGGAAGCTCTTCAATTACCATTCGACCAGCCTCAAGTTTTGATAAATCAAGAAGGTCATTTACCAGGTGAAGAATATAGTCTGATGATTTTTTTAAGTGATCCAGATAATGCTTTTGCTTATTGTCCAGCCCGGTTCTTTCTAATAAATCCGAATATCCAATAACCGTATTTAAAGGAGAACGAAGGTCATGAGTAACCGTGTTAATTAAAGATTCCCGTGTTTTTAAAAGAGATTCGGTATATGTTTTTTCGGCTTCGAGTTCATTACGGTATTTTTGACTTTTAGAAACATCTTTAGTAATCAAAAACAGAAATATAATTGCTATTAGCAGACTAATGGCTGCAATTATTACAATAATATATGCAGTATTATTTAAAACCTGACTTGAAGCTTCTAGACGTGCAAAATATTCATTTCTTTCATTACGTTCAATAGAAGCAAGTAAATCTCTTAACTGTTTTGTAATGATTTGATCTTTTTTGAGAAGATTGTTCTCCTTTAACGTTATTTCACGCCTATATTTCTTATCCTTTTGTTCAAGCTCAGCAAGTACTTGTTTTACAGAAGTAGCTAATGAATCGACTGTCTGATTGGTAAGTCGTTTTGCATTATCTTGTTTGGTTAATTCTAGAATGTTTATCAGTGCCCTTCTTGTACGAGGATCATATTTTTTAAATCGAATATCGTATTTGGTATACCCGCCAAAGCTTTTGTTTACTTTTTCCAGTTCATCAATAGCAGTCTCGTATAACCCTTTTTGTTTTCGCTGCTCATAAACTTTAATAAGCTCTTCGAGGTTTTTATTTTTACTATCAATAAGATGTTTGATACTATCGATTTTTCGAGTTTGTAAGGTATCATCAGATATTTCAGAAACCTGATTAATCGTTTTTAAGATGGTATCTATTTTAGCTTTATAAGTAATAAACTTTTTAACATCAGAAGTTTGAATGATATTTCTTGTTAAGCTTTCGGCCTCGTATAATCCTGTTATCGTTTCACCAACAAGAAAGAGTTTTTCGTTATTTTGATTTTTGATTTCGGTAATTTGAGTATAATTGCCTAATTGCTGGTAGATAACCCAAAATGCAGTTACAGCAAGTAAACCTGCAAGTAGATAACCTGCAATAATTTTAAAAGTAACCGATCTTTTCGTATTCTTCATAACCCTTTTATAACTTCAAAAACCCCAAAGCATTGCTTTGTTTTAGTATAGATTCTACATTACATCAAATAAATGTACAATAAATCAATAAAACACAGTATTTTTGCGCCAAAATCTCAAAAGGGGTGCTTTTTAAGTTTAAAATGTAAAAGGCTGAGATCATACCCGATGAACCTGGGCGAGTAATGTTGCCAAGGGACTGTGGAACCAAAAAAGGTACGATGTGCCTCTTTTGTGATAAGCAAGATGACATTATAGAAAATACCAAAACTTTAGGTAGTATGTATATTCTTAATGGTATCAAGCTTTTTTTAAGTATTAATTTTATAACAGAATAATAACCCCTTTTATTCGTAATGAATGTTTACGGATGAAAAACGTATTATTATATCTTACACTTTTATTATTGAGCATTAACCTTACGGCTCAGGAAAAATCAACAGATTCTACTCAAACCAAGATAGAAAAACTAGATGAGGTTTTAGTAAAATCTGTACGAGTAGAGGCAGATTCACCTATCACCCATTCTAATTTGTCTAAAGAGGAACTGGCGACACGTAATCTAGGTCAGGATATTCCGATTTTATTAAATTATTTACCTGGAGTAGTTACGACTTCTGATGCAGGAACTGGAGTTGGGTATACATATATTAGAGTAAGAGGTAGTGATGCATCAAGGGTAAATGTTACATTAAATGGGATACCTTTTAATGATGCAGAGAGCCAGGGGACATTTTGGGTAAACCTTCCTGATTTTGCATCTTCTGTCGAAAATCTTCAGCTTCAGCGTGGAGTAGGAACTTCAACTAATGGTTCGGGAGCTTTTGGAGCAAGTTTAAACTTATTAACAGACGCTGTTTCTGAAAAAGCTAATGCAGAAATTTCGAATACAGTGGGGTCCTTCGGAACCAGAAAGCATAACCTAAAATTTAGTACAGGGTTAATTAACGAAAAGATAGAAATAGCAGGGCGTTTATCAGCTATCGCATCAGACGGCTATATCGACCGTGCTTCTTCAGATTTAAAATCGTATTTCGTACAAGGATCTTATGTAAACGATAACACTTTAATTAAAGCAATTACTTTTGGTGGACATGAGATTACATATCAATCGTGGAATGGTATTGATAAGACTACTTTAGAAAATGACAGGCGATTTAATCCAATAGGATTTCAATATGATGCCGAAGGAAATCTTCAAGGGTTTTATGAAAATGAAGTAGATAATTATAAACAAGATCATTACCAATTGCATTGGAACCAAAAGTATAATAATAACTGGTCTACAAATTTAGGCCTAAATTATACGTATGGTCGAGGATTCTTTGAGCAATATGTAGATGAGTGGCATTATAGTAATGTGTTATTTTCTGATCAGGCTACTTTGGCGTTCTTAGGAGTAAATCCTGTTACTGTTAACGGAGAAGAAATTACACAAACCGATTACCTTCGTAAAAGATGGTTGCAGAACGATTTTTATGTTGCAAATGCTAGTGTGAATTATAAAGATAATAATCTCGATATCGATTTTGGTGGATTCTATAGTTATTATGACGGAGATCATTTTGGTGAAATTATTTGGACAGAGAATCCTATCGGTTTTCAGAGCGGAGACAAATACTATTTTGGAAATGGAAAGAAAACCGAATACTCTGTTTTTGGTAAAACCACCTATAGAATTAATGATAAATGGAGTGCATTTTTAGACTTGCAAGGGCGTTTTGTAAATTATAAAACCTCAGGGTTAACTTCAAAAAGAGTAGCACTTCAAGTAGATAAAAACTACGCATTCTTTAACCCAAAAATGGGAGCAACCTTTCATGTAAATGATGCAAATCATCTATATGTATCTTATGCCAGAGCTAATAGGGAGCCAAGAAGAGATGATTTTGAAAATGGGATAGATACAGCAGAGAGACTTAATGATATTGAGCTAGGATGGCGATTAGCAAAAAACAAAATAATAGTAAATACCAACCTTTATTATATGTGGTATAGAGATCAATTGGTACTAACAGGAGCATTAGATGATGTAGGTGCGCCAATTAGAGCAACTAGTGGAGAAAGCTATCGTTTGGGAATCGAAATAGATGCAGATATTACACTTTCTGATCAATTTGTAGTTAAACCCAATGTTTCATTAAGTACGAATAAGAATAAAGATTTTATAACCTCTAGAGATGGTAGTTTAGCAAATCTTGGAGATACAAACATCTCATATTCTCCTAATATTGTAGCGGGTAATATGTTTATATATCGCCCTATAAAAAATCTTCAATTAGGGTTGCTATCTAAGTTTGTAGGAGAACAATACATGGGAAATATTGATAGTGAGGTTTCGAAACTCGATAATTTCTTTATAAATGACCTTAATGTGGTATATGAAATTAAAAATATTCCTGTTTTTAAATCTATAGTATTAACAGGATTGGTTAATAATGTCTTTGATGAGGAATATGTGTCTAATGGATACTTTTTTACATTTGATGATGATTTTTCTGATCCAGGCACAGTAACTACTGTCGAGGGAGCAGGTTTTTATCCACAGGCAGGGATTAATTTTTTACTTGGAGCAACATTAAAATTTTAAATAAAAGGAGGTTAAAACTTGGCTTTAACCTCCTTTTTTATATAAGTTTTATTACTTTTATAACATAAACTTTAGGGGTGTCCTTAACTTCGGTTAGGTCTGAGAAATACCCTTTGAACCTGATGCGGTTAGTACCGACGAAGGGAAAAGTAAATATCACATTTTTATACATGTGATTTTTCTTCTCTATTTAGGCAATTACGACCTAAAGTTTATGGAATTAATATAAAAAAAATGACCATAAACGTTAACAATCAATCTCAATCAATTTCAAAAAACAGTTCAATAAAAAAATTGTTAGAACAATTAGATATTCTTCCTAACGGAATTGCTATTGCCATTAATAATGAAGTGATTTCTAAAGAAGAATGGGAACAAACAATGATAGAAAACGATGATGATATAGTAATCATAAAAGCTACTCAAGGAGGGTAGAGTTAATTACAAATCATTAATACCGTAAGAAAAACTAACAGCAAAAGGTATAATCAAAACCTGAAATACAATATTCATGAAGAAAAAAGATACAGCACCACAGGACACTATAATTAGTACCACACCTTTTCCAAGTTCAAAAAAAATCTATGTACCTGGAGCTATTCATCCACAAGTTAAGGTAGCAATGCGAGAGATCGAGTTAAGTGATACGGTCGATAGCATTACAGAAAAAAGAACCGTTAATCAACCTGTTACTGTTTATGATACGAGTGGTCCATATACCGACCCTTCAAAAGAGATCAATGTACATAATGGGATCGAACCTATTCGGGAGCAATGGGTTTTAGATCGTGGAGACGTAGAAGAATTAGATAGTTTTTCTTCAGAATATTGTAATAAGAGACTACATGATTCTAGTTTGGATCATCTTCGATTTAACCATCTTCGTAAGCCAAAACGAGCTAAAAAAGGAAAAAATGTTTCCCAGATGTATTATGCGAAACAAGGTGTCATTACTCCCGAAATGGAATATGTAGCAATACGCGAAAATCAAAAACTTCAAGAAGTAAAACGCCTTTCTAAACAACATCCTGGTCAAGATTTTGGAGCTAGTATTCCCGAGGTAATTACTCCAGAATTTGTAAGAGAAGAAGTTGCACGAGGTAGAGCCGTAATCCCTTCTAATATCAATCACCCAGAAAGTGAACCTATGATTTTGGGGAGAAATTTTTTGGTAAAAATCAATGCTAATATCGGTAATTCTGCTACAACATCAAGTATCGAAGAAGAAGTAGAAAAAGCAGTATGGGCATGTCGCTGGGGAGCAGATAATATCATGGATCTTTCTACAGGAAAAAAACATACATGAAACCCGTGAATGGATTATCCGTAACTCACCAGTACCCATAGGAACAGTACCTATCTATCAGGCATTAGAAAAAGTGAATGGTAAAGCCGAAGATTTAACCTGGGAAATTTTTAAAGATACATTGATCGAACAGGCAGAACAGGGAGTAGATTATTTCACTATTCATGCAGGAGTGCGTTTAGCATATGTGCCTATGACGGCAAAGCGTATCACCGGTATCGTTTCTAGAGGAGGATCTATTATGGCAAAATGGTGTCTTGCGCATCATAAAGAGAGCTTTTTATACACGCATTTTGAAGAAATATGCGAGATCATGAAAGCATATGATGTGGCATTTTCACTAGGAGATGGGTTACGCCCTGGTTGTATTGCAGATGCTAATGACGAGGCACAGTTTGCAGAGTTAGAAACACTGGGAGAATTAACAAAAATAGCATGGAAACATGATGTGCAAACCTTTATCGAGGGACCAGGACATGTGCCAATGCATATGATCAAAGCAAATATGGATAAACAATTAGAAGCTTGTGGAGAAGCACCTTTTTATACCTTAGGCCCTTTGACTACTGATATTGCTCCTGGATACGACCATATCACTTCGGGAATCGGAGCTGCTATGATAGGTTGGTATGGGACTGCCATGTTGTGTTATGTGACCCCAAAAGAACATTTGGGATTACCAAATAAAGAAGATGTACGTACAGGAGTGATCACCTATAAGCTGGCAGCGCATGCCGCAGATCTAGCAAAAGGACACCCAGGAGCGCAACATCGAGATGATGCCTTGAGTAAAGCGCGTTTTGAGTTTCGATGGGAAGATCAATTTAATTTATCTCTGGATCCAGAACTGGCAAGAGAATATCATGATGAAACACTACCGGCAGAAGGTGCAAAAATCGCTCATTTCTGTAGTATGTGTGGCCCAAAATTCTGTTCGATGAAAATATCTCAGGAGGTACGCGATTATGCTGCAAAAAAAGAAATTGATGATAGAAAAGCACTCGAAGCAGGGATGCAGGAAAAAGCAGAAGAATTTAAAGAAAAAGGAAGCGAAGTGTATTTATAGATCACAGTGATCAGGTGTCAGGTTTCAATAATCCTGATACCAAAAACCCGATACCTGATCGCTGATACCCGGTAACTAAAACCTGATATTTAAAATCTATGCTAATCATATTAACCTCAGAACGAGAATTAGAAAGTGAAGCCGATAAAATCAATTCACTATTCGATAATGGTTTAGAAAAACTACATTTTCGTAAACCAACTATGAATATTGAAGGATACAGAGTTTTGCTCAACCAAATTGATGCAAAATACTACAACCGTATTATGATACATCAATTTCATGAGTTATGCGAAGAATTTAATTTGAGAGGAATTCATATTCAGGAACAACCACGATTGAATTTAGAAGAAAAACTAGAAGAATATATTAATAATTATAAAACAAAAAGCTATAAAGTAAGTAGCTCTTTTCATTCTAAAGAGGATATAAAAAATTGCCCGGTTAATTTTGAATATGTGTTATTAAGTCCTGTTTTTAGTTCAATTTCAAAAGTTGGTTATACTGGAAAAGGATTTGATGTCAATGATCTAGATGAATTTGTTATAGGAATGGGCGGAATTAATGAAAACACATTACAAGCAACATTTGATTTGGGATTTAAAGGAGTAGGTGTTTTAGGAGGAATATGGAATACAAAGGATTCGTTAGAAAGTTTCAAAATAATTTATGATAAGCTTAAAACTATACAAATTACTTAAAGCTGACTCTTAATAAAAATGATAAAAAGACCGTACATACTTACCATAGCAGGTTTTGACCCGTCAAGCGGAGCCGGACTTACTGCAGATATTAAAACGATTGAAGCATTAAAGGGCTATGGTTTGTCTGTTTGTACTGCAAATACTATTCAGAATGATGTTGAATTCAAAACATGTTATTGGACGGATATTGATGTGATAAAAAGTCAAGTAGAAATACTATTTGATCGTTTTGCAATAGCGTATGTAAAAATAGGAATCGTTAAGAACTGGGAAGTACTTAATGCAATTATTGATGTTTTATTAGAAAAAAATAATACCATTAAAATTGTTTTAGACCCAGTATTAAAGTCTAGTTCAGATTTTGATTTCCGTTCTTCTAATACCAATTCTCTTGATGCCGAGAACTATTTTGAAAAAATATTAGATAAAATCTATCTTCTCACGCCTAATTATGATGAAATAGAGAGGTTATACAAAGATAAAACCATACAAGAAACAATCGCTCATATTGCTAATAAAACGAACCTTTTTCTTAAAGGAGGACATAGGAAAGAAGCGATTGGAAAAGATGAGTTGTTCACTAGCGAAGGGAAACAGTTTGTGTTGAACCCAAAAAGACAAAACATATCAGAAAAACACGGAAGCGGTTGTGTACTATCTTCTGCAATCACAACACATTTGGCATTAGGGTTTTCTTTGCTTAAAGCTTGTTATAGAGGAAAAAGATATACCGAAAAAGTACTGAGTTCTAATAGTAGTTTACTGGGATATCATAGAATTTAATAATAAAGATTATGAAAGAAGTAGGTTTACAATATATTTCGCAAGGTAAAACCCCAAAGGATCATCTTAAAAATGTAGAGAATGCTTGTAAAGCAGGTTGTAGTTGGATACAATTACGTCTTAAAAATGAAGATATAGCAACATATCTGGATACAGCAATACAATGCCGTAATATCTGTGATCAATACCATGCTATTATGATTGTCAACGATAATGTAAGTGTAGCAAAAGCTGTTCTGGCAGATGGGATACATTTGGGTTTAAATGATATGAATCCCCGAGAGGCACGAAAAATTCTGGGAGATAATTTTATTATAGGCGGTACTGCAAATACATTAGAAAACTGTATACAACATATAGAAGATGGTGTAGATTATATAGGTCTTGGTCCTTATAAACATACAATAACCAAAAAGAAACTAAGTCCGGTATTAGGGATTGATGGTTACACAAATATTCTTGGCAAATTAAAAGTTATAAATTCAGAATTACCCGTAATTGCAATTGGAGGTGTTACAGAAAAGGATATTACAACTCTTATGCAGACAGGAGTATCAGGAATTGCTGTTTCTGGGGAACTGACAAACCAGGTGAATCTGGAGAAAAAAATAGAAACTATAAAAAAGCTAATGGTTCAAAAGCTATCAGCTAATCGTTAAGAAATGGAAAAATTAAAAATTGCAGATAAAGAATTTTCATCCCGTTTATTTACTGGGACAGGAAAATTTAGCTCTTCCCGGTTAATGAGGGATGCATTACTTATATCAGAAAGTGAACTAATAACGGTAGCATTAAAAAGAGTTGATGTTAATAATGAAAACGATGATATATTAAAACATTTAGATCATCCGAGAATTAATTTACTCCCTAATACATCTGGAGTTCGGGATGCTAAAGAAGCAATCTTTGCTGCTCAATTGGCAAGAGAAGCACTAGAGACCAATTGGATAAAGCTAGAGATTCATCCGGATCCAAAATATTTATTGCCAGATCCTATTGAAACCTTAAAAGCAGCTTCAGAATTAGTAAAACAAGGATTTGTAGTCATGCCATACATTCATGCAGATCCTGTTTTATGTAAACGATTAGAAGAAGTAGGAACGCAATGTGTGATGCCGCTAGGTGCGCCTATTGGAAGTAATAAAGGCTTAAAGACATTAGAGTTTTTAGAAATTATCATAGATCAAAGTAATGTTCCTGTAATTGTAGATGCTGGTATCGGAAGCCCTTCTCATGCGGCTCAAGCGATGGAGATTGGTGCAGATGCAGTATTAGTAAATACGGCTATTGCAGTATCTCAACAACCAATAACGATGGCAAAAGCATTTAAAATGGCTGTAGAGGCAGGTCGTATGGCATATGACTCAAAATTAGCCCCTGTTAGACAACATGCAGAGGCGAGTAGTCCGTTAACAAGTTTTTTGAATGAGTAGTTTCAAAGATATATTCGAACAATATAATTGGGAAGCAACACTGTCTAGCATTTTTTCTAAGACAGAAGCAGATGTTGTTCATGCTCTAGAAAAACCTAAAAGAGATCTTGAAGATTTTAAAGCATTGATTTCTCCTGCAGCAAAACCATATTTAGAGCATATGGCGCAAATAAGTAGCTATACTACTAAAAAACGTTTTGGCAACACCATCCAGATGTATACCCCTATGTACTTAAGTAATGAATGTCAAAATATATGTACGTATTGTGGATTTAGTATGACTAATAAAATTCCGAGAAGAACATTAACCGATCAAGAAATTCTAAAAGAAGTAGATTTTCTAAAATCCAAAGGCTATGATCACATCCTTTTGGTTACGGGAGAAGCTAATAGGACAGTGGGAGTAGATTATATCAATAATGCCATACAGCTCATACAATCAAAATTTGCCAATATTACGATAGAGGTGCAGCCATTAGATCAGTCAGACTATGAACTATTAATTAAAAATGGTTTGTATGCCGTATTGGTGTATCAAGAAACATATCACAAAGAAGAGTATAAAAAACATCATCCAAAAGGAAGAAAATCTAATTTCGATTATCGATTAGAAACTCCGGATCGATTAGGTAAAGCAGGAATTCATAAGATAGGATTAGGAGCTCTTTTTGGGTTAGAAGATTGGAGGGCGGATAGCTTTTTTACAGCATTGCATCTTAACTATTTGCAAAAAACATACTGGAAAACAAAATATTCGATATCCTTTCCGAGACTAAGACCACATAGCGGTGGGCTAGAGCCAAAAGTAGCAATGACAGATTCGGATTTGGTACAGTTAATATGTGCTTTTCGATTGTTAGATGAAGATGTAGAATTGTCTTTGTCTACTCGAGAAAGTGAAGTGTTTAGAGAACATATTGTAAATCTGGGAATCACTTCTATAAGTGCCGAATCTAAAACTAATCCGGGAGGTTATGTCGTAGAACCACAGTCTTTAGAACAGTTCGAGATTTCTGATGAACGTTCTACAGGAGATGTAGTAAAAATGCTTAAAAATAAAGGATTAGAAGTGGTTTGGAAAGATTGGGCCTATAATTGGAAATAAATTGTAATATATTTAAGGGCTAAAACTGTTTTGGATATAGGATGTGTAATTTTATTTTTATGAGTAGGATAATTGCTGTAATTTCTCTTTTTCTTTTTTGGAATCATTTAAGTTATGCCCAACAAGAGGAGGGTATAGGAGTAATACAATATGTAAACCCAATACTGGTTGAACTAAAGCCTAATGTACCAGTAATGCTTACAGACTCTTTGTCTATTCTATTAACAGGTTATTCTCATAAACGCCCAACACACGGTGCCAGTGGTCCAACAAAAACAGGTGTACAGCTATCGCTTTCTAAAGGAAATAATTGTGGAGAAATAGAGGTTTACAGGTATGGTTTACAAGGGGAAACAGAGTATACATATGCTCCTTCATCCTGGAACGATGAGTATGAATTTAAGTTAATGGATTTTGATTTTCCGCTTTCTTTTAAAGTTGTGATTTCAAAAAGACAAGATACAGACTAAAACCAAGTTGTTTTTTCTTTGTATAACTAGTTAGATATAAATAACGTATTTCCTTCTCGTCGCACATTATATCGCCTTAATCCAAATTGACCCTCTCCAGAGGTTTGCTGTCCAGTAACAATATTGTAACTGTTTCCGTCATCGCAATTACAAGTAGCGGTGATCCCATCAATTGTCTGAGTAGAACAGGAGCTGGGAGCATGATTAGGGTCACTAAGCTCAAAAGCAGCATACTGAGTATTATCAATATTATAAATGATGACTCCTTTAATACTTCCGTTTTCTGAGTTATCTACCAAATGATTACTTGGAAATTTAAGCGGATTAAACTGAGGTAAATTAAGATTGATTTGATAATTAACACTCGAAGGAGGTAGAAATTGATTATTATCTCCATTATCATCACTGCTACATGATAAAATCAAAAGGATACTTGCTAAAAATAAAGTCTTTTTCATAACACTAATATTGTATTGGCAAATTACGTAAATTTGTAGTCTTCAGTAAAATTTTTGTTATCTTTGAATAACGAATCCCATTCTTATGGGATTTTTTGTATTTATATAAACGATGAAGTTATGAGCAAAGTATCTTATTATACTGCCGAGGGGCTTAAAAAACTAAGAGACGAAGTAAGTCAACTTAAGGATGTAGAGCGCCCAAAAGCTTCTCAAGCGATAGCTGAAGCGCGTGATAAAGGGGATTTAAGTGAAAATGCCGAATATGATGCCGCAAAAGAAGCACAGGGATTATTAGAGATGAGAATTTCTAAATTAGAAGAAACTCTTTCGAATGCACGTTTAATTGACGAATCTCAATTAGATACATCTAAAGCCCTTATACATTCTACTGTAAAGATCAAAAATCAAACTAATGGTGCCGAAATGACCTATAAATTGGTAGCACAAAGTGAAGCAGATCTTAAAACAGGAAAAATATCTGTAGATTCTCCTATCGGAAAAGGTCTATTAGGAAAAAGTGTTGGCGAAATAGCCGAAATACAGGTTCCTAATGGGATTATGAAGTTTGATGTTGTAGAGATTTCAAGAGAATAAAAGAAGTAATTTTTTAGATTTTATTACAAGCCTTTTTTAATTTTTTAAAAAAGGCTTTTTTATGGTTTTGACTTACAGATAAATAAACTATATTTCGAAAACCGTAACCCAACTAAAATTTAATTAATGTCTACCCTATTTACTAAAATTGTAAATGGCGAAATTCCATCGTATAAAGTGGCCGAAGATGAGAATTATTACGCCTTTTTGGATATTAGTCCAAATGCAAAAGGACATACACTTTGTATTCCTAAAAAAGAAGAAGATAAAATATTTGATCTGGATGAAGACGAATATCTGGAGTTAATGCGCTTTTCTCGTAAAGTAGCTAAAGCTATAGAAAAAACAGTTTCTTGTAAACGTGTTGGTATTGCCGTTGTAGGTCTAGAAGTACCACATGTACACGTACATTTAATTCCGCTAAATGAAATGAAAGAAATGACTTTTCAGCATAAAATTTCTATGACAGAGTCTGATTTTAAAACATTGGCAAAAGAGATTCATTCGAATTTATAAAGACATATGCAAGAATCGGATTTTAAATTATCTCTACAACTTCGTATTGATTGGAGTGAGATGGATACCTATCAGCATGTGAACAATGTAAATTTCATGAAATATATGCAAAGTGCACGTGTTCAATTCTGGGAAGTAACCGGTTTGGCAACATTATATGCCGAAACTAAAAAAGGACCGATGTTGGTTTCTACCCGATGTGATTTTAAAAACCCTTTGTTTTTTCCGGGAAATGTAGTAATTAAAACTAAAGTCGAATTTATTAAAAACTCTAGTTTTGGGTTACATCATCATTTGTATAATGATGAAGGGGTACTTTGTGCAGAAGGTCATGATGTAGCAGTTTGTTTTGATTTTAATACAGACAAAACATTTCTGATTACAGATGAATTACGAGGGGTTATGAAACAATATTAGATTCCTAAAAGATCAGGTCTGTAAAGATAGATATACAGAAAAGCTGCTATAGCTATTGCAAGAAGTGTTAGAATATAAAACAATTTGGTAAAACGTAATGATCCAGATTGACGAGTGATTGTTTTTTTATGGTAATCATATACTCTCTCTATATCTGTGGTCCACTGTCCTGGAAAAATTTGATTTTCACATTTGTTACAGTTAATACTTTCGACAACATTGCTTTTGGTTTTTACCAGAAATTTTGATTTTAGTCTTTGCTGTTTGAAAGAAAGTACCATGCCATCAGTAGAGTAGCATTCTGGACAATTATTGTTAAGAGTTGTTTCCTTTAAAATAATATACTCAGTTTTCACTTTGTTTAGATTTGGCGTTTAATAGGTATTCTATAACGTTGTGAAAAAAATATTGTTATACCTTTTTAAGAAAATTTAAGATTAAGAAGTAACTCCAGACTTGCGAAGTGTGATTTGAAAAGTAGTGCCTTTACCAATATCTGATTTAAGAACTTTAATTTTTCCTAAGTGGTATTCTTCTATAATTCTTTTTGATAGGGATAGACCCAGACCCCATCCTCTGCTCTTAGATGTATATCCAGGTTCAAAAATTTTGGTGAATTTACTTTTAGGAATACCTTTACCAGTATCTTTAATTCGTATAAATACCCGCTTTGCATCATCTATAAGGTCAATTTCAAGATCTCCTTTTCCTCGCATCGCATCAATAGCATTTTTTACGAGATTTTCGATTGTCCAGCTATATAATTGGGAGTTTAATGATACTTGAATAGGTTTATCGGGTAAATTAAGCGAAAAATTAATGAGTTTAGAGCTTCTGGATTGAAGATATGTATAAGCATTTCGGGTTTCTTCTACAATATCAACATCTTCGAGATTGGGAATAGAACCAATTTTAGAAAAACGTTCTGTAATTATCTTTAGTCGCTCAATATCCTTTTCTATTTCTACGATATATTCTGGATTTACATTTTCGGTTTTAAGGATTTCGTTCCAACCTACCAATGAGGATAATGGTGTGCCGATTTGATGGGCAGTCTCTTTAGCCATACCTGCCCATAGTTTATTTTGTTCACTAGCTTTAGAGGTAGTAAAAAAGAAATAAATTACTCCAATTAGCAAAAATATAATGATGGCAATGGTCATTGGGTAATATTTCAGTTTATTTAAAATATCCGAATTTCCATAATAAATATATTGAACGGTATCTTTAAGATCGAGTTCTATCGGGTCGTTTTCAGATTTTAACGTTTTTAAATATGACTTAAGCTTATCTTCATCTGTTACTTCACTTTTAGATAAATTTTTAAAATAACTTGGGTCAGGTTTTCCTAAAGAATCTCTAATAAAATCACCTTTAGAATCTGTAATGATGATAGGTATAGAATTATTTGTTGCTCCTATTACAATAGATAACTCAAGATAATCATCGGATTGTTCGCTGTCTAATGCTTTCTGGGATTGCACCCATATTTCAACTTTAGTTCGTTCGTCATCCTTAAGACGTTGCATAAATAACGATGTATTCCATAAAACGAGGCCAGTTATTACTAAAACAGCTATAATAATAAAATAGCTCGAAAAATTACGCTCATCAGAAAAATTCATACAGACTAGTTAACTAAATCCTAAATATAAACGTTTTAAAACGATTTTATTGTTTATAAAACAGATTCTAAAACCTGTTTTTTTAATGATTCTAAAACCAAACTTTGGTTATATTTGCTCAATATAAAACAAATTATGATTACAATCGATCCGTCAGAGGTTACTACAGGAAAATTACATGGTTTAATTCTTGGAGCAATCGGTCCCAGACCTATAGCTTTTGCTAGTACGATGGATGTAAATGGCAATGCTAATTTATCTCCGTTTAGTTTTTTTAATGTATTTAGTGCAAATCCACCGATTCTTATTTTTTCTCCGGCGAGAAGAGTAAGAGATAATACAACTAAACATACATTAGAAAATGCAGAATCTACCAAAGAAGTAGTCATTAATATTGTGAATTATGATATTGTACAGCAGATGTCATTATCAAGTACAGAGTATCCAGAAGGGGTTAACGAATTTGTAAAATCTGGGCTTACCATGGTTCCTTCAGAAAAAGTTAAAGCATATCGTGTAGGAGAATCTCCGGTACAGTTTGAATGTAAGGTTAATCAGGTAGTTCCTATGGGTACCGAAGGAGGAGCGGGTAATCTTATTATCTGTGAGGTCGTTCTTATGCATATTAATGAGAATGTGATGGACGAAAATAATAGAATAGATCAGCATAAGATAGATCAGGTTGCTCGTATGGGGGGTAATTGGTACAGTAGAGCCAACATGGGAATGTTTGAAGTGCCTAAACCATTAAGCTCTATAGGGATTGGTGTAGATGCATTGCCAGAAGAAATAAGAAGCAGTACTATTTTTACAGGAAACGATTTAGGTAAGCTAGGAAATGTAGAAGGAATCCCAACAAAAACTGAAGCTTTAGAATTTGTTAATAACCATAATGATATTAAGGGTAAAATTCAGGAGGCTAACCTAATAGAAATTCATAAATTTGCAAAGCAGTATCTTGATCAGGATGATATAGATACAGCATGGAACATTTTAGCAGCAAAATAATAATTCAATAAGATGGAAGTACAAGGTAAAGTAAAGATGATCGGTGAGACTCAAACCTTTGGAAGCAATGGTTTTAGAAAGAGAGAAATTGTAGTTACTACTGAAGAGCAATACCCACAACATATCATGGTAGAGTTTGTTCAGGATAAATGTGACTTATTAAACCCTTTTCAAGTTGGTCAGGATGTAAAAATAAGTATTAATTTACGTGGTCGTGAGTGGGTAAATCCACAAGGAGAAACTAAGTATTTTAATTCTATCCAGGGATGGAGAATTGAGAGTTTGCAACCTGCAGCTCAGAATGCTTCTGCTCCTCCAACTCCACCAGTAGATGCCTTTGAGCCTGCAAAAGATTTTTCTGAAGAAGAACATGATGATTTACCGTTCTAAATAGGTTTTAAGCACACTATTTAATAAAAAGAAAAAAGTCCGATATAAGATAATATCGGACTTTTCATTATTGTGGTTTTAGGTTAACCTTTTAATAAAACTCAAAAAAGCAATGATGAACAAAATTTATCTTAAAAGGTCCTAACAAATATTGCGATTTTTTTGGTCAATTCAAACAACTGATTGATATTTAACGTTGTATAAAGGTTTATAAGTATATTTTGTACATTTTAACAGACTCAATACAATTTCCACCGGTTACTCTTGCTGATGCTAATGGCCTTTTGGCTATAGGAGGAGATCTTTCTGTTGATAGATTATTGGAGGCATATCATAACGGGATTTTTCCCTGGTATGATGAGAAACAACCGATCCTATGGTATAGCCCAGATCCAAGAATGGTACTTTTTACGCCAGAACTTAGGGTAAGTAAAAGTATGCGCCAACTTATCAGAAAAAATAAGTTTGAAGTAACATTTAATAAGGCTTTTGACAGTGTTGTACAACACTGTGCAACAATCAAACGTCCAGAACAAGAAGGTACCTGGATTACAAACGATATGCAAAAGGCATATAAAAAACTTCATGAGCAAGGACATGCTATTTCTGTCGAGGTTTGGGAACAATCTGCTTTGGTAGGAGGTTTGTACGGGATTTTGTTGGAAGATAAAAAAGTATTTTGTGGTGAGAGCATGTTCTCTAAAGTAAGTAATGCGTCTAAATATGGTTTTATTACCTTGGTAGAGTGGTTAATAAAAAAAGAGATACAATTGATCGATTGCCAGGTGTATACCGATCATTTGGCAAGCCTGGGCGCCAGAGAAATTACCAGGGCCGCGTTTATAAAATATTTGAAGTAATATATGATTAGGAATCTATTCTAATCTTTAATTGATTTCAAAAAGTAACTGGAAATAATAGTTTTAATAACTTCTTAAAATGCAGTATCAATGGTTATTCATAATTTAGGATTAAAAAATTCAATTTTAAATCAATTTGTTTTAGAATTAAGAGATGTTACTATACAGAAAGATGCAATGCGTTTTAGGAAAAATATCGAACGAATAGGCGAAATCTTAAGTTACGAACTAAGTACAGCGTTGGATTATGAAACTAGAACAGTTCAAACCCCTTTGGGAACCAAAGAAATTTCTGTGCCTAAGAATGCAATCGTATTGTGTTCTATTCTTAGAGCCGGGTTGCCATTGCATCAAGGGTTATTAAATTATTTTGATGCTGCAGAAAACGGATTTATTTCGGCGTATAGGGATCATCAAAATACTGATGATGATTTTGAAATTGTTGTAAAATACCTGGCTTCACCTTCTTTGAAAGATAAAACCTTGATTTTGGCAGACCCAATGTTGGCAACAGGAAAAACCCTCGAGAATACATTTACTGTAATGAAAAGACATGGTATGCCCGAACAAGTACATATTGTTTCTGTAATAGGCTCAGAGCAAGGAATATCATATATTAAAAATGTTTTTCCTGAAAATACTCATCTCTGGATTGCCGCAGTCGATGAAAAATTAAATGATAAGAGTTACATTATTCCTGGCCTCGGTGATGCCGGAGATTTATCTTTTGGAGTAAAATTGTAAGCTATCCTTTATAATTTTCAGATAGTTTCTTTAGAACAGTAATTGCTTTATTTTCATCTTTTTTGTCAACGAAAATATGATCATGATAATAGCCGGCAATTACATTACAACTAATTTTATGTTTTGCTAATTCTGTCGAAAAAATAGCTGTAAGACCAACTGCATCCAGTGAAGAATGAATTTTTAAAGTTATCCATGAGGCAATATATTCATAAGAGAGATTAAGATGTTCTGCCTTTTTACGATCAATTATAATAGTTACTCCTTCGGGTTCTTTAAATTCACCAATACTATCTTCTCTGGGGATATGATCTGTATTTTTTACTGTAGAAAAAACAAACTCACCAGTTTGTAATACAGGAGACATGTTTCTGATTAAAGTAGCTAAATTAGTTTCTCCACTCATCTTTTGATATTTTTTATGATTTTGTGTGTGATATGTTAAACTTCTTTGTATCTAAAACAGCCTACTTCGTGATCGTTTACCATACCAATAGCCTGCATAAAAGCATAAATCACAGTAGAACCCACAAACTTGAACCCTCGCTTTTTTAAATCTTTACTTACGATGTCAGAAGTTTCTGTAGTCGCAGGGCAATCTTTATAATGAGGCCAACTGTTCTGAACTTGTTTCCCATCTACAAAACTCCAGATATATGTATTAAAACTACCAAACTCTTCTTGTATTTTAATAAAATTCTGAGCATTGGATATTGCAGAATTTACTTTTAGTTTATTGCGAATGATTCCAGCATTTTGTAATAATTCTTCTTTCTTCATATCGTTATATTTAGCAACGATTTTATAATCAAAATTATCAAAAGCAACCCTAAAATTTTCTCGTTTTCGTAAAATGGTAATCCAACTCAAACCCGCCTGAAAAGTTTCAAGAATTAAAAATTCGAATAAAAGTTGTTCGTCGTGTAATGGTACTCCCCACTCAGTGTCATGATAGGCTTCGTATAATGGGTCCCCAATACACCACCCACATCTGTGTTTTTGCATAATATATACTTAGTTTGTTTTATCGATTAAATCTCTAAAATACTGTTTATTTTAAAAAGAAATCGAACAATCAGGAAGTAGTTTTTTGATTTTTTCTTTTTCTAAATCAGACAAATTGTTACCAGATAGATGGATGATTTTTAATTTTTTTAAGCCTTTAATAGATTCAGGTAAAGAAGAGAGTTTGTTGCTATCTAAATAGAGTTGTTTTAAATTTTTAAGCTTGTTTAGTGATTCGGGTAAACTTGTAATGCTATTATAGGATAAAGAAAGAGTTTCTAATTTTTTAAGTTTCTCAAAGGATTTTGGTAATTTCTTAAGTTGATTGCTTATGAGATATAGCTTTTGCAAATTTTTAAGCTCTCCTATTGATTCTGGTAGTTCTGTTAATTCGCTATCTGAAAGATATAGGATGTCAACATTTTTTTTGTTTTCTAAGGCCTTCTGCAAAGAGTAGTAACTGTTTTCGAAATTAATTTCACAATTAGGTAATAATTGTTTGCTTGTTTCTTTTTCTGCTTTAGAAAGCCTGTTGCCAGATAGGTTGAGGTCTTTTAAATTGGTAAGATTCTGAAAGGATTTTGGCAGCTCACTTATTTTATTAGCATTTAAGTACAGAAGTTTTAATTTTGAAAGGTTTCCGAAAGTTTCAGGAATACGATCTAACTTATTTTCTTTACAAATCAACCACTCTAAACTATTTAGATTTCCAAAAGATTCAGGCAATTCATCAATTTGATTGTTTGATAGGTTTAGTGCTTCTATATTGTTTAGATTTCCAAATGTTAGAGGCAATTCTGAAAGTCGATTTCCTTGTATAAGAAGTTCTTGTAAGCTGGTAAGGTTACTAAAAGTATTAGATAACTCAACGAGTTGATTCTGTCTCAAATCTAATTTTTTTAAACTGGTAAGGCTACCAAAGGACTCGGGTAACATCTTGATTTGATTATCTTTTAAAAATAGCCATCCTAGTTTTTTTAAATTCCCGATAGATTCTGGTAGTGTAATAATTTGATTTTCAGACAAAAACAAAACCTCTATGCTTTGCAAATCACCAAAAGATCCTGGTAGCTCAACGAGTTTATTCTTTTTTACATTAAGTGTTCTTAATTTTTTTAGATTTCCAATAGATTCTGGTAATTTACTTATTTCATTTCCTTCCAGATTAAGGTATTGTAAATGTTTTAGTTGCGCTATAGAATCAGATAGTTTTGTGAGTTTAGTGTGGCTAAGATCTAGTCTGTATGTCTGGTCTTTATTGATTAATGCCTCTTGTAATGAGGTGTAAATTTTATTTTCCTGACCAATAGCGGTTATACATCCTAGTAATAGTATAATTATAGTAAATGATTTTTTCATGTATTTAAATTTTCTATCGAAAACCCCTTAAAATAATGCTATAAGTCTGTAATGTGTAAAGTGTATAATTCCCCCTCTTGTAAAGTTATTATTTAAATTCCTGACTGTTAGCTTTAAAATCATATTTTTTTTGTTTTATTTCTGATAAAAATATTTTTCGGTGGTCGATATATATCCTTTTTTTATTTTTTGTTCAACAAGTTTTTTTCCTTCTTTATGTGCTGTGTTTATATCCTTAAATTCTTTTGTTTTTGATTGTCCTTTTGTGCCTATTTTACCATAAGTTACTGTGAAAATTTCCTGGTAATATTTTATTTTCCAAAATTTTGCTGATTTTTCGTCTTTATATTCTAAATAAACATTTTGTTCTGCATCTCTTATAAATTCCAGAGCACTTTCTAAAGCATCATTTATTTCTTCGGTAAGATCATCCATGTCAATAGACATATTTCCAAAACGTTTTTCAATATCTATACTTTTGTAATGTTCTTTAATCCAGTTTTTTGCTAGTGGATTCTCACAATGGTAAACGGTACGGATAGCTTCTGTACTACCTCCGGGAATTTTGGAATGGTTTTTTTCTAAAAACGTAAAGGTATTTTCGAGCATGGTTTCAATTTGCTCTTTATTAAACCTATTAGTAGGGTTTATTTTAGTATCATATTCTTCAGAAAGTAATTGTGTAAAAATAGCTTCTGATAGGTATGGTATTTTTTGAAGAGTGTCTTCATCAAGTAATAATGTATTGACAACGAAATTAAAAATATCAGGTAAGTATAAAACATTCAGGAAAAACATACAGGCAACTCCAGGAGCTTTTTGTGCATTATACTTGCTTTCAAATTTACTTTCGGGTAGTATAAACCATGATTTTACTATTTCGATATTAGGATCGTTCTCATCTTTGATTAAGTGAGGAAATTCTTTTGTGAAAATTTCAGGAATATTATGATGATATAATCCTAAGTTAGAAAACAGTTGTGTAATAGTTTGTTGCTTATCAGGAAGGTCATTTAGATACAAGAAATAAAAGGCTCGTTTTGATAGTTCATATTCATTAATGTTTTCTATAACCTGATATAGTAGTTTTTCTTCTAGAGAAGAGAATACAGCATCTGTTTTTTTATATAAACTTTCTTTTTCGGCTGTGGTCGTTTCAAAATCATCATAATCTTTAAAAATGTCGGCGAGTTTTCCTAAAATCTTTTGAACGGTATTAGAATCTGGAGTAGGTTCTCCCATTACAGTTAATAAATCTGCATATTCTTTGGAGGCAGTATTTCCTTTGAAGTAAAAATTGACCGCCTTTTTAAGAGTATCTTTTTCTGTAAAAAGATCTTTTAAATCCCAAATCATGATTTGTACGAATTTACGTCGTATGTTTTCTTTCCAGATTTTCTTTCCGTCGAGGAGTTCTTCTAAAAAACGATTTGCATGTTTTGTTTTGTCTTTTGTATTGGGATTACATGCCAATATATAAGATAGTAAACTGATTTCTTCTATTTTAGCCGTTTTGATTATTTCATCAAACTCGATCCATTTATTATGTTTCTTTAAGTTGTTTTTTAGCCATCGCATGCGTTTGATCATGTTTTTTTCTGCCTGGGGATATATAATTATAGATAACCACCATTGTTGTAAATTATCTTCTTTCCCTCTAAATTCATAAGATTGAGTATTAAACACTAAGTGCGCACGTCTTCTTAAGAATAGGTTTTCAAAACTATCCTCCTCATCACAATAAGAATATTCATCATGTATCTGCAGATCATAAAAAGCATCGGTTGTATTAAAAAAACCAAGAGTCATTTTAAAATATTCTAGTTGTTCTTCTAATTGGTTAGTAAGCACAATGTTTTTTACTTCCTCATATCTATTATCCAAAGAAAACCCAAAATGTAACAACCAGTATAAAGCTAAATGAGGGTCGTTTACAAATTCGGTTTTTTCATTTTCATAGTCTTTGTCGATATCATCGGCGGTATCCCATATGCCATAAGGAGTTACTTCTGTTTGATGTGCCCAGTCTCTAAAAAGCATTGAGAACCAATGGTACCGCTCCATAAGTGCTACCGCATCGACTTTTAGTTTTAATGCTTGTTGTTTGTAATCTACTTTGGGGTAGTGTTCTGGGTTTTTTAGTTTTACTTTATAGATTCTAGAAGATTCATGATCAATACCATAAGTGCCACTTTTACCTCTTATGTCATTTACAACCCAATCACCACTTTCGGGATAGATGGTATTACCTTTTACCTCTCGATCTTCACCAACATAAATATTTTTGCATCCTGCCCAGTCTGAATAATATTCTCCCCAGTTTTTCATTGCAGATTCAAATTCTATAGCATAATCGTTATCCGTTTTTGTTTTACTGTTTTTTGATCCGGTATTCTTAGGAGATTCCATATAATTAGATTAGTTATGAGCTACTTTTTATGGTATATGTACGTCTGTTTTATAATTAAAATCAAAAAAAGACTAGAATACAAAGATTCAAATCTAATCGTATGTAGAGTACACTATTAACCGTATAAACGTACTCACTGTTTTCAGGGAGTATAGAATATCTGTAAGTTTTAAAGATAACTATCGTCTATGTATAAGAAACCTTCAAAAATTGACAGTTATACGATTTTGATCTATGCGTTTTTGATATAAAAATATTGTTTTACCTATTTTTGAAACCAATAATTATGGAACAACCTACTACAATGACAATACCCGAATTGATAACTCAAGGAATTGATAATTCCTTCACATACCAAGAATATAAGAGTTTGATTAGTAGTTTATTAACTAAAAATAAATCTACTGGTCATGAACAATCTGAAGCATTAACAAATTATAGTATGCTTAATGACCGTAGAATGAAACGATGGGATAAGACTTTGAAAATCGACGAATCTATTAGTACTTCATTTTCTAATACGGATCTAGATGTAACCTGGGTGGTATTAACAGAGGGATGGTGTGGGGATGCTGCACATGTGTTACCTGTATTGAATAAACTTGCAGAATTAAATGATGGGATAGATTTAAAAATCATCTCTAGAGATGATCACGATGAGTTGATGAATAATTTTTTAACCAACGGAGGAAAATCAATACCTAAATTAATTGTGTATGATAATCAAAACAAAGAAGTGTTAAATTCGTGGGGTCCCAGACCTTCTGTAGCAACACAAATGGTAAATGATTATAAAGAGCAACACGGTAGCTTAGATCCAGAGTTTAAGCAAGATTTACAAGTTTGGTATAACAAAGACAAAGGTGCAAATATTGCAGAGGATCTGGCGGATTTGTTATAGTTATATAATATCAAAACCTCATAAGTTTTAGCTTATGAGGTTTGGTAAAATGAGTTCAAAAAAAAATAACGTATTGTAATAATGTTAGATTTTTTCCTGAAATAAATTTGATTACTTAATAATATCTAGTTTAACTCTAATAGCATCTGGATCATAAAAGTTTGAATCTCCTGCATACCCTGTAGAACCTCCACCTTGTGATAACCATGGAGTATATTTAGCAATTCCTTTCTTTGAAGAACTGGTTCCGCCATCTGTTAATTGAATTCCAAACCGAACATCTTCTACAGTTAATCCTGCATATGGCCTTGTTTGTATCATAAACCTAACAGCATCAAAATCATACGCATTCGAATCTGTGGCCCATGATGACCATCCCCCACCTTGGCTTGCCCAAGGGGTATATCTAACTAAGCCAGCATTATTACCAGAACTACCTCCGTCTGATAATTGAATAGCAATCCTAAAATCTAGGTTTTTTAAATTTTTTGTGGTTCTGGTAATCAGATTTAAGACAATCCAATCTGGATCATAAAAGTTTGAATCTCCTCCCCATTCTGACCATTGATTCTGCTTATTTGCAACCCATCCGGTGCTCTCGACATTACCTTGTTGATTCCCTAGTCCGTTGTCGCCCAGGTAAAAATCAAGCTTGATATCTCTGTTAGCTCCAGTTCCTGCTTTTTCTACATTGTTTTCAATACTTGTTTCTATTTCATCATCTAAATTTGATTGGCATGCTGTTAAACAAATAAAAGTAGATAATACAAGTTTTGATACTAAATTAAAACGCCCTTTTGTCATTGTTTTTTTCATGATTTTTGTGATTTATTATAAAGTTGATTAAGTTTTTGTTTCGAAGTGTAAAATGCCTCTATATAAAAGTAGTTAATAACCGATATAAATAGGATACGGGATCTCCGTAGTTGATAGTTGTTTTCTTTTTGAAAAAACATAATATATTTAAAATCAATGGATTATAAGTGTATTTGGTTTGATTTTTTACAAATAATAACTTTATAATAACATAAAATTCATATGATAAAATTTACCCTGGGCAGGATGGTTTTGAAAGAAAATCAACCTAAAAAACAAGTGAATTTTTGCCAAAACTATTATAAACATAAACCTTATCAATAGATTGATATTTTTTTAAATATATCTTGGATATAGCTTAAGGTTTACAATAAGTATCGTTTCATATTTAGATGTATTGGTCTTAGAAGTAGTTCAAACTATAGTAGTCTGACCAAAATAATAAAGGTTCTAAAATAAAAGGGAATTATACGGTATGATTGGTGCCTTATCCAAACTGAATAAAAGCTTTTCTTTCTCACTTACTATAAATACTACTACTAGATTTGTTTAAAGAGAAAAATTTCAACACTAAATAGTGTCGCGAAACACTAACTTGCTTTATAATATGGATAACTAATAGATTAGATTACTTTAACCACCATAATTAAAGTAATAAGTAATAGTACCTTCTTGTTCTTCGATATCAGAACGAGAAAATAAAGCTTTCCTGGCATAATCCATAGCATTGTCAAAAAGACATTCGTTTCTGGTAGTAGAATTTCTCTTGTCTATTTTGGTATTAACTACATATCCATTTTTATTGACTTCGATTTTTACTACTACTTTACCATTTCCGTTACATGTGTATACTGGATTAGGTAGATCTATAGATTTTCTGTTTTTCAAGCTATAAGTAAGAGAGCTGTTTCTGTTGTTGGTTTCTTTACCTTCGGGCTCTGGTTTTTCCTTTTTTTCATTTTCTTCCTCTTCATCAATAGGGACCTCTCCTTCTGTTGGTGCAGCTTCTTCACTTTCTTCTGCAGAATTTTCGGCTTCTGTTAATGATTTCATTCGTTGTTCAAACTCATCTGGGTCTTCAAAATCCTCATTAAAAGCGGCATGTGTTCTTTTGGCGGCAATTAATTGTCGATCATCCTGAGCGATTAGTTCTTCTTCGGGCTCTTCTTCTTCGGCAAGGAACTCCTCGGGGATTTCCATTAAGATTTCGGATTGTTCTTTTTGCTTATTTATCATATTGATATTGTAAAGACTTAGAACGACGATTCCCATCAACATCGATGTGATAATCAAAGCTTTATGTTTTTCTACAAATTCCATAGGTAATTATAACTACTTTTATTCTACAATATTTTATGTAGTTTCAATTTTTGGACGTAACTGGTTTTCAAAAGACTCAATTGTAGTCGCATCTTCAACCGAAAATGATCCTATTTTAGTCCTTCTTAAAACAGTTAAGTGAGCCCCGCTATTTAATGTTTTTCCAAAATCATGTGCCAATGATCTAATATATGTCCCTTTGCTACATACAACTCTAAACTCTACTTCTGGGAATTTGATTTTAGTGATTTCAAATTCGGTTATAGTAATTTTTCGAGAGTTAATTTCTACAGTTTCTCCTTCTCGGGCATATTCATACAATCGTTTACCGTCTTTTTTTAAAGCTGAAAAAATAGGAGGGTACTGCTCTATTTCTCCAATAAAAAGAGAAGTTGTTTTATGAATAATTTCTTCAGAAATATGATCTACAGGAAAAGTCTGATCAATCTCGGTTTCTAAATCATAAGAAGGTGTTGTGGCTCCAAGTAATATTGTCCCAGTGTATTCTTTGGCTTGTCCTTGAAATTCTTGTATACGCTTAGTATATTTTCCTGTACAGATAAGTAATAATCCTGTTGCAAGAGGATCGAGCGTTCCTGCATGACCTACTTTAATTTTTTTGATACCAAAATTTTTCCGGATGAGCCAACGAAGTTTATTTACAACTTGGAAAGATGTCCATTGCAGCGGTTTATCGATCAAAAGGATTTGACCGTCTTTATAATTTTGTTCGGTTAGCATTATAGATGGGGGCTATTTAATAAAACCAAAACTGATGGCTAATAAGCCAACAAGTATACAATATACGGCAAAATAAGTTAACTTACTCTTTTTAACCAAAGAAATCATCCAGGTGCATGCAAAAAGTCCTGAGACAAATGCAGCCAGAAAGCCAAGTGCCAAAGGAATACTGTTTTCTGATGAAAAAATAAGATCCCCACCAAGTATATCTTTAGCAATTTTTCCTAAAATCAAGGGGATAACCATTAAGAAAGAAAAGCGAGCGGCTTTGGTTTTGTCATTTCCTAACAATACCGAAGTAGATATGGTAGCACCACTTCTTGAAATTCCTGGAAGCATTGCGATTGCCTGGGCAACGCCAATTACAAATGCATTTGAGTTGCTAACCGATTTTCGAGTGCTTTTAGCTTTATCTGCAAACCATAATAGCGCAGCTGTAATGAGTAACATAAAACCAACAAACATAATATTGCCTCCAAAAAGTTTTTCTAATTGTTCTTCAAAAAATAAACCTACTAAAACAGCAGGAATCATAGATATAATGATTTTAAAAGAAAAGAGAGTTTCTTCGTTTTTTTCGAATTTCAATATTCCTTTTACAATCTCTACTATATCCTTTCTAAACACTACTATGGTACTAAGCGCAGTTGCAAAATGTAGAACTACAGTAAAAAGTAAAGATTCTTCTGGGACACTTTGATCACCTAAAATAGCTTTGCCAAGCTCGAGATGACCACTAGAAGAAACAGGTAAGAATTCGGTAAGCCCTTGTACTATGCCTAGAATAATTGCGTCGATAATTTCCATAGAGAATTTTGGGATTTCTTAAATTTGACGCAAAGATATAACTACCGTAAAATAAAATGATAAATTACTGTTTTTTCTTCTTATTGGGATTTAGAAGAATAGCATATATTTCAATACCAAAACCAATTAAAACAATAGTTGGTGCCAATCGAATTCTTCTAAAATTATAGATGTCTGGATTAAAAACATTAGGATCATCACTTCCTCCTCCTGCCATGAGAATAAAGCCAAGAGCAATTACTGCTATCCCTATAGCCATAACGATATAGTTTTTCTTTTCAAAAATAAAATCAGGTTTTGGCGTATTTTTATTAGATTGTTTTTTCATGCTCATCGTTATCAATTTCGTTAAATATTACAATATCATCAATTATTAATTTTGATATATGTCCCATATTTTTATCACGGGTAAATATAGTCCATCTTTCTATACCATACAAAGTAACTTTTTTATTAAGAATATCAGAGCGTAATTGTTCTACAGTTAATTGATATTGTAATCCACGATTAATATAGTAGTGGTGTTTATCATTTTTAAGGGTAATTACAATATCAAACCCCGATCCTTCCTGTATGTTGGTTACAATTCCTTCAATCTTCATAACATCATCAGGTTGCACATTACGTACAGGTCGAAATGTTTGTATTACTGCTACCATAAAGGCAATAAAAAGTACAAAAATGATCGAAAGATATATTTTAGCAATTTTACCCATTACAGAAATATTATTATGTTTTTTGATTTAATATAAGTGCTATTTTTTTCAAAGTAATGCATCTTATCTTTTTAACTATTAAGCATAAAAACGATTACGATGAGATGTTTTTTATAGAACCCAAAGCTATGTTTTTTCAAGAATAATTATATAAATTTTAACAATTATATAAACAATAGGACACAGTGTTTTAAGTTTTACTCCCTTAACCAAAACAAAAATAAGAATTACACAAAAATTTAAAACCATGAAAAAAATCATTTTATTCGTATTTGTCTGGACGTCAATTATCTATGCTAAGCATCCTGATAGTTCAAGATCTAATGTTTTCGGAAATTCTGAGAATAAAGCAATTTATAGCGAAACTGAAAATGTTTCAGAAATCAGCAATAGAAATAGTTTTACGGCTAGTGCGACTGCTAGTTGTACAGAAGTTGCCGTTGCTATTGTTTTTGATCGGTATGCTTCAGATATCAGTTGGAAAATAGAAAGAGAAAATGGGCAAGTTGTAGTATCAGGAAATAGTTATCAAAACTCTGCTCCAGATGTTTCAGAAAATGTATGCCTAGAAGATGGGGTTTATACATTTATTATTAATGATTCATATGGTGATGGACTTTGTTGTTCTTATGGGCAAGGATCATATGCAGTATCATTAAATGAAACAACACTTGTTTCGGGAAGCTCATTCACTTCTTCAGAATCCAAATCGTTTACTATTGGTAAAGCTTCGCCACCGCCAACTCCATTAAATTTGGTAGGATCTGATATTACAAGTAATTCTGTACGTCTTTCCTGGGAGACTCAAGGGGAAGTTACAAACCTTACCACTTTTGATATTTATAATAATAATGAAGTTGTAAAAAGCATAAAAGGAAGTAAAACAGTTACTCTAGATGGATTAACACCAGAGACAGTGTATAGCCTTTCGGTAAGAGCAAAAAATGTTCAGGGAGATTTATCAGAGTTTTCTAATACAATAAGTATCACTACGCTAAAAGGAACCGATGGTGGATTTTCTAAAGAAATGTTAGATCTTCTAAAATTGGTAAACCAAGCTAGAGCAGCAGATGGTAAACAACCATTAAAAATGAATGCTAAACTAGTTGCGGCAGCAGAGTTTCATGCAAATGACATGAAAAATAATAACTTTTTCTCACATACAGGTTCTAATGGATCAAGTGTGAGTAATAGAGTTCAAGATCAAGGGTATTCATGGAGCAGAGTAGCAGAAAACATAGCAAATGGACAGCGCACCGTACAGGAAGTACACGATACCTGGATGAATAGCTCTGGGCATAGAAGAAATATCTTAAGTGCTAATTATACAGAGATAGGAATGGCTAGGGTAGCTAATCTTTGGGTTCAGGTATTTGCAAGACCATTATCCTCTGCGTTATCACATGATAATTCTGTAGCTGTAAGCAAAGTGAGTCAACAATTAAAGATGTATCCTAACTTGTTATTAGGTGGTCAAAATCAAGTTAATATAGTGGGACACAATGCCAATACTATATATAAAGTACATAACATGACAGGTAGGATAATGTATCAAGGAAAAATAAATGGCAATACTTTGGAAGTAAATTTATCACCGGGAATGTACTTGATCAATTTCGTTATGGATGGAAAAACCATCACTAAACGATTAGTAAAAAAATAAGATCAGAAAAAGAATAGTATCACTATAGCCTTTATAATATAATCAGGTCCTTGTTTTAAGGGCCTGATTTATTTGTATAGTGTTTGTTTTTTGCTAAAGACTAACAAAAGTATTCCGGCAAGTATAAATGGAATACTTAAAAGTTGTCCCATATTTAAAATCATACCATCTTCAAAAGCAACTTGATTTTCTTTGAAAAACTCGATGATTAATCTTGCTGTAAATAGTACAGCTAATAATATCCCTAATAAAAACCCTTGTTTTTGTACTACACTAGTCTTTTTATAGAGATACCATAATAAACCAAATATCAGTAAATATGAAAAAGCTTCGTATAACTGTGTTGGGTGTCTTGGGATCATATCATCCCGCACAAATATAACTCCATAATTACCATTAGTAGGTTTTCCATAGATTTCAGAATTCATAAAGTTTCCAAATCGTATAAATGCACCTAAAATAGGGGTTACAATTGCTATGCGATCCATTATCCATAAGACAGGGGTTTTATATTTTTGAGAATATATAATAATGGCAAGAATAGCTCCAAGACTACCCCCGTGACTGGCTAGTCCTGTAAACCCTGTAAAATGCCAACCATCGTTTGTAATCTTAAAAGGCAGGAAAATTTCAAGAATATGTTCTGAGTAATATTCAAAATCATAAAAAAGACAATGGCCTAGTCGCATACCAGTTAATATGCCTATCATAAGAAAGGCAGATAGTTTCTCTAGTCTTTCTAAAGGAACATTCTCAAATGTATAAATATGTTTGGCAACTCTGTAAGCCAATATAATGCCCAAAACAAAAAGAAGACCGTAGTATTTAAGAGGAAATACTCCAAATAGTTTTATGATTTCTGGATCAATATTCCACTCTAGAGGTCCCATAAAACAGATTAATAATACAATTCATCAGTTCTTAGATTTAAGAACCGTTGCGTAGCAAAGAATGTACTGATCCAGGTGATGAGTACTCCAATTCCAAAAATACCTGCAAATAAAATAATAAGTAAGATTTCATCATCAAGCAATGCCAGTTCTGGGAATGTTTTATTAAGATAATATAATACAATCCCAACACCAATTAAGGCTACAATTGCTCCTATCATGCCTAATCGCACACTTTTCCATACAAAAGGCTTGCGAATAAATTTTTTTGTAGCACCAACCATTTGCATGGTTTTAATGATAAATCTTTTTGAATACACCGATAAACGGATAGAACTATTAATAAGCAATACAGCAATAAAAGTAAAAATACCACTAATGAGAAGTACCCAAAAACTAATACGCTTTATATTATCGTTTAATAATGAGATCAAAGGCTTATCGTAAATCACTTCATCTACAAAATCTTTTTTGATGATAGAAGCATTTATTTCTTCAATTTTTGCCTGATCTACAAAATCAGCTTTTAAGTAAACGTCGATAGAATTCTGAAGTGGATTATACCCAAGAAAATCCATAAAATTTTCTCCTATATCTTTACTGTGTTCCTCGGCAGCTTCATCCTTAGAAATAAAAGCAGTCGATTTAGTATATTCTGCCAATGCCAGAGTTTTTTCCAGTTGTTTGATTTCAACATCTTTGGCGGTATCTTTTAAATAAATGGTAAGTGCAATTTTTTCTTTAAAATGATCCGCTACTTTTTTAGTATTTAATACCAATAAGCCTAATAAGCCCAATAAAAATAATACCAAAGAAATACTAATAACAACAGAAAAATAAGAAGAGATTAGTCGTCGTTTTTGGTATTTTTCAAAAGATGAGCTCATAAATAAATTGATTTGTGCGTAAAAATAATAAAGTTAAGGAGACTTTTTATTCTAAAACGCATCTCATTTTAGAATAAATTACTCAAGTTAACCCTATTACAGAACGGGATCTGTTTTACTTTGTTATCAATTTTAAAAACAGATTTCTCAATTTCATTAACTTCGGTATATCAATAAAGTATTTTTAAGTTTATGATTACGATACTTTAGGAAAAAGTAGTATTATATCAAAATGATAAATACAAAAAATGAGAATTAAAGAAGTGTATCTTCTTTATTTTCAATAGTACTACAGATCTGTCTACCTTTTGTCCCCTTGGTTTTTTCTATTCTTCACTAATCAGTAATTAAGTTTGAGAGACTATGAACTTAACTCTCTAACAAAAACCAAAAATTTATAATTATGAAAATCAATTGTATTACTAAATTCATTTTAGCCGTAGCGGTAATTTTATTTTTTCAATCTTGCGAAAAGGATGATAATTTTGGACATACTGTTTCTCAAATCACATTAGATGCTAGCAACATTAAAAAAGCCGTGCCTAGTTATTCCTTATCTAATTGGATGGGGGCAATTAATAAAAATGTAAGCCTTTCAGAATTGAGCATTCCTGGGACACATGATTCTGGAGCAAGGTATGATCACCCTTTTTTTTCGGGTACAGCAAAAACCCAAAATTTAACCATTAGAGAACAACTAAATAGCGGCACTCGCTTTTTGGATATCAGATGCAGGCATATTAATAACATTTTTACGATACACCATGGATCGGTATATCAAAAACTTAATTTTAATGATGTGCTAAACGATTGCCTTAATTTTTTAAATAGCAATCCTACAGAAACCATTATCATGTCGGTAAAAGAAGAGCATGATCCAAGTAATAATAGACGTTCATTTGAAGCTACTTTAACCAGTTATATTAACCAAAATCGCAGTAAATGGTATTTGGGAGAAAATATTCCTAGATTGAATAACGTAAGAGGGAAAATTGTATTATTAAGAAGATTTAATACAAGAAGTAGTACACCCAAAGGTATAAATGCTACCAATTGGAAAGATAACACCACCTTTACTATAAATAATACAAATGCAACTTTACAGATACAAGATAAATACAAAATTTCTGACAAGAATAATAAATGGAATAGTATAACTAGTTTATTGAGAGCTGCCAAAAACGGAAATAGTAATACGATGTACATTAATTTTGCGAGTGGTTACAAACCAAATTGGTTTGGTATACCTAGAATACCCGAGATTTCTAACTATATTAACCCTAAAATAAGTAGTTATTTTAGAAACAATACTTCTGGCCGTTACGGATCTATTATGATGGATTTTGCCACTGCTAGTAGGAATAAATTACTTATTAAAACTAATTTTTAGTCCGTAAACCCAATACTACTACTAGTATCAGTAAAACAAGAAAAATCCCGTTGTACAACGGGATTTTTCTTGTTTTACTGTCAATTGTATTAGCTATAGTGTATAAACAACAATTAAGATTCTATGTCTTTTATAATTTGCTGATTATCAAGCCGTGTCCACTTTTTGTCCCCTTGTCTTTTTTTGCCCTCCACTGGTTAATAATTAGGTTTGATTCAATGAAAACTAAATTTTATTAACGTAAATCCAATTTATTAACAAAAACACAATTAATTATGAAAACAAACAAACCTAGTTTATTATTAAGGTATAGAGCCATTGCCTTTACAGGGCTTTTTTTAGGAGTACTACTATCTTGTCAGAACGATGATATTATAGAGGATACCATAACTCAAAATCTAGAAACAAGAGAACAATATCTTAATGAAGATCTTCCTGATGGTATTAGTAATTTGGTTATAACAGAAGATTATGGTAAAGATCTTAATGGGAAATGGTTAGAAGAAGAAAACTGTATTACAAAAACTATTTCTTTTGATCAAAACGACTCTAATTTTTTTCTATTAGACCCTAATGGTTCTTTGCTTTGGCCTGGTAATTTATTAGCTTCCAGAACGATACAAGAAGGATCCCCTTCGTCTATTCCGATTGATGGAGAATATCGAAATCCTATAGAAGTAAGAATAAATGTGTTGTCTGGTACACCTTCTTTTACATCTAGAACTATCAATGCTCCAACAGCAGGAAAAGTACAGGATAGTCTAAATGCTATTTTAAATAATTACTATGATAGTGGTGCAAATTTCCCTGCAAGTTTTCAAATATCTATAGAAAGAATACACAACGAACAACAATTACAAGTTGCGTTAAAAGCAGGATACTCAGGACCAAGCGTCGATGTGTCTGGACAGTTGGGGATTAACTTTAATCAAAAAAAGACCAGATATGCAGTTACACTTCAGCAACGTTTTTTTACTACTTCTGTGTCCCCGAAAAATAAGATTATAGGAAAAAATGGTTGGTTTAACAACAGGGTTTCTCCACAAGACCTAAATGATTATGTGACTGATTATCAAAATGTTTCTAATGATAAGAAAAATCCATCTTCTTACATAGAATCGGTAACCTATGGAAGATTATATACTTTGATATACGAGTCTAAGGAAAAAGCATTAAATGTAGAAGCTGCTTTGAAATTTGCTTATAAAGGAATTGGTAATGCTGATTCTGAGTTGGAAACTCGTTATAAAAAGGTTTTTAGAAATGCCAATGTAAGGGTTAAGCAATTAGGAGGAAATCCTGCAGATGGTATTGCATCATCATTGTCTGGATTAGCTAATAACTTAGATGGGGTTGTGAATTTTTTGGCAAAAGGAGCAAATGTATCCCGTCAAAATCCAGGATATCCAATCTCCTATAAAGTTAATTATGTTAAGAATAATAGAGCGTTTAAGGTATCTCAGAATATAAAATATGAAGTTACAAATTGTGATCTTGTAAATTATGAGACAATTAGAATAGATCCTCTCGATGCTGCTGTACATGAAGGTAGTGATCACAAAACTGGTGGAGCCGAGCTTTTTGGAAGATTATATGTGGAGAAATATGATAGAAAAAATCGCAGATGGTATTTGGTAGACCAAAAAATACATTGGGGTTATACTATAGACCACCAAAATACCAATCATTTCCCGACAAAAGGTCATATAAATAAGAGAAAAAAAGAAATAGGAAAAGGACAAGTGATCGATTTTAAAGTAAAAACAGGAAGCAATCAGCGTTTTAGAGTTGTCTCAGAAATAGGAGAATGTGATGCCAGTTGTTATCCATGGAGCGATACAGCATCAGGAGGGAGAAGATATATTGTGTATCAATATAATACTACATCAAAGAAATGGGTAGATTACAAAAAACACAATAAGGCTGTTTCAAATTATACCATAGGTACATCCTTTAACCAAAGAACCTGGAATGGAGCTAGATCTAAAGCTAATGATGGGATTGTAGCATATGTCGATTATTTGTCATATGTTATAAAAAAATAAGATACCGTTTTAATAATTATATCAGTCAAGGGAGTGTTGTTACAAAAGACACTCCCTTTTTGTTTTGATCCAAAAGGCTATGAAGCTTAAAGAATTTATTAAATTTGAGCGTATATAGTTAATCCATAAATCCTATTAAAAAGAATAATCTAATATGCATATAGTCATTATAGGAGTCGGCGGAGTCGGCGGGTATTTTGGAGGGAAAATAGCTAATTCTGGTCAGAAAGTAACTTTGGTCGCCAGAGGAAAACATCTCGCAGCTATTAAAAAGAATGGACTGCAAGTTAAAAGTATCAACGGGGATTTTGTAACTCACCCATTTTGTGCAACTAATCAGATTGATACTGTAGAAAAAGCAGATGTAGTACTGATATGTACAAAATCCTGGCAGGTGGCAGAAGCTGCAAAATCAATTCAGCCTATTTTAAAAGAAGATACTATCGTTATTCCATTACAAAATGGAGCAGATAATGCAGAAAAAGTATGTTCTGTAGTAGATGCAAAACATGTTTTGGGAGGATTATGTAAAATCTATAGTAAGATAGAGGCTCCGGGCATCATTTCTCATTTTGGCCATCAACCTGAAGTTGTTTTTGGTGAATTAGACAAAAGCAAAACGAATCGACTGGAGGTAGTGAAAGAAGTGTTTGACAAAGCAGGGTTTACTAATACAATTTCTGAAGATATTGAAGTAGATATCTGGAGCAAATTTATGTTTATTACTACTGTTAGTGGTATTGGTGCACTTACTCGTGCTACAATCGGAGAGGTATATGAAAATCCAGAAACCTATCGTATTTTAAAACAAACCGCTGCAGAGATTTATAATGTAGGTATCGCCAAAGGAGTGTCATTACCAGAGGATATTGTACATCGAATCCTGGCTTTTATTGGTAAACAACCCTATGATTCTACAGCTTCTATGCAACGTGATATTATGCAAGGCAGACCTTCAGAATTAGATAATTTTAATGGCTTTATCGTAAAACAAGGAGCAAAATTAGATATTTCAACACCTGCAAATACGTTTATATATAGTTGTTTGTTACCCATGGAGGCTAAAGCCAGAACTTTAAAAAATAAATAAAAGACCTCTAATATTATTACATTTCTTCAAATTAGACACAATAATATTAGTATATACCATATTTTTGCACTTCTCATAAAAATGGTAATACAGAAATAAACGTAATGAGCTACGATTTTAATACTATTGAAGCCAGATGGCAAAAATATTGGGCAGAAAAAGGTACTTTTAAAGCAGAAAACAACAGTGATAAACCTAAATATTATGTATTGGATATGTTTCCATATCCATCGGGTGCAGGATTACACGTTGGGCATCCACTAGGATATATTGCCAGTGATATCTATGCAAGATATAAACGCCATAAAGGATTTAATGTATTACATCCGCAAGGATATGATTCTTTTGGATTACCGGCAGAACAGTATGCGATCCAGACAGGGCAGCATCCCGCAATAACTACCAAAGAAAATATAGCTCGTTATCGTGAGCAATTAGATAAAATTGGATTCTCTTTTGACTGGAGTCGCGAAGTAAAAACTAGCGATCCTAATTTTTATAAATGGACGCAATGGATATTTATAGAGCTTTTTAATTCGTGGTACGATAACGATGCAGATAAAGCGAGAGGGATTGATGATCTTGAAACTGTTTTTGCTTCAGAAGGAAATGCAAAAGTAAATGCGGTTTGTGATGAAAATATAACACCATTCACTGCAGGGGATTGGAATAATTTTTCCTCAAAAGAAAAGCAGGAAGTACTATTAAAATACAGATTAACCTATTTGGCAGAGACCGAAGTAAACTGGTGTCCGCAATTAGGAACCGTACTGGCAAATGATGAAATTGTAAACGGAGTTTCTGAGCGAGGAGGATATCCTGTGATTCGTAAAAAAATGACACAGTGGAGCATGCGTATCTCTGCCTATGCAGAGCGATTATTACAAGGATTAGAAACCATCGATTGGACAGATTCTCTAAAAGAATCACAACGTAACTGGATCGGAAAATCTGTAGGAGCTAGTGTAACCTTTACTGTAAAAGAACATGATAATGAGATAATCGAAGTGTTTACCACACGTCCTGATACTATTTTTGGTGCTACATTTATGACATTAGCTCCAGAACATGAATTGGTTGCTAAGATAACAACTCCCGAACAGAAAGCAGCTGTAGAAGCCTATATCGAAGCAACGGCCAAACGTAGCGAACGTGAGCGTATGGCAGACGTAAAAACCATTAGTGGGGTGTTTACAGGAGCATATGCAGAGCACCCATTTACCAAAGCGCCCATACCCATCTGGATCGGAGATTATGTATTGGCAGGATATGGTACCGGAGCTGTAATGGCAGTGCCATGTGGAGATCAGAGAGATTATGATTTTGCAAAACATTTTGATATCCCTATTACTAATATTTTTGAAGGGGTAGATATCTCTGAAGAAGCGTTTGCCGATAAAGAAAAGACCATAATTGGAAATTCTGATTTTCTTAATGGTTTAAACTATAAAAAAGCGACCAAGACTGCTATTTATGAGTTAGAAAAACTAGGTCAGGGGCAAGGTAAAACCAATTACAGATTGCGTGATGCGGTATTTAGCCGTCAACGATATTGGGGAGAACCGTTTCCGGTATATTATATAGATGGGATGCCGCAGATGATCGATGTAGCACATTTACCATTAGCACTACCCGAAGTAGAAAAATATCTCCCTACAGAAACAGGAGAGCCACCATTAGGTCGTGCCGATGTTTGGGCATGGGACGCAGAGAAGAATGAGGTGGTGTCTAATGATAAAATTGATCATGAAACAGTCTTTCCTTTAGAGTTAAATACGATGCCTGGTTGGGCAGGGAGCTCATGGTACCCGTTTCGATATATGGATGCTGGTAATGATACTGAATTCGCTTCCGCGGAAGCGATGCAGTACTGGCAAAATGTAGATTTGTATATAGGCGGAAACGAACATGCTACCGGTCACTTATTATATTCTCGTTTCTGGACAAAATTCTTAAAAGACAGAGCATACATTACCGTTGATGAGCCGTTTAAAAAACTAATCAATCAGGGGATGATTTTAGGAACGAGTGCTTTTGTGTATAGGTTGGAATATGAACCTAGTAGAGCTCTTACAGATAATTTTAGAAATGATGATGATTTAAAATTTGATTTAAAGGTAAAACCGATTTTTATTTCGAAATCAAAATTAGATGACATTCAAGGTGAAGAAATTCAGGCTCGCATGAATAGTCATTATGAAAAAGAGATAAGGGAGGGATTAGAAGCTTTTATAGACGATGGAAATAAAGATCTTCCATTTGAAGAAATTTATCATGCTTTTCGATTTACTCCTATTCATGCAGATGTTTCGATGATCAATTCATCTGATGAGTTAGATATGGAAGCATTTAAAAACTGGAGACCAGATTTTAAAGATGCTATTTTTATTACTGAAGGTGATGGTTCCTGTAAAGTAGGTCGTGAGGTAGAAAAGATGTCAAAATCCAAGTACAATGTGGTTAATCCAGATGGTATTTGCGAGCAGTATGGAGCAGATAGTTTACGATTGTACGAGATGTTCCTGGGGCCATTAGAACAGGCAAAACCCTGGAATACTGCCGGGATTACGGGAGTACATTCTTTCCTTAAAAGATTATGGAAATTATATCATGATGGAGAGACGTTTGGTGTAACCGATACCGAACCTACCAAAGAGAATTTAAAAACATTACATAAAACCATCAAAAAGGTAGAAGAAGATATCGAGAACTTCTCGTTTAACACTTCGGTAAGTACCTTTATGATTGCAGTAAATGAATTAACAGCTCAGAAATGTACTTCTAGAGCAGTTCTAGAACCTCTAATTGTATTAATTTCTCCTTATGCACCACATATTGCTGAAGAATTATGGCAAAAATTAGGACATAATGAATCTGTATCTATAACTGCATTTCCTGTATTTGAAGAGAAACACCTGGTAGAAAGTACCAAACAATACCCGATTTCATTTAATGGTAAAATGCGTTTTACGATGGAGTTATCATTAGACCTAAGCAAAGATGAGATTGAAGCAGCGGTGATGGCTCATGAAAAAACACAAGAACAACTTGCCGGTCGAGAACCTAAAAAGGTAATCGTAGTACCTGGTAAAATTGTGAATGTAGTGGGTTAGAAGTTTGATTGTAAGTGTGTTGGTTCCTTAAAATGTGTAAGAGGTAAAGTGTAATTGTCAACCTCACTTTATGTGATGATTTCACTGTTATTTGATGTTAATTTATTGTTTTAATTACTTTTTATTCAAAAAAATGAGTAACAATATAAAAACAGAAAATATTGATCTGTAAGTGATTTTTGATTTTTGCTATAAAAATTTCAATAAAAATGAAATAAACTATTGAAAATCTAATTTTTTTAGGAAAAATCAATGATTCTTCAAAATTATTAAGATTATATTTTTTGGAGTTTTTTAATTGTGTATTTTGCGAAAAACATATATTTTCGGCACAAAAATTAAAGATATGGTAATTGGTGTTCCCAAAGAAATCAAAAATAACGAGAACAGAGTAGGCGTTACGCCTGCCGGGACTATGGAGCTTGTTAGACATGGTCATACTGTTTTCATACAGCAGAATGCTGGTCTTCAAAGTGGTTTTGAAGACGAAGAATATATCAAGGCAGGTGCTAAAATTTTACCTACTATAGAAGAGGTATACAGTACTGCTGAAATGATTATTAAGGTCAAGGAGCCTATTGAACCAGAATATAAATTGATCAAAAAGGATCAATTAGTGTTTACATACTTTCATTTTGCCTCGGGAGAAGCATTAACGAATGCAATGATTGCAAGTGGTTCGGTTTGTGTTTCGTATGAAACGGTTGAAGATCCAGATCGAAGTCTACCATTATTAACTCCGATGAGTGAAGTAGCAGGACGTATGTCTATCCAGCAAGGAGCTAAGTTTTTAGAAAAACCATTAAAAGGAAGAGGAGTTCTTCTAGGTGGTGTTCCTGGTGTTCCACCAGCAAAAGTATTAGTACTTGGTGGAGGTGTAGTAGGAACTCAAGCCGCTAAGATGGCTGCAGGAATGGGAGCTGATGTAACGATTTTGGATATTAGTATGAAGAGATTACGTTACTTAGATGATGTAATGGCTGCAAATGTTAAGACAGAATATTCTAACGAGTATAATATTCGTAAGCATATAAAAGATTCTGATTTAATTATCGGAGGAGTATTAATACCAGGTGCAAAAGCACCAAAATTGATCACTCGCGATATGCTTAAAGAGATGCGTCCAGGAACTGTGGTAGTAGATGTAGCAGTAGATCAGGGAGGTTGTTTTGAAACAACAAAACCAACAACGCATCAGGATCCAGTATATATTATTGATGATGTTGTACATTATTCTGTTGCAAATATGCCAGGTGCAGTACCATATACGTCAACTTTGGCATTAACTAATGTCACTTTGCCATATGCAGTACAATTGGCAAATAAAGGCTGGAAAAAAGCTTGTAATGAAAATATACCACTTAAAAAAGGACTAAATGTGATTAACGGTGATGTCGTATATCCTGCGATATCCGAGGCTTTTAATCTTCCTTTAAAAGATGTAAATGCATATTTGAATTAAACTCGATTTATTGGCTAACTCAAGTTTATTTAATCAAAAACCTCGTTATTATGGCGAGGTTTTTGTATTTTATATACCAAGTTTAATTACAATAAAAAAAAGTGAATAGTTATGATGGGGTATTATATTATTGCGGGTGTCATATTCTTGGTGAGTACCTATGTAAGCAATAAACTTAAAAGTAAATTCAAAAAGTATTCTAATATCAGTTTACAAAACGGCATGAGCGGTGCAGAAATTGCCACAAAAATGCTACAAGATAACGGAATTCGTGATGTGCAGGTGGTTTCTACGGCCGGAATGCTTACCGATCATTATAATCCATTAAATAAGACAGTAAACTTAAGTGAAGGAGTATATAATCAGCGTAATGCAGCCGCAGCGGCAGTTGCTGCTCATGAATGTGGCCATGCCGTACAACATGCTACGTCGTATAGTTGGTTAACCATGAGATCGAAGATTGTACCTGCTGTAGGAATCGCAAGTAAACTCTCTAATTTTGTGATTATGGGAGGGCTTGTTCTTTCAGCATCAGGAATGATCTTTGGGAATACTATTTTCCTGATTGGGATTATATTATTCGGAGTAACTACATTATTTGCATTTATTACACTTCCTGTAGAATATGATGCTAGTAATAGAGCATTAGCATGGTTAGAAAATAATAATATGCTTACTACCCAGGAGCATGCAGGGGCAAAAGATGCATTGAAATGGGCTGCACGTACCTACGTAGTAGCAGCTTTAGGTTCTTTGGCAACCTTACTGTACTTTATCTCTATCTTTATGGGTAGAAGGGATTAAAAGAGTTTAGGTTGTATTTTTTGGGATATTCAGATTAGGATGTATAGCCGAGTATATTTCTTGTTAAGCATACTATATCTTAATCTGCCGATCAATTTGCTGGTCTAATGATATAAAAGTCTCTGTACGGGATACGCCTTCAATAGCTTGAATGTTTTTATTTAATACAACCATTAAATGTTCATTATCTCTACATAGTATTTTAATAAAAATAGACCAATTCCCTGTAGTGTAATGACATTCAATTACTTCTGGGATGTCTCGTAATTGTTTTACAGCTTTTGGGTTACTTACGGCTTTGTCCAGATGTACACCTACAAAAGCCATTGTTTTATATCCTAATACTTTGGGATCGATAATAAACTTTGATCCGGCAATAAGACCCGAAGCTTCTAACTTACGAAGTCTTTGATGGATTGCAGCGCCAGATATTCCTACTTTTCTGGCGATTTCAAGAATTGGCCTTCGGGCATCTTCCATGAGATTACGTAAAATCTCTTTATCGATACCATCAATTTTTAAGGTATTGTTTTGACCTTTCATAAGGATTGAAATTACAATTGTCAACTAAAAATACAATTAATGGTTTATAATTGAAATGTAAAAATAGAAATTATTAAAAAATTAAATCAATTAATCATTCAATAGATTTTAGATTGAATTAAGAAGCACTGGCTTTTTAATTTATCTATCCTTTTACACCATCTGGGTTATAACCAAGATAATTGCATTCTCTTTCCTTAAATACGATACCATACTCTTCAAGTTCTTTGAGAATAGGAGTATATACCTCTTCCTGAATAGGAATCTGTACTCCTGGAGTAGTGATTTGTTTGTTTAGAATTCGTAATGTAGCCATTGCGACTGGCAACCCTACAGTTCTTGCCATTGCCGTGTATGTTTGATCTTTGCCAATACTTACCATAGTAGCATCTATCTGTTTGTGTTTGCCATTAATCTCATAACCAAACTTATGATACATCACGATCATATCCTTATCTCCTTCATCCAAAGTCCATTTGTCCATCAATATTTTCTGAAGAATCTGTGCTGGAGTAGCATTAGGGATACCTACTTTTTTATCTGGGTTAAAAAGATCAAGCTCGAGAAGTTTATCCCACATAATATCATCTTGATCAATCTTAAGATAGTGACGAAGTTTCAACTCTACCGAATCTGAAGGAGAATAGGCAAGAAAACTATTTGTGAAATCACGATAACTCATGTCTTCCGAATTTGCAAGGGTATAATCATCTGCAGTCATTCCTAGTTGTACAAAAGTATTCCAGGCTCTAGAAAACCCTACTCTTCTTATGGTTCCTCTATATAGGGTTAAGATGTCATCTAATCCATAAATACTTTGGTATTTTAAAGAATTTCGATTTGCATAGGCTTCAAAACGACCATAATCTTCGACTTCTAAAAATTCTGTTCTTCTAAATAATTTATGATAAGGAATATATTTATATGTTCCTTCCTGTAGAAACTCTGCGGCACCACCTTGTCCGGCAATAACCACATTACGAGGATTCCAGGTAAATTTATAATTCCATAAGTTAGTGTCACTCTCGGGAGCGACCAGGCCACCTGTAAAAGACTCAAACAAAATTATTTTACCGCCTTGATTTCTAATCCTGTCAATGACCTGCATTGCACTCATATGATCAATACCGGGGTCTAGGCCAATCTCATTCATAAAGACGAGCCCTTTTTCACGAACTTTTGCATCGAGTTCTTGCATTTCTGGACTAACATATGATGCAGTAACCATGCATTTACCATACTGTAAGCAATCTTTAGCTACTTCGATATGAAACCGTGCAGGAAGCATTGATACTACAATATCTGCATTTTGAATAGCTTTTTCTCGTGAGTCCTGATCAAAAACATCCAGAAGTACTGCTTCTGTATTGGGATGATCACTAGCTAGTTTTTTTGCATTTTCAATAGAAATATCACCAATAGTGATATATAAATTTTCTGAACTAGATTTATCCTGAAAATATTTAATGAGAACTGCAGTAGATTTACCTGCACCAATAACTAAGATCTTTCGCATACCTTCTGATATTTTGATAACTTTGATACGAATGTAATAAATACCGTAAAGATTAGGTTCTCTATAACTGCGGATTAATTATATTTTTGAAGAATTTTTGTCTAAAGTTTAAAATTTAATACTTGTTATAGTCAATTATGAATAAAATATCAGCAAACAAAACAATTTTGATTACCGGTGCCGTGACGGGATTACTTGCGGTAATATTAGGAGCCTTCGGAGCTCATGGATTAGAGAAGTTAGTAGATCCAGAAAGTATTAATTCTTTTACTACCGGGGTGCGATATCAAATGTATCATGCTATCGTTTGTATTATTTTGGGGAATATGTCTGTTTTACAAGAGGTTACCAGAAAGCGTATTTTTTATTTTTTTATGGGGGGAATAACCCTTTTTTCTGGGTCAATATACCTTTTGGTGATCGATGAAGTTTTAGGGGTTTCTCTGTCAAGCATTGGTTTTATTACCCCTTTGGGAGGTCTTTTACTGATACTTGGATGGGTTTTTTTCGTAATTTCATTAGTAAAGATTAAGTGATTTTTTTATCGGATGGTGTAATTATTATTTATAATTTTGCACGTACATAACAAACACAACATATTATATATGGAACCACTGTATCCAACTACGAAAACGTTTTCGTTAAAGAATTACGGTATTGAAAATGCTACAATGCGCTACCAATTACCTTCTGAAAATCTTCAAGAAGAAGTAGTGCGAAAAGGTCAAGGGAAAATAACCAAATCAGGTGCATTAACAATTAATACAGGCGAATTTACTGGACGATCCCCTATGGATCGTTTTATTGTTAAAGATCATATCACACAAGATAAAGTCTGGTGGGGAGATATTAATATTCCTTTTGATCAAGATGCATTTGATGCATTGTATGATAAAGTAACGAATTACCTTTCAGGAAAAGAAGTATTTGTGCGTGATAGCTATGCATGCGCCGACCCAGAATATAAATTAAATATTCGGGTACTTAATGAATATCCATGGTCTAATATGTTTGCATATAACATGTTTTTAAGGCCAGAAAAAAAAGAATTAGAATCTTTTGATCCCGATTGGTTGATCGTTAATGCGCCCGGCTTTATGGCAGATCCAGAAGTAGATGGTACACGACAGCATAATTTTGCAATCCTTAATTTTTCTAAAAAGATAGCTTTAATAGGAGGAACCGGATATACAGGTGAGATTAAGAAAGGGATTTTCTCTGCTTTAAATTTCATTCTTCCGGTAGAACGTAATTGTTTACCTATGCATTGCTCTGCAAATGAAGGAGAAGATGGTAAAACAGCTCTGTTTTTTGGATTATCAGGAACTGGTAAAACTACTTTATCTACAGATCCTAAGAGAAAATTAATAGGAGATGATGAACATGCCTGGACAGAAGAAGATACAGTATTTAATTTTGAAGGAGGATGCTATGCTAAAGTAATAGATCTTTCTTCAGAAAAAGAACCTGAAATTTATAATGCTATTAAAAAAGGAGCATTATTAGAAAATATAATTATAGATGATAACGGAGTTGTAGATTATACAGACTCTAGTATTACTCAAAATACAAGAGTAAGTTATCCGATTGATCATATTGAAAATATCAAGGTGCCTAGTAGAGGTAAAACGGTAACCAATATCTTTTTCCTTACTGCAGATGCTTTTGGAGTATTACCTCCTATCTCTATGTTAACCAAAGAGCAAGCTTCTTATCATTTTATTAGTGGATATACAGCTAAGGTTGCAGGAACCGAAGCTGGAGTTAATGAGCCGTTACCAAGTTTTTCTGCTTGTTTTGGTGCTCCTTTTATGCCACTACATCCTAAAGAATATGGAGATATGCTAATGGATAAGATCGAAAAAACAGGAGCTAATGTCTGGTTGGTAAATACGGGATGGACCGGTGGAGCATACGGTACAGGGAGCCGAATGAAATTGAAATATACCCGGGCAATGATCAATGCAGCTTTAGAAGGTAAACTTGATGATGTAAATTATGTTACTGATAATCATTTTGATCTTAGTATGCCAGAAAGCTGTCCTGATGTACCTTCAGATATTCTGAATCCAAGAAATACATGGGCAGATAAAGAAGCTTATGATGCTAAGGCCGAAGAACTGGTAAATTCTTTCAAAAAGAATTTTAAACAATTTGAATAAGATTTTTCACTGCAATACTAAAAAAGGGATCGATATTCGATCCCTTTTTTTATACATTGAAAATAAATAAAACTATCTATTTCTTATTTGCTTCTTTAATATATTTTTGAAGCGCCATTGTCATTGATGGTGTCTCTGGAGTCGGTGCCTGAATGTTAACAATTAGGTTGTGCTCTTCGGCTGCTTTAACTGTTGAGTTTCCAAATACAGCAATTCTGGTATCGTTTTGTTTGAAATCAGGAAAATTCTCGAATAAAGATTGTATTCCAGATGGACTAAAAAACACCAAAATATCATAAAATACATCTCTTAAGTCAGAAAGGTCACTTACCACAGTTCTGTAAAAAACAGCTTGTTTCCATTCTACTTTTAGACTATCCAATGTTTCAGGAATTAGTGGCTTTAACTTGTCTGAAGAAGGTAATAAAAACTTCTCATTTTTATATTTCTTGATCAAAGGAGATAGTTCCTGAAATGTACGCTTTCCAACATATATCTTTCTTTTTCGATATACAACATACTTCTGTAAATAATATGCTACGGCTTCACTTTGACAAAAATACTTGAGTGTGTCAGGTACTTTATAACGCATTTCATCTGCTATTCTAAAGAAATGATCAACAGAGTTACGGCTAGTAAGGATAATAGCAGTATATAATGATAAATCTACTTTTTGTAACCTTACTTCTTTTGAGTCAACTCCCTCTACATGAATGAAGGGGATAAAGTCAATTTTTACTTTTTCCTTTTCTTCTAAATCAAAATAAGGTGAATTTTCCACTTTAGGCTCCGGCTGTGAAACCAAAATTGTCTTCACTTTCATATATTTTCTTTCTTTTTTGTAAAGATCTTACTAATTAACTAATAAGCTTATACAGTATAAAATAGGGTGCGATTTCAAGTGCGCAAAGATACAAAATAAAATAAAATAAGTGGTTCAAAATAATATTTTCGTTTTTCTTGTAAAAAGAAACAAGCATGATTGTATTGAGAATAATTAGTAAAATTAGGAGTATTATGAACGCAATTTTAGAGGGTTGTAAAGCATAAATAAATATAATATTAATGGGTAACAATATGACTCCCATAAAATTACGATAAGATACTTTGTAAAATAAATATTCATCAATTATAGAGTCAATAGAAAAAATAGTTGCAACTATTTTTTCTATAAGTAATTTACAAATAACGATAACGGTATATATGATTGCAATCTTAAAATACAATGTAATTTGATTGGGTACCACTTGCCACTCGAATACACCAAAGCATAAATATAGGAACAACGATACCGAAACGACCTGAAACAATAGTAAGATCGCATTAAATAAAGAAGAAAGCTTATTTAACTTTTGATAGGATATAATATATTTACTGTTACTAAAAAGCATCATGAAATCAGTAAAGCGAAGCATATTCACTCCTTTGGCTGTAGCTAGCAGCATCAGGCATACTGTGATTATGATAGTTAGCCAATTTGTTGATGTTATTTCTCGTAAAATAAATTCCATATTCTGTTCTTGGATCAAAATTACGATCAATTAACTCATAAAAACAAGAAAATAACTAGTAATTATTTAGTTATATTTGCCTGAAAAATAGCCTAGATGGTGGATGCCTTAGTTATAATCCCTACCTATAATGAAATTGAAAATGTGGAGCGTATCATTAAAAATGTGCTTTCGCTTCAGCGTGATTTCCATATTCTTATTGTAGATGATAATTCTCAAGATGGAACTGCAGATAAGATAAAGGAGTTACAGTTAGAACACCCAGAGTCTCTTTTCTTAATAGAACGAGCAGGGAAATTAGGTTTAGGCACCGCATATATTACTGGTTTCGAATGGGCGCTAGAACGATCTTACGAGTATATTTTTGAAATGGATGCAGATTTCTCTCATAATCCTAATGATCTTATACGGTTGTATAATGCTTGTGCAAAAGGATCTTCTCAGGTTGCTATTGGGTCTAGATATGTGACCGGGGTAAATGTAGTAAACTGGCCAATGAGTAGAGTTTTATTATCCTGGGGAGCTTCAAAATATGTTCGATTTATAACAGGAATGGATATTCATGACACAACCGCAGGATTTGTCTGTTATAAAAGAGAGGTATTAGAAAAAATAAACCTTAAAAAAATTCGATTTGTAGGATATGCCTTTCAAATAGAAATGAAATTTAAGGCATATTTATTAAAATTTAAAATAAAAGAAATCCCTGTAATCTTTACCGATAGAACCAGGGGAACATCAAAAATGAGCAAAGGAATTATTTCTGAAGCTGTTTTTGGTGTTATAAAAATGAAATTTAACAGCTTATTTAATCGCTACGAAATATGATTATGGATAATGTGCTTATTAAAAATGCTAACATCGTTAATGAAGGGCAGATTTTTAATGGAGATGTATATATAGAAAATGGTATTTTTAAAGAAATTGCACCGCAGATAAGTGCAAAATCACCAGATGTGCACATTTTTGATGCCGAAGGCAAATACTTATTGCCTGGGGTCATTGATGATCAGGTGCATTTTAGAGAACCTGGATTAACGCATAAAGCAACTATAGAAACTGAGTCCAGGGCTGCTATAGCCGGTGGTATTACTTCTTTTATAGAAATGCCTAATACTGTACCGCAAACCACAACAATAGAAAAACTCGAAGAAAAGTTTGAAATCGCTGCAAAAACGAGCTATGCGAATTATTCTTTTATGTTTGGAGGCACAAACGATAACTTAGAAGAAATTCTAAAAGTAGACCCTAAAAAAGTGGCAGCACTTAAACTCTTTCTGGGATCATCTACAGGAAATATGTTGGTCGATAATCCAGAAGTATTAGAAAAAATATTTTCATCTACAGACTTGTTAATCGCGGTGCACTGTGAAGATGAAGAAACGATTAAGAATAATACTGCAAAATATAAGGCAGAGTATGGTGATGATATCCCTGTAAAATTTCATCCAATTATAAGGAGTGAAGAAGCGTGTTATTTATCTTCATCACAAGCGATAGCACTGGCTAAAAAAACGGGAGCGCGATTACATGTTTTTCATCTTTCGACAGCAAAGGAATTAGAATTGTTCACTAATAAAATTCCGCTTAAGGAAAAGAAAATAACAGCCGAAGTTTGTATTCACCACTTGTGGTTTTCTGATACAGATTATGAAGAAAAAGGGACATTGATTAAATGGAATCCTGCTGTAAAAACAGCAAAGGACAGGGATGCTCTGTTTAAAGCATTGCTAAAGGATAAAATAGATGTAATTGCTACAGATCATGCTCCACATACTAAAGAGGAAAAAGATAATGTGTATACCAAAGCACCATCTGGAGGTCCATTGGTACAGCATGCACTTCCTGCTATGTTAGAATTTTACCACCAGGATAAAATAAGCTTAGAAAAGATCGTTGAAAAAATGTGTCATAATCCGGCGATATTGTTTCAGATCGAGAAAAGAGGTTTTATAAAAGAAGGATATTATGCAGATGCTGTTTTGGTTGATATAAATGCACCTTGGACAGTAAATAAAGATAATATTTCATATAAATGTGGATGGTCACCTTTTGAAGGAACTACCTTTAGATCGAGGATTACGCATACTTTTGTTAATGGAAGTTTAGTATATAAGAATTTTAAATTCTATGATGTGCGACACGCACAACGATTAACTTTTGACAGATGATTAGAAATGTAATATATACTGTAGCTTTTCTGACTATTATTTCTTGCCAGAGTATAGATAAAAGCCCTAAACCAGAATCATTTATAGAAGAAGACCGTATGGTTGAAATTCTAACTGATATTGCTTTTGTAAGAGCAGCAAAAAGCTCTAACAGAAAAATTTTTGAGGAAAAAAGTATTAATCCTGAAGATTTTATTCTGAAAAAACATGGTGTAGATAGTATTATTTTTGCAAAAAATAATGCCTGGTATTCTGGTCAGATAGAAAAATATGAAGCGATTCTTATTCGTGTAAAGGCTAATCTGGATAAAGAAACAGCAAAATACGAGAAGCTGAAAAAGGAAGAAGATTCTATTAAAAAGATTGAAGATTCTATTGCAAAAAGTAAAGATACGCTTAAGCTTAAGGATCTACCTGTTATTACAGAAGATGTAATCGAGGAAAAGATAGAAGAGGCTAAGAAAAAAAGGACTAATGCTCCTCCTCCTTCAAAAAAACAGTAGCAGTTTCTTTAATGCTTCTTTCAATCGGAGTAAAACTATAGATAAGCTCTTTTTTTATTTTGTCATTCTCATAGTATCTTGTAGAAAATGCACTTCGTATAGATGATCTAAATATGGATCTGTTTGTTCTAAACAAAATATGGCTAACACGTTGTACATTATAGGCAATTTTCATCAAAAAGGGAGAAATTTTCTTTTTAGGTAATGGTTTGTGCAGTGCCTTGGCAATCATGCCAAAAGCATTTTTGTAACTCAAATTCTCACCAACCAGAATATAACGTTGATTGTTATAAGGACCCGTAGTAAGTTTATACATAATATCGATAATATCGCCTATGGCTACATAACCGGTGGTTCCGGTCGTATAATATTTCATTCCTTTATATATTCTTTTAAAGAGATATCCACTACCATTATCAAAAAAACCCGGACCGATAATGATACCAGGGTTTACAATTACTGCGGTAAGCCCCTCATGTATTCCTCTCCAGACTTCCATTTCTGCACCGTATTTGGTAATTGAATACACAGAATTGGGAGTTTCAGGATTCCATTCGGCTTTTTCATCAATATGAGAACTGGATAAATTTTCTCCAAGTGTTGCAATTGAACTTACATAGCAGAGCTTGGTTACCTTTTTGAGTAAACAAAGGTTTACAATATTTGCAGTACCATGTATATTAGCTTTTCTTAATTTTTTATAATGAGATGGATTAAAGCTAATTTTGGCAGCGCAATGATATACATGAGTAATTCCTTCAAAAGCTTGAGTTAAAACAGGAATATTATTGATATCGGTATTTACCCATTCTATGGTATCAAACAAGTGTTTTTCCTCACTTGTGAAATAAGAAGAAAACACTTTTTTGGCCTGTTCTTTTTTGGCCTCGGTTCTGTATAAGGCACGTACTTGTTGTTTTTCCTGTATGAGTCTAACCAGTAGATGTGTTCCTACTAAACCTGTTGCTCCTGTAACTAATATCATAGTATATTATTCTACGATACTAAAGTAAACAAATAATGCACATTTTTTGATTAAATAATAAAGACCCCAATATTTAAAAAATTTATTGAGGTCTTTTATATTCTTAATCGCAATAATCAGTACATCTACATGTTGCAAGATCAGGTTCTTCGGTAGTGGTTGGTGTTTGATTATCACTTTTTCCTAGAGTTGGTGCTCCTCCATAAATAGTATTTAGACCATTTAATTTTGTGATTTCTAATTTTTTAAGATTCAATTTTTTTGAATTACTTGCTTGTTTTTTCATGATATAAATTGATTTTTAATTAATAGAAATGAAAATTATTATTATTTGAAGACTGCATTCCCCCTGTTTTCAGTGAAAAGCCTGTTTTTGGTACTCACAATGCACTAGAAGTACAAGGTGGTTTAGTTAAAACAGGAATTCACCTAATATTATTGGAGATTAGGGTATGGTTGTTAATGTTCTAGATTTACAGCCGGCAACACTGCCTTGATGTTGACATGAATCTTCAGGATCGCCACCTGTAGTAGGTGCTTTTCCTTCACTTTTTCCATGGTGCGGTGCCCCTCCATAAATAGTGTTTAAGCCATTTAATTTTGTGATTTCTAATTTTTTAAGATTCAATTTTTTTGAATTACTTGCTTGTTTTTTCATGATATAAATTGATTTTTAATTAATAGAAATGAAAATTATTATTATTTGAAGACTGCATTCCCCCTGTTTTCAGTGAAAAGCCAGAAACGTGTAATTAGAATAGTCGTAATCAGATTGAGGGTAGATTACTTCTTTTTCACTTCGTTATAAAAATCATTTAGGGCGATGGATTTAATGATCTATTGTTTCTTAATTCTCCTCCTATACAAAAACACCACCAAGAGTATAGCTGCTACAGCTCCCAATCCTAAAATCCAATACAGTTGGGTATTGTTATTAAACTGCATTGCAGTAGTATCTCCTACCAGGTAAAATCCTCCCCAATAAAAAGGATCTGTACGATTGATATTAGCAGTGCTTAGGTATTGTAGTTTAGCTTGCTGTAAGGCTTTACCTTTATGCATTCCTGCCTTAAGATTGGTGTAGAAATATTTCATTAACTCTGGTGTGGTTTGATCCGATACCTCCCAGCTGGTGAGTAACAAACTTTTGGTTCCCGCATACCGAAAAGCAGTACCCAAACTCATAATCCCTTCTCCTTTGGCAATCTTACCACTACCCGTATTACAGGCACTAAGTACAGTAAGTTCTGCAGGGATATCCAAAGCAAACAGCTCATGACTATAGAGTAGATTATCCTCTATGGTGTCTTTACTCTTGGTAAAATAGAGTTTAGAATTCTCTGGGCGTTCGTTATCTACTTCACCATGTAGTGCAAGGTGTAGAATGTTGTATTGACCTGCATTGCTCTTAAAATTAGCTTCTATAGCTTGTGATCCAAAATAGTATTGCCCATCGATAATATCAGAAATGGCCTTGATCTCTTTACGGGTTCCTGGTAGATCATCACCAGCATCTCTTAGAGTGGCCATACTCATTGTACGCGTCTCTGTAGTTTGAGTGCTATCTGAAAAAGAAAATGCCAGGCATTCTTGTAATGGTTTAGTTTCTGGATCACTTTTAAAAGTGTTAAACAACAGGTTTGCAGCATTGGCATAGGTAACGGCATATTCGGCAAGCAAATAAGACAAGAGGGCTGGATTATTAGAATCGTCATTCTGAGTTAACAGTAGATCAAAATTAAGATGCCATAGTGGCCCATCAGGGATCATGATGAGTTGATCCCCAACCAATTTATCTTTAATCGGTGCTATAAGTGTATTATACAAAGCATATGCTTGTTGTTTATATGCTCCTGTATTTTTGGCAATAATACTTTTATGAAATATCTCGATTTGCTCAGTCAGTTTTGGAGTAGATAGTTCTTGTACACTAATATCATGTTTAGAAATCGTAAAAGCATAGGTGATACTATCTCCTGTAAAAAACTCTAACAACGTAGTTGTGTTATCCAGTTGTTGTTGGATATCTAATACACTTACAATATCGTTTTTATACTTTAATTGATGGTATTTGGGGTAATTTTTTTCTAAGACCTGGGTTAATGAATCTTGTCGCCTATTAATATCAAATAATCTGTCTTCATAGTGAGTGATTTTTGTTGTGTCTATATTTTTTTCTGAATGCTCTTCAGTAATTTTAGATTGGTAAAATGCTTTATCTGTTTTAATCGTTTTTCCCATTTCAATTATTTCTGAAGGTAATCCTGCGAAATTTTTGGCATTAGTATCATTAAGTAATTCTTTTAAGGTATTAGCCTTACTTTTTTCAGCATAATAAAGAGCTTTCTCCAACAATTGTTCGTTTTTTTTGGAAGCGTATAATAATAAGTGCGCTGCTATTGCGTCTTGAGATACCTCTTTTACTTGTTTGGCAAAGTTTACTTTATCCTGATAGTTTTGGTAGGATTGCCTAATTTGATCGATAATCATATCTATATTTTTATAAATAGCGATACTCTGATCAAGATGTTTTAAATCTTGATCTTCTAGGTATTGTAATTGCAGTGTTTTGGCTTTCCCTTTTAATGTTTCCAATAACTTATGCAAATCGTAGTAACGATTTGGGTTGAAGGTGTTATCGTGCTTTTTTGAACCTTTATTTATGGTATTAGCAAGTAAAGCATTATCAAAATGGTTAATAGCTTTTTTATAAACCTGTTGCCTTTTATGAATAGTTGCAATTTGATTTTGGGATTGGATAGTATGAAAGTGGTTTTTTCCATATAAATTTTGTAAAATAGTTAAACTTTTTTTAGAATATTGTAATGCACTAGTATGTATTTCTTTTTCAAGATACAGCTGTGCAATACTTAGATATATATCTGAAATTTTTAAATTCTCTTTATTAAAGATTTTTTTTCTTATTTTTAAAACCTTTTCGTAATAAGTCAATGCGAGCTCATATTTTTTTTCATACATATAAACTTCTCCAATATTCCTATATAGACTTCCCATATCATCACTATTTTCTCCATATATGGTTTTGTAAATTGGTAAAGCTTTTTTATAATAGAGTAATGCCTTTTTGTAATCCTTTTTATTTTTGAAAATGATGCCACTATTCATATAATTGCCAGCAATTTTTTTGTGACTTAGTCCATTATTGATTTTAAGGTTTATTTCAATACTTTTTTTATAATATTGTAATGCTTTGTCATCTTCACCTTTCTTATAATAAACAACACCTATATTATTATATGTCATAGCTAATCCAAACAAATCATTTCTCGTAGTAAATATTGGAACTACTTTTTGATAATAATTTAAGGCATTGTCATATCTCATAAGGTAATAATGACAGATGCCTATGTTCAAATAGGAAGGCCCTAAGGAAGATTCGTTTTCTTTTGGTTTTTTTAAAATTATTTCCAAATCTTTTTTTAAATAATTTAAAGCTTTTTCATGTTTTGATAGATGTATATATACAAGTCCAATATAACTATAAGCTTTTCCTGTTTTTGGATGGTAAGGACCTAATTTTTTTATGTTAATAGCTAAGGCAATTTTTAGATGTTGCAGAGCCTTTTGGTAATTAGAAGTATAATAATAAATTAAACCTAAATAAATATGAGATGTTGCAATATCAATATGTTGTTCTGGAAATATTTTTTGTTGGATATTTAATGCCTTTTGGTGGTGTAATAATGCTTTGTCATAATCAGGAATACTTTCATAATATTTACCCATATTACTATAAGCACGAGCTTCTTGCTCATTCTCATTCGTGAGATACTTGTTACTTATTTCTAAAGCATTTTTAGAGTTTTGTAAAGATTTTTCTAATTTACGAGTACGCCTGTAACCTTCTGAGATTTTATTATAACAACTTGCTACCTTTTCCCAGAGTTTGTTTTTCTCATATATAGGTAAAGCTTTTTGAAAATAAATTATAGAGCTATCTCGTTTTTTGTTCCTTAACAAAGAATCCGCTTTTCTATAGTGTTGTGCTGCCAATGCAGTATCTTTTTCTACCTGTGCATAGGTAGTATATGTTGATGTTATAAAAAAGACAAAAGAGGCTAAAGAAACTAGAGAAATAGGTCGTATTTTTTTCATAGATGACATTGTGTAATGTTAATAACAAAGAACGCAAAAATGTTACTTTATTTGTTGTTTGTGAGGTGAAAATATGATTTGATATATACAGTACATGTTATGCTAAACCTGTTGGAATAAATTTTACAATTGGTGAGGGCAATAAATCAATACCATTCAATTTCTACCATATTCATAGCTGCATATTATCCATATTTTTATCTTTGTCGCTCTTAATTGAATTATAGTACAATGACTACAAATTTTATAGAAGAATTACGTTGGAGAGGAATGTTGCACGATGCCATGCCTGGGACCGACGAATACCTCATGGAGCAAATGAGATCTGCCTATGTAGGGTTTGATCCTACAGCAGATTCATTGCATATCGGTAACCTGGTTCCTATTATGTTACTGGCGCATTATCAGAGAGCGGGGCATAAGCCTTTTGCATTGGTTGGTGGTGCCACAGGTATGATCGGTGATCCTTCGGGGAAATCGGCAGAGCGTAATCTACTGGATGAAAAAACACTTCGTCATAATCAGGAGGCTATAAAATCACAACTCAGCAGATTTTTGGATTTTGAAAGTGATGTTCCCAATGCAGCTGTATTGGTCAATAACTACGATTGGATGAAAGAATTCTCATTTCTGGAGTTTATTAGAGATGTAGGTAAGCATATTACAGTAAATTATATGATGGCCAAGGATTCTGTTAAGAATCGAATTTCGTCAGAATCATCAGAAGGGATGTCATTTACAGAATTTACATACCAACTGGTACAGGGATATGACTTTTTGCATTTGTATAGAGCACATGCATGTACTTTACAAATGGGAGGTAGCGATCAGTGGGGTAATATCACTACAGGAACCGAACTCATTAGAAGAATAGCCGGCGGAAAAGGATATGCCTTGACCTGTCCGTTGATTACAAAATCTGATGGGTCTAAATTTGGTAAGTCTGAAGGCGGAAATGTATGGCTTGATGCTAAACGAACATCGCCTTATAAATTCTATCAATATTGGTTAAACACCAGTGATGAAGATGCCGAAAAATACATTAAGATTTTTACGTTTTTAACCGAAGAGGAAATAAAAACCCTGGTGGCTGCTCATAAAGAAGCTCCACATCAACGAGTTTTACAGAAAAAATTGGCAGATGAGGTTACTGTTATTGTGCATTCTCAGGAAGATCTTGATAATGCGATTAAAGCATCTGCAATTCTCTTCGGAAAATCTACATCTGAAGATCTAAAAGGTTTGGATGAAGCTACTTTTTTAGATGTTTTTGATGGTGTGCCGCAAGCCGAGATTACAAAGGATAAGATAGCTAATGGTATGGATATGATTGGTGCCCTGGCAGAACATACAGGATTTCTTAAATCAAATGGAGAAGCTAGAAGAGCACTGAAAGAAAATTCTATTTCGGTAAACAAAGAAAAGGTTAATGATACTTACTCGATATCAAATAATGACTTGATCAACGATCAATTTGTTTTATTACAACGTGGTAAGAAAAACTATTTTGTGATCAGGGTAGTATAGAGAGCAGAATCTATTTAAGGATACTACATCAAATTGGTTTAAAAATAGAATATTAAAAATAAGGAGAGAAATATTTGATATTTCTCTCCTTTTCTAAATTTGATGATTTTTTTAGTTATAGTATCGTCTTATCACACTTAGATCTCTACTACTTAATGCACGACGTTGTACATTAAAAGTACTTCCATTTTTTCTTACAATTGTTGGTCTCCCATTTTTACTAAAAAAGTAAGAACCATACATCATGATAGATCCAATATCAAATGTTGTGGTTCTAACCGAAGAAGAAGATCTTCTATAAAAGTTAGATGCATACCCACTTCGGATGTTATCAAAATTAATAGTAACATAATTATTACGACTAGGATGTTGTTGCTCATGATACATTCCTACTGCATGTCCGATTTCATGAATAGTATTTCCTGTGGTACAACTAGATCCTAAAGTGATATTTTGGCGACCACCTGTTCTTCCTATAGCAGAAGAGCATCCTGATCCTGATCTAAAACGAATATAGGCTCTTTGGTTTGTTCTTCTAACAAATCGTATTTTTGTTCTGCTTTCCCAATGATTAATCGCATTAGTTACACGACTTTTATTTGGTAAATTACTGTCAATAGTATAAGGAATGTAGTAATAACTTCCTGATTTAGGCCAATGCCTATTTCTTCGAATCACTCCCTTTTCTAGAGCATTGGTCTCGTCTACCTGTTCGGGAGATAATATCATATCTCCAAGGATAAGATTACCATCTACTTTTTTAAACTCTGTTTTGACACCAAAAAAGTCTTTTGTTATAATTTTTTCATTCCCATTTAAAGGATAAACTTCTGCAGAAGCTTCTGATTTAGAAGGCTCCTGATTAATTTCTGTAGTTACAGATTCATCTTCTGTTTGACAGCTGGTAAACATGGTTACCGCAACCCCTAAGGCTATTAAGCCTAATAACTTGTTAAGTTTCATTAAGTTTGTGTTAAAAAATTAATAATCCTTAAATATATAATCGACACTTTGAAGGATTAAACGATCTTACACGAATGGGTTGTTTTGTTGCGTAAAGTGTTGTTTTTCAGTTATGAACCGGCAGGTCTTGTATAAAAAAATAACTTAGATTAACTTTTGTTATTGTTAAAATAACGTTATTTCATGTCTTAGAAGAATTAGTAGATAATACTACACCAGTAAATAGAATAATGATTAAATATATTAATAAAATAGAAACAGGTAAGCATTCGCCTACCTGTTTTCTTCAAAGAAATTAATTTTATTAATTGGTATACTAGTTCCTAATGTTCAATTTAATTTATTGCTAAATATAATTTATGGACTATTCACCTAGAAATAGAGTTAATTTCTTTGTTATGGCTTTGTTACATTTCTACAACAAAACCCATTTCTTTTTAACTAAAAATTTAAAGAAATCATTTGTTAACCATGAGCTAAAGTAATTCTCTTAGGATTCATAAAACATGACAAATATCAGTTTTTGAACTTTAGACTGTTAAATTTTTGATTCATTTCAGAAATGTAGCGCCTAGATATATGGCTTCATTTCTTGTTTTCGTTTTTTGAGCTGTCTTTCTAGATCACTAAGCGTTTCTTTAAAAGCAAATTCAAAATTTTTCTCATTAGATGTAGCGTATAGTTTTGGTCCTGGTAAACTTAACTCTACATCACAGATTTTACCTTTTCCTTTTGGGTCATTTTCTTTTTTAAAAAAACACATCTGATTTAATTATCCAGTCATATTTTTTGAATAATTTATTTAGTTTTTCATGTACATAACCTTCCATAGTTTCACTAGTTGGCATTTGCACAAATTGAATATTGATTTGCATTTTTTTATATTTTATGGTTCTTAATTGTTAGATCTATACTACTCTGTATTAGTATAAAATTCACATAGTTTCTGAGCTTCATTAGAGCTGGTGTTTTGATCTAATCTCTATGCTAAAATAAAGACTATCATCTTTTTTAAATATGACAAATATCATTCCGAAAACCAGTCTTTTCAACGAAATTAGATAAAAATATGTATATATGTCTAAACATGTATTATGGATGTTTTTTACTACTGTTCTTATATCCTGTGCAGATAAAGAAGAAAAAATTCTTCCTGCGGTAACAGGCATTACAGAATTGGTATACTCATCGGTTACGATCCAGCCAGATAGCTTGTATCAAGTGTATGCTTCGGTACATGGTATTTTGGATAAAAACCTTGTAGAAGAAGGAGATGAGGTTAAAAAAGGAACTCCATTACTTCAGATTATAAACAGTAACCCTAAGTTAAATACAGAAAATGCTAAGTTGTCGTTTGAACTTGCTCAAAAAAACTATAATGGTAATGCCGCAATTCTAAGTAGTATAGAAGAAGAAATTAAATCGGCAACTCTTAAAATGACTAATGATTCTATAAATTATTGTCGTCAGAAAAACCTGTGGAGTCAACAGATAGGTTCTAAAATAGAGTATGATACTAAAAAACTTGCCTATGAACTTTCTACAAATTCTTTGAGCCTGTTAAAAAACAAGTACGATAGAACCCGAGAAGAACTCAAGACCCGGTTACAACAAGCAAAAAACAATTATAAAACGTCGGTAATAACCACCAAAGATTTTACTATTAGTAGCAAGATTAATGGTAAGGTATATGGTCTATATAAGAATCTTGGAGAGATTATAAATACTATAGAACCCATAGCAGCAGTGGGTAGTGCTACTGTTTTTGTTGTCGAGATGCTCGTTGATGAAGTGGATATTGTGAAAATTAAAAAAAACCAGAAAGCTATAATAACTCTGGATGCATATAATGGAGAGGTATTTACTGCAAAAGTGAGTAAAATATACCCTAAAAAAGATGGGCGTAATCAGACCTTTATGGTTGAAGCTCTTTTTGATAAAAGTCCAGAGGTATTATACCCTGGGTTATCTGGAGAGGCAAATATTATCATAGCTCAGAAAAAAGAAGTGCTAACAATACCAAAAGAATATCTGATTGATGGTACTAAGGTGAAAACTGAAAAAGGAACAGTAGAAATTGTTATTGGGCTTCAGAGTATGGATACTGTAGAAATCTTATCAGGAATTACCAAAGATACCTGGATTTATAAACCCGAATAATGACCAATTGGAAAGTCATATTAAACATTGCCAGAACACATCTGGTGACCAAAATCAAACAAACTGCAACAGCAGCTTTGGGTGTGACTTTTGGTATTGGTGCATATATTACTTTGGTTTGTTTTATGACTGGGCTGAATAAGATGCTAGATGATTTAATTCTTAATCAGACACCACATATTCATATTTTTAATGAGATTGAACCTTCAAAAAAACAACCTGTAGACTTATATGGTGAACTTCAAAATACATTTAATGTAGTGCATTCGATTAAACCAAAACAAAGTCAGAAAAGAATTCACAATGCACTTCCTATTATTAATTACCTTAATAAAGATCCTAAGGTTAGGGGAGCAATACCACAGATTAAATCACAAATATTTTATATCTCAGGATCTATTGAATTGGGAGGTAATCTAACCGGTGTTGATATTATGAAAGAAGTAGAGTTTTTTAATTTCAAAGATTATATTGTTAAAGGAACTCCCCAGGCATTGCAGCATAATGATAATGGGATTTTATTAGGTGCGGGTGTCGCAAAAAAAATGTCTCTTACTATTGGCGATAGAGTGCAGATCAGTACCATAAAAGGAGATGTCTTTCCATTAAAAATTGTAGGAATATATCAAAGTGGGATTGCCGATATTGATAACATTCAGAGTTTTGCTACTATTAAAACTGTACAGCGTATTTTGGGAGAAGCAGAAAATTATATCACAGATATCAATGTAAAACTTCACCATATTGAACAAGCCATTACATTAGCAGAAAAAGTAGAGCAACAGTTTAAGCTCAAAGCGATTGATATTAATACTGCTAATGCACAATTTGAAACAGGAACCACAATTAGGAATCTAATTACCTATGCTGTTTCTATAACGTTATTGATTGTGGCCGGGTTTGGTATTTACAATATTCTAAATATGCTTATTTATGAAAAAATGAATGATATTGCTATTCTAAAGGCAACTGGTTTTTCGGGAAAAGATGTGCAGTTGATTTTTATGAGTCAAGCTATAATCATTGGTGTTGTTGGCGGAGTTTTAGGATTGTTAATTGGATTTGGTCTATCTCATCTTATCGATCAGTTACCTTTTGAAACAGAGGCACTGCCAACGATTACTACTTATCCTATTAATCATAATCTCTGGTTTTATGGCATTGGCATAACCTTCGCTATGATTTCAACTTTTTTGGCAGGGTATTTACCTTCTCAGAAAGCAAAAAAAATAGACCCCGTGCGTATTATTAGGGGGCAATAATTATACTATGAAAACAGTTCTCGAAGCCAAAAATATCAACAAGTATTTTAGAAAACCAGTACTTTTTCATGTATTAAAAGATATTTCTTTTAAGGTAAGCCAAGGAGAATTTGCCTCTATTATGGGAAAATCTGGGTGTGGTAAATCTACTTTGTTGTATATCTTATCAACTATGGATACAGATTATGAAGGGGGTTTATACCTTAATAATGAGCTTGTCACAGGACAAGAAAGAGAGAAGCTCTCTTATATACGAAACAAACATATAGGTTTTGTATTTCAGTTTCATTATCTGTTATCCGAATTTTCGGTATTAGAAAATGTAATGCTTCCTGCCAAAAAACTAGCCGAAAAATCTATAGAAGAAATTGAGCATGATGCGATGAATAAGCTTCGTATCCTTAAAATTGATCATCTTGCCAAAAAAAGAGCTTCACGCATCTCTGGTGGAGAAAAACAACGAGTTGCCATTGCGAGGGCACTAATAAATGATCCTGCTATCATTATGGGGGACGAACCCACAGGAAACCTGGATAGTTATAATTCTGAAAATGTGTTCAATGTTTTTAAGCAATTAAGTGATGAAGAAGGGTTGTCACTTCTGGTTGTTACCCATGATATAGATTTTGCAAATAAAACCGATCGAATTATAGAAATGGGCGATGGTAGAATTATAGGTTGAATATTTTTTTAATAAAAAAACAATTTTAAAAATGATATTGGTTATAATCGGAAGTATACTAATACTATTAATTGTGATATCTATAGTAGGGATAGTATCGTTTAATGTTTCTGTAAAACAAGAAAGAGTACTATTGTTCAATACAAGTAGAGAAATAGATGCAAAAATCACTGAGAAAGACTTGGATGATTTTCCTGATCTGATGAAAAACTACCTTAGTAAAGTCAACATTGTAGGGAAACCAAAATATTGCAATGCTATTTTTATGCAAAAAGGAGAGATCAGAACGAGTCCAGAAAAAAAGTGGTTACCATTTTCTGCTACGCAATACATGTCTTCGAACAATTTTGGATTTATATGGAAAGCAAAAGCATTACCAATGCTAATCAGAGATAAATATACTAATGGTAAAGGTGAAGTAAAAGTGAGTGTATTGGGATTAAAAAATATAGTTCTGTTTACAGGTCAAAAAGTAGATCAAAGTTCATTAGGACGGTATTTGGGAGAACTTATCTGGTTTCCGATAGGTTTTTTAAACTCTGATATTTCCTGGGAAGCCATAGATTATAGAACGATAAAGGCTACTGTCGTAAACGAGAATCATGCTCTTGAAGGCTTTTTTATATTTAACCAAAACGGGATGATAGATCATTTTAAAACCAAAAGATATAGAGATACAGAACTCGAAGATTTTATTGGAGAAGTAGGAGAATATAAAGATTATAATGGATTGTTGATTCCGAGTACGATGACTGCAATCTGGGATCTTAAAAAAGGGAAGCAGAAGTATTTTAAAGCTACTATTCTTGATTACAAATTAATGAGCTAGGAACACATATCGAAACAAACTATCCAGAATTGTATCAATACCCTACTTTATTCTTTAGAGAAGGGACTTCCCATTTAATAATCTCTTTTAGAAATTCATCTACTTTCTCAGCAATAAATTTTTGAGTTATCGATTCTGGAGTATACACCCCTAATTCTATCATGTTATTTTCTTGAGGTTTATTTTCGATCTCGGGGAATAACATAAAAACATAAATGTCACCATTGTAGGATTGCGAAAAAATCAAGGCTCCTCCAGGTAAAAATTGATATGCAGGTATTAGGTTTGTACAATCTATTAGTTCTTGCGGAAAAGAATCAAAAGTAATATTTATAGCTTCGTTATTATGAATCCAGCTTAATTCCTGAACTTTCCATCCAATATCATAGTGTTGTACAATTCCCTGTAAGGTTTTAAGAAGAATATCTTTGGTTTTATTCTTCCAAAGCATTCTTTTATCTACAACTGTTTTTATAGAATTTCTATACTCATTAACTCGTTCTTCAAGATGTTCAATTTTCATGGTTATTTTTATTAGAAGATTCTTCCTTTTTCTTTTCTTTTTCTAGTTTTTTAAAGTACCCTCTAAATAAAAAATTATGTTTTAGAGCTTCCATATTCTCGTTAAAACGATATGTTCCTTCTTTAATACTATTCATGGTAGAATCAATATTTTTAACCAGAGTTGGGTCTGCGGTTAGATAATGCAGTGCTCCTTTTCCTTCTTTTATATCTTTTAATACTATATCTAGATTTGTAGTTATCTGACTGATATCAACACTGGATTGCTCTAGGTTATTCACTATGGTTTTCATTTTCTGACCAGATAGGCTATCCTGCAACAAAACGCCTGCTACGCTTTGGCCCTGTTTAACCAAAGAGATGATGTCTTTAAGTTCGGTAATAGCTTGTGATGCTCCCGTACTTGTATTTTTTAATTGAAAAATAGTTTGTTTCAGGTCTTTTGCCATTATAGAATCATTGATCAATAATCCTATAGTCCCATTACCTTCAATGATTTTTGTTGTTATTTTTAGTAAATCTGCTGTAAGTAAGGCGGCATTTTCATTAGTTACATTAAGAGTGGTGAGCATATCATCTGTTCCTATTTTACTGTAAGATTGTATGGTATCCCCCGAAATCACAGGAAGTTTTTTACTTTCTCTGGGAATAATGTTTACGATCATATTACCGACCAAACCATCTGATCCTATAGTTGCTACGGCATCTTTTTTAATATGTTTTCCTATATTTTCTCGAATAAGCATTTCGACTATAATTTGAGTATCGTCTATCATCTTAATTTTACTTACTGTTCCTACATTAATTCCAGAATACCGAACATTATTTCCTAATTCGAGACCATTGACATTCGTAAACTGAGTCATGATTCTAATATTGCTACCAAAGAGATTTTGCCGATTTCCGATAGAGTATAGTGCAGCGATAAGCAATGCTGTGCCGATCACGACAAAGACACCAAGTTTCAACTTTTGGGATGCTGTTTTTTTCATAACGTTTCACTTTAGTTTTATCTATCCTCTAATGCTTAAAAAAGGCTTTTACCTGGGGATTATTTGATTGGGATAATTCCTGATATGTTCCCTCTGCATAATTAATTCCGTCTACGAGCAAAATAATTCTGTTAGAAATTACTCTGGCACAATCCACATCATGTGTAATGATTAATGATGAGGTTCCGTATTTTTTTTGAATACTACGCATTAACTCGATAATTTCTTTAGAAGTTATTGGGTCTAATCCAGTTGTAGGTTCATCATAAAGAATAATTTTAGGTTTTAGAATCAAGGCTCTCGCTAGTGCTACTCTGCGTTGCATCCCTCCTGAGAGTTCTGATGGCATTAAATCTATTGCATGTGCTAAACCTACATTTTCTAGTGCTTCTATAACTAATGCTTCGGTATGCCCGGTCATATTTAATTTATCTTTATGCCTGCGTAAAGGAAACTCTAGATTCTCACGAACAGTCATAGAATCATATAGAGCACTACCCTGAAACAAAAAACCAATTTCGGTGCGAAGCAGATCCAGTTCTATCTGCCCCAAAATAGTAATGTCCTGCCCTTTTATTCGTATACTACCACTATCTGCTTGCATTAACCCTACGAGACATTTGATCATTACCGATTTACCAGAACCCGATTTACCCATGACCACCAGGTTTTCTCCTTCAAATAATTGCAGACTAAATCCGTTGAGCACGTGATTATCGCCAAAGTTTTTTCTTAGATCTTTGATCTCAAGAACAGAGGTTATGTTTTTTTTAGGTTTCATTAAATTTCAAAAAATATATCTGCCAGAAATACTGCTACGAAATCAATCACAAACAATAACATTGAAGTATATACTACGGCCGAGTTTGACGCCTCACCAACACCTGCGGTTCCTTTTTTGCAGTAATATCCTTTGTAACATCCTACCAACCCTATGGCATATCCAAAAAAGAATGATTTTACTGTAGCAGGAATGATATCACTATACTTTATCGCATCAAATACTTGATTAAAATATAATTGATAAGAGACAGCTCCTTTTAAATTTTCGACAATGGCAGAACCAAATAAAGCAATTGCATCTCCAAAAATAATTAATATAGGAAGCATCAAGGTTGTTGCTGTAATACGAGTAACAACAAGGTACTTAAAAGGGTTTGTTCCTGATACCTCCATCGCATCAATTTGCTCTGTTACTCGCATAGATCCAAGTTCGGCGCCGATTCCAGAACCAATGCGTCCTGCGCAAATAAGAGCGGTAATTACAGGTCCGATTTCTCTTACAATAGAAATCCCTACCATAGAAGGCATCCAGGATTCTGCACCAAATTCCATTAAAGTAGGTCGAGACTGAAGTGTAAAAACCAGCCCTAAAATAAACCCGGTTACTCCAACTAAAAGTAAAGAACGATTACCCATATTATAGCACTGTCGTAATAGTTCCTGAAACTCGAATGGCCTGGTAAATACTTCTTTAAAAAAACGACCTGAGAAATATGACAAATCGCCTATCTCTGTAAAAAAAGCTTTGGTCCTTTCTACTATGCGAAGTGATCGTGTCATAAATAATCTGCTTCAAGGTTACTCAAAGATAGGAGTAGTATTTGCTAATAAAAATGACATAAATCAGGTATCCTGGGCCTAAATGCTTGAAGATATACGTAAAGAACTCTATGTATTCACGACAACTAAAATAAAAATCAAATACAAACCAATATTAAAATACTATATGTTTTTTAGGTAGTCGAGCACAAATAAAATATATAGTATTGTATATTTACTAAAAACGTAGTGTATGTCTTCTCAATCCCGTTTGGATCGTGCTTATAAAAATGCCAAAGTAATTCCGTTTGATGATACATCTAAGTTTATCTTTTTTAGTGATTGTCACCGGGGAGATAATAGTTTTGCAGATGAGTTTGCTAATAATCGCAATATTTATTTCCATGCTTTAAAACATTATTATACCGAAGGATTTACCTATTGTGAATTAGGTGATGGAGATGAACTTTGGGAGAATTTAAGTTTCGAAACCATATTTAGAGCACATAAAGATATATACGAGTTATTACAATTATTTCACGAAGACTATAGATTGAATTTGATTTGGGGTAATCATGATATGGTGTATCGAGATCCCAAATATGTAAAAAAACATCTTAGTTCTTATTTTGATCAAAAAACAGATACAGATAAAGAAGTTCCTTTGTTTCCTGATATAAAATACCATGAAGCTATTGTATTGAAACATAAGAATACAGAGCAGGAAGTTTTCCTGATTCATGGCCACCAGGCAGATTTTATGAATTATATAGGCTGGAGAATAAATAGATTTCTTGTACGGGTTTTATGGAAACCTCTTCAGGTAGTAGGAATTGCAGACCCAACCAGTCCTGCAAAAAACTACAAAGAAACTATACGAATAGAACGTAGAATCAAAAAATGGATTGCCAATAACAAGAATTTGTTAACTATTATTGGTCATACTCACAGACCTCGATTTCCAGAAGCGGGAGAACTAGCTCTATTTAATGATGGGAGTTGTGTTCACCCCAGATCTATTACAGGAATAGAAATCGAAAATGGTAGTATCACCTTAATGAAGTGGCAAATTTCGACTACCGAAGACGGGACATTAAAAATCATTAGAGTCCCCCTAGAAGGGCCTCAAAAACTTACTGAGTTTATTACAGAATAGATGATCTTATTTGATGGAAAGTATTCAATACATAATTGATAAAATCCCGATACGTCATAATCCAGTATCATATTTTATGTTTTTAGGTGTGTTTTTAGGAATACTACTAAGTTTGGTAATTCTTTTTAGAACGTCAAAAAATACTGCTTTTAGAATATATGGGTGGTCTTTATTGCTGCAATCTATTATCGCAATTGATGTTTTTTTGTGTTATACCGGGCTGTTAAAGTATGTACCTCATGTAAATGACAGTACCGAGCCACTGGTATTGCTTTTGGGACCATCGATATATTTGTTTATTTATGCGCTTCTCGAACGAAATTCAATTACTTTTAAGAAGTATTGGATTCATGTTTTGCCATCTGCAGTATATTTTTTGTCTCAGATAACATATTATATACAGCCTGTTTCTGTAAAGATTAATGCATATTTGGGAGCATATTTTTCAGAAATACAAAGAATCCCTGTTCCGGATGATACCCATTATTCTTACCTATGGATAAAAGATGAATTTAGATGGCTCGTCTTATCCAGTTTTATCATTTATATCATACTATCTATACGGCTTATAGTAAGACATTTTTATGCTAGTAAAACTAAAAATGCAAATAGTATAAAAGTTAATAAATATGATTTTTCTAGAAATACGATTATTGGATTTTTGGCAACATTTATCCTTGTGTTTTTAGTATTTCTAAATTTTGAGGATGATGCAGGTGATCATTATATTTTTATCTTTCTTACCTCACTTATTTTAATTACAACTTTTGTGTTGCTTTCAGAATCGAGATTCTTTGAAAATTCGTGGATAGCTGACAAGTATGAGACTTCAAAAATTAAGAATGATCAAAATTCTATAAAAGAAATAAAATCGTATATCAAAGACGAGGCATATTATTTGTTGCCTACAGCTTCATTAAAAGATTTGGCAAAAAGCTTAGGGTCTAATTCTAATTATATTTCTCAAATTATAAATGCAAATACCAATCTGAATTTTAATGATTTTATAAATCAATATCGAATTGAAGAATCGAAAAAAAGGTTATTAGATAAAAATTATGATCATCTCACCATTGAAGCTATTGGTAATTCTGTTGGTTTTAAATCAAAAGCCACATTCTATAACGCTTTTAAAAAACATGTAGAAATGTCTCCAAAAGCATTTGTGAAATTTCAAAAATCTGTTTCTTAAGACTAAACACCAGTAAAAAGTGTCTAAAATTATAATTCTAGACGCAATACCCTTTTTTTAAGGACTGGTTATGAGCAAAATACTTCACTTTTGGTAAAACAAATTTTATAAGTATTATGGAGAAACAAATTCGTCGATATGACCTCGACTGGTTGCGAGTTATTGTATTTGGGTTATTGATTTTTTATCATGTAGGAATGTTTTTTGTGCCCTGGGGGTTTCATATTAAAAACAATATAATTTATGATTGGCTTCGCTGGCCTATGCTTTTTTTAAATCAGTGGCGTTTACCTATTTTATTTGTAATATCGGGTATGGGAACTTATTATGCGCTTTCTTCCCGAAATTTATGGCAATTCAATTTAGAACGTATTAAAAGGTTGGCAATTCCATTACTTTTTGGAATGTTGTTTATTGTTCCTCCACAGGTATATTTTGAACGTATGGCAAACCATCAGTTTTCTGGTTCACTAGTAGAATATTTTACTACTATAGCATATACAGGGATATATCCAGAAGGAAATTTTAGTTGGCATCACCTCTGGTTTTTACCTTATCTTTTAATATTTTCATTAGTGCTTTCACCAGTATTTATCTGGATCAAAAAAAATCCGACCAAACTAATTATTTGGGTCAGGAAAAATGTGCAAAAAAAGTATGGACTATATCTTTTTATTATACCATTATATTTAACTGAAGCATTTTTAGAACCTTTTTTTCCTGTCACTCACGCCTTGATCGATGATTGGTTCAATTTTATCAATAGCCTCATTTTATTTTTCTTTGGATTTGTTCTCATCGCATCTGGAAAAGAATTCTGGAATAGTATAGATCGAATAAAATCTAAAGCATTAACCATAGGGGTTATTACATTTAGTACGCAAATATGGATATGGTTACGATTAGAAGATAGCACATTTGTACATTTCTCTGAAGCATTAGTTAAAGTAATTAATTTGTGGTCCTGGATTTTGGTACTATTTGGGTATGGAGCAAAATTCTTAAATAGGAAGAGTAAAAAATTAGCATACTGTAACCGTGCAGTGTATCCATTTTATATTCTACATCAAACAATTATGATTGCAATAGGGTATTATGTAATGAATCTCGATTGGGGATTTTTATCTAAGTTCTCGGTATTAATTTTGGGCACATTTTTAGGGAGTTGGATGGTTTATCATTTAATCATTTTAAGAATACCTGTTTTACACCCATTTTTTGGACTAAAAAAACCCTATACTTAAGGAGTTTACTCCTTAAGTATAGGGTTTTTGTATTATTAAGTAATATACTTATTCTATATTAAGTACCGATTCGATTTGAGGAGCATATTTTTTAATTGTCATTTCTACTCCAGATTTAAGAGTCATTTGATTTACGCTACACCCTACACATGCGCCTTCTAATTGAACCTTAACGATCTTACCATCTTCAATAGAAATTAAAGAAATGTTTCCTCCATCACTTTCCAAAAACGGCCTTATTTCATCTAGGGCCTTTTCTACATTAATTTTTAATTCTTCAGAAGTCATTTTCTATTTTTTTACAGCAGAACAGCCTGCCATTGTTGTTATTTTAATTGCTTCGGTTGGAGGTAGATTATCATTTCTGTTTACTACTTCCTGAACCACATTTTTTGTCAATTCTTCAAAGGCCTTTTCTATTGGTGTTGCTGTCTGTAATGCTGCAGGTCTACCTGCATCTCCAGCTTCACGTATACTTTGCACTAATGGAATCTCTCCCAAAAATGGAACATCGAGATCCTCTGCAAGGTATTTAGCTCCTTCTTTACCAAAGATATAATATTTATTGTTAGGAAGCTCTTCTGGTGTAAAATATGCCATATTTTCTATAATTCCTAGGACAGGTACATTAATACTGTCTTGTTGAAACATAGCTACTCCTTTTCTGGCATCTGCTAATGCTACGTTTTGAGGAGTACTAACTACCACAGCTCCAGTTATGGGCAGCGATTGCATAATAGAAAGATGTATATCTCCAGTACCCGGTGGTAAATCGATTAACATAAAATCAAGCTCACCCCATGCCGCATCAAAAATCATTTGATTTAGTGCTTTTGCCGCCATTGGTCCTCTCCAGACCACTGCCTGATTTGGTTGTGTAAAAAACCCAATAGATAAGATCTTAACGCCATAATTTTCTATGGGCTTCATTTTGGATTTTCCATCCTCTTTTACAGAAAGAGGTCGTTCTCGTTCTACATCAAACATTATAGGAACAGAAGGGCCATAAATATCTGCATCCAATACCCCAACTTTAAATCCCATTTTAGCCAAAGTTACTGCAATATTAGAGGTTACAGTAGATTTACCTACACCTCCTTTACCAGAAGCTACCGCAATAATATTAGTAATTCCTGGGATAGATTTTCCTTTAATCTCGTTGTTTTGAGGTTGAGCTGCAGGAGCTTCAACTTTAAGATTAACTTTTACTTTTGCTTTTTCATATACTTTCTCATGAATAACTTTCATTACATCTACTTCTGCACGTTTACGAATATGCAAGGCCGGGGTGGTTAAAACTAAATCTACAATGACCTCGTCACCAAAAGTAATTACATTTTTTACAGCACCACTTTCTACCATGTTCTTACCTTCGCCAGCCACAGTGATAGTCTCTAATGCTTTTAAGATATCCGATTTCTCTAACTTCATGAGTATTATTTCTTTTTCTAACTAATTTGATCAATTCAGATTGATCCTAAGCACAAAGATAGGTCGAAAAGTTAAGATTATAAAGCCTATAAATTGAAATGATTTATAGTAGTATCGCTATTGATTATATCCTAATATTTGTAAATTTTTCAAAAATTAGGAGATTAGAAGGATTACAACTCTTTCATAGGATCCCAAAACAATTTTTCAAAATCTATGATTTGGTTATCTACAACTTCAACACCTTCATTTTCTAGTAACTGTTGCATTAGATTAGTACCTTGAAAATGATGTTTTCCTGTAAGAATTCCTTTTCTATTTACAACACGATGGGCAGGGATATCTTCACGACCTCCACAGGCATTCATAGCCCATCCTACCATCCGGGCACTACGTGCGGCACCCAAACATTTTGCAATAGCTCCATAAGAAGTGACTCTACCGTATGGAATAAGTTTGGCAACTTCATATACTCTTTCAAAAAAATTTGTGTCAGATTCTGATCCGGTATCTATATCATTTTTCTTTACTCCCATGTATATATAATTCTTGCTAAGGTTATCACTACTAGAATCAACATTAATATTCCCATAAAATAATTAGAATATTTGGCGATAGATGCAGTTTTCTTTTCGATTTTGAGGAAAGAAAACACATAAAAATAGAGCGTTACAAAGGTTCCTGCTCCAGCTGCTATAATAAAGGCAGTAATTCGCAGAGTATCGTATTCTATTTTTCCACTAACACTCATTCCCGCTGCAATAGCGCAGAAATAGGGTATGGGTAATACATTAATTGCAGACATCATAACACCTTTAAAAAAACTTCTGGTGTCATTATTTCGATATACTTTTATTTTTGTGCTTTTTTGTTTTGCTTTTGCAAAAAAATAGATGGCCATGAAAAAAAAGATGACTGCTCCTGTACGAAGTAATATATTTTTAACATACGGATTGAAGAAAATATACTTAGCCAAAAGAATAGCTATCAATGCCTGAAATATTACAACTATTGATGCGCCAATTGCAACTAAGATTCCGTTATTTTTACCTCTCTCCAGGCAAGTTCTGGCTACAGTCATATTTACCAGTCCAGGAGGAATTACTCCAACTAGTGATGCAAAAAATGTAACTAAAAATAGTTTGGCAGTTTCCAAAATTACTGAGGTAATTACGTGATCCTAAACTGGATGTAAGTTATAGGTTTATTTTGTTGTAAATATTGTTTTTCATAAAAAGTTTGAATCTCAGTTACAACCTCTGGAGATCCTTCATTATGATATACATTATGATTAGAATAGAGTACATTATGTCCTTTACCATGCAGTAGTCCTAATGTGTATCCATGCATAAATTCGCTATCTGTTTTAAGGTGTACAATGCCATTTGGTTTTAGAATTTTTTTATAACGTTGTAAAAAATCATGATTGGTTAATCGATGTTTTGTACGTTTATATTTGATTTGTGGATCTGGGAAGGTAATCCATATTTCATCAATCTCTTGTTCTTCAAAAATATGATCGATTAATTCTATTTGAGTTCTTATAAACCCTACGTTAGACATCCCATTTTCTATTGCGGTTTTCGCTCCTCGCCAAAAACGTGCTCCTTTAATATCAATACCAATAAAATTTTTATCAGGATATTTTTCTGCAAGCCCCACGGTATACTCTCCTTTACCGCAACCTAACTCTAGAACGATTGGATTTTGGTTTTTGAAAAAATTATCATTCCATTTTCCTTTATATCCTAATGTATTATTGATTACATCCTCTCTAGTAGGTTCTACTACATTATGAAAGGTTTTGTTTTCGTTAAATCGTTTTAATTTATTCTTACTACCCACTGCTCCTCTTAATTTCTTTACTTACTTGTCTTTTAAATTCGATTTGTGTTACACCAACTCTTTTCTATATTGTCTTTTTCAATACGGTTGATGTAATTTTTTATATCTAATATCTGTATTATACCTCATTTTACTACGAGAAATACCTGTATTTGTTATCATTCAGATTCAATTAATAATCAATACACTCTTGTTTTTGAATATAAAATTTCACTTAAGATAATTTTTTGGTAAAATTAAGGAAATATATGCATAAGAAAATAGGATTACTTTTATTATTAAGAATCAAATTGATAGTTACTATAACAACTTAAATACTAGAACGTTTGAATAAAAAAGTACTTGTTGCTCCTCTTAATTGGGGACTAGGTCATGCAACCCGATGTATTCCTATTATCAATGCATTACTGGCAGAAGGTCTGGAGCCTGTTATTGCTTCTGATGGGGTTGCCTTATCGTTATTAAAGAAGGAGTTTCCTATGCTACTTACCAAAGAACTCCCTTCTTATAATATAGAGTATTCTAAAAAAGGGAGTAATTTCAAATTAAAGATGTTGTTAAACAGTCCTAAAATTGCTCATGCAATTAGTGCTGAAAAAAAAGCAATAAAAAAAATCATTGAAGAGGAAAATTTTTGTGGTATTATCTCTGATAACAGAATGGGAGTACGACATAAGAGTATTCCTTCGGTATTTATTACACATCAACTTACTGTATTAAGCGGAAAAACTACTTCTATAAGTACTAAACTACATAATAAGTATATTAAAAAATTTGATGTGTGTTGGGTTCCTGATATGGCAGATGATCCTAATCTTAGTGGTGAGTTAGGGCATCCTAAGAGAAACAATATTCCCGTGACTTATCTTGGGCCACTAAGTAGATTTGAATATCAAATTGTACCTAAAAAATACGATATTATGGTATTGCTTTCTGGGCCAGAACCACAACGTACTTTACTAGAACAAAAACTGTTTTATGAATTTGAACAAAGTGATAAGAGGATTGTATTTGTACGTGGACTTATTGAAGAAACCCAACAGACGTTTGTAAAAAATAATATTACTATTCATAATTATTTAACCGGAAAAGATCTGGAAGATACTATTAATAGTAGTAACCTGATTATTTCTAGATCTGGATATACAACAGTAATGGATCTTGCAAAACTGAAGAAAAAAGCTTTCTTTATCCCAACTCCCGGACAGTTTGAGCAAGAATATCTTGCAGAGCGTTTAACGGTTAATAAGTTAGTTCCTAGTTGTAACCAGAACGAGTTTACATTAACAAAACTAAGGGATTTAAATGCATACAGAGGGCTAAGTAGTTTTAGTACTGATATTGACTATAGGGAACTTTTTCACTTTTTCCATAGTAAATGAAAATTCACTTCCCACTCGATAATCGCTTTCTACATAAATGCGCTCATGATGTGCCTCGATAATGTGTTTTACAATAGCTAGCCCAAGACCGGACCCACCTTCTTTACGCGATCCACTTTTGTCTACGCGATAAAAACGCTCAAACAATCGTGGAATATGGGCTTGTGCAATTCCTTCACCATTATCTGTAATTCTAACAATGGTTTTATTTCGGATTAAATCTTCGATGCTTACTTCTGTAGTACCATCTTCTTTTCCGTATTTTATTGAGTTTACAATCAAATTAGAAAGTACTTGTTGTATGCGCTCTTTATCGGCATGTACAAGTACAGGTTCTTCATAATTCATATCAAACGTAAGAGCAATATTCTTTTTTGCAGCTTTCATTTCATATAAATCAAACACACTTTGTACTAATTCTACAATATCAAAATTGGTATAATTAAGATTAAGATCACCTACTTCAAGTTTGGTAATCATATCCAGATCATTTACAATATAAATCAAGCGTTCAACTCCTTTGTTTGCTCGATTTAAATATTTGTCAAGAATTTCGGGATCATCCATTGCTCCATCCAGGAGGGTAAGAATATATCCCTGAACAGTAAACAGGGGTGTTTTTAACTCATGAGAAACGTTACCCATAAATTCTTTACGATAGGCTTCTCTGATTTTTAGAGTTTCGATCTCTGTTTTTCTTTGTTGAGCAAACTTTTCAACTTCTTTAATAAGAGTTCTCATATCTGTAGTCACGGGGCCTTCTCCGATAGAATCTACTTCCAGCATTTCGATATCATCATAGATTTTTCGTACTCTACGATAAATAAATTTTTCTACTCTATATTGAATAATGAGAAAACAAATCAGATAACAAGTCACTATAAAACCAAATATAATAAATGGATTAAACAGTGATTGAATGTATAAAAAAACGCTCAATGCGAGCGTTAATAATATGGTTATATATAAAGAAGATAGATATGCAAATCTATACGACTTTTTAAAGTTTTCTGCCATTAAACTACAAACTTATATCCTACTCCTTTAATAGTTTTAAAACTATTATCGCCGATTTTCTCTCTTAATTTTCTAATGTGCACATCAATTGTACGACCGCCTACAATGACCTCATTACCCCAAACCTTATCAAGAATATCTTCTCGCTTAAAAACTTTGCCAGGCTTAGAGGCCAATAAAGATAGTAATTCGAATTCTTTTCTTGGTAATACAATTTCTTTTTTGTCTTTAACAATTTTGTATTCATCTCTGTTAATGACCAAATTTCCTATTTTAACAACATTGTCTGAAGACTCTTCTTCTTTAAGTCTTCTCAATAGGGCTTTTACTTTACTTACTAAAACTTTTGGACGAATGGGTTTTGTAATATAATCATCTGCACCGGCATCAAATCCGGCAACTTGAGAATAGTCTTCACCACGTGCTGTAAGGAAGGTAATGATTGTATTTTGTAAGTCTGGTAACTTTCTTATATGCTCACAGGCTTCTATACCATCCATCTCTGGCATCATTACATCTAGAATAATTAGATGTGGTTTTTTCTTTTTTGCAGCTTTTACAGCTTCAACACCATTTTCTGCAGTTATTACTGTATATCCTTCTGCAGTAAGGTTATACCCGACAATTTCTAAAATATCGGGTTCATCATCAACTAATAGTATCGAAATATCTTTTTTGTTCATTATAGTATAGCATTACATAACATTGGATAAATATACCACTTAATACGAAGTATACATATTTATATAGATTTGGTAACGATAAGCTAACATTAGTTGTGTGAGTAGATAACATTTGCTTAACGTGATGGTTTTTTGTGCCAAATTCGTATAGTGAAAGTTAAAAATAAAAAAGGCTAAACATCAATATATTTAGCCTTTTTTTGCAATTTTTATTAGTAGTTAGATCTACTATTTGTGTTCTCTATAGGTCTCTAACAAATTCATTGTTGCGGTAATAAGATCTTTGGTTTCTAATAGTAATCCAAAATACAAGGTGGTGTTTTTTGGACTATTTTCTTCAGTTCTCGTTCTGGCAACTTGTTTATCTATTTTTTGATTTACCTTATTAAAGAGTTCTTGTTTTTCATTAATAATGGTATCAATATGATCAAAATCTCTATCACTAAATGCTTTTTTGATTTGCCTGAACAACTCATTTAATTGTTCTTCGATTTCTTTTAAATCTTTAATCTGATTAAATCGAAGTTTTTTATGATTGTTGTTTACATGCTTGTGACTTGCTTTGGTGATATATTCTAAAGACTGAGACATATCTTGCAGATACCCTAAAATATTAATATAAAAATTACTGGCACCTACACTAGACTCATCCAGATTCTTGATAAAGTAGAAAATATTATCTCTTAGTTCTTCAACTTCTTCATCTAGTTTAGCAATTCCTTTTTTACTTTTCTTTAAGGCGATTAAATCATATTTCACAAGGCTTTCTATCGTGCTTGTGTAAATTTTATTTCCTCTATTTACAAAGGATTTGATATTATCTGCACTTTCTTCGATAACTCCTTGAACAGAGCTACTCTCAGAATTTTTAAGACTATCTTCTGCTTTCTCTGCTTTAACTCTCTTTCTATAATTAATGGTATTTCTTGCCAAAAGTAATACAGCAATAAGTAATAAGACTGCAACCATTATAGGGCCACCAAGATTAATCAAAAACGCTACTGTTGCAGCTGCAACGAATGCGCTTATAGCAGTAAAGAACCATCCGCCAATTACGTTAAGTACTCCTGCTACACGATATACTGCACTCTCTGTTCCCCACGCTCTATCTGCTAATGAGGTACCCATTGCTACCATAAAAGTAACATAGGTTGTAGAAAGTGGTAATCCCATAGAAGTTGCAATAGAAATTAAGACTCCGGCAACCATAAGGTTTACTGCAGCTCTTACCATATCAAATGCAGGCATTTCATAAGTCTTGTTCTTTGGTAAGTCTATAACAGGTTTAGAAAATCTGTTTTCTATAAACTCCATTGCAGGTTTTGGTGTAATTGCACCAAGTCCTTGAGATATCAAAACAGTACTTCTTACAACACCTCTTGATAGAAAATTTGGTTTAAAACGTTCTTTAGCTTCTCCTTCTCTAGAAAGGTTAATTTCGGTATCGGCAACATATCGAGCTTTTTTTGAAAACCATAATGTAAGTACCATTATTATTCCTGAACCAAATAGTAGTAAGGTAGGAGTGTCTACTTTTTTGGCTAAAACATCCATAGAAAACTCAGTAGCAGGAATACCAGAAGCTACCCAGGCTTCATAAGATTGCCAGCCCGCTATAGGTACACCAATAAAGTTTACCAAATCATTACCCGAAAAAGCTAATGCTAATCCAAATGTACCTACAATAATAATAAGCTTATAAATATTTACTTTAAAGAAATTAATAAGTATATATGATAATACTGACCACAATACAAAACCGGCAGCTACGATCTGAAACACATAGGTTTCTAAATATCCTCTTAAGGTCATTTTGATTGTTCCTGCATCACCATCTATCTTGAAAAGGTTTTTCTGAGCTTTTGCCAGTTCCTTTACATTTTCATACGTACTACCAAAATAATTATTAGCCCAATCTAATAGCCCTTCAGGACCGCCATTGTATAGAATATCAACTATAGCTTTGGCGTAATTGGTTCCTTTAATTCCTTTCATGAAAATGAAATACAATAATGCAGTTAATGCAATTCCTCCGAATAAAGCACCAACCCATTTAGCTTTCTTTTCAAAATTATAGGATAGTAATAAACGAGTTATAAATTGTACAATAGCACCTACCGAGAATGCTATCACTACCGAGAGCAAAATACCACTAATAATTTTTGTTGCTGTCTTGGTGTTAATGTAATTTCCTAAATCAGAAAAAGCTAACCCTTGATCTGCTCCAATTTTAATTAGTGCAATAGATACTGCTGCTCCCAAAAGATTAAATACAATAGATACCGTTGTCGAAGTTGGCATCCCCAGTGTATTAAAAAAGTCGAGAAGGAGAATGTCGGTAATCATAACTGCCATAAAAATGATCATGATTTCATCAAAATAGAATTCACCAGGATTAAAAATTCCTTTCCTTGCTACTTCCATTAATCCACTAGAGAAAACGGCTCCAGCTGCAATACCAATACTGGCAACAATCATTATTGTTCTAAAAGAAACTGCTTTAGAACCAATAGCAGAATTTAAGAAGTTAACAGCATCATTACTAACTCCCACAATAAGGTCGGCAACCGCTAATATTGCTAGCGCGACTACCATTAATAAATAAATATTATCCATACTTTTTGTTTAAGGTGCAAATATTATAATCAATTCTCAGCTTAATGTTACCAAACTGTTATGTATTAGCTTGTGATTTAGAAATGTATATCAAATTGTAATCTATACATTAACCCACTACCATTACCATCTTCAGTGGTATAACTTATATCGGATTGAACTTTTAAGTTATGACCAGCTACATATTTAGATACCCCAAGGGTATATTGTTCTTCAAGATTTTTTCCAACAATTGCATCATAATTAAGATTAGTATAGCGTCCTGCTATTTCCCAATTACTTTTAAACAAATATCCAGCTTGAAGATTTATCGCATTACCCACCTGAACTATATCTCCGGTTGGTGTCCCGTCTTCTTCTACTGCAATTGCTTCATCAGCTTCTCTATCGGCAAATTCTCCCATAAAAGAAAAGCCTTTATACTTAAACATAGCATCTACAAATATGGTAGAAATATTGGTTTCATAAAAACCAGTACCGGTTTGCATGTAAGACCCTTGATTACTTCTGTTTTTTACAGCATCTGCATTAAAGTCATAAGTTGCCGCCAGCATTAATTTGGGAGTTTGTTCTCTCTTAAGATCTCCTCCTTTATAATCTCCTTTACTTTTAAATTTCCCAAAAGGTAATAATTCTAATCTTCCTGTGTATTGATGGCCACCTAAATTCCCGCTGGTAATATTTCTTCCTTCTCCCTGGGAAATTGCAAAAGCTTCTCTAACGATAAATTTATCTGATAATTTAAAGTGATGTCTTAACTGTATTCCTAAATCACGGTCTATATTAAAACGACTATTTAACCTAGAACGATCTACTAATTGTAAGTTTGCTGAAGAAATAACACGTTCTACATTGCCTGGTAGTTTAGTTTGCCCCGCCCAAAGTGTAAAGTTTTTATAGAAATTCCACTTTATAACAGCATCTAGAATATAACGTGGAGCATTGCTAGTGAATTCTGAAGCTCCAGAAATATCTCTATTAGATACCCCCAATTCTATTTTATATTTAATTTTTGGACTATAAGCAAAACCGCTAAATTTTAAACGTGCTCTTCTTACGAGAAAATTGGTTTCTGGTTTACTATAATTATTATCGTTAATATCCCAACCGGTAGTAGAAAGTAATTGAAATCTGGTTGCAAATTTCATGCTCCATGAGCTGTCTTTGGCAACAACATTTAAGATTCCTTTTCCAAATTTAGTCTCAGTAGTTTCCTGAGCATTTACAAAACAAAGCGTAAATAGAACTAACGCTGTTAGTGTATTCTTTAATTTCATAATCGATACTAGTTTTTGTCGCTTGCAAAGAACTTGTATCTATGTTAAGTTAATGTTAACTTAATGTTTTATAATGATTATATTAAAATGTTTTTTTTGAGTATTTATGCAGAAATGAAAAAGGCTAACCGTTTTCGGTTAGCCCTGTATTTCAAAAATCTAAGTCGACAAAAACTAATATGATTTTTTGAAACTACAAATGTCGTCTTACGACTCGCCAAAAATATTTTATTTGGCGAGTTTTTATGTTACCAAAACTTTAAGCTATCGTTAAAAGTGGCACTATACAAGACTTAGCACGTATCCCAAAAGTGATCCTCCAAGTACAATCCACATAGGATTTACTTTCTTAAACCCAAAAATCATAATAACACCCACCAAAGCAATACTTATTGCTTTCCAGTCGATTAAGGTATCTAAAGACATTACAAACAATACCGATAACATGATAGCGACCGCCGCAATATTAACAGTATCAAGAAAATAGCTAAGTGTTTTGGATTTTCTCATTTTGGGCACTAATGGATTAAGAAGTAATACAAAAAGAAAAGAAGGGAGAAAGATTCCTAGTGTAGCCGCTATGGCTCCCCAAAATCCAGCTAATTGATAACCAATAAAGGTTGCAGTAGATAAAACAGGACCTGGTGTAAATTGACCAACTGCAATGGCATCTATCAATTCTGATCTGGTTAACCAGCCTTTTGTAACTAATTCTGCATCAAGATATGCAAACAAAACATAACCACTACCATATAATATAGCACCAACTTTAAAAAATGTCCAAAGAACTTTTATAGAAGAAAGTTTAATAAAAGTAAATGTAGAAATTTTAAATATGAAGAATGGGGCAATGGATTTAGGTGAGGTATTTAGTTTAGATTTAAAATAAAAATATAGTGTTCCAAAAAGCCCTGCACTTAACAATGCAATAACTTCATTTACTCCCAATAAGCTAATAATTAGTACTAAAATTCCTATTATACCTAGCTCCCAGTTTTTTAATGCTTTTTTTCCTAATTTTAGAATTGCCGATAAAATAATAGCAAGTACAGCGGGTTTGATACCAGAAATAAAAGGAGTTACTTCGGGTAACTGTCCATAAGAAGTATAAAACCAAGCCAACGCTCCTGTAATGACTACTGCAGGAAAAATAAAACAAGCTCCGGCAACAAATAGACCAGCAGTTCCGGCACGCTCATGACCACAATGCATGGTCATCTCGGTAGAATTGGGACCAGGAATTAAGTTGGTGGCTCCGATAAGATCCAGAAAATGTTGTTTGTCCATCCATTTCCTTTTATCAACTACTTCATTTTCCATCATGGCAATATGTGCTGCCGGACCACCAAAAGCAAAACAACCTAGCTTAAAAAAAACAATAGCAACCTCAATAAGTCTTTTCTTGTTATTCATTTAAATATAATAAATCTATGAAATGACACAGAATAATTTAACGTCATCAAAAGTATAAATATAATACTGTTCATGATGACAAAAGTGAGATAGGATTGATGATTTTGAACATTACAAAGGTTCAATTTTTAATGTATTAAATGAATGATAATAAGGTAATTATGGAATTAATGTTAATTTAATGTTACCGAAATGTTGTTTAAATGTAAAATAAATATTACTTTTATAATATAAGTCGACATCCCAAATAATCTAAAATATTTAAAATCATGAAAAAGATAATAGTAGCAATGGCCATTTTATTTTCTGCAACCGCAATGGCTCAGGATGTAAAGCCGACTTTTGAAAAGCAAGGAGATCAGATTAAAGGTACATTTTATTTTGAAGATGGAACAGTAAGACAACAAGGTTTCTATAATAAAGAAGGTAAGCTTCATGGAGAATGGAAATCGTATGATGCTACAGGAAAGAAAATTGCCATGGGGCAATATGATAATGGAGTAAAAACAGGGAAATGGTTTTTCTGGAATGCAGATAAGTTATCAGAAGTAAATTATAATAAAAATCAAATCGCTGATGTAACAACTTGGTCAGGTAAAGACAATGTGGTTGTGAATTATAAAAACTAGATTTTACTACAAAAAAATAAACAAAAAAGACTTCCATATTGGAAGTCTTTTTTGTTTTCCAAAACTCTCAAAAAAGAATGATATCCCTTCTATGATTTGATTTTTTAATCTAAGAAAGGTTTAATTTTTTTTTACATTACTAATTTGTTGTTTGTTTTCTTAACAATACAATGGATCTTTTTTAAGAAGATTTTTATCTGGGTTAATTTCTTATTTACAGTAGTTTATGTATAGATCTAACACTGGATTAATATTGAGAAAACATTCTATAAACAATGAGAGGTAACAATTTTCTAACATTAATATGACACATAATTAATTTTTGAATAACACACATTTAACACTGCCTGTCGTTCTTTGCCGGGAATTTCAGAACAAGTTAAATGAGAAAAATTGTTACACTTTTTGCGTTATTTTTTGTAGGAATACTCTTCGCGCAAGAAACCGGTTCGATTACCGGAACATTATTAGACAAGGAATCTAATAATCAGCCTTTACCTTTTGCTAATGTATTAATTAAAGGAACAACAAAAGGAACGACTACAGATTTTGATGGTTTATATACTATTGAAAATCTGGAGCCAGGGACATATGTACTAGAGTTTAGTTTTGTAGGGTATGAAACTTTAGACATTAAAGATGTAATCGTAAAGTCAAACGAAACCACTACAGTTAATACTGCAATGGCAGCAAGCGCGGCTGCATTAGATGAGGTTGTAATTAAAACTACGACCAAAAAGGAATCTGAAGCAGCTATTTTATTAGAACAAAAAAATGCGGTGACTATTCAGCAAAAGATAGGAGCGCAAGAACTTTCTAAAAAAGGAGTAAGTGATGTTGCTACAGGTTTAACTAAAGCAACTGGTATTTCTAGACAGAGTGATAAACTATATGTTCGTGGATTAGGAGATCGTTATAACAATGCTTATTTAAATGGACTACCTATTCCGTCATTAAACCCAAAGTTAAAACTTATTGATCTTGGGATTTTTCCGACCGATATAGTTGAGAATTTAGGGATTTATAAAACGTATGCTCCAGATATATATGGTGATTTTGCCGGAGCAAGTGTAAATATTGATACCAAAGACCGTCCCGGAAAAGGTTTTTTAGAAGTTGGTTTTAGTTCGGGAGTAAACTCTAATGCTGTTAGTAATGATTTTTTCTTACTTAATGGTGGGCAATATGATGAATGGGGATTAGACGATGGGTCACGAAGAGTTCCTGTTTTCTTAGACATTCCGAATTACAATTATAATAGTACAGAAATAGAGTACTACCCTTTTGATACTTCTTTTAATCCTGTAAAAAGATTTAATGCTCCCGATGGAGGTATGAGTATAACCGGTGGAAAAACCTTTACAGTTGCAGAAGATCAGAAATTAGATGTATTGGTTACCGCATCATTTGATCAAAACCATAGAACCGCTTTGGGAGGTAATCAGGCTGCTTTTAACTCTCAGGGAGAAAGTATTACTGGAATAGGAAATTTTAAGAATGTAGATCGATATGAGTATTTTACGAATACTACAGTATTAGGAAGTATTGGATACCGATGGAACAATAACAATAAGATTCTTGCTACTACATTATTTGTTAATGATACCGAAGATGAGCTTAGAGAGTTTACAGATGGTGTAAGTAGTGAAGATACAGATGTAGGTATTCGTTTAAGAAGAGGAACCTATGAGCAAAATAACCTGTTTACACAACAACTTACCGGAGAACATAGATTTAGCGAAAGAAAGTATCAGTTAAATTGGGGATTTGCATATAATAAAGCAAAGGGCTTAATACCCGACAGACGTCAATTGGTGTTTACAGAATTGCAAAATGGAAACCTTGTTTTAGGAAACCGTACAAGTCCGGATTTAGCAAACAACCAACGTTTTTATCAGGAATTGAATGAAAATGATTATTCTGGGAAGATTGATTTTGATATTAATTTTGGAAAGGATGAAGATGATAACTTTAAAAATGCACTTACGATTGGATTAGCAGGAAGATCAAAAGATAGAGATTTTGAATCTAATCAGTTAAACTACAACCTTAACAGTCTTGTAAATCAAAATGTAGATTTTAATAATCCGGATGCATTATTAAATGAAACTAATTTCCTTAATGGAGAATATATTGTTTTAGAAAACCTTAATCCGACAAGAATTTATGAGGCAGATTTATTAACCATTGCTGGGTATGCAAATTTGCAATATGCATTAACAGAAAAACTAACCTTCAATGGAGGTATTCGCGCAGAATTGTTTGAGCAAAATGTGTTTTATAGAGAACAACAAGACTTAGAAACGTCTCCTTTCAAAACACAAAAGATAGACGAAACTTTTATTCTCCCTAGTATAAGTTTGAAATATGAGTTAAACTCAACATCAAACCTTCGTTTTGCAGCTAGTAAAACGGTTACACTGCCAAAATTCACAGAAATAGCACCTTTCTTAGATGAAGATGTTACCGAAGCTACTCTGGGAAATACTATTCTTAATAATTCTGATAACTATAATGTAGATATCAAATGGGAACACTTTCCTGAGCAGACAGGTGAATTGGTAGCGGCTACATTATTTGGTAAATATATCGAAAACCCAATCGAAAAAGTATATGTAGCATCAGCTTCAAATGTAAACACATTTATCAATTCTGATAATGCTGTAATCTTTGGAGCAGAATTAGAATATAGAAAGAACCTGGGTAATCTTTTTAACACAGAAGAAACAATCTGGAACAACCTAAACTTTGGTGTTAATACTACAATAATGTATACAAAGGTAGAGATTGACCCAACCATTACCACATTTAATGGTTCTAATATTGCACCAACTAATGTAGAAAGACAATTACAAGGAGCTTCTCCTTTTCTGGTAAATGCAGATGTTGTATATGCCAAAGAATTTGGTAATCATAAAATTACTTCAACTTTAGATTTTAACATTTTCGGAGATAGAGTGTATTCTGCTGGTGGAAATGGAGTAGGAGATATTTTTGAAAAAGGATTTGGAGTACTAAACTTTAATTTCAAAGATGAGATCGGAAAGCATGTTGAAATAAGCCTTAAAGCTAAAAATTTATTAAACCCATCTATAGAACGATACCAGGATCAGGAAGACTTAGGTCAGGAGTTTACCACCTATAAATTTGATAACGGAATCAACTTTAGTCTTGGGGTTACTTTTAAACTTTAATTATAAACGGAAAACACAACTAAAATTAATCATTATATAAAATGAAAACTAAAAATTTACTTACGGGAATAGTAATCGGAACAGCAGTTTTATTTAGTGCTTGTACCATACAGGAAGATAATATCGGAGATATCACAATCAACCAGGGAGGTTCTGGTGGTGACACTTCTGGAACCAAAATATTAGAGGGCCAGATTACACAAAATGTTACATTAGAATCTAGTGAGGTATACGAGCTAAGAGGAGGTGTATCTGTAGTAGATGGAGTTACATTAACGATCGAAGCAGGTACAAAAATTATCGCAGGTGATGTAGGAGGAGTATTCTCATATTTAGCGATCGAGCAAGGAGCAAAAATTATCGCAGAAGGTACTGCAGCGCAACCTATCGTATTTACGTCTAATAAATCTACTCCTAATCCTGGAGATTGGGGAGGATTATTATTAGCAGGTAAAGCCCCTATCAACAGAGGTACTACAGCAACTACAGAAGTTGCAAATCTTACCTATGGAGGAACCGATCCGGCAGATAACTCAGGAATATTACGTTATGTACGTTTAGAATATACAGGAGGAAAAATTAATGACGATGCAGAATATAACGGACTTTCATTATACGGTGTTGGTAATGGAACTACTTTAGAATATATCCAGGCTTTTAATGGAAATGATGACGGAATAGAGTTTTTTGGCGGAACTGTAAACTTAAAGTATGCCATTGTAACTGGTGCTGGGGATGATTCTTTTGACTGGACAGATGGATGGATTGGAAATGGACAATTCTGGATCGCACAGCAAACTTCTGCAGCTGGAGATAAAGGAATCGAAGCAGATAATTTATCTTCTACGCCAGATGCAGCACCATTCTCTAATCCTACCTTATCTAATATCACGCTAATCGGTGCAGAAGATGGTGATGGAGAAAATAAAGGAATCGAATTTAGAGCAGGAACCAAAGTAACGATGTACAATGCTATTATCAAAGCTTTCCCAGGAAAAGGAATTGAAGTTGATGATGACCAAACATTGATCAACCTTAATAATAATGAAGTAATTGTTAGAAATTCTATTATCGATAATGCAAAGTCATTTGATTTAGATCATGGTGGTGCAACTGTTGATCTCGCAGATTTTGCAACCTTTAATAATTTTACTGTAGATGGTTCTGGTGCTCCTTTTAATAGTGCAGGTACTGCTATACCATCTGGTTTTGAAATTACTGGTTTTAGAGGAACTTATTCGTATACTACTGCGGTAGATGGTGTAGATAATTTTGATCCTTCTACACTAGGAGCATTTTTTGACGCTGCTAACTATGCAGGAGCATTACAAGAGAGTGATACCTGGACATCAGATTGGACTCGTCAATAATATAATATCCCATATTTAAGTATTTGAATTGTAGAAGCTTGGCTAATCGCCAAGCTTCTTTTTTTTAGTTTATTTCAGAATAGATTATTTGTAAATTATTAATAATCAAATTAAAAGATTAAAAGCATAAAGAAAACTTACGTTGTTATCTTATATTCTGTTACCGTATTTTATCTTATTGTTAAGGCAGATTCTATGAATTTATCTGGTTTAACATCTTCATAACAATTCTCTAATAATTTATAAAAAACAGATTTTGTATAATCGTCGATATTCGAGATTCAAAAAATGGTATAGCTAAATAGTTCTCGATTGATGTGGGTAAACCTTATAATTCAGTGGTTTATTAGTAATTTAATAGTATAGAATTTTAGGTGCAAAATCCCCTAAAAATCCTACAGATCTTACCTTTTTATTCATTTTTCCTACATCACAATCCCTTAAACTAACCATAATAGTGGGGTAAAGACAATTACTGTAAAACCGTATTTATTTGTATCAGATTTTGAAAATACATAATGAGAAAAACATTTACAGTACTGGCACTATTTTTTATAGGAGCTATTTTTGCACAAGAAACCGGGACTATTGCCGGAAAATTATTAGATAAAGAATCAAACAATCAACCTCTTCCTTTTGCTAATGTAATTGTAGGAGGTACTGCCAAAGGAGCGTCTACAGATTTTGATGGGTTATATGAGATTACAGGAGTTCCTGTAGGGACATATACGCTATTGTTTAGTTTTACAGGATATCAAACGGTAGAAATACCTAATGTAGTAGTAGAAGCAGATAAAGTAGCCGTGGTAGATGCTACTATGGGAGCTACAGCAGCAGCATTAGAAGAAGTTGTGATAAAAGTAGTTACCAATCGTGAACGCGAAGAAGCCCTTTTAATAGAGCAGAAAAATGCTGTTCAAATTGAACAAAAAATTGGTGCTGAAGAGCTTTCGCGAAAAGGAGTGAGCGATGCAACAGCTGCAGCTGCCAAAATATCAGGAGTAGCAAAACAAGAAGGTTCTAATAAAGTTTATGTTAGAGGACTTGGCGACAGATATAATAGTACAACCTTAAATAATCTTCCGTTACCATCAAACGATCCTAGATATAAAAATATTTCTTTAGACTTATTTCCTACAGATATTATACAAAATTTAGGGGTAAGTAAGGCCTTTTCTAATAACCAGAATGGAGATGTTGGAGGTGCGAATATAAATATTAACAGTAAGATTTTTGAAGGTAAAAGCGGTTTTAAAGTAAGTGTATCCAGCGGAGTAAATTCTCAAGCAGTAGAAAATAAAGACTTTAAAACAATAGATGGTGCTAATTGGATTGGAATAGCTGATCATACAGATCCAAAAATAACAGACTTAACAGTATATGCTTTTGATGATAACTTAGCACCAAATCAATCAGGAATTGTGCCCTTAAACCTTGGTGTTTCTTTAGATTGGGGAAAGAAATATAATTTTGGAGACGAAAGCTCGCTATCCATGTTCTTAGTAGGTTCTTTTAGTAATGGATATAACTATAAAGATGGTAGTTCAATAAACTTTAATAACGATGGTACTTTTGGAAGTAGTTATACAAGTGCCGAAGAATTTGACTACTCTAATACCAAGGTGGCAATGGGTAATTTTAAATATAAAATAAATTTATCCAATGATATATCTTACAATACCTTTTTGGTACACTCAAATAGTCAAAAAGTTCAGGATTATTTAGGAACAAAACCAGATGTTGCAGATACCGATGGCGAACTTGCACGAGTAGTACAGCAAACTCAGAATCAAAACCTATTGTATGTTAATCAACTTATTTCAAAACATGAAATAGGAAGATCTTTTGATATTGATTTGGGAGTGTCTTATAACTTGGTAAAGAATGATGAACCTAATAGAAAGAGAAATATTTTTATCATTAATACAGATGAGGATATAACTCGTTTGGCGTCTGGTACACCGAGAAATAATAGTCGTTATTATCATAATCTTAAGGAAGATGATCTTAATGCCAAAGCAACAATAACAAGGTATTTTGGAGGAAGAGCGAAGGATGAAAATAAAGGAAAAATAACTCTTGCATATAATTTTAGAAATACAACAAGGGATTTTGAAGCCATTTATTTTGATTATAATTTACCCAGTACCATAGTTATTGATCCTAATAATCTTGAAGCTACTTTAAATCAGGCAGCGCTAGATAATGATGTCTTTAGGTTTACAACCGGTTTTGGTTTTGGAGAAAATGCTCTTGACCCTTTTACATATAAGGCTAATAAGGCAACGAACATTGCTGCTTTAGGTGTAGATTATAAGTTTTCTGAAAAGTTTTACGCCAGTGTAGGAGGAAGATTTGAAGATATAAAAATGGAGGTAGAATGGTTTACCAATCTTACAAATTCTGATAGAGATAATGGAGGGCCATTAGATATAGATAAAACCTATTTTCTTCCTTCTCTTAACCTAAAATATAACATCAACGAAAAAAATATACTTCGTCTCTCAGCAAGTCAGACCTATACATATCCTCAATTTAAGGAAGTAGCACCATTTGTATATGAAGGGATTGATTATTTAGAATCTGGAAACCCAGAGTTAAAACCATCAGACAACTATAATATCGATTTAAAATGGGAAATATACCCACAAAGTGATGAGTTGATATCAGCCTCAGTATTTGGCAAACAGGTTAACGATGCAATCAACAGAATAGAACGAATATCTGCAGCCGACAGGAACTTCACATATGCTAATTTAGGAGACGCTACCATAGCAGGAATTGAAATTGAGGTTAAAAAGAACGTATATAAAAATGAAACAGATGATGATAAATCTCAAAAATTAAGTGTTGGAGGAAATGCAACATATATGTATACGAATTTAGAATTCAAAGACACAGATAAGCTTGAAGATCAGGGGATTCTTATTACCGGTAAAGACTCTGAATTAGAAGGAGCGGCACCGCTTTTAATCAATAGTGATATCACGTATAGAAGTGTTAATGACAAGAAAGAGTTTTTGGCAACCTTGGTATTTGCATATCAAACCGATAAAGTATTTAGTATTGGGTCAAACTTCAATAATAATATTGTTCAAAAAGCTGTAGCAAATCTCGACTTTATTATGGAACGAAAGTTTAATGATCAAATAGGAATTAAATTCAAAGCCACTAACCTCTTAAATCCCAAAATTGAACAAATAAGGGATGTGCCTCAAGAATTTGTTATGAGATCTTATCAAAGAGGAATAAATTTTTCACTAGGACTTAACTATAAATTTTAACATATAAAAAGCATTTTACCTTAAGATAAAATTAAAGTAAAATATATAACACATACATAATGAATCCTTTACTCTGAATTTAGATTCTATAGGGTTCTTTGTCAAGAATGAAATAATAACTCAAAAAACAAACAAAATGAAAAAATTAAGGTTTTTACCAATATTAGTAATAGCAGCAACAATATTTTCTTGTTCTAGCGATGATGATTCTCCTGCACCAACTCCTTCTGAACCCACAAAAGATGGTACGATAGCTTCTCAGGATGATCCAGATTTAGATGAAGCAGACTTAAAAGGTAATATTACAGGTGATATTACTCTGGCAGCAAGTAAATCTTGGGTTCTTTCGGGTCCATTAACCGTAAAATCAGGGCAGACTTTAACTATAGAAGCAGGAACAACTGTAAAAGCAAAAGCCGGAGGTACTGATGTATACTTAGCTGTTGAGCAAGGAGCAAAAATTGAAGCCAAAGGTACTGCGGCTGCTCCTATAAAATTTACTTCAGATGCAGCTAATCCAAGACCGGGTGACTGGGGAGGAATAGTAATTGCAGGAAAAACTCCAACTAACAAAGGAGCAACTGCAGAATCTGAAGTTGCAGGACTTAATTACGGAGGTACTGATAACGCAGATAACTCTGGTACTCTTACTTATGTAATTGCAGAATATACAGGAGCCAAAATTAATGGAGATCAGGAGTTTAATGGAATTTCTTTATATACTGTAGGTACCGGAACAACAATCAATAACATTGCTATTTTCAATGGTGCAGATGATGGTATTGAGTTCTTTGGCGGAACTGTAAGTGTAGAAAATGTTCTTTGTGTGAATATCAAAGATGATATGTTTGATGGTACAGAAGGATACACTGGTACTTTAACTAATCTATTTGGAGTTAGAGAAAACGGATTTAATGATGCTACCGAAGATCCAAGAGGTATAGAATTTGATAGTAATGGTTCTAACAATGCTGCAACTCCGGTTTCTAAACCTACTTTCGAAAAAGTTACTGTGTTAAACCTTTCTGAAATAACTCCATTAAAAGCTGGAGCAGAAATAAGAAGAGGTACAGAAGCTACTATTAATAATGCTTTCTTTGGAACAGTGGGTAAAGCTTCTTTTGGAAACAGAGTAGATACAGATGATAAGAAAGGAAATGGTTCAGTTACTTTTACAAATGCTATACAACAAGGTGATGTAGGTGACGATAAAGTTGGAGGTACGATTACGGGTACTTTTACTACAGATAACGATGCTATTACTGTAGCTGCCGATGGTACTGTAACAGTAAAAGCTGGAGTTGGTGCAGATTTCTCAAAATTTGCCTGGACCAACTATACTGTAAAAGAATAATAATTACAATAGATTAGCCACATTATAGAAACACCCTCAAAACATGAGGGTGTTTTTTTATTATTATCATTAAGGAAGAATACTACACTTTCACTTCTTTCCATTTCCCTTTTTTAAACCAGATAATTCCAATCACCGCGATTAAAACTTCGGCAAAGGTAATGGCAAGAAATACTCCCATTGCCCCCCAATTCAACACTAAGGCAGTAATATTACCTGTGAGTTAATATTTTATCACTAATTATCATGAAAATATTAATGGTTTTAAGGTTTCGTTATTTAACTCTGGCCTACGGCGAAACCATAATACAACTACATGCTTTATTGCCTAAATTTCGTTGAACATAAATCTTAAACCTAAGTAACAATGAAAACTAAATATTACATTTTACAGTTATTATTATCATTAATGACGTTTAGTGCTTTTTCTAATGCGGAAATAGCGACAAGAAAAGAAATGGATTACCGTTTATACTCTCATATCGATGGAAAAAAGATTACTTCAAGTATCATCAATCAAACTTGTAATCAAAATTTGAGCACTAGAATTTCTAATGAGCATATAGTTAATATAACCATAGATCAGCCATTAGTAGTTGGTAAATTTTACTATATGGATTTTGGTCTAGGTTTTAATTATTATTACTTGAAACGTGTACGTCAATGGCCAAATGATGGAGATGATTATTATTCTTTATATAAACCAGAAGATGTAGCAAAGATAAAAACAATAGAACGTTGCCCTATTGGACCTCCGACTAATTCTCAATTTGACCTAAAAAAATTATCCATTATATCAAGTGGTAATTCGCTTAATAAACATGACAGAATTTATTTTGATTTTGATTTAAGGGGTAACTTCACGGAAAGAATTTATTATAGATTATATGAAAACTCAGAATCTCCACAAAATTTGGTAACATCAGGAAGAATTAACTCTGAAGATGATATAGTTAATTATCCTAGTTGGGTAACTATAAATTTTTGGAGTTCAGTACATAAACAAAGTGGCGTGAATTTAAATAATCATTTGTTTCTTATTTTAGAATATAGAGGGATTAAAAGAGTAGCCTCAAACAGATATAGAATATATAGAACAAATCTTCTTGGTGATGATAGATCAGAAGCTACAGCTTCAATTTGTAATGGTATATCAAACCCAAGTACTTTAAGCAATAGAAGTAGACATCCTTTAGAAATTGGCACTATGCAATATACAGTAACAAGTATATCTGGTCAGAGTTTTAGAAGATATGACCAAATAATTTCAGAAGTAACTTCCCATAAAACAATTGAGGAATTAACTAGAGGATCAAAGCCTGCAGCAAAAATTTCTTATTCATGTCCAAATAGAACAAATTTAGCAGTAGAAAACTCTCAACGTTTACCTTACTTGATTCAAATTTATAAATTTGATGGAACTTTTTACTCTAGACATAATATAAAGAATGAATTTGAAGAAAAAGAAATTACAAATCGATTACCAAAAGGTTTTTATATCATTAAAAATGGTACAGAAACCTATAAGGTAGTCAAATAACTTCCAGATTTACTAACAGATAAAGCCCCGTAAAATTTGTTTTACGGGGCTTATTCTATAATTAACTATACTTTTACTTCTTTCCATTTTCCTTTTTTAAACCAGATAATTCCAATCACCGCGATTAAAACTTCGGCAAAGGTAATGGCAAGAAATACTCCCATTGCGCCCCAATCCAGAACCAAGGCTGCCAGGTATGCAAAAGGTAACTGAAATACCCAGAAGCAAAAGAAATTAATGACAGTAGGAGTCTTGGTATCACCTGCTCCGTTAAAAGATTGTATGATCACCATTCCATACGCATAGAATACATATCCTGCAGCAATTACACGTAAACTTAAGGCTCCATATTCAATGATTAATGCTTCATCACTAAAGATCCTTATAATTGCTTCTGCGAATAATAGGTAAAATATAGATACAATAGCCATGAAATATGCATTGTATTTTCCTGTTTTCCAAACCGATTGCTCAGCACGTTCTGGCTTTGCAGCACCTAGATTTTGACCTACTAACGTAGCCGCAGCATTACTCATTCCCCAAGAAGGCATAAGTGTAAACATTAATACTCTAATAGCTATTGTATAGCCTGCCAATACTTCACTACCAAATTCAGCCATAATTCGCATCAAGAATACCCAGCTAGATGTTCCAATAATAAATTGTCCAATCCCTCCCAAAGAGACCTTAACAAGATTAAGCATAATTTCGGCTCTAAAAACAATATCTTTAAAAGCAACCTTGATCTTACTCCAGCCATAAAAAAGAATTAATAGCTGAAATATCACAGCACTACCTCTACCTATAGTTGTAGCAATCGCCGCTCCCTGAACACCAAAAGCAGGAACAGGACCAAATCCGAAAATAAAAATCGGATCCAGAATGATATTTAATAAATTAGAAAAGATTAATACTCGCATTGCTACAGAAGCATCACCTGCACCTCTAAATACTGCATTGATTAAAAACAGCAACATTATGGTCACGTTTCCGCCTAATAATACTTGAGTATAGCCATATCCGTCTGCAATAAGATCTGGTTCGGCTCCCATGAGTCCAAGTATTTCTTTCGGAAAAACGATACCTATAGCACTAATTATTATAGCAATTACGATTCCTAAAAGTATAGATTGTATTGCTGTCTGTGAGGCACCACTAATATCTTTTTCACCCACTCTACGGGCAACAATTGCAGTAACTCCCATACTAAGTCCAATAGCAATGGCATATACAAGGGTAAGTACAGATTCTGTTAATCCTACCGTAGCAATAGCATTGGCCCCAAGACTAGAAACATAGTAAGCATCTACAAGAAAAAAGATAGATTCCATCATCATTTCCAGAACCATAGGTACAGAAAGCATGAAAACCGCTCTGCGAATACTACCCGAGGTAAATTCTTGTTCTTTACCAGTTAGTGCAATTTTGAAATATGAAAATATACGGGTAAGTGTAAGTTTTTTTTGAGTCATTATAATAAGAATTACGAATTGAAAATATAAATAAGAAGTGCTAAAGAAGGAATCCTTAGCTTCTAAATCGAGTGGTCTCTATGCGCACAATTATGTACATAATTCTTTTATAACTTCATAATGAAACAAATATCAGGCATTATTTTTGATTTACAAAATTTAAATTTGAATTCATTTTGATTTTTTTGTTAGTAAGAATTTTGAATTCTTAAACCTATGATGATATCTTTTTAAAAAAGTACAGCCATAGTTGCAGTATAAAAAAGATAAAATTAAGAGTGAAAAAGATAAATTTGCCGACAAGAATAAAATCAAAATGCTTAATGAGTGAAAACCGTAATTTGTGTACAGAACTACCATTGAATCTGGGGTTTATACACAAGTAAGCTAATAATTTGTAATGTTTTTAATTTTAATGTTGTATATTTATTGCCCCAAAATAAATTTTTGTATGAAAAAAATCTACTTGCTGCTTACATGTATTAGTCTCATCTGCTTTTCCTTTGCTCCAGGAATCCAAGCACAGTCTGATATAGCCGAAACACAAGATTCGAAGAGCATAAAAATCGAAGGATTGCGTTTGTTCCCCAATCCAGCACCTGCTGGAAGTGTATTATACATTACCTCTACTAAAAACCTTACCAAGACAGTTTCAATTTTTACAGTTTTAGGAGAAAAAGTGCTTTTTAAAGTTTTAATTGGTAGAGAATTAGATATTACCCATTTAAATCCTGGGATATATGTGATTAAAGTAACCGAAGGTGAACTTAAAGCTACCAAAAAACTCATTATTAAATAATTTTTGATTTAAAATACTTTCTTTTTAGCCCTCTTGTTTTTTATAATCTAAAAAAACAAGACTAAAAAGGCACTCTTTTTTATACCTTTGTTCTACAAAATTTGTTGAACAAATCTTATGCAGGCTGATACTATTTTTTCTATTCAAAACAACACAGATTTTGAGAGATCGGCCCTACATATTTTTAGACATCAATACAGCAACAATATAACATATCAGAGGTTTTGTAATCTTTTAGGAATAGCAAAAACTTCAGTAAAATGTATTGATGATATTCCATATTTGCCAATCCAATTCTTTAAACAAGAGAAAATTGTAAGCACTAGAGCTTCCATACATAAAATTTTTACCAGTAGCGGTACAACAGGTAATGTGACTAGTAAACACCATGTTAGTGATCTTACAGTGTATGAAAGAAGTTTTAGAAAAGGATTTCAACATTTCTATGGTGATATTACTGATTATATAGTATTAGCATTACTACCTTCTTATTTAGAAAGAGATGGCTCTTCTTTGGTATATATGGCCGAAAAATTAATCAATGATAGTAATCATCCCGAAAGTGGGTTTTATTTGCATGATACTAAAAAATTGGTAGAAACCCTTCGACAACTTATTGCAGAAGATAAAAAAATACTACTTCTGGGAGTTTCGTTTGCTTTATTGGATCTTGTTGAGAATTATGATGTACGATTAAATGAGACATCAATAATTATGGAAACTGGTGGTATGAAAGGTCGCAGAAAAGAAATGATTCGTGAAGAATTACATAAGGTTCTTAAAAATGATTTTGGAGTTTCTCAGATTCATAGCGAATATGGGATGACAGAATTATTATCGCAAGCCTATTCTAAAAAAGATGGACTTTTTTACTGCCCTCCCTGGATGAAAGTTTCGATCAGAAATCCCGAAGATGCTTTAACTCCATTAGGAGTTAATAAAACAGGAGGTATAAATGTTATAGATCTGGCAAATATAAATTCATGTTCTTTTATCGCTACTCAGGATTTAGGTAAAATGTATCCCGATGGGAGTTTCGAAATTATTGGTAGATTTGATCATAGTGATATCAGAGGCTGTAATTTAATGGCACTATAAATATGGCAATTAAAAAGAAATTAGGTTGTTTTTCGTTTCCGGCGATCATATTAATCTCTTTGGTGAGCAGTAGTGTTGTACAAGCTTTTTTCTCTATTTCTTTATTCTGGGCCTTTGCATTAGTGTTATTATTGCTTTCGTGGTTATTAGGGAAATTAGATAGTAATCAAAAAAGATTTCAATGGCGTTATATAGTGTACAGTACTTTTGTTTTGGGATCTATACTAGGATTACGACATATGTTGGATACTATTCCGATATCTATAGAAAGCCAAAAATCTGATATTTCAGAATATATTTATCGAGAGAAAGCTCTGGAAGAAGGAGATTCTATAGTACTATTACGGCAGAATCGACAATGGACAGATAATTATGGTAACACTTTTAAAGGAAAGTTTTCGGTTCGGGAAAAGGATTATTTTTCTTCTAGAAAAGAATATTTTAATACCGTACAAAAACATAAACAGGAATCCTGGGGTAAGTTGTATCAATATCTTGCAACTTCTGATACGCCAAGACTAGATTTAATTCTTAAAGAACTTACGGCTATTAAAAACTCGAACAAACTAAATCAATTTGAGTTTGCAGAAATGGTAGTGACGTTTATACAAGATATCCCGTATTCTTTTGTTTTTGAAAATGATTGTGAGTCTCCAGAAAAATATGAAGAATCTATTCGGGTGATATTAGAAGAATGTTCTGATTGTTGTATTGGTAATATTCCGTTCGGAATCCAAAATCCTGTAGGTTTTATGGGAAATCTAAAAGGAGATTGTGATACCAGAACTGTAATTATTTATGCTATTCTTAGTCATTTTGGATATGATGTAGCTATTCTTAATAGCGATTATTATAAGCACTCTGTTCTTGGGTTACACATTCCGGCAAAAGGAATATATAAAGTGCAGAATGGAAAACGATATTATTTATGGGAGACCACAAATAAACATTTTACCATTGGCACATTACCCAAAAATTTTGGTAACGTAAATCATTGGTATATTGTACTAACTAACACCTAAAACTCATGCAAACGAAACTATTAACCCTTGCTTTTATAGAAATTGTACTTGCTATTGTCGTTTCTGTACTCATACTGTTTATTTCTTTTAAAATCTTGCAAAGAGTATTTTTTAAGAATATCTCCTTTAGAGAAGATAATATGGCTTTTTCTGTTTTTGCAGCAGGAATTATTTTATCGATAGGTATGATTCTCGGGGAGATTATCCCATCGATAACAAATATGATTCGACTATCGATGTCTGCAGAAAATGAAATTGCGTTTGGAGAAATTATTCAATATTCTGGCTTATATCTATGTATCGGATTTATATTTGCTTTGCTTATTAATACTTCGGTTTTTTTACTTTTTTCTGCTCTTACCAAAGGTGTAAATGAATTTAAAGATATTCAACAAAATAATGTGGCTTCTGCTGTGGTAGTTACTGCTACATTGTTATCGATTACCTTAATAGCAAAAGATAGCATTAGTCTATTGATTAGTGCTCTAATACCGTATCCAGAAACTACTAATTTTCTACTATAATAGCTTAAACATCCTATAATTATGTTAAAAGTGTAATGATTAGGTTTTTTTACGACTTAATGGATAAGAGCGTAATAAAACTAATACATGAAACCATACATAGCTATACTATTCTTTGCCTTTGTAGCAACAGTAAGTGCTCAGCAAGTAGATTATAATACTAATAAAGATTTTGTAGCAGAAGGATATGATGTTACAGAATACTTTAGCAATAAGGCAGTTAAGGGAGATAGTAAGTTTATAGCAACTCATGATAAAGTAAACTACAAATTTGCAAGTCAGGAAAATTTGGAGAAATTTAAAAACAATCCCGATAAATATGTTCCACAGTATGGTGGGTATTGTGCCTATGCTGTAGCAGTGAATAGTGAAAAAGTGGATATTAATCCTAAAACCTTTGAAGTAAGAGATGGTAAGTTATACTTATTTTATAATTCGTGGGGGATTAATACACTGGATAAATGGATAAATGAAGATGCTCCAAAGTTGCAAAAGAAAGCTGATACGAATTGGCAAAAAATAAAAATAAAAAAGTAATGCAGTTTTATTGAGCTGCATATAATGCTAAGTTTTTTCAATAATTGATTGGTTAGTTGACAAAGCCTGCTAGAAATGGGTTCTAGTAGGCTTTGTTGTTTTTTAAATAGTTATGACCTCTGTTTATTAGTAATCAAAAACCTCCCAAGCATATAAAATGTAGGAGGTTTGGTTATGTTCTTAGCTACGTATTTAGTTGAGATTTAATTCTTTTCTGGCAAGGTAAAAATCTACTTTTTCACAAGATGTATCCTGTATTCTCTCTTCCATTTGCTTCAACGTCTTTGGAGGAGGAACGATTACTTTATCTCCTTTTTTCCAATTCAGTGGTAAAGCTACTTTATGCTCATCAGACACTTGTAGACCTTGCAATACTCTAAGGATCTCATCCATATTACGCCCTACATTAAGAGGATAATACATAATAAGTCTGATTTTTTGGTATGGGTCTATAAAAAATACGGCTCGTACAGCTGCTGTTGCACTTTCATTAGGTTGTAACATGCCATATAGTTTGGCGACTTTCATATCCAGATCTGCGATTATTGGAAAATCAAGGTATACTCCGGTTTTTTCTTTTACATTATTTACCCAAGCCAGATGAGAATGAATACTATCAATACTTAGACCAATAAGTTTAGTGTTTAGAGCTTCAAATTCTTGTTTTCTTTCTGCAAAACCACTCAATTCTGTCGTACATACTGGTGTAAAATCTGCTGGATGCGAAAACAAGATCGCCCATTTTCCATCTGCAAACTCAGAAAATTTTAAATTACCGTGTGTGGTTAATGCTTCAAAATCTGGTGCATCATCGCCTATTCTAGGTATGCTATTTGTCTCTATTTCTGTTGATTCCATAATTTTAATATTTTTAATTTAAGTAAGAGAAAGACTTATGATATGATTCTCACAAAAGGAAGACTATTAAACATATACATAAGCACATTTTTTTAAGTTTATAGCTTAAAAATACCACCCATTAAAAGGGTTAAAAATGAGAAATGTCATACTTAACAAGATCTTAAATTAATTTATGATTTAATTAATAAAGATTATCTAACGCAAAATATCGAAGCTTTTAAAAAGTTGCAAGTCACCTTCTTCAAAAGATAGATCATCTACTTTTGCAAATTCTGGGCCTATAGCACACCATTCTAATAAGAGGTTAAGTTGGTTTTTATTTCCTTCGGCTTCTATGTAAACATTTCCGTTAGGTAGGTTTCTTACGTTTCCTGTAATTTGGAGTATTCTGGCTTTTTCCTGGGTGCTTTTTCGATACCAAACTCCCTGGACTTTTCCTTTTACTGTGATGTTATAATGTTTTTGCATTGTCTGTAGTAGTATTTAAAGATACTATAAAAATTATTTTTAAGACATGTTATGTATTGTATTGATATGATAATTATCATTTTAATTGGCAATAACATCTTCTAATTTTGATAGTATAAAAACAGATAATCATGAAAAAAATTCTTGTACCCGTAGACTTTTCAGAATATTCAGAATACGCATTACAGGTTGCGGCATTATTAGCGAAACAACAAAATGCTGAAATCATAGTATTGCATATGCTGGGATTGTCTGAAGCCGTATTAATTAAAAATGAAACTCAGGAGGCAAATGAAGCGATGTATTATATGAAACTCGCCGAAAAAAGGTTTAGTACCTTTCTAGATAAAGAATACCTAAAAGGTATTAAAATTACAGAGACGGTACAAAACTATAAGATTTTTAGTGAAATTAATGAAGTTGCTCATGAAAATGAAGCAGATCTTATCGTTATGGGATCCCATGGTATTAGTGGTTTGCGAGAAGAAGTGTTTATAGGATCAAACACAGAAAAAGTAGTGCGTACATCAGATATTCCTGTGTTGGTTATAAAGAACCCTGTAGATAACTTTGCTTTAAAAGAAGTTGTATTTGCCTGTGATTTTAAAATAGAAAATATTAAAGCATATCACAATGCGATGAAGTTATTTAATGCTCTGGATGCTAATATACATTTGCTATATGTTAATCTACCAGGAGAACAATTTAGAAGTTCGGATCAAATAGAAGAAAGAGTAAAAGAATTTCTTTTTAAAGCAGATTCTGGTAATCTGGATATGTATGATAAGGTAATCTACTTTAATGACTACAGTGTAGAAAGCGGAGTTTTTAATTATTGTAAAAAGATCAATGCAGATATCATTGCGATTCCGACCCATGGCCGTCGTGGTTTGGCACATTTCTTTAATGGAAGTATAGGTGAGGATATTGCAAACCATGCAAATAAGCCTGTGATTACATTTAAAATCTAAAACAATAACCCTCACAGGTTTTTAAGCCTGTGAGGTAACTATTGCTTTATTATAAAGTATTTTAAAGAGTTCCCAGAGCAATTTCAACCATTTTATTAAAAGTAGTTGCTCTTTCTTCTGAAGAAGTTTTTTCTCCTGTGACTAATGAATCAGATATCGTTAAAATGGCTAAAGCTTTAACATTATGTTTTGCCGCAATAGTATACAATCCAGCTGTTTCCATTTCGACACAAAGCACTCCAAATTCTGCCCAACGCTTATATGAATTAGGATCATCTTCGTAGAATTCATCAGAAGATAATACATTTCCGGCTTTAATAGGAATGTTATTATCTTTTGCATATCGTATTGCTTTCATAAATAATTCAAAATCTACAGTAGGAGAGTAGTCCGAATTTATAAATCTGGCAGTATTGATATTCGAAGTAGAAGAAGCGGCCATTGCAATAACAATATCTTTAAGCTTAATATCTTTTTGATATGAACCTGCCGAGCCTACGCGAATTAAATTCTTAACCCCATAGTCATTAATAAGTTCATGACTGTAGATTAGAGCAGAAGGAATCCCCATTCCGGTTCCTTGTACAGAGACAGATTTACCTTTGTAACTTCCGGTATACCCTAGCATTCCTCTAACTTCATTATAACAGATCGGATTATCGAGAAAGGTTTGTGCAATCCATTTTGCACGCATAGGATCTCCTGGTAATAAGACGGTTTCTGCTATGTCTCCCGGTTGTGCTGCAATATGTAAACTCATCTTGTTTTATTTTGAAGTTACTATAGTGATCCCAGATGAGGTGCCTATTCTGGATACACCTAAATCAATATATTGTTTTGCTGTTTCTGCATCCCTGATTCCTCCAGAAGCTTTTATTTGCATTGCATTTTTCACTTCATTTTTCATAAGTTGTACATCCTCTATAGTAGCACCACCAGTGCCAAAACCTGTTGATGTTTTTATAAAATCTGCTCCAGCATTAAGGGATAATTGGCAGGCGATTTTCTTTTCTTCGTCTGTGAGATAGCAGTTTTCAAAAATTACCTTTAAAACATGCTTTCCAATCGCTTTTTTTATTGCTTTTATTTCTTCTTCTACAATTTTATAATATCCAGATTTTAATAGTCCGATATTGAGTACCATATCAATTTCATTCGACCCTTCATCAATACATTGTTGGGCTTCGTATACTTTTGCTTTGGTGATGGTAGCTCCCAAAGGAAAACCTATCACGGCAGCTATATTAACATCTGTGTGCATTAATTCACTCTCTGCCAAACCAACATAATAACTGTTCACACAAACTGCATAAAAATGATGTTCTTTTGCTTCTGCACAAAGTTTTTTAATATCATCAACTGTAGCATTCGCTTTTAATAATGTGTGATCTATATATGTATTGAGTGCCATGGTTATTGATGTGAATTTATTACGCCAATCAAATCATTTTTTTGCAATACTCCAGATTGTCTCCAAAGTTGTTTACCATCTTTAAACAAAATCATTGTAGGAACACCTCGAACCTGATATTTTGATGCCAAAGGTTGATTTTTATCAACATCTATCTTTACAATCTTGATCGTATCTCCTAGCTCATCTTTAACCTCTTTAAGAATAGGAGCAAGCATTTTACAGGGGCCGCACCAATCTGCAAAAAAATCTACTAACACAGGTGTTTTTGATTCTATGATATTGTTAAAACTACTTTTCATCTATCCTCTTTTAATTGCTAAGTTATAATAATGAGTCGAGAAATTTTTTAATTAAAGAAATTAACTTACTATCGGGCGGTCATTATATTTTTTGATAAGATGCATTATGTCTTTAATGGGGATTTCTATAGAATATGTTCCCGTATAGGAAGGGCAAATAACACAATCATCAAAATAAAATTCTACGGTATCATCATTTACCACAAAATTGTTTTTATAAGCTTTAAAATCCCCTTTTGAAAGCTCCCAACAGTCATAATACAATTCTCCAGAACTAATACCGTCCTTTATAATTGTATTTATAGTAGTAAACACTTCTTCTTCTGAGCCAGTTTCAAAGAAATCATCAAAATAAATGAAATTATGTTTCTTAAGATCAAAGTTTACACAATCAAAGAGATATGTAGAATATAACATTCCAGAATAATAATTCTCTTTGTAAAGGACAACACTAATACGATCACTTTTTACACTATAGATTTTATAATCAATAATTCTTTTATCTCTAAACCTATTAATTTTTAAGGTATCACAAAGTAACTCTTTGTCTTCAAGAATTTGATTTTCGGTTTTTTCAATATTCAGATAGTTTTCTGAAATAAAATCATTAAATACCGAGTATAAAGGATCAATTTTCTCATTTAGGTACGGGTATTGGTAATCTAAAACATAAAGATCTTCTTCTTTTAAGAAGCTTTTAGAAACTACTAATTCCTGTAATTGAGTTTTATCATCTTTGGCAGTGATTAATCGTTCTCTTTTTATGGCTTTTGTTTTTTCCTGATCTAACTCCAGGCTTTCTTCAGAAAAAACAGATACAGTATCTTCTGCTTTTTGTTCTGTATGTTGTTGCTCAGTTTCTTTTTGCTCTGATGATTTTTGAATAGGCGTTTGTTTTTTACAAGCGATGAAACTTAAAAAAACAATACAAGTGATAAGAGTTTTCATACGAAAGTTTTTAATTCATATAAAAGTAAGATAGCGAACCATCAAAAAATATGATATTGATCAGCTTGGTCGACGAATAAAAAGGCGAGTCTCGAATGAAACCCACCTTTTGTTATGTAGTGTGTAATTAAAAAACCTGTAATTAAACTACTTTTTAAAAAAGTTGATCTATACAGATTAAGTTTTTGAATCGCTATGAAAGCTAATTTTCGTATAGTCCTAATTTATTTTTAAGTATATTCATTTCGTTTTGAATTTGATGAACTCGTTCTAGCAAACGCATGATGACTTCAACACCTTCGAGATTAATTTCTAATTCTTTATTGAAAAGTATAATTTGTTCGAGCCTGGGTAATTCATCAGAGTTTAAAAATGCAGTTTGCCGAATCGTAATAATTTCAATTAATCCAAACTCATGTAATGAGTTTATGAAAGAGAATTCTATCTCGTGGCGTGTGCAGAATTCTAATACTGGTATAAGATGTCCTTTAGTCATTATAATACATTTAAAGCTTGGATAATGTTCTAAATAATTCTTTTTGTTGTTCTGACAGGTTTTTTGGGATCTTGATAGCATATGTAATAAAGAGATCTCCAAATTGTCCTTCTTTTTTATATATAGGAAATCCTTTTCCTTTTAGTTTTATTTTGGTGTCATTCTGAGTTTCAGGTTTTACATTTAGTTTTACTTTTCCGTCAAGAGTTTCAATCATAATTTCACCGCCTAAGACTGCTGTGTATAGATCAATATCAACATGTAAATAAAGATCACTTTTGTTGCGTTTAAAAGGAGTTTTGTTTTCGATAACAAAAGTGATATACAGGTCGCCATTAGGTCCACCTTGGATTCCTGAGCCTCCATGGTTTTTGATTTTTATAATTTGTCCGTTTTCAACTCCTGCAGGAATTGTGATTCGAATATTTTTTTTGTTAACAGTTAGCGTTCTTTTATGTGTTTTATAGACATCGGTTAAATTAAGATGTAGCTCTGCATTGTAGTCTTCACCTCTATATCGGGTTCTGCCATATGTTGCACTTCTTCTTGAGCCTCCAAACATAGATTCAAAAAAGTCAGAGAAATCACTTTCTGAATGATTTCTGTAATGTTGTTGCCCGGTACTTTTGTATTGATGCTGTGATTGTTTGGCTTTTTCAAACTCTTCAGCATGTTTCCAATCTTTACCGTATTGATCGTATTTTTTTCGGTTTTCGGAATTACTTAATACTTCATTGGCTTCATTAATCTCTTTAAACTTTTTTTCAGCTTCTTCATCATTAGGATTTAAATCAGGATGATATTTTCTGGCCAATTTTCTATACGCTTTTTTGATGTCACTATCTGAAGCATTTTTTGAAACCCCTAATATTTTATAGTAATCAATAAACTCCATATGCTAATCAAAAATTAGTTACTGTTTTTCAAAGATTAATTTTAATCGCCCCAGCATCATTAATTCGGATTTATTTTTACCAGAAAATGCGCCTGCAATAGCATTAGCTGTACTCCAGATTAATTGTTTTAGTTTATCTGTAAAACGAGATTGGTGTTCTTTAAAAAAGGTTTCGAATTGAATAAAACACTCTTCTGCACTCAATTCTTCATAGTCAAGCCAGTCAAAAACGATTTCGATTTGAAAAGAAGCATCAACACCAAACTCATCTTCAATATCATCTACTTTTAACCATTCTGTTTTTACAATTTTTCGTAAAGAATCATATTCTGATTTACGAACTATTTTATCCGACGCAGCAATTGCATAAAATAGCTTGCCAAGGTTTTGATAAAATATAATTCCTGTATTTTGAGCAGTATTCATATCATAAAAAATTATCGGTTAATGAATATAAATGTAATCAGACTGAGTCATATTTTTTATGACATAAATCAGTTCTGGTAACAAATCAAAATGATTACTTTTGAAGCATGAAAGTTTTCGAAAAAGACAATAACATTTTCAAATTACTTTCTGAGGCTATTTCAGAAGGTATCATTGTGGTGAATGAGAAACAAACAATAGTGGCAACTAACGGATCTGCTAATACTATTTTTGGTTATGAGACTGATGAGTTGATAGGAAAACACCTTAATACCCTGATACCAAAAAAATACCATCACGGTCACAAAAAGCATTTTGAAGGCTTTGTAGATCATAGTGAAAAGCGACATATGGGTGCAGGGCGAGATCTTTTTGGAATACGAAAAGACGGTTCGGTATTTCCTGTAGAAGCAGGCTTAAACCCATTTGCAATTTATGGTAATAATTATGTAATGGCTCTTGTTATCGATATTACACTTCGAAAACAACAAGAACAGCAAATACAAGATTTAAATGCTAAGCTAGAGCAAAAAATAGAAGAACGTACAGTAGAACTGCATCATACCATACAAGAATTAAAAGAAGAAGTAAAACTTCGTATGGAAGCCGAAGCTCAAACTAAAGAATCTTTAAAAAAGGAAAGAGATTTAAGTGAGTTAAAAACAAAGTTCCTTTCACTTGTTTCACATGAATTTAAAACACCGTTAAGTGGTATTCTTACTTCGGCCACGCTTACCGGAAAATACACTAAAACCGAGCAACAGGAAAAAAGAGAAAAGCATCTCGATACCATAAAAAATAAAGTGAAATACCTGGATAATATCCTTAATGATTTTTTATCTATTGAACGTCTCGAAACAGGAAAAGTAACTTATAAGTATAGCCAGTTCCCTCTTAGTAAAGTGGTTAATGAAGTGGTTTATGATGCTAATATGTTACTTAAAGACGGACAGAGAATAAATTACCCTAAGGATATTGATGATTACGTTATAGAGTTTGATGAAAAGATTTTAGAACTCGTACTTACAAATCTAATCAATAATGCTATCAAATATTCTGGAGAACATACAGTAATTGATTTGCAGGTATGTTTCGAGGATGATATCCTTACATTTAAGATTATTGATCAAGGTATTGGTATTCCTAAAAAAGAACAAGACTTTATTTTTAAACGATATTTTAGGGCAGAAAATGCCTTATTAGATCAAGGAACAGGTATTGGGTTAAATATTGTGAAAAGTCATTTGGAAAACCTAGGGGGTAGTATTACTTTTACAAGTAAGGAAAATCAAGGGTCTACATTTATTGTTACAATACCTACAACCAATACTCACGAATCATGAAAACTATTCTTTTAATCGAAGATGATACGGCACTTAGAGAAAATACCGCAGAACTGTTAGAGCTTTCGGATTATAAAGTAATCACATCTCCTAACGGAAAAGTAGGTATTACCAAAGCAAAAGAAGAAAAGCCAGACATCATTGTTTGCGATATTATGATGCCAGAGGTTGATGGATATGGAGTACTTGAAGCACTATCCTATGATATAGCAACCAATCATATTCCTTTTATATTTTTGTCTGCAAAAACAGAACACAAAGAGATTCGAAAAGGAATGGATCTGGGAGCAGATGATTATCTAACCAAACCTTTTGAAGAAGAAGAACTATTGAGTGCAATCGAAAGTCGTCTTGCAAAAGCAGCATTACTCTCTAAAATTGTTAAAGATCAAGAGTTTTCTACTTCGGCAACAAATACTTCTGAAGATAGCGGACTTAGAAATTTACATGAGCTTAAGAATTTTTTTGATGATCATGGTGAAATTTCTGAATTTAAAAAAGGAGAAGTAATCTATGAAGAAGGAGAACATTCTAATAACATATATTTGATTTTAAAAGGAGTTGTTAAAAGTCATAAAATGGATGAGAATGGTAAAGAATTAATCACTACTTTATACAAAACCGATGATTTCCTGGGGTTCACTTCGTTTATAGATAATACTCCATATCTAGAATCGGCAACAGCAGTCGAAGATTCAGAATTAGCAGGAATATCAAAGAATAACCTAAAAGAGATATTAGAAAAGAGTAAAAATATTTCTCTTGAATTAATGGAGTTACTTACCGATAATCTTTCTGATATCAAAGAGCAATTATTACAAATGGCCTATAGCTCGGTACGTAAAAAAACGGCTCAAACCATACTTCAATTTGCCGATGTATTGAATAAAAAACCTAAAGATAGTATAAAAATATCCAGAAATGATTTGGCTAGTGTTGCCGGGATTGCGACAGAAAGTTTGATACGCACACTATCCAGTTTTAAAAAAGATGGATTGATTGAAATTGAAGGGCGTAACATAAAAATTTTGGATTTACCTGGTCTTCAGTTAGTAGAATAAAAATACAAAAGCACCCAAACTGATTTTTGTCATATTTTTCATGAGTACATCCTAATACATTTGCTGTATTAGAAAGTATTAAAAATGAAGAACATCCTGATCCCTACAGATTTTTCTGAAAATTCGTGGAATGCGATTACATACGCATTATCATTTTTTAAAAGGGTGAAATGTAATTTTTATTTGTTACATGTCTCTCCCTTTGAAGAAATGATAGGAGGAGATTCTTTTTATGGTTCAAAAAAAACAGTCTTAGAAAAAAGCACTCAAAGCGATACAGAGCAAATGCAATTATTGCTTAAAAAAATAGAGAAACTACCTTTAAATACAAAACATAGCTTTTTCACAATTAATGAATATATCTTTTTTGTAGATGCAATTAGAAAACAGGTCAAAGAAAAGAATATTGATTTTATCGTTATGGGAACCAAAGGTGCTTCGGGGATTAAAGAAAAAACCATAGGTAGTAATACAGGAGATGTAATCACAAAAGTAAAATGCCCGGTTTTGGTAATACCCGAAAAAGCCAAGTATACCAAACCTAAAGAAATTGCATTTCCCACAGATTATAATATGCTATACAAAAGTAGGGTATTAAATACGATTATGGATACTCTTACGTTAAATGAAGCCGCTTTACGGGTTTTGCATGTTGCCAAAAAAGAACAAGAATTAACCGATCGACAAAGAAAAAATAAAGACTTTCTAGATGATTCTATTGATGAAATAGAGCATAGTTTTCACTTCCTGTCTAACCCCAATATCGAAGAGGCTATACAATGTTTTGTTGAAAGCCGAGACATCGATATGATTACTATGATTGCCAAAAACCTTAATTTCTTCCAACGTATTTTGTTTCACCCTACAGTCGAAAAAATAAGTTATCACATTACTATTCCTTTTTTGGTATTGCATGAGTGACTTATAAATGAAGAAAGAAGAAATAGTCGGTTTATATAACCAATTAAGTTGAAGCTAACCATCTTGACAACTAAGAATAGTTCTAAAAACAAAAAAAATGTGCGCAAATTTAATTCATAAATATAATATTCCGGGACCTCGATATACAAGTTATCCTACTGTTCCTTATTGGGATATAGATACTTTTTCATTAAAAAAATGGACAACTTCTATACAACGATCATTTGTAGAAAGTAATGAAGAAGAAGGGATTAGTTTATATATTCACCTGCCATTTTGTGAAAGTATGTGCACATTTTGCGGATGCAATAAACGTATTACAAAACGGCATGATGTAGAAGAACCTTATATAAATACAATCTTAAAAGAATGGCAATTGTACCTTAAGATTTTTGAGACTAAACCTAAAATAAAAGAATTACACCTGGGAGGAGGCACACCTACATTTTTTTCACCAGATAATTTACAGTATTTAATTAATGGTATTTTCTCGGGAGTAGAACAAGCAAAAGATTGTGAATTAAGTTTTGAAGGACATCCCAATAATACAACTCGAGAACATTTGCAGGCATTGTATGATGTTGGTTTTAGAAGAGTAAGTTTTGGAGTTCAGGATTATAATGAAACGGTTCAGAGAGCAATTCATAGAATTCAACCTTTTGAGAATGTAAAATATGTGACAGAGACTGCTAGGGAAATTGGTTTTACTTCGGTAGGACATGACATCATTTTTGGGCTGCCTTTTCAGACTCAGGAAGCAGTTGTTCATACTATCCTAAAGACAAAAGAGCTACTGCCCGATCGGTTGGCATTCTACAGTTATGCACATGTGCCATGGCAAAAAGGTAATGGGCAACGTGGTTTTAACGAATCAGATCTCCCAACAGGAGAGCAAAAACGAAAACAATATGAGGTAGGGAAAAAATTGCTATCAGAAGTAGGTTATGTAGAAATCGGGATGGATCATTTTGCCTTAAAAAATGATTCGCTATACCAATCTATGAAAAATCAAACTCTGCATCGTAATTTTATGGGATATACTGCCTCCAAAACACATGCAATGATTGGTTTAGGAGTATCTGCAATTAGTGATAGTTGGTATGGTTTTGCCCAAAATGTAAAAGGAGTAGAAGAGTACCAGCATTTGGTAAAAGAAGGTATTATTCCCGTGTATCGAGGGCATATTTTAACCATAGAAGATCAGATTATACGCAAGCATATTCTTAATTTGATGTGTCATTTTAGCACCAAATGGGAGGATGATCATATGTATTTTAAAGAACTACCAGAGGTGTTACAGAACTTAAAAGAATTAGAAGCAGATCAATTATTGGTGATTAATGATTCTCATATTCATGTCACAGAAAAAGGTCGTCCCTTTGTTCGCAATATTTGTATGGCTTTTGATCTGAGATTACAACGCAAAATACCAGAGACTATGTTGTTTTCGATGACCGTATAATTATCTTAAAAGCTTGAAAATCTATTCTTTTTTCTGTTTTGATGTTCTAAAACCATAGATGATTTGACCAATGAAATTTTTTGGGATTTTTTCATCCCCAGGAAACCCTAATGCTATTGTCCCGCTATCTTCGGGGATATAACTGGTCTTAAAAATATAATCCCAAAGGCTTAAACTAATCCCAAAATTTACACCGTAAGAGCCTTTTGGTAATACATAAGAATGATGATATAAATGCATGACCGGGTTATTGAGGATGTATTTAAGCGGTCCCCAGGTAATCTTTATATTCGAATGATTAAAATGACCGATTGTAATGGCCAGAAAATGTACAATGTAAGCCTGCTCTGGTTCAAAACCACCTAGAACCATTACACCAATAGTTTTAAGTGGTTTATAGAAAATGTTTTCCATCCAGTGATATCTTAGATGTGCGGCAAATCCCATTTCTTTAACAGAATGATGTATTTTATGAAACTTCCATAGAAAAGGATACTTATGAAGTAGGATATGTGTAAACCATTGTACAAAGTCTAGCACAACAAAAAATAATAGAAGTTGTGCCCACGTAGAAAGATTAGAAACATCAATTATGGTTAATGTTTTTGCAGAAATCCCAATATCTATAAAGGTCACTTCAAGTAGCTTATAAAAACCACTTATGGCAATGGCAAAAAGGAAAAAATTAAAAAACATATAGAAACCATCTAACCAAAAATCTTTTCTGAAAATGGATTGATTTTTTCTCCACGGAAAAACAACTTCTAACCCCCACACTAATAGTGATATAATAATAAGGCCCCAGAAATAATTCATGTACCAGGGAACCTCAAATAGTATTGATCTCCAGGTCCATTGTACATTACCTATAAAAGAGTCGGTAAATGCGTTTATATATTTTTCCATAACTAATTAATTCTTTATTGTTGTCGTACTATCTTGCTCAAATGGAAGAACATCAAAATAACTCCATTCTATCCATGAGCCATCATAATTTTTCACATTTTTGTAACCTAACAGTTCTGTGAGTACAAAGGTAGTATGTGCTGAGCGCACTCCACTATGACAATATGTGATGATAGTATCTGTTTTTGAAGCTCTCATTCTACTGTAAATCATATTTAAATTATCATAAGATTTAAATTTGTGTGTTCCTTGATGATCTATGGTTTCTGCCCAATCGATGAGTATGCTTTTAGGAATTCTTCCCGCTTTAAAAGCTCCTTGTTTTTGTCTTTTACCGCTAAATTCTTCAATATTTCTGGTATCTAGAATAACGACTTGTTTACTAGAGTTTATGGCTTTAATGATTTCTTCTTTTCTAATATATAGTTCAAAAGTATTATTATTAGGAAGTGTAAAAGTTGAAGGAGTAATCGATACAGTATGATTATTAATCGAGCCCCCTGCTTTTTCCCAGGAGATTAATCCTCCGTTTAATATTTTTACAGATTGAAAATTATAATTTTTAAGTACCCACCAAAAGCGAGCAGCATCACAAGATCCTCTATCATCATATACTATTAAGGTATCGTTATTTTTAACACCTAATCTACTAAATAATTGCTCAATTCTTTCTTTTTTAGCCATCATCCCGTTATAAGGATATGAAGAATCTTCTATATCTGCACGCCAGATATTTATCGCCCCATTAATATGATTTTTGGCATAATCTTTTGCTTTTCTAAAATCTATTATTTTTATATGTTGTTGTTTAGAAAGAGATACTAGTTCTTCGGCTTCTATTAGATGTTTAGAACTATAATAAGTTTTTGTATCTATTTTGGTTTCTGTAGAAATCACATCCTTTACTTTATCCTTAGATTTTGTACAGGAAAAAAATAGTGCTCCTAAAATTATTATCCTGCTAATCCTGTAAATCATACCACTCAATATTTGTTAATAGTTCACGTCTTCCCTTTCTCTTGGGAGGGTAATTAGCAACGAGATAATTTACAATAATTTTTTCATTACTCCCTAAATCCCATAAATTTTGAGTCTCTTGCATCCAACGTATTGTAGTTATCCATCGTTCTGTAGTCATTCTGTTTTGCATAATGAGCTTAGACGAATGACAATTAGTACAATTATTTACTACTTCCATTAATCCTTCGGCGTCTACCAGCCCAGTTCTTAAGTGTATTCCATTTTCAATTTTATCTTCATTTTCTTCTGTAGTTGTAAGGTATATTGAATTGGGTTCGTTTTTTTTAAAAATAGACAATGTTGGATCAATAAGAAGATAAATCCCACCAATAGTAATTATTCCCACCATAAAGAACAGTATCACCAGAAGGCGATAAATGGCTTTTACATAGTGCTTAAATTGTTTTTGCTGTTCCATTTATATGATTTTTACTGCAATACGATGACATGCATTATTTAGATACCCTTTTGGGTTCCAGCCAGGTAGAATCATGGGTTGGCTAACGCCTTGTACGTCTGTGGCACGTGCCCAGACTTCATAGTATCCTTTTTTCGGGAAATCAATAGTCGCATAAAAATGTTGCCAGGCAAGTCGATTTACAGGTTTTTCTATTGAACATTTTTCCCATGTTGATCCAAAATCAATCGAATATTCCATTTTACCGACTTCCAATTCGCCAGCCCAGGCATGCCCTCTGATATTTAATTTTTCCCCTTTATTAATCATTGCTCCTGATTTGGGATATGTAATCAAAGATTTTACAGGCATCGATTCTATGATACACATATCTTCATCACTTACTTTTTTGCCAGGTGATATTGGTTCACAAGGGACTCGATATGCAGTGCCTTTCATTTTGGTGCCATCATGTATTTTATTACGAATACTTATTCTGTTGATCCATTTACCAGAAACAGAAGCGGGCCATCCTCCAGCAATTAAACGTAAAGGATACCCATGAGCCAATGGGATATCTTCTCCGTTCATTTTAAAGGCTAATAATGTTTCATCTTGAAGAGCTTTTGCTACTGGAGCTCCTCGGGATATAGGTTCTTTATTGGGATCCATACTTAAATGAGTGTCGATAGCATGATAGCCAATATACACTGCATTGTCCTTTATACCTGCATCTTCAAGAAGATCTCGTAACCTAATGCCTGTCCATTTTGCACAAGATACGGCTCCAACAGTCCATTGATTGCCTTTTGCGGGAGGGTCAAATTCACTACGACCGTTACCACCACATTCTAAAGTTAGTTGGTAAGTATATTGTTTAAATTTTGATTTTAATTCGGCAAGCGTATATGTTTTCTTTTGGACTACAGATTCTCCATCAATAGTTAATGTCCAATTTTTGGCATTTATAGTATTAGGAATTAGACCATTGTTTCTAATAAACATATATTTATTAGGAGTTATTTTATCATCCAATAAATGAGCTTTAGCCTCAATGTTCCATGGTTTATCATTTAAGATTACCATTTCTTTATCTTTTTTGAACATTTTATAAGGATCTGAACCCTGCAATGCTAGTGGTTCATATCCTTCGGGCATTATGGCTCCAAAAACAATATCATATCCTATGACTGTTACCATAGAACTTAGTACTGCTTTTTTAACAAAGTTTCGTCTTTTCATTTGGCAAACATTTACTGTTTTACCTCATAAATTTAACGTTTTTCATTCTTTGTTTTGGTAACAAAGGTTACAATATGTGTTTTGGCAAGTAGAGAAGGGTATTTTGTTAGGGGTCATAGTACTATAAAAATACAGACCTTAAATGTGCTATTATAATTAAAATATAATCCACTAAAATCTGTAGTTAGTGGCACTCAAAATTTGCAGAAACTATTTCGGTTACAGGTTTGGGAGAAAGATATGGTATGCCTAATCCAAGACCTCGTATGATAAATAATAGCCCAATTATGACTACAAACACTGGAATAATTTTTTGAACGTGTTGTCGTGCTTTTCGGGTTAAAAAATTCCCGGCATATACAGCCATTGTCATTAAGGGTATGGTTCCTAACCCAAAAAAAGTCATATATAAACTACCTTTAAGGATATGGCCAGAGGCAATGGCTCCAAAAACAGCCATATACACCAAACCACAGGGCAAAAAACCATTTAAGAAACCAATAGAAAGAAAAGTATCTGGTGTTTTCTTTTTTAAGGCTTCGCCCAAAGCATTTTTGACTTTGGAGATAATTTTATAGATCGGTTTTGAGAAATTGTATTTAGAAAAAGTTTGATAAGGGATCATTACAATTATGATCATCAAAACCCCAACTGCAATAGATAACTTTTGCTGTAACCCGAAAAGATTTAAACTCTTTCCTATGATTCCGAAGAATAATCCAATGATGCTATAGGATAATAATCGCCCAAAATGATACAGAAATACCTGGAAGAATTTTTGAGTAGTATTAGACTTATTTACCGGCAACATAAAGGCAATAGGGCCGCACATTCCCACACAGTGAAAACTACCCAATAGACCAAGTATGAGTGCAGAGATAAGCATTTTTTAATATGTAAATGATTTTTTAAACAAATATGAAATGTTTTCGTATTTCCAATCGATGGTGATGTTCCAACGTCCTTCTAATAGATTCTTATCTTCAATTATTACTTCTGAAGCAGAGAGTGAAATAGGAATTTCGAAATCCAACTTTTTATTCGATGGTCTGTAGAAGGATATAGTGCCAGAAATATCATTGTAGTTTTTATCTTCTGGAAAAGAGATGGCTAGACCTACTGCCGTTTTTTTAACTATAACATCTTTTAGTAATGTTTTTGAGTTTTTTTCAGCATTGATTTCATTCTGAAAAGCGAGTTCTTGCTTATAATAATCTTCTGTTACCAAATCATGTTCATAGTCTGAATTAATATTCATTTTTACAACAAAATATAGGATAAAAGAGATAAACCCTATAAATACTAATACGATGGCGGTTCCCCAGTTTATTTTCATAATATTTTTCTTTAGTTCGGTTATGGGTTGGGCCTATGCCAGAATGATGAAAAGGAACAAAATATCAAAATACACTTGTCATTCAGGCAAAGGCTACAATCCACTATAATTTATACTTTTTATTATCTATAACTTCTAGGTCCTAAAAATGCGGTGGTTGTCGTTTCGATTAATTTGTCGTTGCTATATACTCCGATTTTTAATCGGTCACTATCCCCATTTAGAGCAGCACCATTAATTTCAATAAACAAAGTACCTTCGGCAATTCCTTGTTTAGGAACATTAAAATTCTTATGAGTGACTAGTTCTATTTTCCCTTTATGGGACATCAATTCAAAACGAACATCTTCAATTTCTGCCGTAGTTTTATTAACCAGTTTATAGGTGTATACGTTACTAATGATATTATTCTCTTTTCTCTCGTATAATTGCCCTGGTAGTCGTAAGATATTTGCTTCTACGTCGTTTCTTAGAAACGACATTCCTAGTAAAACACCAGTTAGAATTACCAGAACAGCGCTATATCCTTTTAATCTTGGGGTAAATTTAAATTTTGCTTTTTTAGCAATGTTATCTTCACTGGCATATCGTATTAATCCTTTAGGAAGGTTTACCTTTTCCATCATATGATCGCAGGCATCAATACAAGCCGTACAATTTACACATTCTAGCTGTGTGCCGTTACGGATATCAATTCCTGTCGGACAAACATGTACACATTGAAAACAATCAATACAATCTCCTTTTCCGGTAGAAGGGCGGTCTTCATTTTTCTTAAACTTGGCTCTTCCTTCTTCTTTCTCTCCACGCTTATAATCATAAGCAACTACAATTGATTTAGAGTCGAGTAATACACCTTGTAATCTCCCATAGGGGCATGCAATAATACAAACCTGTTCTCTAAACCAAGCGAATACAAAATAAAAGACAGCCGTAAATATAAGTAAGGAGATTAAGGTACTTATATGTTGTAGTGGTCCATCAATGATATATCGTAATAATACGTCGCTTCCGATCAAATAGGCTAAAAATATATTTGCAATTAAAAACGAAATAATAAAAAATATAACCCATTTAAGGATACGTTTTCGAATCTTTTCTGCATTCCAGGGTTGTTTGTTCAGGCGTATTTGTTTTCCACGATCGCCTTCGATCCAGTATTCTATTCTTCGAAAAACCATTTCCATGAAAATCGTTTGCGGGCATATCCATCCACAAAATATCCTACCAAAAGCAACGGTGAATAGAGTTATAAATATAACACCAATGAGCATTGATATCACAAACAAATGAAAATCCTGTGGCCAAAATGGTGCTCCAAAAATGTTAAAACGACGTTCTAGGACATTAAATAGTAAGAACTGGTTACCGTTAATTTTGATGAAAGGAGCAGAAATCAGAAATATCAATAATCCATAACTCACCCATTTGCGATAATCGTAATATTTACCACTAGGTTTTTTGGGATACACCCATGCACGTTTACCCTCTTCGTTTATGGTGCCGATAGAATCTCTAAATCTTTCGTTTTCGGGTGTTTCCAATGGTTTTGATTTTATTCGTTCAGTACTACAGTTGTTAAATCCGAAACAGATTCAGGAATTTCTTCCTTCTACTTTTTTATTTCTGTATATCGGGATCAGTCCATATTTCTCCTTGTGCTTCTTTTGGTTCGGCTGGAGTTGTACCTCCTAATGTGATGATGTAACTCGCTACTTGTGCCATTTCAACAGGTTTTAGAGTTTGTTTCCAAGCAACCATTCCTTTTCCATCTCGACCTCCTTCAGAAATTGTTCTAAACACATTTTTGATACCTCCTCCCAGAATCCAATGTTCATCGGTAAGGTTTGGTCCAATACCACCACCACCATCTGCCTTATGACAAGCGACACAATTGGTTGTATAAACGGCTTTACCTGCACTAATATCAGAAGCATCTGTTAGTAATGTAACCGTATTTACGTCTACCAAATCTTTAGCCGTTTTTTTGTATTTTTCGATTGCAATTTTCGCTTCGGCTACTTCAGTTTCATATTCTTCTGCTTGGGTATATTCATTAAATACATGAAAGCGAACTAAATAGACTATACCAAATATAATTGTAGCATAAAACATATACACCCACCATGGTGGTAAATTATTATCGAGCTCTTTAATCCCATCATAGTTGTGATCCAAAATGATTTCTTCTTCACTTTCTACAGGTTTACTGTCGAGGAGCTTTAAATAGATGCTTTTAATCCATTTAAATTGTTTTTCTTTTTTAGCTTTTTCTGCCAGAATGTAGCGTTCTTGCGCATCAGGTTTTAAAGAACGAAAGAGGATACTTCTTAATGCTTCTAAACTAATTTCTATTGCTATAATAAACAGTAAAACCATTCCTAATACTAACCAGGTGAGAGGTTGTGCTATAAATGCAGATTGTTCTCCTGATTCTACGGTTAATTCTATTAATAAGTATGCTAGGAATAGAAAAGCAATAATTCTTATATAGGATGCAGTACTTCTCATAACACGTTTTCGTTTTCAGTTTCTAATGGAATTTGGCTTACTTCTTTTATATGCTCTTTTTTTGCGGTGAAAACCCACCAGAATAATGCGGCAAAGAAGATAAAAAAGATAAGAAGCGAAATCATTGGATAGATTTCAATACCTTCAATACTTTCCATATGGCCTTTTATAAATTTTAGCATGGCGTTTATTCTTTAGTTTGAACTACAGTTTCTTCGTTTTTAACTTTTATATCGGTTCCTAACCGTTGTATGTAGGCAATCAAGGCTACAACTTCTCTATCTCGCATCTCGATAAAGTCCAACCCATTTTCCTGTGCATATTTTTTATCAGCTTCGTAGGTTTTTACAAAATCGGGATCGGTATACAAGTTTTTCTCTATAGTAGTTGCTTGCTCATCCATCCATTGCTGTGCTCTGGTAATTTCTTCGGGAGTATAAGGAACACCAAGAGTTACCATAGCATTCATTTTGGTTTCTGTATTAGATCGATCAAGCTTGTTTTTGATCAGCCACTTATAACTTGGCATAATAGATCCCGAAGAGGTTGTTTGCGGATCATAAAAATGATTTAAGTGCCAGTTATCAGAATATTTCCCTCCAATTCGCATTAAATCTGGCCCCGTACGCTTACTTCCCCATAGGAAAGGATGATCATAGACATATTCACCTGCTTTAGAGTATTCGCCATATCGTTCTACTTCACTACGGAAAGGTCTGATCATTTGTGAATGACAAGACACACAACTTTCTCTAATATAAATGTCTCTTCCTTCTAACTCAAGAGGAGTATATGGTTTTACGCTGGTAATCGTTGGTATATTAGATTTTACCATTAACGTAGGAACTATTTGTACGACCCCACCAATTAAGATTGCTATAGTAGCAAAAATGGTTAGTTTTACAGGTCTTCTCTCTAACCAGGTATGATATCCTTCTTTAACGGTTCTATGTTTGGTCACTTTGGTAAGAGGAGCAGCTTCTGCAAGCTCGTCTGTCACGGTACTACCATTCTTTATGGTTTTAATAACGTTGTATAACATGATAAACATCCCGAAGATGAATAAACTACCACCGATAGCACGCATCCAGTACATTGGGATGATTTCATTTACAGTTTCTAAGAAATTACCGTAAGTAAGTGTTCCGTCTGGATTAAATTGTTTCCACATAGAAGCTTGTACAAATCCGGCAACATACATTGGTAATGCATACATGATGATCCCCAGAGTACCAATCCAGAAATGAGCATTAGCCAATCCTGTCGACCACAATTTGGTTTTGAACAGTCTCGGAATTAACCAATAGGCCATCCCAAAGGTTAAAAATCCATTCCAGGCTAATGCACCAACATGCACGTGAGCAATAATCCAATCGCTAAAGTGTGCAATAGCGTTTACATTCTTTAAGGATAACATAGGCCCTTCAAAAGTGGCCATACCATAACCAGTAATAGCAACTACCATAAATTTTAATACAGGATCGGTACGCACCTTATCCCAGGCACCTCTTAATGTTAGTAATCCATTAATCATACCTCCCCAGGACGGAGCAATTAGCATAACAGAAAATGCTACACCAAGATTCTGTGCCCAATCTGGTAAAGATGAATATAAAAGGTGATGAGGCCCTGCCCATATATAGATAAATATTAAAGACCAAAAGTGAACAATAGATAATCGATATGAATAGACCGGTCTATTTGCAGCTTTTGGAATAAAATAGTACATTAAACCTAGGAAAGGAGTAGTAAGAAAGAATGCAACCGCATTATGACCATACCACCATTGTACTAAAGCATCCTGAACACCTGCATATACAGAATAACTTTTTAAGGCACTTACGGGTAATGCAAGGCTATTAAAAATATGGAGAACAGCTACTGTAACAAAAGTCGCCAGGTAAAACCATATAGCAACATACATATGGCGTTGTCTTCTTTTTAAAATAGTTCCAATAAGATTCCATCCAAAGGCTACCCAGACAATAGCAATTGCAATATCAAAAGGCCATTCTAACTCGGCATATTCTTTTGAAGAGGTATATCCTAACGGAAGTGTAATAGCGGCACCAACAATGATCAATTGCCATGCCCAAAAGTTAACGTTACTAAGTGTATCATTAAACATACGGGTTTTTAGCAAACGTTGAGTAGAGTAGTATACTCCTGCAAAAATAGCGTTACCAACAAATGCAAAAATAACAGCATTGGTATGCAATGGTCTTAATCTCCCAAAGCTTAACCATGAGATTCCATCTGTTAGATTAGGGAATAAAAATAGAAACGCCAGTAGCAAGCCTACAGACATCCCAACAACACCCCAGAGCAGAGTGGCATATAAGAATTTTTTTACGATTTTATTATCGTAATAGAATTGTTCCATTTCCATATTAAGATTGTTTAGTTTTAGTGGATTCCGAAGATTTTTCTTTGCTTTCTTTTATAAGTTCATCATCAAAAAGCATCCTAACAGAAGGAGTATAGACATCATCATATTGACCATTTCTGACCGATATAATAAAGCTAATAAAAAAGACGATGGCAACGATAATACTAATCGTTAAGAGTATATAGATTACACCCATGCTTACTTTTGATTATGAGTCAAAAGTATGCGCGAACATTTTCTAAAAAAATGACATTTATCAGGTTTTATTAATTAAGCCCATTCTTAGCAAGAATATCTAATTTATTGACCTTTTATAGGTGTATAATGTTAATAATTGTTAAAATAGTACCTTTTTATACATAGTACTGTAACAAAAATGATTTATCGACGTCTAGTAGGTATACATCAATTATAAAAACAGAAATTATGAGAACTTTAGACAACAATCAAATCACTAAAAAATTAACGGCAACCAAAGGTTATGTTTGGAATTCAAAAAGACGTTACAGATAATTTTAGGTACAATAATTTTAAAAAAAACAATTTATACATCAATCAAAAAATAGACATTATGAGAACTATAGACAGTAACAGAATCACAAGAAAATTAAATGCACCAATTGGATATACCTGGAATTCGAAAAGACGTTACAGATAATTTTAAGCATAACTATTTAAAAAAATAACAATTTATACATCAATCAAAAAAACAAAAATCATGAGAACTATAGACAGTAACAGAATCACGAGAAAATTAAATGCACCAATTGGATATACCTGGAATTCGAAAAGACGATACAGATAATTTTAAATACGACTATTAGAAAAATATAACAATTTATACATTAATCAAAAAAAACAGAAATTATGAGAACTATAGATAGTAACAGAATCACAAGAAAATTAAACGCTCCTATCGGATATACCTGGAATTCAAAAAGGCGATACAGATAATTCATATTTATCAACCTATCCCAATACCTTGGGATCAAAAACTAATCATCATGAGAACTTTACGAAATATTAGAAAACAACTAAAAACAGCAACACAAAAACAAAATATGTTTTTGGATTGTGTACCAAAGCTTTATAATTATGAAGACACTTTGTTCACAGGAGTTAAGCGCTACGCGCATTAAGCTAAGAATTATTAGATACTAAAAGGCCGAATTTTATTAAAAATTCGGCTTTATTTATTTTTTTCTAAACTGTAATTTTCCTGTTTCTATCTTGATAGCAGTTTTTGCCAGTATAGTAAAAACAAAAGCTCCTAAAGCCCAAATACCAAGAGTTACTCCAATTTCTATTCCTGTAGGAGTGTATTCTGAAATTTTTCCATAAGGTCCGGGGATAAAGCCAGGAACGATCAAACCGAATCCTTTTTCTATCCAGATGGCTATAAAGAGAATAAAACAACAGAAATATAACACCTTTAAATTGTTGCGCAGTTTACCAAAAGTTAGCAATACGGTTGCCAAGACATTTAAAGGAATTGCTGTCCATATCCACGGTAACAACGCTGTTTTACCTTGTAGACCAAAGAATAAGTAATATGCGCTTTCACTATGGTGTGTTGGAGCATAAAATTCTTTAAATAACTCAGATACTAACATGATCAGGTTGATTTGAGCTGCTACAGTAACGATCATACCAATTTTTTTGATCGTTTTATCTTCTATTTTAAATTCTGTAAATGTTCTGATGATTGCCAGAACAAGAATAATCAAGGCAGGCCCGGCAGCAAAGGCAGATGCCAAAAATCGAGGGCCTAATAATGCGTTGTTCCAAAAAGGACGAGCTTGTAAGCCTTGATATAGAAATGCAGTTACCAAATGAATAGCTACTGCCCAAAATACAGACAAAATTGCTCCTGGAACATAGATTTTTGGATTAGGCACTTTTCCCTGATAACGTGTAAACAAAATGTAAAACGGAATCGAGATGTTTAAAAATAAATACCCGTTAAGCACAATAACATCCCAGGTTAACATTGAAGCTGGAAAATTAAAGACTCCGATTCCTGGTATCATATGCCACAATACAGATGGCCCACCCATATCGGCTACAACAAAAGCCAAACACATAATCAATGCAGCTACGGCTAGTCCCTCGCCAATAAGTACAGCTTGTTTAAAATCAATATCTTTTAGTACGTAAGTTGGCATAACGAGCATTACTGCAGCTGCAGCAACACCAACAAGAAATGTAAAATTAGAAATATACAGTCCCCAGCTTACTCTATCGGTCATTCCTGTGACACTTAGGCCGTGTTCTATTTGTAAAGAATAACAGTACATACCAATTAGCATGACAAAAGTCAAAAATGCCATCCAGATGTGATATTTTTTTGAGCCTTGAGTCGTAGTATCCAGGCTATCTTTAACTAAACTTCCAAAAACTTTAAGTCGTTTCATGTGTTGTTTTTTTGGCGTGCCCATTGGGTCGGGCTTTTCACTATATCTTTTCTTACCTACTTCTCGTTCTTCGACAAGCTCAGAATGACATCTCGAAGTAACAGAAAAGGATGCCGTTTCAATCCCTCACGCAATTTTATTAATCCATAAAATACCAGAACTTAGGTTCTGTCCCAAGATCTTCTTTTAGTCTAAATACTTTTTTATTATTAAGAACCCATCGTATTGTACTGTCCGGGTCTAATAAGTTTCCAAAAATTCGTGCTCCTGTTGGGCAAGCTTCTACACAAGCGGGATTTTTACCAGCTCGTGAACGCTGTACACAGAAAGTACATTTTTCCATTACCCCTTTTTTACGCATACGATTTCCTAAGTAATGTTGATTTTTGTTAATCTCATTTTCGGGAACTTCGGGAGTACTCCAGTTAAATCGTCGGCCATCATATGGGCAAGCTGCCATACAATACCTACAGCCCACGCACCAGTCATAATCTACAACTACTAGTCCATCTTCTTCACGCCATGTAGCTTGCACAGGGCAAACTTCTACACATGGGGGGTTGTCACAATGAAAACATTGTGTTCCCATATAAAAATGACCTTCTGCCGGGACTTCGTGGTAATAATTGTCATCGGCTTCATCAAACTTAAGACCTTTACCATCTTTCATTTCATGAATTCGAATATACTCCATCTGCGAATTTCGATCCTGATTATTTTCTTCAACGCAAGCACTTACACAATCCATGTACCCTTGGCATTTAGAGATATTAAAAGCATATCCAAAAAGCACGTCTTTCTCGGCGTTTTTAGAAGACATACTTATATTTTTCCCTTTTCGCAATTGATAGGAACGTACTAATCGGTCAACAGTGGCTTTTTTCTCCTCATCGGTCATTAATTTGTAGTTGCCTTTAAACTGTTCTTCCCAATCGATTTGTGCTTTTTCTTTGGTTTCTTCTCCGGTAGTCAGATTACAAGACGTACTTACTGCTCCGGCTCCGATGACTAAACTAGCGGTTAGTTTCCTAAAAGCAGTTCGGCGATCCATTTGTACATCAAAAACTTGATCGAAACCATCTTTTTTACGTTCATCGCCGATAGCAGCATCTACTGCAGCATCAAATTCCTTATCACTAATTTGATCTTTAGTATGAGAACCGCATCCACCAGATGTTTTTCCACAACCACAAGAACCTGTACTTTGTTTCTTTTTGCTATTTAGGTTTAGAGAAAACCATTTTTTAGTATTGTCGCTCATTGTTAAATTGTTAAGAGGTATTACATGAAAGTGTGATAGCTAAACTATTCTCGTTCTTTTACTTTTTGAGTATTATACCCGGCAGGCCACCTGGTTTCAAAACCTGGATTGTGCGGGTTGTGGCAATTTACACAAGTCATTGATGCTCTGGGAGGAGCCCATCCTCCTAGCTTTTTGCCATGTGCACCACCTTTCCAATCTTTAAACTGTTTGCTGTGGCATTGGCTACATAATTTATAACTTCTATTAAAATCAATGCTTGTGCCTGTTAAACTTGTTAAGTTGTCCATATCATTACCATTATGACAAGTAATGCAGTTCATAGTATTTAAATCTGCATGAGCCAGCTTAATATCCCAATGTGCTTTTTTTGAAGGATCTTTACTTTTTAATTCTTCTAGTGGTTTGGTATGACATTCGGTACAGGCATATGATTTGATTTCACTTTTACGTTCAGGAATCAAAAATGTGTGTTCTCCTTCTGTGACTTTGATTGTTTTTATACCTTCTAAATACTGTTCTGAAGAAATAGAAGTACCGTGATAATTTTTGCTCTTGGCTTCTATTTTATCCGTAATATTATGGTATTCACCTTCTCCGTGTTTACAAGAAAATAATATAACGGTAAGGAGAGTATACATCAGAATATGTATGTTATTATATCTATTCATTTTCGGTAATATTAGCTCTTGTGAAAACTTCAATATCAGTAACTGTTTTATCTTTAGGAACATGACATTGCCTACAATTTATACGTTCTGGATGAGATACTCTGATCTCTTTTGGAGCTGCGGGTCCAGCATGACAAGACAAACAATTTTCTCTCATTTGTATTTGATGCGGGATCATTGGCGGGCTCCCAGGTAAAGCATTATTTATCCCAACTTTTGGAGCATGAGCCTTTGCAAAACCATTTTCGGTAAAGAGAGTTTCAGTATTTTGTACTACATGACATTGCCTGCAATTAACCATTTCTGGATGGGGTGTAACCGGTGCATATGCATTAAATTTGGTAACGAAACCTCCATTTTCATGACATTGCAAACAGGTATTTGCTCCTAAACTCATTTCTTCCTTTACAAGGTGCGGGATACTGGGTGGCGCACCTGGATATGCCCTATTATCATAATAAGTGTCTAGTGACCTTTGATGTTCTTCATCGACAGGCATATTCGCATACTCTAATGCCAATCCAGAACGTTTGAACACACCACTCTCTAACGGAATAAATGTTTCGGTTGAATTTTCTTCAATAGGGATATAACTTTCTTCCAAACCTTCTTGATAACTATAATTCCAAATAGTAATAAAGGCTATGAACAACAATAAAAAAAGTGATATGATTCCGAGTCTCTTTTTCATAACCTATGCTTTTTCAACTTTAACAGCACATTTTTTATAATCAGGTTCTTTAGAAATTGGGCAGAAAGCATCCAAAGTAACGTCATTAATTAACATGTTTTCATCGAAGAAGGGGACAAAGACCTGACCTTTGGTAGGTAATCCTCTTTTGTTTATCGATGCAGGTAATATACACGAACCTCTACGTGATGTTACTTTTATATTTTCGCCATCTCTAATTCCTAATGCTTTTGCGTCTTCTGGATGAAACTCTACATAGGCACTTGGCATCGCTTTATGTAAAACAGGAATCCTACGTGTCATAGAACCTGTATGCCAATGCTCAACAACTCTTCCGGTATTTAACCAAAACGGATATTCATTATCAGGTTCTTCTGGAGCCGGTTCATAAGGACGTTGCCATATAATTGCTTTTCCGTCTGGTTTTCCATAAAAATGAAAATCTTCACCATTAGAACAAGCCGGATCATATTTTGAATTGAAACGCCATTGCGTAGATTTTCCGTTTACATATGGCCATATTACACCAGATTCTTTTTTCAGAACTTCTAAAGGCGCCATACCATGTTTTGCTCCTTCATGAAACTGCCGATACTCATTATAAATTTCCTCGACATGATTTTCTTCACTATATGGAAACAAATCACCATATCCCAGTCGTTTTGCAATTTCAATGGTCATCCATGCATCAGGAGTAGTTTCTCCGGGACCATCTACCATTTTATCCCAATGTTGTGTTCTTCGTTCAGAATTTCCATACAATCCACTTTTTTCTATATGCCATGATGCTGGTAGAATGACATCTGCTACATCAGAAGTTGGTGTAGGAAAAACATCAGAAACTACAACAAAACAGGAGTCTTTCTCCATACCCGGTCGATACCTGCTTGTTTTTGGCATTGAAACCAATGGATTAGTTACTTGTGTCCAAATAAATTTGATATCTCCACGATCAATTGCTCTAAACATTTCTGTGGCATGATACGTTGGTTTAGAAGGGATACGTTCATAAGGTACTTTCCATATTTTTGCTGCCAGACGTCTATGTTTTTCGTTCATCACGACTCCTTTAGGCAATTTATGAGTAAAAGTACCTACTTCTCTTGCAGTACCACAAGCAGATGGTTGCCCGGTTAATGAAAATGGGCCATTTCCCGGTTGTGAAATTTTTCCGGTAAGTAAATGGATGTTATAGACTAAGTTGTTCATCCACGTTCCTCTAGTGTGCTGGTTCATTCCCATGCACCAATAAGAAACTACCTTTTTATTTGGATCTCCGTATATAGAGGCTAAATACTTAATGTCTTTTGCAGATACTTTTGAATACTTAGCTACCTTTTCTGGAGTATAATCGTTTAAGAATTTTTTATAAGCTTCAAAATCTATTTTTTGTGGCTTGTCTTTAAATTTGTAATTATCTTCCAGACCATATCCCATATTGGTTAGCCCTTTGCTAAAGTTGCAATGTTTTTCTACAAAAGATTTATTTACCCATCCATTATTGATAATTTCATAACAAATTGCATTGGCAACGGCCAAGTCGGTTTGAGGCTCAAATAATATAGATCTATCAGATGCAGTACTAGAACGTGTTGTACGTGTTGCAAAATCAATAATCTTAGCGCCTCTTCTATTTTTTTGTTCTAGCATTCTGGAGAACAACACTGGATGCATTTCTGCCATATTATTACCCCATGTAATAAAATAGTCTGCATGGTCGATATCTTCATAACAACCCATGGGTTCATCAGCGCCAAAAGAGGTTAAAAAACCGGCTACTGCACTCGCCATACATAAACGGGCATTACAATCTAAGTTATTTGTGCCAATCGCACCTTTCATTAATTTTGAAGCAACATATCCTTCAGGAATTGTAGATTGACCAGAAGTGTACATGGCTACACTATCTTTACCATGCTTTTGAATAGTCTCCTTCATTTTGTTGGCAACAATGTCTAAAGCTTCATTGATTGGAGTTTTAACGTATTGACCGTTTTTCTTTACCAATGCATGAGTTAGTCTATCTTTTGATTGAATACACATGATTTGATGGTATCCTTTTACACAAAGTAGCCCTTTATTGACACTGCTCTTAGGATCTCCTTTTACAGCTACAGCTTTTCCGTTTTCTGTTCCTACAAGCACTCCACATCCTACACCACAAAATCTACATGGAGCCTTTGTCCAATCGATATCACCACTTGGTAACCCTTTTTCCTGTTCGTCTGCAAATAAGATTCCCGGAAACATAGTTGCTGCGGCAGTCATCGCAGACAACATAGCCATCTTTTTTATGAATTTTCTTCTATTTGTGAGAGAGGTATACATAATACTAATTGTTTTGTGGTGTATTAAATCCAGAAACCATAGCCAATAATTTTAGACTTTCTATAGTATCTAGTTTTTCTTTTAGAATTGCTTCTTCGGTTTCATTTTCGGTTTCTGTAATTAAGATGAGTACATCCTTATTATTGGCTGGCATGACTTCACATTGCTCTAGTGAAGATAGTGCATCGATAAGCTCATTTTTTTCTCCTTTTTGCGGATGGGCTAAATAACTCTTAATTGGCATAGTTTTATTATTTGTTGGTTGTAAATAGAGTTGGTTTAATTGTCACCATGATCCATCCCCAATTATTGGTATTCCCATCAAAATTATTTTTAAGTATCTCCATTCCGTCTGAAGCAAAGAGATGAGAATATCCAGCTTTAATATTTACATTTTTTTGTAAATTATATGAATATACCAGGTCTATTTCTGTACCCAGTTGTTTAGATTCGTTTGCAGGTAAATCTGCTGCTGCCATAAAATTATGCGCAGCCACATTTAATGTAGATTTTTGATTAAATTTCACATTAGCTTTTAGATACAAGTCGATTAGCCCTACATTTCCGATATGGTTTCCAACATAGAAATAATCCATTAATCCATTAAACTTGTGATTAGTACCATAAAAAGGAGTAAAAGCTTCGTTATCTCCATTTGCAGGAGCTCCATTATCATTACCACTTTGTAGTTCTCCACCAAGTACTATTTTCCATTGTTCTGATAATTTATAATCTGCTTCTAGGCCTAATAAATATGCACTTAGGTCATTATCACCCAGATCATTTCCAAATTGATAATAAAGATTAGATGTAAGACCAAGTTTTCCTTTTTTATATTTTAAATGAGTTCCTACAGTTTGGCTGTATCTGGTTTCATTATTATCAGAATTGGTGGCATCTGTATACTGTAATCCATTGTTAAGAAAAAGGAAGCTTCCCGAAAAACTCTCCCAATCTTTATGTAACCATAGGTATTGAATACTTTTATACGTATTCGGTGTTGTAAGTGTATGTTCTGTTAGGGATTCTTCTCCCCGGTTAAATGCAAAACCTAGATCGAATTTGAAGCTGTCTTTATTATATTTTATAAGTGCAGCATCGTGACTTCTGGCTTGCTGTGCCCAGCCTACGTTTCCAAAAATACGCTGATCGTCATATGCAATTTCCTGGCGTCCTAGTTTTAATGAGATATTGGGATTAAAAAGAATTTCTCCCCAAGCTTGATGGAGACTAAAACCATTTTTGTCTGCTGTATTGAGTTGGGGTACATCTCCCCATACTCTTACATCTTGCAGGCTTACATAAAAATTTAATTTCTCCATTTTATATCCAGCATTTAATCGTGTACGCTGAGATACAAATGTTGCGGGATCTGCATCATCTGGGAACAGCGTTTTAAATCCATGCCTGTATTCGAATCGAGGTCGTACTTCGGCATCGATTTTTAATTGAGCATTAGTAGTTGTAATAAGTAATGTGAAAAAAATGAGGGTACTAAGTTTAACGAGTTTCATAGTAAGATTTGATTATAAATTAACTACGGTAAATATTGGTTCATTTATTATTGCGTGCAATGATATCAATCAGGTTTAGTTTAAATTGATTAAATACAAGGCTCAAAATCAACCATCATTCTCATTTTTAATGATACTCTGAGTATGCTATTTATTTTTCTAAGATTAGAGAATAAACAAATAGTTAGATGTCTTTTTTCACCTCATAATATACGGATAAAACTATTCGCAAATAGGGTCTTAAAGCATGATAATTGTCATAAAGCCAATATATTAATTGAATCTAAATAAGAATAGAATTTTAAGAATGAACTCTTCTCTTTTTTGAAGACAGACCTAATGTGCAGTGAACTAAACTTATATGTGAAAAATCACTTAATTGTAGATGGCTTTACATAGAATAGATATTGTTAGAAAGATTAATTTTAAATGGATATTCACTGAAATAATTATTGTGTTGGTTAAGGTTTATATGCTGTGTGATGAGTAAATTCTTCTATCTGGTTATGTTCTAAACTCAAACCAGGTGGTATTAAAAGTTCTCTTTCTATTTGTTTAGTATCATATTAAAGATGTTAGTTAAAGGATTATTTGGGATAGTGAGGTCAAAGGATTCTGATAATAAATTCGTTAAACCCGGCATTTAACTCTTCACTAAGTTTAATATTTTTTAATAATATCGAGTCGATTCTAATCCAATATCTTTTACCAATTTCCAAGTGGTCAAAAATGGCAATCCCGTCATCATCTGTATGAGCAGATTTGATTGTGTTTATTTCCTCTATAGCGTCATTTTTGGTATGATAAATAGCTACAGAAATACTACTACGAGGATTTCCCGATAAAGTTCCTGAAACGGAAACATGAAGTTCTGCTTCTGTAAGAGTTATTGGATCTAAATCGGACTCACATGATAGTATTAGGTTTAGAAAAAATAAATACCCTAGAATGGTAAAAAAATATCTTGCACAGTGTAATGTTTTATATTTCATATTAATTAGGTAAACTATCTTTTGATTGATGAAAATATGAGATATAGATTTCTAATACCACCCAGTTTTCAGTGAATTTCAAGAAGTTGGACTATGCGATAATGTGAAGAAAAATAGTATTTTTTGTCCAGTTATAATCTGGCAGAAGTTTATATGTTATGGTGCGAGTATACTCTTCTGTCTGATTGTGTTCTATAAATTCAAATCTATTGGGTCTGATCATGTATCCTCCCCAATGCTCTGGTCTTGGAATAATTTGATTCTTGAATTTGGTTTCGTAGTGTTTTAATTGATTTTCGAGCACTTTTCGCGAAGAAACTACTTTACTTTGATCAGAAGCCCAGGCTCCTAATTTACTACCCTCTGGTCGTGATTCGAAATATCCTTCTGATAAATTACTGGCAATTTTTTCTGCTTCTCCTTCAATTAAAACGTTCTTTCCTGCTGCTGTCCAATTAAAGGCAATAGAAACTTTATTATTTTGTGCTATGGCCTTTCCTTTTTCACTGTTATAGTTGGTAAAAAAGATAAAACCCTCCCAGGTGAAGCGTTTTAATAATACAATTCTACTTTTGGGAAAACCATCTACCCCGATGGTGGAGAGTAACATTGCATTAGCTTCGTCCTCGGGATGAGCTTTATCTACCTCATAAAACCATTGCTGGAAATGTTGTATCGGATTATGGTCATCAGGAGTATTCATTGTTATTTTGATATTAATTTTCTTCCAGACCAGTTTGTTAGCACGGTAACATATGCAACAATAGAGATCGAACTTAATGGCATTAGTATTGCTGCTATCACAGGAGAGAGTTGACCGGTAACAGCAAAGTATAAACCTATAATATTATATAAAAACGATAGGACGAAACTTGATTTAATAATCGCAATCGCTTTTTTGGAAAGGTTAAGATAAACAGATATGGTATCGAATTTTGAAGCATCCAGAATCGCATCACATGCCGGAGAAAATACATTTACATTCTCTGAAACAGCTATACCTACATCACTTTGGGCTAAGGCTCCGGCATCATTTAATCCATCACCAACCATGATGACGTTTTGGTTATGTTGTTGTAAAGATTTGATATAGTTTAGCTTATCATCTGGTTTTTGATCAAAAAGTAAAGAAGTGTTTTTAGGGAGTAATTTTTTTAAATATTCTTTTTCTCCTTCATTATCTCCTGATAAAATAGCGAGTTTGTAACCTTGAGTTAATTGATCGAATACTTTTTTAACTCCTTTTCTATATTGATTATGAAAAACGTAATGGCCTTTATATTGTTCATTAGTACTAATATGAACTGTAGTGTCTTTAATTTCAGAATTAATGTCCTGTCCTACAAAATTTGCAGACCCTATTTTGATAGTGTCTTCTTCAAGTTTACCTTCAATTCCTTTTCCTATATGTTCATGATATTCGTCTAAGGTTAGAATATCGTGTTCTGCTAATATATCATAAAGTGTTCTGCTAAGCGGATGATTTGATGCTCGTAAAGTGTTTTTAAGTAAGGATTCTTCCTCTGGTGTTAGTTTCATTCCTTCATAAGTAACTTCGCTTGTAATTGTAGTAGTTATGGTACCGGTTTTGTCAAAAATCATGGTATCTACCCTTGCTAATCGTTCAATAACATCTGCATTTTTGAGATAGAATTTGGTTTTTCCGAAGATGCGAAGGATGTTACCCAAGGCAAAAGGTCTTGCTAAAGCTAACGCACAAGGACAGGCGATAATAAGTACTGCTGTGAATACTTGTGCTGCTTTTGAGGGATCAACAAATAGCCAAAAAGAAGTAGCGAGTATGGCAATACATAGGATTGTAATCGTGAAATATTTACTTATCGTATCTGTAAGATTGGTAAATGAGGCTGTTTTATCTTTATTAAATACATCGTTACTCCATAATTGGGTAAGATAGCTTTGTTCTACAGATTTTAAAACTTCGATTTCTATAGCTCCATAAAGTTGTCTGCCTCCGGCAAAAAGAGTATCACCCGATTGTTTGGTAACCGATTCACTTTCGCCAGTTACAAAACTGTAGTCAATTTGGGCATCGCCTTCGATAAGAATTGCATCTACGGGGATTAATTCTCCATTTCTGATCAATAGTCGATCACCTTTTTTAATATCGTAAACTTGTATATTTTCTTCTTTTCTTTCTTTTTTGTGTTGTGAAAAGGCAATTCTTGTTACCGCAATGGGGAAATAAGATTTATAATCTCTTTCGAAAGATAAAAAGGAATAGGTTTTTTGCTGGAAGAATTTTCCTAACAACAGAAAAAATACCAGTCCGGTAAGACTATCAAAAAAACCGGTTCCCCAATCAAAAATAATCTCTGTAGTACTTCTTAGAAAAAGAACCAGAATCCCTAAAGCGATGGGAATATCTATATTTAATATTTTGGATCGTAATCCTTTATAGGCAGAAATAAAATAATCTTGTGCAGCATAAAATACAACGGGCAATGAAAAAGTAAACATTAACCAACGAAAAACGTGTTTGTATTGTTCTAACCAGTATTCTGATACTTCAAAATATTCTGGAAACGATAAAAACATCACATTTCCAAAAGCAAAACCTGCAATACCAAGTTTATAAATCAAACTTCGGTTTATTTGTGTCTTCCCTGTAGAGTAGTCATCCAGGCTAATATAGGGTTCATAGCCTATAGAATTAAGTAAAGTGACCAATGCTTTAAGAGAAATACGGTCACTATTAAAAGTAATACGAACTGTTTTTTTAGGGAAATTAACCTGAGAGGCTGTAATCGCTGGTTGAAGCTTATGTAGATTTTCTAATATCCAAATGCAGGAACTACAATGCATGTGTGGAATATATAGTGTGATGATCTGAGTGTTACCATCATTAAATTCTATTAATTTTTCAGCAATAGCAGGAGTGTCGAGATAATCGTATTTTCCTTGAATTTCTTCAGGAATGGCGCCAGGAGCAGACTGTAAGTCATAATAACAGGATAAATCATGAGTCGAAAAAATTTCAAATACAGTTTTGCACCCATTACAGCAGAATGTTTTTTGATCAAATTTGATTACCGTCTTACTGCAATCATCTCCACAGTGAAAACAAGTATGCTCTGACATAGAATTTGTTTGCTACAAATATGAAAAAGTATGCATTTATATAATATGACAAATGTCATGATTATTCAACTGACAAAAATCATAGTTTTTGCATCTGCAATTATCTAATTTTGAGGATAACATATCAAAAAAAGCAAACAATGAGAAAAATATTAATTCCTACAGATTTTTCAGAAAATGCCATGAATGCTTTACGATATGCTGTTGAACTTTTTAAATATGAGCGATGTGATTTCTTTATTCTACATGCTTATGCCGATGAGGTATACGATCATAACACCGTAGTTTCTCGCGAAATTTTTGATGAACTAAAAGAAAGAGTGTACAAAAGCTCTAATATGGCACTAGAGAAAGCGCTTTCAGAAATGAAGAATATTTCACCTAATCCTCGACATGAGTATAAATTACTATCCATGTTTGGGAGTCTAACCGATGAGGCTAATGACTTGGTAGATAAGGAAAATATAGATATTCTGATTATGGGTACAAGAGGAGAAACTAATGATCGAAAACTTACTTTTGGAAGCAATACCTTACAAGTCCTTAAATATGTAAAATGCCCTGTATTGGTAATCCCAAGTGATTGTAGTTACAATTCGCCAAAAAACATTCTATTTCCTACAAATTATCAATTACCATTTAAGCGAAGAGAACTCAAATTGTTTAGTACATTAACTAAAAGCTTCAGGTCTATTATTAATTTTTTATATATCTCGGACTTTGACAAGCTTTCTATCAGGCAAGAAGATAATAAGTATTTCTTAAAAGAATCATTACCTAATGCAGAAGTAATATTTCATCAAGAGACAGCAGAAAACCTTACCCATGCTATAAATCAGTTTATAGAACGTAATGAAATAGACTTTTTGGTAATGGTAAATTCAAGGCGTTCTTATTTAGAAAATCTTTTAGATCGATCTACAATTGATAAAATAGGACTACATATTAAGATTCCTTTTTTAGTGATGCAAAACTTACAACGATATTAAAATTATATAGAGATGAAACGAATTTTATTACCTACCGATTTCTCTGATAATGCATTTAATGCGATTAGATATGCTTTAAATTTGTTTAGAGAGGAAGAGACTACTTTTTATTTACTCAATACATTTACTCCGGTGTCTTATCACACAGGGTATCTTATCGAGAATCCTGCGCCGTATGGCATGGAAGATATTGCAATGATAAATTCTAAACGCGATATCGAACGAACAGAAGAAAAAATCAAAGAAGAATTTAATAACCCGAAACACAGTTTTGTTAGATTATCGGTTTTTAATACTCTGATAGGAGAAATTAAGTCGGTTGTCGAAAAATACAATATTGATCTAATAGTAATGGGTACCAAAGGAGCTACTGGTGCCAAAGAAGTCTTTATTGGGACACATACTATGTATACGATAAAAAAAGTAAATTGCCCTGTTATTGCAGTTCCTTCTGGTTTTGAATTTGAAAAACCAAAAGAGGTTTTGTTTCCGACAGATTATAATCTTAGTATTGATAATAAATATTTACCTTTAGTAAAAGAAATTTGTGATAAATATATTTGCAGACTTAATATCTTAAATGCGTATTATGGAGTTGCTTTAGGGCCTGAACAGCACAAGATTAAGGAGGAATTGGACAAGTATTTTAAAAATAATGCTCATATTTTTCACATTGCCGAAGGAGTGGATGTACTAGAAGCTGTAGAAGATTTTCAGAAAAAGTACAAAATCGATTTATTGATCATGATTCACAATAAACATTCTTTCTTTGAAAATCTTTTATTCAAACCAGTAATTAACCAAGTAGCCTATCATACCAATATCCCTTTTTTGGTAATCCCTTCTAAAGAGAGGATAGCGTGATATTAACTCTAGATCTCGCAGGTCTGATAAATATAGACAAATGAAACAAATTCTAATCCCCACAGATTTTTCTGATAATGCTTGGAATACTATATTGTATGCTATAGAGTTATATAGAAATGTTCCTTGTGAGTTTTATTTGTTAAACACGTATGATCTTGAACCAATACAACTTATAAGTGTTGTGAGTTCTCAGCGTATTGGTCATCTTTATAAAGCGATTAAGATGGAATCTGAGCAAGGACTGAAAATGACTTTAGAAGATATCCATAACTCTAAACCAGGGTTGCATCATACTTTTAAAACCATAAGCAAGAAAGGATCTTTGGTTCAAAACATGAATACGCTTTTAGAAGACAGTTCTTTTGGTATGATCATTATTGGTACCAAAGGAACAACCGGGAGTAAAAATCTTTTTTTGGGAAGTACCACGCAGAAAGTAGTTAAGAATGTATCGCATTGTCCTATCCTTATCATTCCTGATGATTCATATTTTAAAGAAATTTCGGCAATAGCTTTTGCAACAGATTTTGAGCGAATGTATCATAAGGCAGAGATTGCTCCAATACTAGAATTTGCCAAAAGTCAGAATGCAACCGTTAGAATGATTCATATATATGATAAACCCGAATTAGAACCTTCTCAACATTATAATTCTAGTTCATTAGAACATTATTTTAAACGTGTAAAATATGATTTTCATGTCATGCCTGATTTTTCAACTGTAGAACATGCTATTCAGGAATTTATTGAAGAACTAGAAATCGATATTCTGGTAATGATTAATTATGAGCATAGTTTTGTCGAAAAAATAATAAAAGAACCGATCATCAAAAAAATGACATTTAGTACTATAATCCCTTTTTTAGTGATCCCGGCTGATACTGCGATTTAAGAGTTTGTACAGATATGAGATTTGTCATAGTATTCTTGCTATTATAAAACTAGTTTTATGATATAATTTGTAAAACTGAAAAGAAATGAAAAGGATACTTGTTCCCACAGATTTTTCTAATAATGCCTATGGTGCACTTTTTTATGCGACCCGATTATTTCAAGATCAGGAATGTCAATTCTATATTTTAAATACTTTTGATGTAGATACTCCGGTTTTAACGAGCAGGATTAATACTACAAAAGGAGATTTGTTATATCAGGAATTAAGTAATGAATCTCAAGAAAAGCTTACCGAAACACTTCATTCTATAGTTAGAGATACAGAAGATTTAAAGCATACGTTTGAGACCATTTCTGTTTCCAAAAAACTTACCGATACCATTAACAAAACCATAAAAAGTAAGAATATTGATCTTGTTGTTATGGGAACTAAGGGAGCCAGTGGTGCCAAAGAAGTTCTTATAGGAAGTAATACGGTTAAAGTTATCAATAATATTAAGGATTGCGCAATACTGGCAGTACCAGATGAATTTGATTTTAAAAAACCTACAGAGATTGCTTTTGCAACAGATTTTAAATGCCTCTATAGTATAGAGTCTTTAAAACCTCTTCTAGAGATTGTTTCTGTATTTTCTTCAAATATTAGGATAATGCATATTCATGAAAAAGAAAAATTAGACGAAATACAAGAACATAATCTTAAGAATCTTAAAGAAAATTTTAAAGACTATAATTATTGTATTCATTGGATTCCTCGATTTACTCAAAAAGCAAAACTTATTAATGAATTTATTGATGAGATGAATGTTGATATGCTGTGTATGTCAAAATATAAACATAGTCTTATAGAAAATATTACACACGAACCCGTTATAAAAAAAATAGGATTTCATACGACTATTCCTTTCTTAGTCATTCCTGAGTTAAGCTGATAATTATCATAGTTTTTACAAGGCTATACCTATACATTTATAAAACTAATCCTAAAGACCTAAAGTGATGAAAAAAAAGATTTTATTGCCCACGGATTTTTCAAAAAACGCGTGGAATGCTATACTATATGCTATAGAGCTATATAAAAACGAAACATGTGATTTTTACGTACTTAATGTGTTTAATGCAACAGGTTATGCATTAGAAAGTATGATGATTCCCGAACCAGGAGAACGATTTTATGAAGAGGCCAAAGAAAAATCAGAAAAAGGCTTAAGTAAAATCGAAGAAAGGTTGAGTTTTAGAGATGATAATCCTAACCATAATTTTTTTATGATATCTCAATTCAATAATGTATTGAGTGCGATCAAAGATACCGTAGAGAAAAAGGATATCGAAATGATCGTTATGGGAACCAAAGGGACGACTAATGCTGGAGACCTGATTTATGGTAGTAATACAGTTTTGGTGATGGAAAAAGTAAGAAATTGCCCTGTTATGGCAATACCAGAAAATACCAATTATAAGGAGCCAAAAGAAATTGTATTTCCAACAGATTATAGAACTCAGATTAAACGCAGAGAGCTTCAATATCTAATTGAAATAGCACGAATCACAAATGCTGAAATAAGAATTCTTCATGTTACTAATGATGATGATCTAGATGAAGAACAAGAAAACAATAAGAAATTGCTCGTAGAATACCTAGATGGTATAAAATATACTTTTCATACACTGCATAATATAGATGTAAAAGGAGGGCTTAGTAGTTTTGTAGAAAGCCGGGAGAGTGATATGATTACTTTTATCAATAGAAAACACAGTTTTTTTGGAAGTATATTTTCAAGACCAATGGTAAAAAGTTTAGGACATCATTCGCAAGTACCTGTACTGGCCTTACATGATTTAGCAAATTAAGTAGATACTATAATCATGCAGTTTACATCTCATAACTGCTGTTAATACTCTTTAACCATAAAAAATAAACAGATGAAACATATAGGAATTTGGATAGATAAAGAAAAGGCTCATATCATTTCTGTTAAAGAAGATAGCGAGGATATGACTACCATACTATCAGAAATTGAAAACTTTCGTATTCATGGCGGTTCGGGAACACGACTTAAAGGCGGGCCGCAGGATGTAGTTCAGGATAGTAAATATCTCGAACGAGAGAAACACCAATTTAAAGCCTATTTTAAGAAGATTGTCCTTCTTATAAAAGATGCAGATAGGATTGTGATTTATGGGCCCGCAGAAACAGGAGAAAAATTCAATAAAGAATTAACAACCAATTATAAAGATATTGGTGAAAAGGTAAAAGATGTGCTCAAAGCAGATAGTATGACCGATAATCAAACCAAAGCTTTGATAAGATCATATTTCAAAAAAGATCAACAGCGTATTCATTAAGGTATTTAGTTGTATTTAATATTTAAATAATTTTAATGCAAAACCAGAATTTTGATGTTATAAAATCTTCTGGAGAAAAAGTTAAATTTTCACTCCACAAACTTCGCAATTCCTTAAAGCGAAGTGGTGCAGATGATAAAGCAATAGAACATATTCTGGGAGTTGTTAGAGACGAATTATATCAGGGTATTTCTACCAGAGAAATTTATAATAGAGCTTTCGCATTACTTAAAAAGAAGAAATCTGTTTTTGCTTCAAAATACAAACTAAAAAAAGCAATTTATGAGTTGGGACCAACAGGTTTCCCTTTCGAACGTTTTGTTGCATCTATTTTGCAGTATTCTGGTTATCAGGTAGAAGTAGGGGAAATTATTCAAGGTATGTGTGTTTCTCATGAAGTTGATGTAGTAGCCAGAAAAAATAGTGATTACCTGGTTATAGAATGTAAGTTTCATAGTGAAGAAGGGCGCAATTGTAATGTAAAAGTCCCTTTATATATCCATTCCCGATTTAGGGATATTGAAACGCATCATAAAAATAATGGAGAAATGACACCTAATCATGGTTGGGTTGTGACCAACACGCGTTTTACAAAGGACGCAATTCAATATGGCAAGTGTGCGGGGTTGTATTTATTAAGTTGGGATTATCCTATAGAAAATAGCCTTAAAGATAGAATTGATCGTTTAGGGTTATATCCAATAACGGTTTCTACACTTTTAACAAATCGCGAAAAACAATTTTTATTAAGCCGGAATGTTGTTTTAGCAAAACAATTGATAGAACAGATTTTTTTTCTGGATCATTTAGGCATTTCTGAACAGCGAAAACAAAATATCATAAATGAAATCAAAGTGCTATGTACAGCATAAAATAAAGTCTTATGCCATCAATCAAAATTCACTTTTTGGGAGCTGCAGGAACGGTTACCGGATCTAAGTTTTATCTCGAAACTCCTCAAAAAAATATACTAATTGATTGTGGGATGTTTCAAGGGGTTAAAGAATTACGAGAATTAAACTGGATAGACTTGCCTATCGATGCTTCTGCTATTGATAGTGTACTGCTTACTCATGGGCATTTGGATCATACAGGTTATTTGCCAAGATTAATTAAACAAGGGTTTACCGGTGATATTATAGCTACTGCGCCTACATTGGCAATTACAGAAATTATTTTAAGAGATAGTGCAAAAATACACGAAGAAGAAGCAGAAAAAGCTAACAAAGAAGGATACTCTAAGCATGATCCTGCATTACCTTTTTATACCAAGGATGATGTAGAGAAAACAATTGGGTATTTTAAAAGAGAAGAAAAAGATACATGGGTTTCGTTATCTCATGATATACAATTTAGATTCAGATATAACGGACATATTATAGGGTCTACTTTTATAGAGTTAAATCTTTACGGAAAGATATTGGTGTTTTCTGGAGACCTGGGAAGAACAGATGATGTATTGCTTTATGCTCCAGAAAAACCAGATTGGGCAGATTTTCTTTTTATAGAAAGCACCTATGGTAATAAGTTACACCCTCCCGAAGATGTCGAAGAAAGACTTATCACTTTGATTAATGATACATTGTATAACAGAGGGGTTTTAATCATTCCTTCATTTGCAGTAGAGAGGTTACAAGCTTTGATGTATATACTTTGGAAACTATATCAAAAAAATCGTATTCCTAACCTTCCTGTTTATGTAGATAGCCCAATGGGAAACAATGTGCTTTCTGTTTTTGAAAGCTTTCCCGACTGGCATAAATTACCTATGAACGAATACCATGCTATTTGTAATCATACTAATATTGTGATGTCTTATAAAGAAACATGGGAAGTGGTCGATAATCCCCGTCCCAAAATTGTTATTGCAGGTAGCGGAATGGTTACCGGAGGCAGAGTACTTACCTATTTGCAACAGCTTATAGACAATGTAAATACCTCTGTAGTACTTGTGGGTTTTCAGGCAGAAGGAACTCGTGGAAGACAATTGCAAGAAGGAGCTCATGAGGTCAAACTATTTGGTAAATATTATCCGGTAAAAGCAAATATTTATGGTATAGAAAGCCTGTCTGCCCACGCAGATCAGCGAGAATTATTAGATTGGATGAGTGAGATTAAGAATGTTCCCGAAAAAGTATTTTTGATTCATGGCGAAGCAACTCCAGCAGATGTATTACGCGTAAAAATACAAGACACGTATCAATGGAAAGTTCAGATTCCTAAACTACATGATACCATAGAAATTATGGTTTGATTTTTTATGATAAGTAGAACTAGTGCAAGGAATAAAAAAACTTAGTTATTCTTAAACTACTAATATGAAAGAAATAATAACATACGGTTCTTATGCTCCAAGTAGTCATAATGCCCAAATGTGGACTGTTGAGATACCAAAAAATAATAAGATTAAAGTGTACCCTAATTATGATAGAGTATTACCATTTGTTGATCCAAATAATAGAGAAACATGGATTTCAATAGGAGCATTTATAGAAAACTGTGTGTTATCTGCACAAGATTTAGGCTATAATTCAGCTGTAACGATTAATGATGCTGAAGTAATCCTTAATCTTCAACAAGATCATAATTTGGTAAAAACAAATCGAAATATTGAATTGATAAAGAAACGTTTAACAATTAGAAAACCATATTTAGAAAAAAAAATAGACGATAGAATAATAACAAAACTGATCAACCCATCAGATGGTATTTTATACTTTCCAATAGAAAATAAAGAGACCAAAAAAATCATTGATTATTCTTTAGATGCGTATAGTTTTCAGATGAAAGACACTAGTAAGCTTAGAGAATTGGCAAAATGGATGACTTTTTCTTATAAAGAAGAAAAACATAGAAAAGATGGAATAACATCTGAAGCATTAGGAATAAAAGGAATTGAACGTTTTTTATTCAATCTTTTTTTTACAAAAAAATCAGTCACAGGAAAAACATTCATAAAAAGTTCTATTAAGAGTGCAAAAGAACAGCTAAATTCTTGCTCAGGATATATTTTGATCACATCTGATTCTTATAGTAAAGCCGAATTGATAAAAACAGGAAGATTATTAGAACGAGTTTGGTTAGAATGTATAGATAGCCAAATTGCGGTTCACCCTATGAGTCAAGTATTAGAAGAAAAAGAATATTATGATTTATTAAAGACATCATTAAAGATAGACAAAGAAATACAAATGCTTTTGCGAATAGGTAAAGTAAAAGAATACCCAGAAAGGATACGAAAAAGATTAGATATTAAAGATATTATTACACCTTGTAAACTACCTCCTTGTTAAAACTTACAAAACCTGATAATTATCACTTTTTAATTTATAGAGGTTAAGTACCTTTTTGGTAAGCTTTAAAAACCTAGAAAAAATGATGGCAGCAACAGATAATACCTCTGATAAAGAACTAAAAGAGATCCATTTTGATATCCTAAAATGGAAATCAAGTCTTCGATTTATCGAAGGTGAAATACATTTTATCAATCAATTATTAAATTCTTATGTTTTTGAACCTACTACTCCGAATCTTTTTGAGCGATTACAAGGGTTTAAACAGCAAATCACAGACATAGAGAAGGAGATACAACATATAAGTCAAGGTATAAGAACACATGAGAGTGAATTAGGCGGTATGCTAGAATGCGATACTATTTCTTGTGACAATTTTTACTATAAAAATCATATTCTGGTAAGGCGTACTTTTGATGACTTCTATAAAAATTTCAGCAGATTGAAATCTGAAGTTTTTCTGTATGCAGGCGGAGTTTTAAAAAAGAAAAAGAAGTAACGTTAAATACAGGTTAAAACGCTAATAAACTGATAATTGTCATTTTAATATACCCGTTGTCAGCTTAATTTTAGCATAATAATAACTCTAATAAACCTTAACGTTATGTCATTAATTAAATTTAACAAAAACAGATTTCCCTGGATCAATGACCGTGTTTCTACATGGTTAGATACAGATGATTTTTTTGCAGACGATTTTTTTATAAAAGACAAAAATCTTCCTGCAATGAATGTCAAAGAAAACAAGGATAATTTTGAAATTGAACTCGCAGTTCCTGGTTTTTCAAAGAAAGATATTGAAGTGACTATGGAAGATGATGTGTTACACATTTGTGCTCAAAAAAGTAAAGAAGAAGTAGAAGAGGATAAAGGGTACACACGTAGAGAATTTAGTTATAACGAGTTCGATAGAAAATTACAGTTACCTACCAGCGTAAACCAGAATGAAAAGGTTAAAGCTGTCTACAAAAATGGAGTGCTTACTCTTAATCTTCTAAAAAAAGAAGAAACAAAAGAACAACCTAAAAAGGTAATTGAAATAGATTAATCTATACAAGAAAGGCAGAGAATAGATTTAGGGACATTATTCTCTGTCTTTTTATCTAAAAATGATGACCTTAAAATAGAAATCATGAAAGCAAAGCAACCAAATATAAAATATGTAGAATGGCGAAGCCCAGAAGAATTACATGAAATTTCTTTAAACTGGGTATCAGAACTTAAATTTATCAAAGATGAACAGCATTTTTTAGATGAACTTATAGAAAACCATACCGTACAACTAATTTCAAAAAAAATTTTTGAGAAAAGTAAGAACATATTACAAGAACTATCTCTTAGCAGGAAAGGTCTCGACCCATTATTAAAAAAAATAATTAATCACCATAATGAACTTACCATATTGTTAGACGGGGTTGATCAACCTGTAGAGGAAAAACAATACAAAGAGAATCATTGGGAGTTAACAATGGCAGTAAGTAAGTACCTAAATAGTTACAAAGAAACAAAAAGAAAGGTTTTTGATTTGATAAAAACTATAATGAAAGAAGGCAAACAAAAACGTCTATTGAGTTAAGTAGATGAAACGTATACTAAAAATCATAATATTTTCTGTTTTGATACTCTTTGCCGGATTTTGGGTGTGGTACGAGTATACCTATTCTATGGATACCGTAATCCCTTTTGAAGTTAATGATACTAATCTGGAAACTAAAGTTTTGATAGCTTCACAAGGAAGCAGATTTAAAGATTCTTTGGTTCAGGGTATCATTAGGCATTATCAAAATGATGCAGTTTATTTTAAGATAATAGATGTATATACGATGTTTACTGTAAATATTGACAAGTGGGATGCTTTGGTTATTATTAATTCGTGGGAGTATGGAAGCCCACCTAGAAATGTAAAAAAGTTTATTAAAAATCACCCGAGTCAATTAGATAAGCTCATTATCCTATCAACTGTAGGAAGTAGTAATATAGCCTTAGAAGATGTTGATGTGATATCTGGTGAATCTATTATCGAAAAAGCACCAGAATATACCAGTATAGTAGTAGAACGATTAGATAAAATTATAAAGCCGAAAACCTTACATAAATTTTAATAACCTATACCAAGAAAATATGAACAAATTATATATATATCTTTTAATTATTAGTGGATTACTGTACAGTTGTTCATCTAGTGAATTAGTCGAAAACTGGAAAAACCCTGATATTGATACATTTGAAGCTCAAAAAGTTCTGGTTATTGGAATTACTCCAGATGAAAGTGCCCGAAAAGTATTCGAAAAGAAATTAGCAACAGAACTAAAGAAAAGTGGTGTTAATGCCGTAAAAAGTTTAGATTATTTTGAGAGTTCTTTTACCACCTCTCCAAAAACCGAAAAAGAAATGATGGCTCTTGAGTCTCAGCTTATAGAAAATGGCTTCGATGCAATTTTACTTTCTAAAGTATTAGGAGTCGAAGATAAAGTAACTGTTGTAAAAGCATATAGAAATCTGGATAAAACATTTGACAGTTTTAGAGATGACTATTATGAAAATCAGGATATATATTATGATGAAGATTATTATGAAGAATATCAAATTTTTCATGCAGAATCTTCACTGTATTGCATTTGCCCAGATAAAGAAAGAGAATTAATATGGAAAGGATCAATAGATATTACAGAGCCAGAAAATATTAAAAAAGCAGTAACCGACTATGTTAAAGTACTGGTTTGGGCATTAAAGGGACAACAATTATTAATTATTGAAGAACTTACTAATGAAGATATTGATATATAACGCCAAAGATTTTGAAATTCCTTTTCTGGAAAAGGCAAATAATGAAAAGCATCAAATTAAATATGTGCCAGAACGACTTACTCCAAAAACTGCTGGGCTGGCATTAGGCTTTGATGCTATATCTATTTTCTCTGCAGATGATGGGTCTTCTATGGTTTTAGAAAGATTAAAAGATTTTGGAGTTAAATATATAGCACTTCGTTCTACAGGATACGACAATGTTAACATTAGTACAGCCAAAAAGTTAGGGATCAAAGTGGCTAATGCAGCCGGATATTCTCCACAAACCATAGCAGAACACGCTGTTGCATTATTGTTAGCCCTTAGCCGCAAACTCATATCTTCTAATCACCAAGTAAGTACATATAATTTTTCGTTGAGTCACCTTGTAGGTTTTGATATCAATAAAAAAACTGTTGGTATTATTGGAACCGGTAGAATAGGAAAAATAATTACCAGAATAATGCACGGGTTTAATTGTGAGATCATAGGCCATGATATATATGAAGATAAAAAATTAGAAGAAAAATATAAAGTATCATATACGACTCTTGACAATTTATGTAAGCAATCCGATATTATCTTTTTATGTACGCCACTCAATAGCCAGACGCATCATCTTATAGATATGCATCGAATTCAGCAGATGAAAAAAGAAGCGATACTTATCAATATTGCAAGGGGTGCATTAGTGCATACACAAGATGTATTGCAAGCGTTAGCATCAAAAAGTATAGCTGGATATGGTACAGATGTGTATGAAAATGAAAATGGAATCTTTTTTTATGATCATTCTGAAAATAAACCTAAGGATAAAATACTACAACAACTTCTTGATTTACCTAATGTAATTCTTACGCCTCATCAGGCGTTTGCTACCAAAGAAGCACTTACTACTATTGCAGAAACAACCTTTTATAACATTAATTGCTGGCAACAAAATGAGCCTGGTAAAAACGAATTAACCCTAGAGTTAGTGGGGTAGTTTGTTTTTAACTATTCCGTATAGTAAAGTACCCAGTATAGAAGAGATAAGTACGATTAGAATTGGTAAATAGCCAGCTCCCAAAAGAGCAAACATCGGCCCAGGGCATGCCCCTGCAAGAGCCCATCCCAATCCAAAAAGAGTACCTCCAAATATATATCTTTTGAAACTTCTGTCTTTAGGAGCAAAAGTTATAGGGTCACCATAAAACGACTTTATTTTAAATCTTTTTATAGTTTGAGTAATGATAATACCTAATCCTACCGCAGAACCAATGATTCCGTACATATGAAAGGATCCAAACTGAAACATTTCATAGATTCTAAACCACGATGCTGCTTCAGATTTGAATAAAACAATTCCGAAGAAAATACCAATACCTAAATATATAATTGAACGCATATGTTTAAAAAATTAAAGGAAAAATAAAATGTATCATAGTTAGTCCACCAATAAAAAATCCAATCACAGCAATAAGAGAAGGGATTTGCAAGTTGCTTAATCCAGAGATAGCATGTCCCGAAGTACACCCGCCAGCATATCTAGCTCCAAAACCTACAAATAGTCCACCGATTATGAGTAAAAAGAGTATTTTAGGATCTGTTAAAGCTTCATTAGAAAATAACATATCGGGCATGTATTCCATTCCGGCACTATTAAACCCCTTGGATTGAAGGTCCGAAACTACTTTTGGATCAATAGACACAGAATTGTCTACCGATAAAAAAGTATTGGCAATGAATCCTCCTATAATTACACCAAGTACCACAACCAGATTCCATCGTTGAGCCTTCCAGTCGAATCTAAAAAAATCTGATGTTTTTCCTGCTCCACAGATAGTACATATCGTTCTTAGATTAGATGACATACCAAACCTTTTTCCTACCATTAGTAATAAAAATAATACTAACGCGATTAGTGGTCCCGATACATACCACGGCCAAGGATTATAAATCCAATTCATTTATATTAATTTTTTAGGCAAAGTAATTAAATTGAAAACGAGTTGTCTGTAACCTTAGTTACAAAACTGTTATATTTTATTTTATTGTCGAAGGGCACACATAATCTGTAGTTTTAATACCTACTTCTTTTATGTCTTTAAAACCTCCGGCTATATCTATAAGGTTATGAATACCACGACTTTTTAGTATGGATGCTGCAATCACAGAGCGATACCCTCCCGCACAATGTACATAGAAAGTTTTATCGGTAGGAAATTCAGCTAAATAATCATTAATAAAATCTAATGGTGTATGATGTGCATCATCAATATGTTCTGCTGTAAATTCACTTTCTTTACGTACATCAAAAACAGGGGTGTTCTCTTCTTCTATAGCATTTTTAAATTCTAATGCAGAGATTGAAGTTAAGGTATCATAGTCTTTACTTGCTTTTTTCCAGGCTTCGAAACCACCTTCGAGATATCCCAGGGTATTATCAAACCCTACTCGTGATAACCGAGTAATTGTTTCTTCTACTCTTCCTTCTGGTGTTACTAATAAAATTGGTTGTTGTACATCTGCGATTAAGGCTCCAACCCAGGGTGCAAATCCACCATCGATACCGATAAATATTGATCGGGGGATATGCCCTTTTACATATTCGGTCTGATGTCTTACATCTAGAACTACAGCTCCGGTTTCATTGGCGAGAGCTTCAAAATCGTTTGGAGAAAATGGTCTTGTACCTTTTTGAATTACCTCGTCTATATCAGTATACCCTTCTTTATTCATTTTTACATTAAGCGGAAAATATAAAGGAGGAGGCAGTAACCCATCGGTTACTTCTTTTACGAATTCTTCCTTAGTCATATCTGCTCTAAGTGCATAATTCATTTTCTTTTGATTCCCCAAAGTATCTACTGTCTCTTTCATCATGTTTTTACCACAAGCAGAACCAGCACCATGTGCAGGATATACAATAACATCATCTGCCAGAGGCATGATTTTGGTGCGTAAACTGTCATAAAGTGTTGCTGCTAACTCTTCCTGAGTCATATGCGCTGCTTTTTGAGCGAGATCCGGGCGACCAACATCACCAAGAAATAAGGTATCTCCGCTAAAAATTGCATGATCTTTACCTGTAGTATCTTTAAGAAGATAAGTAGTACTCTCCATAGTATGTCCTGGAGTATGTAGTGCAATTATGGTAATCTCTCCTAGTCGAAACTCTTGCCCATCTTTGGCAATTGTTACTTCAAAAGAAGGGTTAGCACTAGGCCCGAATATAATATCGGCACCAGTTTCTTTGGCTAGTGTTACATGACCACTTACAAAATCTGCATGAAAATGAGTTTCAAAAATATACTTGATTTTTGCATTATCTTCATCTGCTTTTTCTATATATGATTTTATTTCTCGTAGAGGATCTATAATTGCTACTTCACCGTTACTTTCTATATAATAAGCTCCCTGAGCGAGACATCCTGTATATATTTGTTCTATCTTCATGTATTCTATTTTTAAGCTTTTCTTGATTTTAGGAAGAGAAGCTATGTATTTATTATTTATTTTTCAAAAATAAGGCAATTATTATTGCAATACAGTAACAATTGTTACAAAGTAATTAAATGAAGTTATCTAAACTTTTTCTGAAAAAAGAAAGGATTGTTGATATTTGCGTTGCGAAACGCAAAAAAAATATAATAGAAAAGCTAATATTTGGATAGATAGTTATAAATTTAACGTAGAACTCATTTAGGGTTTCTTTTACCTGTTAATTTCACATTTTGCGCTCTAATTTTGTTTTTTTATCATAGCCCGGCTACGACTCTATTTCTCATACTTTCATAAAAATGTTTATTACAGAACAAAAGCCAAAATTCTTGTTGACAAACAAAAATTTCAAATGAGTTCATAAATGTTGTCAATCCAAATTTGTTTAGTTGTTATTTTTTTTCCTAAACAAAAATAGTAGCCATATTAAACCTCCTAATCCTATTACCCAATATAACCAAGTATAATTATTATGAAAAGAAACTGGAGCAGAATTTCCTACGAGATAAAACCCTCCCCAATAAAAAGGATCTAGTCGGTTTATATTACCAGTAGAAAGGTAATCAAGCTTCGCTTGCTGTAGTGCTTTTCCTTTGTTCATTCCTGATCGTAAATGAGTATAAAAATATTTCATTAACTCTGGAGTCGTTTGATCAGATACTTCCCAACGGGTAAGTAATAAGCTTTCGGTTCCTGCATACTGAAATGCAGTTCCTAAACTCATAATTCCTTCTCCTTTGGCAATTTTTCCAGTTCCAGTATTACAGGCACTCAATACAGTAAGCTCTGCAGGAATATCCAGAGCAAATAATTCATGACTATATAATAAATCGTCTTCTATAGAATCGTTACTTTTCGTAAAATAAAGTTTGGAATTATTAGGGTTTTCGTTATCAATATCTCCGTGTAAAGCTAGATGAAGAATATTATATTGTCCTGCATATTTTTTAAAATTAGACTCTACAGCTTGTTTTCCAAAGTAATATTGCCCATCAATAATGTTTGAGATTGCTTTGATTTCTTTTCTAGTGCCAGGAAGATCATCACTAGCATCTCTAAGAATGGCTAAACTTAAAACATTTTTTAAAGTATCTTGTGTATTATTTGAAAATGAAAATGCTAAGCATTCCTGTTTTGGCTTTGACTGAAAATTTGTAGTAACAGGCTGAGCATTTGTTGTAATGGGTGTGAACAATAAATTGGCAGAGTTTGTATAAGTGGTTATATAGTCTCGCAACATATAGGGTAATAAGGAAGGGTTATTAGAACTCTCTTTTTTAGTGAGTAGGAGTTCAAAATCAAGTTGCCATAGAGGACCATCAGGAATAATTATCAATTCATCTCCGATTAATTGATCGATAACAGGAGTGATCAATTGATTATATAAATTATTTCCTATTGTTTTATATTCATGTATATCTTTAGATATAATACTGTTCCTAAAACGTTCTATTTTGTCAATAAGTTTTGGTGTAATTAATTTTTGTACCGTAATAGTGTTTTTGTTAATTGTAAAAGCATAGGTATTACTATCTGATGTAAAAAACTCCAATAGAGTACTATTTTCATTTAGTTGTTCTTGGATTTGTGGTATTGATACAATAGTATTTTTATGTTTAAATTGATAATATTTTGAATATTTTTTTTCTATAACTAAGTTTAAAGAATCTTGTCGTTGGTTAATATCAAAAAGGTTGTTTTCGTAAAAAGCAATTTTAGAAGTGTCTATTTTCTGATTAGAGAATTCTTGTTTGATTTTAGATTGATAAAAAGCATAATCAATCCTTAATTTTTTTTCTAAAACTAAAATTTCTTCGGGTAATCCAGTAAACTTTTTTGCGTTTGTATTAGTGAGTAGTTCTTTTAGAATATTGGCTTTACTTTTTTCGGCGTAATAAAAAGCTTTTTCCAACGATTTTGGGTCTTTTTTTGCTGCATATAACAACATATGACATTCTATTGCTTCATGGTAAATTTCTTTTGTAATTCGAGCAAAATTCACCTTGTCGTGATGACCTGTAAAAGTTTGCCTAATAGTATTGATTAAGGGATCTATTTTTAGATAAATATTAATGGCATGAATTAGATCATTGAGATCATTATTCTGTTGATATAAATCTTTATAAATCTTTGCTTTTCCTTTTAAGGTGGTTAATGAAATATTAGGGTCTATATAATTATTATAAGATGATGTATTGTTGTTTTTAATTTCACCGATTTTATATTTGTTATTTGCTTTTTGAGCATTGTCGTAGTTTTGTAATGCATCTTGGTATTTTTCAGAATAAGAATATGTTTTTGCTATATGATTATATATATCTGCTATAACCCCATTATTTTCTACGTATAATCTTTTATACATTTCTAAGGATTCATTAAAATAATGCAATGCTTCATCAAATTGTTTTTTTTCTTGTTTTAACACCCCTATTTTTGCTAGAGATTTAGCCGTTTCAAGATAATCTGTATTAAATGTTTTCTTATATACATTTAAGGCAGCTTTATAGTAATGTAATGCATTGTCATATTGTTCCTTTTTTAAAAAAACATCTCCAATTTTATTATAAGATGTAGCAACGATAGGATGATCTTCCCCAAAATTACTTATTCTAATTTTTAGCGATTTATTATTATACTCAAGTGCAAGGTCATAATTGTTTTGATTTTGATACACTGATGCCATACCACTATATCCATATGAAACCAGATAATGTTCTTTTCCGACAGTTTTAATAGAGATGTCTATAGATTTTTTATAAAACTGCAACGCCTTTTCATAAGCTCCTTTATCAACATAAGTATTACCCATATTATGATAAATGTTACTTAAAGCAGAATGATTTTTAGCTTTTTTTAGATATATCTTTAACGATTTTTGTAAATAGTCCAATTTTCTATCATAAAACCCCATGATACCATAAAGACTTCCTAAACCATAATATGCATTAGCAACATGAATATTTTGATCCCCATATAATTCGGTATATATCTCTAATGCCTTTTGATATTTTTTTTCGGATAATTTAAATCTATCCGTATCTATATAAAGCATTCCTAATTTATAATAAAGACTTGCTAATGATTTACGATCCTCACTATTACTATTTGTTCTTATTTCTAATGCTTTTTTTATGTGAAATTCTGCCTTTTCGTAGGCTGATAGAAACGTGTATGAGCCTGCAATACGCGAATGTAGATTAGCTATTTTTATGTGATCTTCGCCATATTTTTGAATTAAAATATCTAGTGCTTTATTAAAGTTAGATATTGCTTCTTGGTTTTTGCCTTGAATTCTATTTAGCATCCCAATTTTAATATAAGATTTTGAAGTTATCGGGTGGTTTTCTCCATAATTTTTAAGTCTGATTTCTAATGCTCTATCGTAGTTTTTTATAGCCATAGGAATCCCTCCTTGCCTGTGGTATAGTACCCCAATATTATCATAAGATAAAGCAATGTTTTTAGGATCTTTTGGAGAGATTTTTAAACGAATTTCTAATGCTTTTTGAAAATAATCTAACGCTTTTTGAAAAGCAGGAGAATTATTTTCATGATAATGACCTATATTATCAAAAGCATTTGCCTTTTCTTCACTATTATCTTGTAAATGTTTCTCACAAATTTCTAAAGCATTATTAGCATTCTCAAGAGATTTTGTGAAATTAGAAATCTTGTTTTGTATACTAGATATTTTGTTAAAGCAATTTGCTGCCTTTTCCCAATCCTTGTTTTTTTGATATAGTAAAAGAGATTTTTCAAAAAAATCGATAGAGTTTTTGTAAACTTCTTCGGTGAGTAATGAATCTGCCTTTTTGTAGTATTGAGAAGCTAATAGTATATCTTTTTCTCCTTGTGAATAAGCGTTTTGCCCAATAGTAATGAGCATTAAAATTTTAATCAATGGTGTAGATAAAACAGATAATAGTCGTTGCATAAATAATATTTTGCGATTACGCAGGTTTAACTTTTGTGTTAATCACAAAGAAACCGAAATTATAGGAATATTTTAGTTGTTTTTATTTAATACTTATCAGAGTCAGACATAACTAAATGTTTATACTATGTACAGTTTGAAAAATAATACAATTATTATTGCAATACATTAACAATTGTTACAAAGCTTGTTTAAAGGGTATTCTTTACTAAGAATATCAACAGTTTACATTTCTAATACTTCGATATTGTTTCTGTTAAGTTTAACAACACCTTTTTTCTCAAGTTTTTTAAGCAATCGGGAGATTACAACTCTAGACGTATGAAGATCATATGCAATTTGCTGATGTGTAGTATTGATAATGTTGGTATGACTGATTTTGGTTTTGTCCTTAAGGTGCTTTAATAAACGATCATCCATATTTAGAAAAGCAATACTGTCTATGGTTTCAATGGTTTCTACTAATCGTTTATGATAACTACTAAAAACAAAACCTCTCCAGGATTTGTATTTTGTTGTCCATTCTTCCATTTTTTCGATAGGAATCATTACTAATTTGGTATCTGTCTCAGCAATGGCTTTAATCTCACTTTTATGATGCCCCAGGCAGCAAGATAATGTCATTGCACAGGTATCTCCTTGTTCTAAAAAATATAATAATAATTCGTCGCCATCATTATCTCCTCTAAGCACTTTTATAGCACCACTAATGATCAAAGGCATAAATTTAATATAGCTTCCGGGTTTGATGAGTTCAAAGCCTTCGGGGATTTCTTTAAAAGTTCCTACCTGATTAATTTCTTCGAGCAATTCGTCTTCAAAAAGGTGACCATATTTATTTTTTATTTCTTTAATCATCCTTCTAGGTTTTTTAGGAATAATCCTAATTGTAATTTTGCTTCCTGATATCCAAGATCATATATTTTATCCAAACTACTACTGCTAAAAATACCATGATTAACCAATTTCTTAGGTTGAATTATAATATCGCATAGATTAAACTTAACTTCGGCATTTGGCATAGCTCTAAGGTAATAAGCGCGTTGCATAACGTTATATGAATGCTTAAAATCAGAAATTTTTGGTTTCCTAATCGGAGATACATCTACACCAATAATCAGGTCACAATGTTTTTTGAGCGGTGATACCGGGAAATTATCCAAAATTCCACCATCTGCATATAATTCATTATTAATGGTTACCGGAGTAAAAACACCGGGAAATGCAGCAGATGCCAATAAAGGTTTTATCAACTCTCCTGTATTAAATACTTTTGTTGTTCCTTCTATAAGATTGGTTGCTGTAACAAATAGTTTTTTATGTAAGGATTCAAAGGAGTTTTCGGGGAAATACGTAAGCAAGTCATTATAAAATTTTTCAGAATCTAAAAACCCAGCTTTTTTTCGGGAGAACCGATTTAATTTGAATAAAGGGGTTTTGGTAAAGAAATTTTTTATTTCCTCTGGAGCATAACCCCCAGCATATAGTGATCCTACAATAGCTCCTGCACTGGCACCCGAAACAAAATCAACGGTTATTCCGGCTTCCTCAAGGGCGTGTATAACTCCTATGTGCGCAACACCTTTAAATCCTCCGCCAGAGAGTACTATCCCTATGTTTTTAAATGCTTTCATTTTCATCAATAAATTTACAAAACCGGACTAAAGATTTTGGCAAAACCTTCTTTTAATTTTTCACTCCAGGGGCGTTGTATAAAAGTGTTAAAATCTAATTGTTTACTATTTTTAATGTCTCTCAAAAAATCATCTCTTAATTCTATAGCAAAATTATCGTCGTAGATTACTGCATTTACCTCATAGTTTTGTTCAAAACTTCTAACATCCAGGTTAGTTGTTCCTACAGACGATATGGTACTGTCGGCGACAATGGTTTTACTGTGTATAAAACCTTCAGAGAACAGGTGTATTTTTACTCCCGCCTGTAGCAGATCTTCAAAATAAGAACGAATACACCATTTGACTATAACGTTATCCGATTTTTCTGAAAGTAGCACTCTTACATCAATTCCACTCATTGAGGCTACTTTTAATGCATCCAGAATGGATTCTCCAGGGATAATATAGGGGTTTGTAATATAGATATAGTCTTTGGCTTCATTAATTATAGAAAAATACATCTGTTGGGTTGCCGAAAAATCAGAATCCGGGCCACTATGTACGATTTGGGCTGTAGAACCTTCTGTCTTTTTATAGGTATGAAAATATGAAGTGTCCAGAACTTCATCATTAGCACTTATCATATACCAATCCATTGCAAAAATGGCCTGAAGACTATGAACAACGGGACCATTGAGTTGTAAATGCATATCATGCCAAACCCCTAGGTTAGCATCACCTTTTACGTATTTATCAGATACGTTGATACCTCCTGTAAATGCAATCTTACCGTCTATTACTATGATCTTACGATGGTTTCTATAGTTTATCGATGATAAAAATTTACCAAATTTTATAGGCAAGAATTTATGGATTTCGACTCCTATGTTTTGTAGTTTTTTGATATACTTTTTACTCAAAGACATACTACCTATACCATCGTATAATACACGTACTTTTACTCCGTTTTTTACTTTTTTCTGAAAAAGCTCGAAAAGATCAGATGTTAATTTACCTTCTTCAAAAATGTAATATTCTAAATGAATAAAATGCTCTGCGTTCTCTAAAGCGTCAAATATGGCTTGAAAAGTAGCTTCACCATTTTTAAGCAATTTCACGTTATTTCCTGTACAGGGAGCAAAGTAGGAGTTTTTGGTAATTAGAGAAATGATTTTGTGGTGTTCTGCATATTCTTCTTCTGTTATTGAAGAATATTGATCCAATGCTTTTGCGATGTATGAAGTTACTTTTGGTGTATGTTTTAATCGGAATAATTTATTTTTTCTACGATTTCTACCAAGCATTAAGTACAAAAAGATGCCACCAACAGGAATCGTAAAAATAGTAAGAAGCCAAGCCAATGTTTTAGTAGGCCGCATTCCATTTAAAAGCAGTCGTATAACAATAAAAATTCCCAGCAGGATATAAAGCGTAGTAGCAATATATAATAACATTTTATTGTATGAGTTTTATAAGATTTATTGGCTGTGCATAATTAAAAGAGGCACTCTTGTTCCATAACTTATTTTAGAGGTTTCTGACCCCTTAAAAAATCGATCTAAAAATGTTTCTCTTTTGATAAACATAGCCGTCATATCAATATCCATGATTTGCACAAAACTATTAATAGCTAAAGCAGTTGGTACATTAATAATAGAGTGAAATGTATGATTTATTTCTTTAAAAAACTCCTTCATATGTTTTTTGTCATCAAAATCGGCTACAGTAATAGTATCATCTTCTTTGATTTTAAGAACCCGTAAAGAAGATTTATGTTTTATAATAGTATCCATTAAAGGCTCGATACCTTCTGTGTTAAAATGATCCCAGTAGTCTATAGCATATAAAATGGTTTTTGGATCTTTAAATTTATGCCCTTGAGGAATGGCTATTATAGGGCAGTCTATTTTGCGAATAACATTAAGTGTATTACTGCCAAAAACCACCTCTGATGCTCCTGTAGCACCATTTGTTCCCATAATGATTATATCGATATTCTTAGATTTAACCACTTGTCGTATAGCATCTATAAAGACATCATAGTCGGTAATGGTATTAAATGTATAGTTTTGATTTGGATATTGGTCGGTTAGTTCTTTGACCATTTGACTAAGTTTCTTTTTAGTATCGCTAATTACCGATTGGTGTATTGTAGTATTAGCTGGAGCAGCCATTAAATCATCTGTAGTATAATGAGATGCTTTCTGTACATTAAAGAGGTGAAAAGTGCAAAGTTCATTTTTAAAAAACTCTACAGCATAATGTATTGCATTTCTGGCATTGTCTGAAAAGTCGGTGGGAAGAAGGATGTTTTTCATGTGTAAAAGATTTATAGTTCTAAAAATAAATCAGATAGCATAAAATAACTATGATATCCGTCATGATGTTGGTCTAATAGTGTATATAAGGAATAGCTTTTTTTAGTAGAATATTACACATTTTCTCGACCATATTCAATTTCTATGCAATTCCATATTGGGAACAGGTTCATTGTTTTTTAAGAATCTATTAAACCAACTTAATACTTCTTTGTCAACATCATTTCTAAATTCTCGAAGGCCATGACTGCCTCCTTCAAATATTTTTAATCTATATGGGATTCTGTTTTTATCAAATTCCAATGCAAGTTTAAGTGAATTAGTAGATTTTACTCGCCAGTCAGAATTTCCATGTAAGAGCAAAATTGGTATGTTTTTTGAGAATTTATTAGCAAAATAATAAGCAGATCTTTTTTTTAGCTCTTCTTCTTTATTATCCCAGTAATCTGGAATTAATTCTGAATATACGTTTGTTTCCATATTCGGCCTATCAATTATTGTCATATCCGAAGGTGCTCCCCCAACAACTGCTGCCTTAATTTGATTTGTTTTTGGCAATGCTAGGTAAGTCATCATTCCTCCTCTACTCCAGCCATACATTCCTATCTTTTCGGTATCTGCTTCGGGGATTTCTTTTACGACTTGAATTAGATTGATGACATCATTAACATCTTGCCCTCCAAATTCATCATTTCCTTCACTTTTTCCACAACCCCTATAATTACAACCAATTACCACATAGCCTTCGTTTGCTAATTTTGAAAAATAGTAGGCGACTGGACGTTTTGCTTTTCCTTTAAAAAGTTGTAATGCTCCGAAATCTCTATTACCACCCCGATTATATATAATTACTGGATATTTTCCTTCTTTTATAGGAATTGCAGCAAAAGATTGAATCCTTAAACCATCACTTAGGTATGTAATTTCAAACATCTCGATATTTTTGAGAAAATGAAATTTTTCAATGAATTTGGTTTTCTCTTTATCCTGAAAAAGAATTGGGTAATCCTTCCAATCAATTTTATTCTTTTCCACAATAATTGATTCTTGAGCTTTACAAGAATTTAATATTAATATGAGAATTAGTAATAATAATTGTTTCATATTTACCTTCATTATAGTCGAAAATATTTTAGATTAACCTCCAATGGCAATCATGCTACGATTATTAGAATGTATATCTGATTGGTTAAATTTATCCAGTGTATCCATCCCGCTACGTACTTTAAATTTGGTGTGTACTGCCTTTTGGATGATAGGGATTATTGATTTTCCCGCTCTTAACGTGGTCAAAATATCTGATTCTTTTGAAGAGAATAAACAGTTTTTTATCTGCCCGTTTGCAGTTAGACGTATTCTATTACAACCATCACAAAATGGATTGGTCACAGAGCTTATGATAGCAAAAGTGCCTTGATATCCTTTTATCTGATAACTTTTTGTAGTGTCATTAGGGGCATCTTGGAGTTTTACAATATCATTCTTTTCAAAATTAGAATGTACTTTAGAAAGAATCTCTTGTAAAGAAACCAGTCTATTCATATTCCATTGATTTCCATCAAAAGGCATAAACTCGATAAATCGAACATGTACAGGTAGGTTTTTACTTAAATTAATAAAATCAATAACTTCATCATCATTAAAACCTTTCATCAAAACACAATTCACTTTTACCACAAAACCTTCTTTAACTAATAAAATGATATTCTGATATACTTTTTCGAAATATGATCTACGGGTAATTTCTTTATTTTTTTGAGTATCGAGAGAATCCAGGCTAACATTAAGAGTTTTAATACCACATTTTTTGAAGTGATCTATAAATTTATCCACGATCACGCCATTGGTAGTTAATGTTAATTGAACAGGAAGTGAGGAGAGTTTTTCCATAATAAGAGCAGCATCTTTGCGTATCAAGGGTTCCCCTCCTGTTAACCGAATTTTGGTAACACCCATACTTACAAATTCTTTGGCGATGGTATAAATTTCCTCATAGGTCATAAGATGATCTTTGGGAGATAATTGAATACCATCTGCAGGCATGCAATAGGTACATCGAAGATTACATCGCTCGGTGAGCGAAATACGCAGGTAATTGTGTTTTCTGCCAAAGGTATCGGTAAGTATGTTTGACTTAGTCATGTCTCGCTCCTTTTAAAATTCTAAACACATGTAATACTTCAGGAAAAATAGCATCCATAGACTCTTTTGCTCCATTAGTAGAACCTGGTAATGCTAATACCAGGGCGTTTTTAATTGTTCCTGCTACACTTCTAGATAGCATAGAGTAGGGCATACGATCTTGTCCATATTTACGTACAGCCTCTTCGATACCGGGAATAGTTCGGTCTAAAAGCGGTCGTAAAGCATCTGGGGTGACATCTCGTTTAGAGAGACCGGTACCTCCGGTATAAATAATAAGATCTGCTCCTTGTTGTTGATATTGTTTTGCATTTTCCTGTATGATTTCGGCCTCATCGGGGATGATTACATAATCTAAAATATCAACTTCACATTGTTCTAGTTTTGCGATGATAGCTTTACCAGCTTTGTCCTCTTTCTTTCCTTCAGAAATAGTATCAGAACAAACAATAACAGCAGCCTTAAGATCTCTTCTAAATTTATCTTTATAATCAGATTTTCCTCCTTTTTTATTGAGTAATTTGATATGATGAATCTCGACACCTTTATCAATAGGTTTTAGCATATCATACATATTTAGAGCTACAATACTTGCTCCATGCATAGCTTCTACCTCTACACCGGTTTTATAAATCGTTTTTATAGTAACCAAAACTGTGATTTCTAATCCATCAATGGTATACTCAATTCCAGTATATTCAATTGGTAATGGATGGCAATCCGGAAGTAAATCCGGAGTCTTTTTTACACCAAGCAACCCTGCTGCCTTACTCATTGCAAATACGTCTCCCTTTGGAACAGTACCTTGTTCTATAGCCTCTATAGTTTCGGATTTACTAACCTTTACAATTGCCTGAGCTGTTGCAATTCTCAGCGTAGATGTTTTATGAGTGATGTCTACCATGTTTTTTTAATAATAAATTTAAAATCTCAAATACCAAATTTCAAAAAACAAGAACCAAAGTTTAATTTTGAAATTTGTGTTTTTATCTTTTGAAGTTTTAACTATTTTGTTTCCATTGATGTGTTTGATCTTCAAAAATCTCTTTTCCAAAAACGGGAACATCTGCTTTAATAGCTTCAACTACATATTCCAGAGCTTTAAAAACTACTTTTCTTCTCGGGGAAGACACAAACACAAAAAGACAAATCTCTCCAGCGTTTACCGTTCCTAAACTATGGTAAATATGCATACAAGTGAGGTCAAATTTTTCAAAAGCGGCTTCTCGTATTTCATGAAATTTTTGATTTGCCATTTCTTCATAAGCAGTATAGTCAATAGCCGTAACCCTCTTACCATCAATTTCATCTGCACGAACCTGTCCCAGAAATATGTTATGGGCTCCTATACTGGTTTTAGTTTGATGCTTTGCAATAGATGTTCCTATAAATTCTGAGGAAATAGCACCTTGCACAAATACATTTTTTGGTTTCTTTTTTTCCATAGTTATTTTTTAGATTTTTTTAATCCAAGTGTCTTTAGACCTTATAGATTTTCAGAACCTGTGAGGTCTGGTATAATTTCATGTAAAGCAATAGCTCCTCCTTTTATATGAGATATGTTTTCGAATCCATTTTGAAGTAAGATGTCTAAAGCTCTTTTACTTCGAATACCGGATTGACAAAAAACTATCGTTTCTTTTTCTTTAGAGATAGTATCTGATTTTTGTTTAAGACTATCCAATGGGATATAAATAGGGTTCAAATATTCAATTTTTGGTTGTTCATGAGTCTCACGAACATCTATAAATTGGGCATTTTTTACTAAAAAAGCTTCCTGGGCAGTGATTTCTGAAATTTGCTTCACACCACAAAAAAAGTCATAATCATTAGTTTCAAATCGATTTGCAGAATCAAGTACTTTAGATACTTCTGCTGCAACTCGGTTAATAGTAAAAGATGAGAATTGTGTAGTTAAGCAATTGTACATTAACAGTTTTCCGTTAAGCACATCACCCAGGTCTAAAATAATTTTAAGAACCTCGTTGGCTTGCATACTACCAATAATACCCGGTAATACTCCCAGAACACCTATCTCTGAGCAAGAAGGAACGCTTCCTGCTTTTGGAGGTTCGGGGAATAAACATCGATAAGAAGGACCATTTTGATAATTAAATACAGATACTTGCCCTTCATACTTAAAAATAGCTCCGTATACCAGCGGTTTATCGGTGATAATACAAGCATCATTAACTAAGTATCGGGTAGAGAAATTATCAGTCCCATCAACAATAATATCATACTCAGAAAAAAGAGATATGGCATTTTTTGGAGTTAATTTTGCTGTATATGTATTAATAGTTACTGTAGGGTTAAGGTCTATAAGGCGCTGTTTTGCTGCTACGGCCTTATTTGTTCCCAAAGAATCGGTGCCATATAAAATCTGGCGGTGTAAGTTAGAGATATCTACAGTATCAAAATCAACAATACCAATTGTGCCTACTCCTGCCGCTGTAAGATATTGTAATACAGGACACCCCAGTCCACCCGCACCGATAACTAATACTTTAGCAGTATCTAGTTTTTCCTGACCAGCAGTACCGATCTCGGGTAAGATGATTTGTCTATGATATCTGGGATTAAACGAATTCATGATCTATATTTTGAATAATTAAATTATCCACCAGCGAATGGCGGCAACAAAGCTACTTCTACTTCTGAGTTAATAATATGACTTTGGTCAACTAATTGTTGATCAATAGCCACTTTAAAATCAGTATTATCTAATTTTGGGTATTGATTTTTTAGCTTTTTTACTAATTGAGAAACCGAACAAACCTCGGTTTGTAAGTATTCTTCATTAGTTGTTGTGGCCTCGGCCAGCATACCAAAATATTTAATGGTCAATTGCATTTGTAATTGTTTTTAAATCCTCAACGGTATTCATATTGGTTACCAAAAGACGCTCTTTTTCAAGTACGGTAATGGTTTTTGTTTTTACTGCTGAAACGAGTTTACGTAAACGTCGCTCTCCATTCGTTAGTAATTCCTGACATCGATCTGCACATCGTTTTTTATATAATGCGATTAGTGGAATACTTTTTCCATTAGCTTCAAATTGAACGATATCGTAATCTTCTTTTTTATAGGATAGCAGTTTTTTTAAAAATTCGGTTGTCACTAAAGGAACATCACAGCTAATAACCAAATTATGTTCTGTTTTACTATGCATTAATCCAGAGTGCAACCCTGCTAATGGCCCAGATTCAACTATAATATCTTCAACTCTGTTGACTCCAAAACCATCATAATCAGAATTACTACTAACGATAAGTATGGTATTAACCAATGGACGCAATGCATCAATACTATGTTGAATAAAAGGTTTACCGTCGAGTAGAATTAATCCTTTCTCTCTTCCCATTCTAGAGCTCTTTCCTCCGGCAAGAATAATTCCTGTTATGTTTCTTGGATCATTCATATAAATATTAAAATGGTTATAGTGAGATTTGTTTTAGCTCTTTATCCAGAAACTCCCAGCATTTTTGATTAATGTGATCAAATGTTTCAATAACTTTCTTACCATACGGAGTAAGATTTGCACCACCACCGCCTTTACCACCAGTAGAAGTAATCACCAAAGGTTCTTTGGTAGATTTGTTCATGCTGTCTAATAAGTTCCAGGCTTTTTTATATGACATTTCTAACGCACTGGCAGCTTTGCTTAATGAACCTGTTTGTGCGATCGCTTTTAATAACTTTACTCTTCCTTCACCCAAAAACACACCGTGCTCAGATTCTATCCAAATTCTACTTTTTATTACGTAATCCATATCATAAAACCGTTAGGTTTTCAAAGATACAACGATTTTTTTAGAGATGTTTTTCTTTTAAAAGATTTTTTAGATCAAAAATGGTATAAGCTTAACCAGACCTCACAGGTCTCTAAGACCTGTGAGGTCTAATTCTAATTACCTTATATACTCGAGGATTTTATGGCAAATTGATCACCTGTACCGTATCACCAATATTAACTTCTGTTACGTTTTCGGGAAGATAAACCAAGGCATTGGACTGGGCAAAAGATCGTAACATAGAAGATGCCTGTCCGTCAAGGATGGTTACTTTGTTTTCTTCGGTATGTGCTTTTAAAAACTCTGCTCTTTGGCCTTTTTTTGTGTATTTGAGATTAGAAATAGCAGATGTTCGTTTTAAGCCATATTCTTTATATCCAGAGATTTTGAGTAATGCAGGTAGTACATAGATATAAAAACAACTTAGTGAAGAAGCAGGGTTGCCGGGTAACGCAAATATGGTTGTACCTTGTTTTTTGGCAAAATAAAGCGGCTTTCCTGGCTTTTGCTTTACTTTATAAAAAATTTCATCAACATCTAGTGCTCTTAGTGCTTTACCTACAAAATCATAATCCCCAACCGATATTCCACCAGAAATTAAAACCGCATCATAGTGAGCTATTGTATTTTCTAAAAGAGCAAGAGTAATATCATATTCATCTTCTACCTTAAAATACGATATATCATCAAATCCTACTTTAGTCAAAGCAGTCGATAGCATGATCGAATTACTCTCATAGATTTGTCCATATTTAAGAGTTTGGCCCGGTGGTACTAATTCATTTCCTGTAGCGATGATTGCTATAGAAGGTTTTTGATAGATCTGCACATGGGTAATTCCCAAAGACGCGAGATATCCTACACCGGCAGCAGTAATTGTAGTCCCTTCTGGAAGTGCGATATCTCCTTTTTTTATTTGCTCTCCAAGAGGGCGAATATTGGCATTAGGCAGTACAGTCTCTTGTAATAGTACCTGGTTATTTTGTATGTCTACCTTTTCTTGCATGATAACAGCCTTTGCTCCTGATGGTACTGGGGCACCGGTAAAAATTCTAATCGCTTTACCTTGCTCGAGATTAGGATCGGTATCGTCGCCGGCTTTTACTTCGCCGATTAGGTCAAATTTTTTCTCTTCGACAGATCCCAATGCATATCCATCCATTGCAGATTGTCTAAAAGGCGGCATATTGATGGGAGACATAACATCTTTTGCCAGTACATATCCCGATGCTTTTGATATAGGTATTGTAGTGATAACATCTGTTTTTTTGATGCTATTATTGATGAGTTCAAGGGCTTTTTCTACAGCTATCATAGGTAATTTCGTTACTAGTTTCTGGTCGTAAATAGATCACTATTAGATTTGTTTCTTTTTGCGCAATTTCAATTTATTTTTATCACCTGATGCTAAGGCATCTGTGTCAAAAAAGAAAATCAAAATTCCATCAAAAATAATTCAAATCCTAAAAACCGCCTGTTTACGACCAGAAACTATGTATACAAAGATAGAGCGAAATTTGATTAGCGAAACTCTATTTTGAAAAGTTTTGTAGACATCTGGTAGGATTTTAGGCCTCACAGGTCTCAGAGACCTGTGAGGTCTGGTTAAATTGAAAGTATATACTACGGTCGATAACCAATATTCATCATTAAAAAAGACCCCACAGGAATACCGAATCATGTTCAGTATATACCTATGGGGTCTTACACTTAGGGTTGAGTTGATCCTATTCCTTGAATAAACTCTGTTAAAAAATGCTAGTCTGGGCCTTGTCAATGATTATAAAATCATGTTTTTCCAATTACATTTTGACAGACACCCTATGACTACACTGGTTATTGTTGACTTGTTCTACTTATACTAGACTTGACTTAGTACAAGTTTAACGGGTCTTTTTACGGGATCCCTCATCATAAGGATACGATAGTCGTAATCCTAAGCGTGGGATTGATCTGAGAGATAATGGTAATACTCTTATCTGTTTTTTCGATCACTTTGGTCTCAGGAATAATATCTACAACTTGGTTTTCATTTTTAAGGTAGTAGGCATTTTCTTTTTTCTGAAACGATTCACGTAATGTTACTTCATTCTCGGTATTTGATTTTAAATACATAGATAATGGTCTTGGCTTAAAATCGATAAGCCATGCGATTAACTCTAGATTAGCAGGAGTGGTTGATTTTGTTTCTCCTGTTAAAAAATTGATAATGGGTTTAAATTTGTCACCGTGAACACGTTCGATAGCGTATGCTTTATTTTCTCCTTCTTCAAATTGAAAAAAGCGATTTAGAATACTTTCATCATACTTCTCTTTTCTACGGTTTAACAGCCATAAGCAGGCTTCTTTAATTTGTTTTCGGGTGGGTTCCTGGAGATAACAGTTCATTTCTCCTCCTTTTTCCCTTTTGTACTTTTCAAGAATCTCATTCTTGTACGTCACACTTGTTTTTGTTCTCATAGGCATAGGTTATTGGAATCTTTAGGATTTCAATGGAATCTTTGGAATCCTTGGAATTGTTTACGGATATAGACTTGGGGTCTTTATAAATTCGCTTCAACAATTAGTTCCAGTTTCATTTTGCTAACATAGTAAATGTATGGATTTAGATGTTACGGAAATCCGTAGCGCGATGGTAAAAGCTCAAAAGGAAAGTGGCTAAACACTACCGCACCGGATTTCAACTTTCCGAAAAAACGAGGGAATATTCCCGCACTATTTGATTGCTATCCCAAATCCCTGGTGTAGAACCAGGCAGCAATCCCCATGTTAAATCTTAAAAAAATTAAATATTATGAGAACTTTTTTATACCTACTTATGACCCTATTTATCACGGCAAACCTTGCATCTTGTACTGCAGATAATATTAACGATACAGAAGATATCTCTATTGAGACAGTTGGAACAGAAGATGGACAAGTTGAATCAGAAGATGGTGGTGGTGGTCAATAATTTGTAAGATATTGATGATTTTAAATTCGGTGCATGCAGTAAATTTACTGCATGCACCGAATTTAATTTAGTATCTTAGAGGAATGAAACTTTGGCGCGTCAATTTCCTCTCTTTTAGAATAGTGAAGGGGCTTATATTCGGTGTTATTGTATTTGCCTTTAGTCAATTAAATGCACAAAATTCTTTGCCTCAAAGGCAGTTAGATAATATGACCCAAAACTATACATTAAGTAATGTAGATTCATTATCTATAGACAAACGCCTGTATCATGTCAGTTCATTCTTAGAAAGTGCTTTTTTATCAGAAAAAGATTCATTGATATATAAAGGATTAAGACAAAAAACATGGTTGCTTAGTAAAGCTAAACAATATGATAGTGCTATTGTATATTCTCATCAATTATATGACTTGGCGAGACAAAATAGAGATACCTTTTTTATTACAAATGCGTTAACCAAACTAGGTCTATATAACAAGAAAAATAATGATTTAGCCGAATCTTTTAAATATTATAATGAGGGATTTAAGATCTCGAGGATTATCAATGATAAGGTTAAGATCGGTAGATACTTACTTCAAATGGCCAACATTCAAACCTCTTTAGGAGATTTTTCAGGGAGTAAAACTACAGCGATCGATGGTGTAATATATTTAGAAGGCACTTCTGACTTAAAAAACCTTGCCGGTTTATACCATATTATTTCTGTAGCAAATAGGAAGCAAAAAAACTATAAGGAAGCTTTTAAATATAATGAGAAAGCACTAAATCTGGGTAAAGACAGTATATCGATAAAAACTATAGGGACCAAAAATATTTTGATTTTTAAAAATACAAAAGCTCTAATATTAGCAAACCAGGGCTACTATGAAGAAGCAATAGCAATGTTGAATATATTGGTTTCCGATCCTATAGTACAACAAGATAAAAGAGAATACGCTAGGGTTTTGAGTAATCTTGCATATATACAATGGTTAGAGGATAAAGAAAATAAGAATTCTGAAACATTATTACTTACAGCATTAAAAATAAGAACAGAAAGCAATGATGTTATAGGGTTGGTTACGAGTAATATACATTTGAGTAAATATTATTTTGAGAAAGATAAAACCAAAGCGTTGAAGTATGCTGAAGCGGCTTATTATAATGCAAAACAACAACATAGCCTCGAATTGCTTCTTGAAGCTTTAGGGTATATTTTTAAACTAAAAGAAAAAACAAATGAAGAAGCAAAGGAGTATGACCGAATTCATAAAAAAATACAAGAAGTAAACCAAAGCAACCGGGAGATCTATGCGGTAACCCGATATGAAAACGATAAACTCACCAACGAGAACCTGATCCTAAAAGCAGAGACCGCCAGGAAAGAACGGCAACAGGTGATTTATTTGTTTAGTACGCTATTTGTTTTTTTAATAGGGGGAGTAGTGTTCTATTTATATAGACAACGACTACGGCGAGAAAAAATACGAGAGGTATATAATGCAGAAGCGCGAATCTCTAAAAAACTACATGATGAGTTGGCCAATGATGTATACCAGGTGATGATGCAGATGCAGAATGATCAGAATGACCCTGGGGTATTAGATAAATTAGAAGAAATATACAATACCACCCGGGATATCTCTAGGGAGCATAATAGTTTTAAAACAGGAGAGGAATATGCTACCGAACTTAATGGTATGTTAAGTAGTTATAGTACCAATGGTACCAAGATTATTATTAAAGACATAGATGAGATCAACTGGCAGGCGATAAACCCAGAAAAAAAGATTATTGTACACCGTACTTTACAAGAATTAATGGTAAATATGAAAAAACATAGTCATGCCGAACTGGTGGCGATCACATTTAAGAAAACACCCAAAGGTGTAGTAATCACGTATGCTGACACCGGTGTTGGCGTAGCCGCAGAAGAAATAATATATAGTAACGGACTCCAAAATACGGAAAACCGTATAAAAACGATCGGGGGATCATTTATCTTTGATTCAGCAAAAGGAAAAGGCTTTAAAGCGAAGATAAATTTTCCGAATTAATTATAATATAGAGCTTATGTTTAAGAAAGTTTTAGTCACAGAAGATCTTGGTAGTATTAGCCATGGTATCGCGCATATTCTTCGAGAAAGAACTGGGATTGATGAAATACAGCAAGCACAATATTGTGATGATGCTCTGCTAAAATTTAGAAGAGCAATTAGTGATCATACCCCATTTGATCTGTTGATCACAGATCTTTCGTTTAAAGAGAGTCACAGAGAACGAAAATTGGCTTCGGGGATTGAACTTGTAGAAGCCATACGAGAGATCCAACCTAATGTTAAAGTTATTATATATTCTATGGAAGATAGACCCGGTAAAATTAAATCGTTTTTTGCAGAACAGAGCATAGATGGCTATGTATGCAAAGGACGCTATGGACTAAACGAATTGGTAAAATCGGTTACCGATGTGTTTAACAACATTCGATACGTATCCCCACAGTTAGAAAGTGCAATGAGTAAGAATAATGTTTTCGAACTCCAGGATTATGACATTTTATTATTAAAGCATTTGTCTGATGGCCTCACCCAGGAAGAGATAGGGAATCATTTTAAGAAAAATCAAATTTCTCCAAATAGTACCAGCTCTATAGAGAAGCGACTTAATAAATTGAAATATAATTTTAAAGCAAAAAATGCCATTCACCTGGTAGCAATGACCAAAGATTTAGGGCTTTTGTAGAAGCCAGAAGCCAGAAGTCGAATGCTAGATGTACTCTTCTTTCAATTTTTGCATTTAATATTTAGAATTTAAAGCATTCAGGTTATAGAGGTTACTTTTATATTTAGAGTTTTACATTTTTCATTCGACAGTTCGTTATTCAGTATTCGATATTCAACATTCTTTGTCACCCTAAGCCCTTCGATAAACTCAGGACAGGTTTGTCGAAGGGTAAAGTCTTCATTTCAATACTTTTTGTCATCCCAGCCCTTCGGCATGGCTCAGGATAAACTATAGGCTGGGATCCATAGCGAAAACGTTACTCCAAAGTAGATTCCGAATCAAGTCCAGGATGACAGACAACTTATATTAAGAACACTAATACCCTTTGGTATCCTGAATTCTTGGAGATTAAGGACTATGCTGAAGTACTTTAACGAATTGGAAAATAATACCTACCAGATAATACGATGAGATGTTGTAAGTGTAAAAATCTCAAAATCAGATATTTAAATTTTTTAAATGCCAGATTCACATTAGTTTAACGCTTTTATTACGGAAATCCACAAGGAATTGTCGTTTATTAGCTTTAAATTTGAGGTAATACTTAAAATAACTGAGATTGTTGGCTTAAAAAGAGCAGCAATTATAGTTATTGATCAATCGTAAAAAGCTACTAAATAGGTAGTTATAAAACAGAAACAACCCCGCAATTGTAAAACTTTGGCGAGCCAACAAAAGCAGGGTCTGAATAACGATTGATTTAATGTAAACCAACCATTATAAGGATATTTTTAGAGTAAATAGCTCAAAAAAGGATATGATTTCTGAATGATTTAACCCTAAATCCTTATATATAATTTCTAATCGATAATTTGTGTCTAAAAATATAAAACGAACTATTTTATCTTTTTTAGTAGTTCTATTTTCCTAAAGCACAATATAGTAAGAAGCTTTCAAATAATTACGGTTTCCCGTAAGATATTTCTCCTTTTTTTTAAATATTTTTTGTGCTATTTCCATATTAAATCCCATAATACTAGTATAAAAATCTATAATTCAGTGATTTATATTGCGTGTTTTATACTGTTGGTTGTAAGAAGTTACGGTATAGAGGTAAGTATATAAATGGCTTGTTGAAATTTGTTTAGGATCTATTTTTAAGGATTCTTTGTTAGCATAAACTAAAGATTGAGTTGTATTGATAATGGTCTTTTTATCAGACCTCACGAGCCTATTTGAACTTGTTTCAGCATCTCTGTGAGGTCCGAAAGTGGGGTAATCGGGTAATCATATATTTTGTTACATATACTAGTAACAAAAAAGGCCGTCTGAATAACCTGGTTTTTTCTTAATCGATCACGGTAGCAAATGTTTCGGTATCTCTACATACAACTTTGTAACAACCACACCTCTCTTTAATGGCATCACATCTCAATTGTTTTTTCTACTTAAGTAGTTGCTACAAATCATAGTGATATTTCTAAAAATGTACAAAATGTTGTTTTCATAGCGTGTAGGTTATTTCTGTAAATTAATGACAAAAATAGTTAAGTTTATTTAGAATAAATAAAAATAAATATATATTTGCACTCTATTAAGAAACATTCTAAATAAAAATGAGATTTGAGAATCTGATAATCTGCATTTTAGCAGGTTTTGTTATTGTAAGTGGATATTCGCAGGAAAAAACTATAGATACTACTTTGGTTAATGAGCTACAAGAAGTAGTTCTTACCGCTACCCGAACAGAAAGACAGCTTTCTTCTCTGCCTTTACCCGTTACTATTGTTTCTCAGGAAACAATTAAGCAATCAGGTACCATTAGACTTAATGAAATTCTAAATGAGCAAACAGGGATTATAACTGTTGCCGATGAAAGCGGTTTTGAAGGGGTGCAAATACAAGGGATTGCTTCAGACTATATTTTAATTCTTATAGATGGTGTTCCTCTGGTTGGTAGAAAAGCAGGAAACTTTGATGTAAATCGGTTAACCGTTGGTAATATAAAACAAGTAGAAGTCGTTAAGGGGCCATCTAGTAGCCTTTATGGTTCTGAAGCTTTGGGAGGCGTAATTAATATCATTACCGAGAAACCAAAAAGTGATGTGCTATCGGGAAATGCTTCTTATCGAATAGGCAGTTATACCCAGCAGGATATTAATGTAAATATTAAGCAACGTATTAAGAAACTTGGTTATAGTATTTTTGCAAACCGATTTTCTAGCGAAGGCTATGATCTCACTCCTGATACTGCAGGGCAAACTGTAAATCCATTCGAGAATTATACATTTAATGGCAGGTTATATTATGATTTTTCTGATCAGTTTTCGTTATTTCTGTCGGGTCGTTTATATACGCAATACCAGGATGCAGGATTCACAGCTAATACTACGAGTTTTGAAGGAGATAGCGAGGAACAAGAATGGAACAGTCACATACGTCTCGATCACAAATGGAGTGATGATCTAACTACTCAATACGAGTTTTATTATACGAATTACAATGCCAAAGAAGAACTGGTAGACTCTGGTTCTGGAGATATAGTAAGCAATAGTGATTTTGATCAGCGTTTATTGCGGCCAGAAATACGAACTACCTACGTATTTAAAGATAGAAGCAAGCTTACTCTTGGGGTAGGTTTTCAATACGATGAGTTAGATCGTACTTTTTTTGATACACAAGTAGATTTTAACTCTCAGTATGTGTATGCTCAATATGATGTAAACTTTATTGAGCGATTAAACGTCATTGCGGGAGCACGTTTTGATAATCATTCAGAATATAATAACCAGTTTAGTCCTAAGCTTGCATTGCGGTATAAAATCACAGATGCATTGGCTGCCAAAGCTTCTATAGGATATGGTTTTAAAGCTCCGGATTTTAGACAGCTTTATTTTGATTTTACAAACTCTGCGGTGGGGTATACCGTACTAGGATATAATGTGGCTTTAGAAAAATTAAATGAACTACAAGCTCAGGGTCAAATTCTTGATGTGGTTGTTCCCGAATCATCATTACAAGATCCCCTCGAAGCAGAGAACTCTATAGGATATAATGCAGGATTAACTTATAATGAAAAGCGATGGAATGCAGAACTCAATTTCTTTAGAAACGATATTAAAAATCTAATCGATACTCGTGTTATCGCTCGTAAAACTAATGGGCAAAATGTGTTTAGCTATTTCAATTTTGATGAAATATACACGACAGGTATAGAGTTTAATACCAACTATAGAATAATCGATAATGTAAGATTGAGCGCCGGTTACCAACTACTCTACGCTTTTGATAAAGAAAAAGAAAAACAAGTAAAAAATGGCGAAGTATTTGCTCGTGATCCCGAAACTAACCAAACAGTTGTAGTCTCAAGATCAGAATATTTTGGACTTGTGAATCGCTCGAGGCATAATGCGAACTTTAAAGTTTTTTATGATATCGTTTCCGCGAAAGCGAATATAAATCTAAGGCTGTTATATAGAAGTAAATACGCCTTGTTTGACACTAACGGTAATGACCTTATAGATGATTATGACACCAGCTTTGTCGATGGATTTGTGACAGCAAATATTGCAGCCAGTAAGACTTTTTACGAAAATTTTACACTACAAATAGGTGCAAACAATCTTTTTGATTATACCGAAGATAACATTCCCACTTTACCAGGGATACAATTATATGCAAAACTTAACTATCAATTTTAATATTTTAAATGTCATGACAATGAAAAAATTATCAATATTATTTTTAGTACTTAGTACAGTACTTATTTCGTGTAGCAGCGATGATGATGCACCTACTCCTGTACCTGTTAAATCTGAGAAAATTTCTAACCTTGAGGCTATACAAACAGGCGGTCAGGGAACTGGAAACCCTATAGGAGGAGCATTTACCAAATTTGATTTTGAAACAGGAAAAATAACTACCAGTGATACCGATTGGGATGTTGCATTTAGAGGTACTACCATAGCAATTAATGGAGGAACAGTTACTGGTGTTGCAGAAGAACCCTCACGTAATGGTAATGTAGGAGCAGCAATAGTTACCGGGACATTTGCAGGGGTAACCAGTGCAAAAGATGTAACTTTTAGTCAAGATGCAGATGCTGCATTTGCGATCCCTACAGGAAGTGATAATGGTTGGTATAATTATGCAGGACCTCCAACTCATTTGATCTCTCCAATCCCTGGAAAAATACTTGTTTTTAAAACCCGTAACGGTAACTATGCAAAAGTAGAAATACTGAGTTATTATCAGGATGAAGATACTTCTAAAAAGTCACAATATTATACATTTAATTATGTGTATAATCCTAACAAAGGAGAAACCTCTTTTGAGTAATACACATAACCCCAATTCAATTATATAATGTGTATATTGAATTAACTATTTAGATGAAACCGGTAAAATCAAATTTTACCGGTTTTTTTTATGAAGCAAGTTTATACTACTTCTAAATTGAGATTAATATGTGATTTACATATATGTAAACTGTTTTTTGATGCAAAAGCATAAAAATCATGTTATTAAGTAATTAAAAATTCGCCCCTATTTCTTGGGTATTCGTCACAAAACTTCATTTTTACTTTGTGATTTCTGTGGTTGAGCTATGTTTGCGCTCACAAAATTATCTGCTTACTCTAACCTTAATTCTAACCCATAAGTTTATTACTCTTCGAAACCTACCTATATAATTTGATATAAATTTTTACAGTAATTATGATGATAAGGAACACTCTATTTCCAATATTAGTCTTTGCTTTTTCTGTATCTGCTTTTTCACAATCCAAATACTGGGATATTGTATCGTTTCCTCAGTTCAGAAATATTTCCAAAACAAACAACAATGTTGATCCAGATCATTATACCCTGCTGAATCTTGATCTAAAATCTTTTACTACTCATCTGCAAAAAGCTCCAGACAGAAATACTGCTTCTAGAGCAGCAGGATTGATTGTCGAATTTCCTGATCAGAATGGTCAGCTTATCAAATTTAAAATACAGGAAGCCTCGATACTACATCCTGATTTGGCAGTAAAATATCCTGATATCAAATCCTACATGGGAGTTGCTCTCGAGGACGCTTCTGTTACCATTGCACTTAGTGTGACCTCATTAGGATTTCATGGGATGATTCTGGGTATGCCGCAAGGCACTATATATATTGATCCTTATAACAAAGACAAACAGTACTACATGGCGTTTTCTAAAAGAGATCTGCCGGCAAATTTATCGCAGTTTAGTTGTGAAGTAGAAGAAACCGTACAATCCAAAACGGCTACAAAGAGAAATCTCTATGGACAAAGAAATGCCAATGATGGAATACATAGAAAATACCGCTTGGCACTTGCCTGTAATGGAGAGTATGCACAATATCATGTGAATGCTGCCGGACAAGGCGGAGCTACCGATGTTGTAAAAAAAGGAATTGTTCTTGGGGCAATGAATACTACCATGACACGGGTGAACGGAATCTTTGAAAGAGAACTTGCAATTACTATGGAGATTATTCCTGATAATGAAAAAATTATATTTTTAACTCCCGGAGATGGATTTACTTCTAATGACCCCAGTTTGATTAACCAAAATCCATCAATATGTAATACCAATATCGGAAGTGAAAATTATGATATTGGACATGTGTTTAGTACAGGTGGTGGTGGTGTTGCTGGTTTGGGGGTTGTATGTGGTTCTAGAAAAGCAGCAGGAGTAACAGGTAGTCAAAACCCAATAGGTGATGCCTTTAATGTTGATTATGTAGCTCACGAGTTGGGACACCAGTTCGGAGCTCCTCATACGTTTAATGGAACAACAGGAGCTTGTGGTGGTGGAAACCAAAATGCAGCTACTGCTTTTGAGCCTGGAAGTGGTACAACCATTATGGCATATGCCGGGATTTGTTCTCCTCAAAATGTACAAAATAATAGTGATGATTACTTTCATGCGATTAGTCTTCATAATATATATGATTATATTTCCTCTACTAGTTGCGGAATATTAACTAATATCAGTAATACAGCACCTACTGCCAGTGCAGGTAGTGATCATACGATACCCTATGGGACTGCTTTTATCCTCGAAGGAGATAGTACTGATCCTGATGGCGATGCCCTTACCTATGCCTGGGAGCAGATGGATAATGAGCAGGGGGCTGTGCCGATTTTACCCACTGCTACTCAGGGACCGATGTTTAGGTCAATACCACCGAGTACAGCTCCTGATCGATATATGCCCAGTCTACCGGCAGTGATTGCTGGGAACCTGGCACCCACATGGGGAGTAATCCCCACAGTCGCCCGAACCATGAATTTTAGGCTTACAGTAAGGGACAATAATGCTGCAGGTGGTCAGAACAATAGTGATGACATGGTGGTCACAGTAGCTAATACAGGGCCTTTTCTGGTAACGGCTCCTAATACTGCCGTAACCTGGGCTGCAAATAGTACACAAACAGTAACCTGGGATGTTGCAGGTACTACAGCTAACGGGATCAACACAACCGATGTAATCATCCTATTGTCTACCGATGGAGGATATACCTATACCAATACCATTGCTACAGTACCCAATACAGGAACGGCAAGTATTACCGTGCCGAATCTTCCCGGAACGACCAACAGGATTATGATTCGCGGATCAGGTAATATTTTTTATGATATTTCTAATGCTGATTTTACGATTACAGGACAGAATAATTGCATGGCAACCGTTCCCACAGGATTAACAGTAGCTACAATTACCGATACTACGGCAGAAATATCCTGGAATCTGGTTACCGATGCAACTTATGATTTACGGTATCGAAAAACAGGAGATACTAACTGGACAGAAGTATCAGTAACCTCTCCTCCGTATTCGCTTACTGGATTAGATCCTGCAACAGAATACGAAGTACAGATACAAAGCAAATGTCCTGATACTAGTACTTCGGGATATACATCTTCTGAAACGTTTACTACAGATGCCCCGGTATGTAATGCGACTGTCCCTACAGGAGTATCAGTTCCCTTAGGAAGTATTACTACGACAACTGCACTTGTATCGTGGACTGCGGTACCCAATGCGACTTATAATGTACAGTATAAAGAACAAAATGCTACCAATTGGATTGATCTGCCAACCACTACAACACCGGTTATGCTTACCGGGCTAACATTAAGCACTACCTATCTGGTAAGGGTGAGTAGTATATGTGGGGGGGATCAGTCTGCCTATAGCCTTTCGGCTATTTTTACAACATTAACTACTAATCCGGTTTTAGTACCTATTGATGTACATCCTATGGGAGATCCAAATTCGAATTTGTCATTAGAAGAACTTGCAGAGGATATACTAATAGGAGGTTGTGCAGGAGGGGTAACAGATATTAAAGTGGTATCAGGATCTACGCCCAATCACGGAAATAGTTATGGCTATTTTACATATGGAGGAACAACCGATGAAAATGTAGAACACTCTTTTCCTTTAAAAAAAGGAATTGTACTCACTTCAGGATCTGCATCAGAGGTAGAAGGGCCCAATGAAAGAGGCAATTTTTCATTTGGAGATGCAAGCTGGACTGGAGATTCAGACTTGAAAGAGATTTTGGATGATAGATTAGAGAATTCTTTTGCAACCTTTAATGCGACCAGTATTACATTTACATTTATTCCTGCAGTAGACAAAATATCTTTTGATTATGTATTTGCATCAGATGAATATGAAGACGACTCGTGTTTTGAAAATTCAGGTAACTTAGACTATCAGGATGGTTTTGCATTTATTATTAAAGGCCCTGGAATTACTCCCGACAGGAAAAAAGATAACACTCTTTTTGCACATGAAGGCAAAAATATAGCATTAATTCCTGGTACAAACCTACCAGTAAGTGCCAAAACTATTTATGATAACCCTAGTGCAAATTGTATTGATCCTAATTCTTTTCCAGAATTTTATGTAAGCCATTGGAACTCTATAGAAAAAAGAACTAATTCTCCTATAGAGTTTGACGGTCGTACAACACTATTAACAGCTACATCCAAAGTAACTCCGGGAGAAACGTATACTTTAAAATTAGTAATTGCGGATAGAGGAGATCATCAATTTGATGGAGGAGTATTTATACAAAACAGTATTTTTGGAGATTTTAAAGTAGATCTTGGACCAGATATCAATACATGCGCACAACAAACAACACTTACTGCTCAGGGAGTTTTTGATTCTTCAATGCAATTTGAATGGCAATTAGATGGAATACCTATTCCTAATGAAAATACAAAAACACTTACGGCAACCCAATCAGGTACCTATACCGTTATTGTTACCGGAGCAAAATGCCCGGGAGAAGATGAGATCGAAGTGAATTTAAGCGGGGGACTACAGGTAGGTCCTGTAAAAGATCTGGAAGCTTGTGCAGATCAAAATGGTCAAGCAGAATTTGATCTTACAGTTAATGATGCTCTGGCAACTAATGGCCAAACGGGACTTACTGTAAGTTATTATACCACAGAAACAAATGCTGATAATGGAGTAAACCCTATAACAAACCCTACCTCCTATACAGTAACCAGTGATGATACAATTTATGTGCGTATCGTTGATGGTAATGGTTGTTCGGGTTCGAATGGTAGTAATTTTACAGTTAAGATTACTGCTTTAGCAGTAGATATGTCAATAACTCAACAGTCCTGTTCCGGTGAAGCTACGCTTACGGCAGTAGGAACATTTAGTACTGCAGCTACTTATGCCTGGGAGTTAGATGGTAATGTTATTCCTAACGAAACCTCAAATACGCTTACAGCTACTGCATCAGGCGATTATACCTTAATAGTTACCGATGGATGTGCTGGTAGTGTTACCAAAACAGTTACAATTACCAGTGCCTTAGTAGTAGATATGACAGTAACTCAACAGTCCTGTTCTGGTGAAGCTACGCTTGCTGCTGTAGGAACATTTAGTACTGCAGCTACTTATGCTTGGCAGTTAGATGGTAATCCATTAACTGAAACTTCAAATACGCTTACAGCTACTGTATCTGGTGACTATACGCTCACGGTTACCGATGGATGTGCTGGTAGTGTTACCAAAACAGTTACAATTACCAGTGCCTTAGTAGTAGATATGACAGTAACTCAACAGTCCTGTTCTGGTGAAGCTACGCTTGCTGCTGTAGGAACATTTAGTACTGCAGCTACTTATGCTTGGCAGTTAGATGGTAATCCATTAACTGAAACTTCAAATACGCTTACAGCTACTGTATCTGGTGACTATACGCTCACGGTTACTGATGGTTGTACCGGCAGTGTTACCAAAACAGTTACAATTACCAGTGCCTTAGTAGTAGATATGACAGTAACTCAACAGTCCTGTTCTGGTGAAGCTACGCTTGCTGCTGTAGGAACATTTAGTACTGCAGCTACCTATGCTTGGCAGTTAGATGGTAATGTTATTCCCAACGAAACTTCAAATACTCTTACAGCTACTGTATCAGGAGATTATACGCTCACGGTTACTGACGGTTGTTCTGGCAGTGTTACCAAAAAAGTTACAATTACCAATGCCTTAGTAGTAGATATGACAGTAACTCAACAGTCTTGTTCTGGTGAAGCTATGCTTGCAGCTGTAGGAACATTTAGTACTGCAGCTACTTATGCTTGGCAGTTAGATGGTAATCCATTAACTGAAACTTCAAATACGCTTACAGCTACTGTATCTGGTGACTATACGCTCACGGTTACTGATGGTTGTACCGGCAGTGTTACCAAAACGGTTACTATTACCAGTGCCTTAGTAGTAGATATGACAGTAACTCAACAAGCCTGTTCTGGTGAAGCTACGCTTACCGCTGTAGGAACATTTAGTACTGCAGCTACTTATGCTTGGCAGTTAGATGGTAATGTTATTCCCAACGAAACCTCAAATACGCTTACAGCTACTGTATCAGGTGATTATACGCTCACGGTTACTGACGGTTGTGCAGGTAGTGTTACCAAAACAGTTACGATTACCAATGCCTTAGTAGTAGATATGACAGTAACTCAACAAACATGTTCAGGTGAAGCTACGCTTGCTGCTGTAGGAACGTTTAGTACTGCTGCTACTTATGTTTGGGAGTTAGATGGTAATGTTATTCCCAACGAAACCTCAAATACGCTTACAACTACCAAATCAGGTAGCTATACTGTAACAGTTACCGATATTTGTACAGGCAGTGCATCACAAAATGTTAGCATAACTAATACCCCAGAAATAACCACCTTAGATGATATTGAAATCTGTAGAGCATATGAATTGCCGGTCATTCTCAATGGAACGTATTATACCGGCAGTAACGCAACAGGTACACAATTAGATGCCGGTACCGAGATTTACAGTTCGCAAATGATCTATATCTATGCTGGTATACCAGAGTGTAATAATGAATCTAGTTTTATGATTACGATTTTGGAAGGAACACCTCCGGTTATTAGTGCACAAAGTGTGCAGGCATTTTCAGAAAATAACAGCGTGACGGTAGAAGTAGAAAGTGAAGGTACATATGAATATAGCCTGGATCGAGGTATTTTTCAGGATAGTAATGTTTTTGAAGATTTAACCCCTGGAGCTCATCAAATAACAGTATGTAGTATTGATGGCTGTGGTTGTGATACAATTGAAATCTGTATTATGGGATATCCCAAATATTTTACGCCTAATGGAGATGGGATTCATGATACCTGGAATCTTAATACCAGTGGCTGTGGGGCCATAGAAATTGAAAATCTATATATTTTTAACCGATTTGGGAAATTAATAAAGGTATTGCAACCTGGAGGTGCAGGATGGGATGGCACCTATAACGGGAAGCGATTATTTTCAGCAGATTATTGGTTCAAAGTAGTGTATAAAGAAAACGGTGTATTAAAAGAGTTTACCGCTAATTTCTCATTGATGCGATAGTAAACCATTTCATTTAAAAACTTAGTCTAAACGTAACATTAGGAGTGATATTTAAAGAAGATTTATTGACTTCTCTTAATTCATAAGAAATATTATTTTCACTATCTGTTAATTGATAGAGCGGATAACTTCGATCTAAGATATTTTTCCTTCCATATAGATTTAATAAAGAGAAGCCCAGGCGGCTTTTTATTCTATCGTTTTTTGATGACCAGTTAAAATCATATACTACAGAAAAATCCAGTCTATGATAATCGGGTAGCGACTTAGAGTTTATAGCACCGTATTGAACAATGGGCAGATCATCTACTATTGTAAGCCCTAATGAAGGAGTATATGGAGTACCGGTACGATATTTCCACCCCAACGAAAACTGAAATTTCTTCCACTGATAAGCATGAGACCACGAAACAGAATGCGTGATATTATTATTTCCTTTAAAAGCTTTACCTTGATTAAGCGTATTAAATGTGAACTCGGTATCAGAAAATGAATACCCAAGCCAGGTAGAGTACTTACCCGCTTTCTTTTTAATTAATAAATCTATTCCCGTAGAGATACTTTCTCCTTCAGACAGGTCACCCGAAGTAGACTCAAACCCTCTGGTTAGCGAAGTAAGTCCTTTTATCTTTTTGTAATAGGTATCTATTTCGATATTCCAGTTTTTTTTATGAAAAAGAGTGCCCAGCGTGTATTGCTGACTTCTCAACAATGGGATATCATCTTCTTGTGCTGCAACCCATAACTGATTTTCGAGGCCAAAATTAAAAGTGGCAAACTCAATCACTTGACTAATGGATTGATTTTTGACTTCTGCAGATCCTTTAACCCTAAAATGCTTTCCTATTTTTCGTTCTACATAGAATCTGGGCTCGATAAAAGCAGATTGTAATGCGGCGTAATAATTTCCTCTTAGGCCAAAGCTAACCAGCCAAGTTTGGGGAGCACTATATTGTAATTGAGAATAAAAACTATGAGTAGGATTCTCTTGATAATTTCCGACTTCAGCATCATTTTCTCTTAGATAAAATGCTGTTCGGTTATAGTAGAATTGATATCCATTAGAAAAAGTGAAATGAGGATTAATAGTCCAGTCAGAATGAAATAATAGTCCATATTCTTCGATGGCATTTTCTTTTTCTATAGTTAGATCTTGATTAATAAAGAGGTTCCTTCCCTGGTACTCGAGTAGATATTCAGAATATGAAAATTGTGTTTTTGTAGAGAATCGCGAACCCCACTTGCTATCCCAGGAAATGTTTGTTCCAAAATTTTTAATAGCAAGTTTATCCTGTGACATATCTGCAAATTGAGAATCCTTAAAAGAATAATCAAGTTTGTTTTGAGTAAACAAATTAGAAATAGAGATATCGTGTTTTTTAGAAAGATTGGCAATTAATTTTAAGGTTACATCGGTAAAATAAAATAGCTCTTTACTTTCTGAAGATTCGGGATCAAAAATAGACCTGTTATCAGTAATACTTGTGTTCTGAAAAGCCCGGTTAGAGTAGGTGTTAATTGTTGGAGTATCAATAACATCGGTAATAGATCTTCTGGCCGATAGTAAAACCCCGATTTTTTTAGAAATAGGAAGTTTTAAATATCCATCGGCATGAGTCATATTAATTCCTATACCTCCGTGTGTTTTATCGGGTACAGTTTGATCTGTTTTGATATCAATAACTCCCGAGACACGATCTCCATAAATAGGCTGGGTTCCACTTTTGTATATAGTAATATCTTTGGTGATGTATGGGTTGAAAGCAGAAATAAGTCCAAAAAAGTGATCAGAATTATACATTTTAATACCGTCCCATAGAATTAGGTTTTGATCGGGAGTACCACCTCTTATATAAATTCCTGAAGCGGTTTCTAGCGGACTTTCTATCCCAGGCAACAGTTGAATATTTTGCAGAATATCGGGCTCAGATAATCCCGAAATTATATTTAAATTATTAGGTTGAATTTTAACCGAACCATCTCTGGTTTTTACTATTCCAGAGGTTAGATATTCCTTTATTATAACTTCGTTTAACACAAAATCTTCGGGAGATAGAATATAGGTGTCACATTTCTTGTTGATTACTTTTTTAAGAGGGATAGCAATGGTTTTATATCCAAGGTATGAAATAATTAAAGTGTCTGATACGCTATTGTCTTTTAAAGAAAAAAAGCCTTTATCATCAGATGAGGTCCCTGATTTTTTTACTTCGTTAAGTATAGTAGCTCCCTCAATAGGAGTGTGGGTTTCATCGGTAAGATATCCACAAAAAGGAGTTGTTTTATTAAGTTTAACAACGTAGTATCGCTCATCAACTTGTGTAAAATGTATTGGGTATTGATCGGATACAATAGCTATAATTTCGTTTAATGATATAGCGTTTTGATCTATCGTGATCACTATATCTGTGAATGACGAAGTATTATAAGAAAATTTCACATCAAAAAGCCCTTCCATTTCGGTTAGAAAACCGTCTAATGAGAGGTCAATATAATGTATGTCCTTCTTTTTTTCTTGAGCATTTGCAGTTAGAAAAAAAAGAGAAATAAGCAATAAAAAGTGGTATTTCATTTATTCTTTAGACAATTCTACAGTATTCTTGTCTATAAAAATAAACTTAATATCCATTGCATCAAAAATAGTATGCAAAGCATTTTGTAAATTATCATGGGCAAACCCACCACTGTATCGCTGATCGACACCAATGCGCTCACTTTTAATAGTAATTTTATATTGTTTTTCGAGAGCAGATATCACCTGCTGTAATGGGGTATTGACAAAGCTACTTTCTCCTGAAGTCCATGAAGGAGCGGTGTCATTTAATTCCCATTCTTCGAATGATGAATCAATACTTCTTACTGCTTGTCCTTTGGTAATAATTTTCGAAGAAATTCCATTTTCTACTTTTACTTTACCTTCATAACAGATCACCTCAAAAAATTTAGAAGAAGCATTAACGTTAAATTGCGTGCCTAATACTGAAACAGAATTATGATCAGATTTTACGGTAAATGTATTTCCTTTTTTCACTTTAAAAAAGGCTTCTCCATCTAAAAATACGATTCGTTCGGTATTTTCCCAGCTTCCTTTTTTATAGTATAGTTTTGATTTAGCATTCAAAATTGCTTCAGAACCATCAGGAAGTGTTATTGCTAGTCGTTCACCAAATCCGGATTGATGTGTAATGTTTTGATTAAAAAATAGAGTATACCCAAGGATTAGTGCAATACTTGCAGCGATTGCATATGCCCATCCAGGAATCAAAGAGATTACTTTTTTCTCTTTAGAGACATCTTCTTGAATACGATCAAAAAGTTTTTCTCTGTCTACTGTGGGGACTTCAAGTAACTTTGTTCCTTCGAGAATAGTTTCGTATAAAGTATAATCTTTAGATTTTTTGAAAGCATTGATTTCTTCTTCGGATAATTCACCGCTGGCCCATTTGGCTAAAAAAACATCTATGTTATCTGACTTTTCCATTTTTTTGTTCTCTTGTTAAACCGTGCGCCCTAATTTTTCTCTTAATTCTAATAATGCCAAGTGCATTCTTCGCTCTACCGCTTTTTGGGTTAACCCAATAATCTCGGCAATTTCTTTATAGGTTTTCTTGTCTTTTCTGCTTAATAGAAAAACTTCTCTTTGCTTTGGCGGGAGTTCAGAAATACTACGTTGTAATTTTACCATAAACTCTTTTTCCTCCATTAAAAACTCTGGGCTATAATCATATTGAATAGAAGAGAAGCTTTGCTGATTATACTTTAAGATTACTTTTTCGTGATTTAATTCATTAAAAAAAGCATTTTGAGCTACTTTCATTAAAAAAGACTTTGCTTTATCAAAAAGTACTTTCTTGCAATTTTTCCAAAGTTTTACAAAAGCATCCTGTGTTATATCTTCTGCCTGTTTCATATCTCCACATTTATAATAAATGAAATTCAGGATCACTTCAGAATGATTATCAAAAATCATCCTAAAGTTTTTTTCATCACAAACAGACTTTTGTTTTTCTGACATCTTAGAAATACTTAGCTTTTTTTCAAAACTACGGTATTTAAAGAAAAAGTATAGAAAGATGTTGTTTTTTCTTTCTTTGATTGCCTTCTACTTAAGCTTTTATTGTAATGATATCTCCATATACTATAACAACAGTATATTTTGCTTTTACCCTATTTCTAAAAAAAATATAGAAGATTTTAAAAAAAAGTAAATAAAAAAATAGGGTGTTTTAGAAGTTCACTGTTGTGTAAGAAAGGACGTTTAATTTTTAACCCAAAATAAAACATGAACAACGTGAAAAGATGGAATTATATACTGATCATTTTTCTGAGTATAGCGACAATTTCTATTCAATCCTGTAGTAAAGATGATGATGCAGCCGGTCCACAACCGAATCCGAATACAGATACCCCAGGTACTACTGGTGGTGATACAGGAACTGATAGTGAGACTAATGGTGATGGTGGAAGTATAACTCTTTATAAAATTGATGGCGATAAAATCATAAAAGAAAAAGATTATAAAGTAACCGGGAAATTATTAGAGTTTCAAAAGGATACTAAAAAGCATGAGGAAATATGGGACTTAGTAAAAAAGATTGTTCCGCCCGATTATAGATCAAGAATGAGTGAGTTTGTAATTTTTGCTGGCGAAAATGATGGAACCGCTGGATATGTAGTAGAAAGAACACAAGACCTCTCGAAGTGGCAGATGGGTATTGCGATAGATTTTGCATATCAAGGAGGATTTAATGCAGGAGGAGAACTGGCATATACTATAGTGCACGAATTTGGACATATCATCACTTTGGATAAAGTGCAGGTTGATTCTTCTGTATCTCAAGGCGATTGCAAAAATTTCTTTACAGGAGAAGGGTGCTCCAGAGATAATTCTAATATTAATAAGCTATATCAAAATCATTGGGCTGATATCTGGGAAGAATTTCGAAAGGTGAATAATGAAAGTGATGCACAAAAATTTTATGATAAATATAAAGAGCGTTATGTAACGCAATATGCTTCTACTAATCCCGGAGAAGATATCGCAGAGGTCTTTGCTACGTTTGTGACCAGAGCAGGAGGAGCAAATGGAAGCAGTAGAGCAGAAAAAAAGATACAAATGATGTATGATAATGCAGAGATGATAAAGCTTAGAAATTATATAAGAGGCAATATCTCAAAAAGTAGCAGAAGTTTCCTACCTCTTCCCGGATCATGGAAAAATGCAAATACTTTTGGTAATAAAAATAAAACACACTGTGGTATTCACAAGCATTAAAATGATAAAAACTGTAGTAGTGATTTAATCATTCAAACCACTACTACTTAAAAAAGATAGCGCATGAAATATGTAATGATAATACTAATAATGGTAAGCTTTTCTTGTCAATCCACCAAAAATGCTACTGCAAATACTTCAGAAGATGAAGCACTAGTATATTATTCAAAAGGATCTTGTATGGGAAAATGCCCGGTGTATGATGTATGGATATATGAAGATGGCTCGGTTTCTTACTCGGGAATACATCACGTTTCTGTAAAAGGAAATATAAAAGCTAAGCTAGAAGAACAGGAATTTAGAGCGTTAAAAACGATGTTGAATAAAGACTCATACGAAGGTTTGGCTTTTAAAAAAGTGAGAGATAAGCCAATTACTACATTACGTTTTAATGGTAAAGAATATAAATATTATTCTTCTAGAATTGATGGTGCCCTAAAAGAAATTGATACTACATTAAAAAATGCAATAGATAACATCACAATGGGTTACGAAAGTGGTGGAAATAAAGAAGGATAGTTTTTGGGTAGGCCTTGAACTAGATATCTTTAAAAATAGAGGAAATTAAGGGGTTAATAATAAGTAGTAATGATTTGATTTGTAAAGGTTGCCCTTAATTTAGTGTCTATTTATAAACCTGATGAGTTTAACTTGTCAGGTTTTTTTTGTTTGATTTGATTATACTATTATAAGCAAAATACTTGCAAAAGTAAACTCACAAATCCTATAGAATTGTTTTTTAGAATATCATCATTTTATATAAAATACTTTTTCTCAATTATTTTATAAATAGTACTCAAAGGTTTAAAATTTCAGGTATAAATACGTATTTGTTATCTATCATGGATAAGTTACATTTATGATATAAATCATTAATTATTAAAACTTTATATTATGAAAATTAACAGTAATATTCCTACGGGAGAAGATCTTTTTAAGAACAAAACTTTCTCTCCAGAAAGAAACTCTTCAATGATAGAATTGAGAGGAAAAAGAGATGGAGACAGAGATGCTCAAGGTAAAAAGAATGGATAACATAAATATAAGATGAGGCTGCTTTAAAAATGTAAACAATCCTATTTGTCAAATAGATTATAGCAGGAATGTATTGAATCATTAGACTCAAAATAGTATAAAAAGAGATTTTTAAGACAGTCTCATCTTTTTGCTTATGATTAGTTTTTCGATTGATATAAAAGATATTATTTATCCTTGTGCTGCAACACCAAAAGGATGGTGTTTTGATGAGAGTAGTATAGAACCATTTACACATCAATCGTTAGAATCTTTTGCTATTACTAATGGAACACAATATCTATTTGTTGTTAGAGAACGTAATGCCCAGATAATAACTAAAGAAACTAAAAAGAGTACATTACGTATTGTTTGTGATAACGAGTTTCATGAAGTAACAAAAAACCTTAGACAGTGGTCACTGCATTATATTTCTCTTTTAATAGATAGCAATACCATTACTATTCATACAGGAAAATGGGGAGTTGCCCCAATCTATTTGGTAGAAAGTAATAATAAATTATTAGGGCATTGGAATCCCAAAGAACATTACAAACATCTTTCTTCGCTAACATTAGATAAAGAATTAGCCTCTCATTATCTTATTACATACTACAGACCATATTCAAAAAAAACAATATTCCCGAAAATGCATAGACTAACAGAGCGATCTGTAGCACATTGGAGTGGGAATGATACTTTAGAAATTACATATCCACTATCTCTCGAACAACCTTTTGCTAGAGAGCTTAAACCCGATGCCGATGTTGTTGGGATGTTTAAAGAAATTCTTAATCATTCTATGAAACGGTGGATACATAATGATGTAAAAACCATATCGACAGAATTGAGTAGTGGTCTTGATTCTGGGATTATCTCTATTATAGCTTCGTCTTTAACATCTACTAAGTTACAAACTTATGGTTTGCTGGTAATGGACGAATATAAAGGTGCTCAAATATCGCGAAGAAATGAATTTATTGCCAGGTTTGGATATGACGATACAAGCATACATATTGAAGATTTTTTACCTTTTTCTAGAAATAGTTATAGGATAACTAATGCAGAAATGGTTCCTTGGGAAGGGTGTTATCATGCCGCATTTAATCATTTGTTATCCTTGGCCAAACAAAATAAAAATGATCTGTTATTTACAGGCTTTGGCGGTGATGAATTATTTTTTCCCTATTGGAATGAAATGGATAACGAAGACAAAAAATCATATATGTCTAGTGCGCATTTACAAAGAAATGAAGTGCCTTTGTTTATAAAAGATGATTTATATGAAACATACTCTGATACAGTAAATTCGATAAAAAGAGCACCTAAATCATTAATGCCTGATTCATCTGTAGAAGCTGTGGCATATGGTTCTCCTGTATATCTTTCTAATAATATTTGGCCAGTAAGCCCCTATTGTACTCCCGAACTTATTAATTTTTGTAGAAGCCTTCCTTTTTCCTGGCGAAAAAATCGAAGATTACAACGAGAATTTCTCGCACAATCTGGTTGCTCTAAAAAGATTACCCACCCCAAAAAACCAGAAGATTTTGGCCCTGTCATGTTTCATGCATTGCAACAATCAAAATATCAGGTAAATAAGCTTTTTAAAAATTCGTATTTGGCAGATTTAGGGTATATAGAACCGAAAAAATTCATAAATGCTTATCAAGAACATATTAATGATAAAGGAGCGAGCAAATATTCAAATATTGATTTTTACACAGTAATAGCATTAGAATATACCATGCGTTCTTTGGTTGCTAAACAAAATGAAAATTTAGTAATAATATGATGACAAAGAAGTCTGCTGTTAAAAAAAATGATCTAGGGATATATCTTAATAGTTACCCTCCTGTTAAAGAAGGAGAAACTATATTCGGAAGAGATATCGCTGTGAATGATTTTCTAAAGGGATTACTTGTACATGGTAAACCAAGGAATTATCAATTTTATCAAACTTTCGATTTTTTTAAAAACACCTTTAATGATCGTAGGAAATTATTAGATATTGGTAATCAGCGAAAAGATATATCTATTACAATTAAGGATATTAATGATATAAAGGAGAAAAATAGTACGTTTGATTTTGATATCTGGCATGAAACTGATGCAGACTTCTCTAAAGCAATTTCTTTGCGAAATCGATATAGCGCAAAAGCCTATCCGATAAGTGCTACTTTTCATGTATTAAGTTATCAATATCTTTTACATGATTGGTATTTAGAAATTCTGTTGAAAAAAACATATGATTATGATACGATGATATGTACCAGCACAGCAGCCCAAAAAGCATTGAACACTATTTTTGATCATGTTAGTGAAAGGCTAAAAGATTCACATAACATCGATTTAAGTTTTAAAGGTAATACAGAGGTAATTCCTATAGGAATCGATACTACTATTTTTAAACCAAGAGATAAAAAAGAGGTGAGATGTGAACTTGGACTTCCATTAGACGCATTTATTATATTATGGATTGGAAGAATTTCACCGCTTGATAAAGCAGATTTACTACCATTATTATTGGTTGTTCAAAATCTTATAAAGAACAATCCTGAAAAGAAAATAAGGCTAGCACTCGGGGGAGCCGGAGAAGATATTTTTAACAAAATCATTGATGAATGTATTCATGACCTTCAATTAAATGACCATATCATTTTAATTAGGCCCTTGCCTGTATCCAAACGTCACTTATATCATTCTTGTGCAGATGTATTTGTTTCTCCTGCAGATAATATCCAGGAAACTTTTGGCATTACTCCTATAGAAGCTATGGCTTGTGGAGTACCACAGGTGGTATCTGATTGGAATGGGTATAAAGATACCGTAAAACATGGTGAAACTGGTTTCTTGATTCCTACGTATATGTGTGATCTGGATGAGGAAATAACACTAAAATCAGGGATGTACGATAATTACAATCTGATCGATCATTTTGAGTTTGCCCAGACTGTAGCTATTGATTTGGAAGCTTATCAACAAGCATTGCAAATGCTTTTGGATTTTCCATCTCTATGCTTAAAAATGAGTAAAAACTCTAGAGAACGAGCTTTAAAAATTTATGACTGGAAAAATAGTATTTACTTACACGAACAACTTTGGGAAAAACAATTAGAAAGAGCCAGTAAACAGAATGCAACTATAGATTTTATTAAAACATATGAGATTCCGGCCTTTTATAAAAATTTCAATCATTATGCTTCAAAAAGAATAAGTGATACCACACAAATAATCCTTTCTGAACAAGGGAAAAGAATAGTTAGTAAGGAAGAATCTCTTATTTCTTATTACGATTCGTTTAATCATCTTTCGACCCCTATTTTATATAGTGTGCTAAGTACCTTTGGAGGTTATACAAGTCAGGAGTTTGGTATGTTGAAGAAACAAATAAAGAGTGATACGATATCTTCAGAAAAAGTAGGAAAACACATCATGTGGCTATTAAAATATGGCTATTTAAAAATTCAAAATCATTAAAATATAATTGTTAGTGACTGGATTAAGAATTAGTAACAATCCATTTTAAGTTGCCCTTTATTTTGATAATAACGTATTGGTTTATTATTAACTTCTTTACATATTTTGTCTAAGAGATTAATAACCTCTTTTTGCATAATAACAGACCCACAAATTAGGATAACTCCGTTTTTATCTAATGTTTTTGTGATTAGATTACTATTTCTTTTTAGTACATGTTGTACATATATTTTTTCTGGTTGAGCTCTTGAATAGGCAGGATAAAATGTAGTTAAATTATTGTTTTTTAAACTGTCCTGAATTATTTCGTTATACAATTCATTAGATTGTTTATTTCTTCCTCCCCAAAATAGATGTGTTCTTACTTTCTTATTGTTTTTACTAATCATTCCTAAAAAAGGAGCTATTCCTGTTCCGTTTGCAATCATAATAACCTCTTTTGCATAGGTTGGGAAATTAAAATCAGGATTTCGCTTTATTGATGCCGTTATGCTATCGTTTTTGTTAAGCTCACTAAAATAAGTCGAACATATACCAAATTCATGTTTTTTAATACTCAAAAGAATATCGTCATCAATTTTACCAATAGAGTATAGGCGTTCGACAGCATCGTTTTCTGGATAAAAAGCTAGCAGATCTCCTGATGTAAACCGTATTTTCTCTTCTGGACGTAAACGCAGTATAAATGTATTGTCAATATTTAGTGGGGATCTATGAACAACAGAGAACCGTTTATTATTTTTAGATTTTGTGGCCTTTTGTAACTGTTTTACCTGTATTGGTAAATCAATCTTTTCTCCCCATTTTAAAGACCAATCTTTAAAAGATTCATAAGATTGATTGTTTATAGGGTATGGTTCTGTAGTCGATTTAAATTTTGGGTGAGATTGTAACATTTTGTCAATGTCTATCGCATATTTACAAAAATCTGGATACGCTAATGAACCAAAACCAACAACCGAAAATTTCATTTCTTTTTTGGGTTCGATTTTTTTAAAAGATTGCTCAAAACTTTTCGCATTGGTAGGAGGTTCTCCTTTACCATAAGTTGCTGTAAATACGATTAAATGCTCTGCTTTTTTATAGGAGGAATACTTGTTTAATTCTGAAATAAAGACTGTTTTTTCCAAATCAATTAAAGCATCATAGAAGAGTCTTGCATAATTAAATGTATTTCCGGTTTCTGAACCAACCAGAATGATGTATTCGGATTTGTCTTTATGATACACATTTTTTAGTACTAGGCTTTTCTTTCTTCGTTTTATAGTCATTAAAAAACCTGAATACATAAAGAACAAAATAGAACAGCTGGAAATAAGTAGTATGACAGACCATAATATGCTTCCTTGACCTGTATGCAACACCAAGCTCCAATGTGATAGTAATGTATTAAAAGGATACGCTACTTCGCTTAATATTTCGCCTGTAACTTGATTAATATTCAATTCTCTATCAGATAGTTTTATATGAAAATAATCTTCGGGATCATCAGAAAAGGGGAATTCTACTTTTCTAACATGTTTTAACCGTATTTGATTAAAAACTTCAAAATCTTTGATTTGCTGTTTGGGGGTTTCTTTTATATTCTCAAAATCTATTTGATGTTTAACGATATTGGATGGTAGCAGTGAAAATTTTTCTAGTGACAAGTATACACCAGTTAGGGCTATTATAATGATAGGAATTAATGTTAATCTACCTATTTGTATGTGGTAATATTGTTCAAAATTCTCTTTTATAACTTTAGAAAAAAAACGACGTATACCTTGTTGTCTTTTAATAATTAAAAGAACTCCGGTTGTTGCAATTAAAAATAATATAAAAGAAACTAGTCCCACAAAAAAACGACCAGTACTTTTTAGAAATAAAGAACGATGTAGGTTGGTCGCAAACTTAAAAACAGGAGCTTTTTCGATAATATCGCCTACCTTTTTACCCGTTAAAGGATCGACATAAAGGGTTTTGTTGTCTCCTTCTTTGGTAATTACTGAGGCTGACACAAAATCATTATTATCGATTTCAATTTCAATTATTTCACCATAATGTTTTTGTAATACTGTTATGGTTTGTGCAAGAGTGAGATTTTTTGTGTTGTTTGCAGCATAAGGCTCTAGCTGATTCGATATAGGTTCGAATGCTAAAATAATCCCTGTTAAAGAGGCTATAAGTATAAAAGCAAATGAAGATATAGCCAAAGCAAGGTGGCTATATCTCCAAATTGAAATCGTCATTTAATCGTATTGTTATTGTGGCATCATACGAATATATCGTATAAATCCTTTTCCTTCAATTTTACTTTTTACAGTTTCCGATGTTAACTCAAACTCTACATCATCTTTATAATACTCTTGATCTTCTACAGCGGTTTCAAAACGTATTTTATAGCCAGAGTCTATCTTATCGTTTTCAATTTCAATAATATTGATAGATCGTCCACCGCCACTTACAGTTGCTCCTGTGATCGCATCAATGTCTTGACGTTTTTTTCCATAGAATTTCCACCAATCTGTAATATCATGATACCATTCTTCATCATCACCTTGTACAAATAGTGTTTTTTCGTAGTTTCCGTTCGGGTCTAATAAAGAAATAACTATATATGCACCTTCTCCCGTGTAATTTGTCATTTGTATCATGCATTTATAAGGACTACTATCTGTAGTACTTTTAAACCCAAATACTGTAAAAATGGCAAATGCTATTATCGGAAACAGTCTAAATGTTACTATTTTTTTCATTTTATTTTAAAAAATTTAAATCTACGTTGTTTCCCTTTAATACTTCATTTTCACTTGCCAAATCAAATGCAGATTCTTCAAAATCAGTTTTAATAGTCTTATCGGCTCCAATCGATAATAAATAGGCTAAGATTTTATTATTCTTAGCACTCATTGCTGCTTTATGTAAGACTGTAATTCCCTCTTTATTCTTAGCATTGATATCGATATTATAATCAGGAATCATTTTTAATAATTCCAGGTCGTTTTTCTCTATGGCTAAATGATATAATGTATTTCCGTTTTTTTGAGGCTTGGCAATATCAAATCCTTTTTTAGTCAAAGCGGCTATTTTCTTTTTGAATTGATCAACCTTGTTGGGATTATACGATTTTAGTGTGTAGTACACCAAATTATTTCCTTTAGAATCGATTACATTTACATCGGCTTTTTGACTAATTAAAAAATCAACCACATCTATTGTGTTGTTTTTTATTGCATTGGTTAATGCAGAATGCTCATCTTTATTAGTGGTATTTATATCATTTGTCTTTTTTACCAATAATTTTATTACCTCTAAGGTATTGTTATGAGATGCATTTAACAAAGGAGTATTACCTTTATCATCCTTTTGATTACTATTTACCCCTTTATCTAAAAAGTAGTTGAATGTGTTTAAGTCTTTATTACCATAAGCGATGTTATGCAGTGGTGTTATTCCATCTTTATTAGTAATGTTCGGGTTAATGCCTAAACCTTCTAAGTACTTGATAAAACTCAATGGATTATAACCGCTACGTGAGCCTATAGTAGCTGCCAAAATAGCGTTATCCCCGTTGGCACTTGGATTTTTATATGGCAATCCCTTTTTTATTAATAACTCCAACATGGTTTTGTTGCCCTTATAAGCTGTATAGTTAAAAGCTCCGTTTCCATGGTTGTCTACGCTATCAAGGTTAAGCCCTTTGCTTGCAAAATAATCTACAAGTTCAAAATCTTTTAAATGACCAATTAATAGTAATAAAGCATTGGCTCCTTTTTCATCTAAATCACTTTTAACATCAATCCCGTTTTTTATAAATACATCGTAGATTTCTGTATTAGTTTGTCCTGCGACAGCAGCAAAAGTTAATGGTGAAAAATTGTGTGAATCTTTTAAATCTAATCTGGCATTATTATTAATGAGATGTTTTACCAATTCAAGATTTCCTTTATAAGCTGCCCAAAACACATAGGTTCTTTTATCATGGGTTAACTTATTAACATCATTCCCTTTTTTAGATAGTAAGTGTTTTATTATTGCATTATCTGCGTTTCCCAAAATAGCATATACTACAGCATCGAATCCATTTTTATTTAATGCCGTTGCATCATTACCTTCTGTTATTTTCTGATCTATAACTTCTATTGAAGGGTTAGTTTTCCAGAATTCTCTTTCTAAAAAAACATTTTTTGTCTGAGCCTGTAAAACATTTACAAACAAAAGAAATGCGGTTACTAATTTTATTGTTTTCATTTTTTTTAATTTAAAATTTATATCGCAATACCGTCCCAAAACTAGCAGGTTGAATCCTGTTAAGATATACTGTACGGTATGCATTATATCCAATTTCATTAAAAACATTATTTCCGAAAACATCTAAACTTAATTTACTATTAAATTTATATGATGCTTGTACATTTACCGTAGTATATGCTTTTAAATCAAAAGGCCTAACACCAGGAACTACTCCGGTATGTGTGTAATTTCTGGACCATACATTATGTGGGCGTTCTCCCAGATAATAAGCTCCTGCACCTAAAGACAGACCTTTTACATATTTTTTGAAGTTGTAACGTACCCAAAAATTTGCCGTATGCCTAGGTGTATTTATAGGACTAGAATTAAAATAATAAGATGCATGATTTTTATATTTGGCATCTAAGTAAGAATACCCTCCTATTATTTCTAAATTAGGCAATACTCTACCTATTAATTCTATTTCAACACCATTTCTGGTATCTTCTCCTCCTTGTAAATAATATCCTAAGAAATTACCTGCTGGGTCAATTGCTTGCAAGTTTAAGTTTTTACTATAAGTCGAAAAATAGGTTACGTTAAAACGTAAAGCCTTATTTAACCATACCGATTTAATACCTGTTTCAAATTGATCCCAACGTTCTGTGCCTAACTCTTTACCATTAACATCCCGGTAAAAAGAAGTCATAGGGTTAGAGCTACTGGCATAGGAGCCAAAAATAATAATATTTTCTGTAGGTTTGATATTTAATCCTACTAAAGGATTAAAGGCATCATCGCGTTTTGCTCCGGTCAAACTTCTTCCTATAAAATTACCTTTAGTTCTTTCTAATGTGGTATATCGCAATCCTAAAAAGAGATCAGCCCATTTGGTAACAGAAATTTTATCCTGGACAGTAAATCCATATGACTTTGTTTTAGATCCTGTAGCTCTTGCAGGGTTTGGTGTTACCGTAACACCATTAGGTAAAATATTATTGATAGGTTGAGTGACATCGATGATATCTATATACGTAGGAGGATCATTATCTGGGTCGTTATCATTGTCTGGGTAGTTAGCCGTATAAGCCGTATTATCAAAAGTAGTATTTCTGTAATCTACTCCTACCTGAAATGTATGTGTTAAAAAACCTGTTTTAATGTCTTTACCAACCAAATCTATTTGTAAAACACTATTTTTATCACTCCTTCCCTGAGCATAATACTCTCGATATCTCTGTGTGTTAGGTAGCTCTGGTAATCCAGTTCTTCCGCCTCCCTGAAAAGCATAAGAAGTCTCTGCATATGTTTCTAAATCAGAAGCAAAATACCCCGCTTTTATGCTTAGGTCATCATTTATTTCTCGCTCAAAACGTACTGCATAAGTGGTGTTTACAGAATTATTTCTATCAGATTCGAAACCTAAAAACTTATCATTTGACAATTTTAAAATATTGTTTGTTGCGTAATCTCCTAAATTAATGGTCCCTTGGTCTGGAGTTGTACTATCATCCATATAATCCATTTCGAGAACGATAGAGGTTTTTTCATCGGGTTTCCATGCAAGGGAAGGGTTTATATAAAAACGCTCCGAATTCACTTTTACTCTATAACTATCTGCTCTATCGTAAGAACCTGCTACTCTAAAAGCAATGGTTTCCTTTTTATCTAAAGGACCATAAAAATCAAATGTGGGGCGTACTTTGCCGAAATTGCCAAGTCTTAAACTTACTTCACCTCCGCTATAAAATTTAGGAGTTTTGGTTACAACATTTATGACTCCTCCTACAGAACCCAAATCACCTCCTAAACCTTGACTAATTGCAGAAATCCCTTTTAATACCTGAATATTATCAACACCTGCCATATCGGTAATAACACCAACTCCTCTGAAATCTGAATTGATTCTAACTCCATTTTTTAATAAAGGAATACCTCTATATCCTCTTAAAGACATACTTTCTCTTATATTTCCGTATGTAGCAAATGTATAAACACCAGCAACATTTTTGGTAACCTCGCTTAGCGTTAATGCATTTTGTTGATCAATAAGTTTATGAGACAGTACAGATATACTCTGTAACTGCTCATTGGGCTGTAAAGGTAGTCTGGTGAGTGTTTCTAATTTTTCTGCTCTTTTATTTCTAGAGCCAAAAAGTTCAACTTCTTCTAGCTGAGTATCATTTTGCAATACAAAAACAAGACCTGATATATCACCTGATATAGCTGTCTTTTGACTAAGTTCATTATATCCAACAGCACTAGCTACTATCTCATGAGTGGCAAAAGGAACATTGGTAATCGTAAAAGTACCATCTTCTTGTGCTTGTACACCTAGACTGGTTCCTTGAATGAATACATTTGCATAAGGAATCGCCTCATCAGATTCACTTTTTACAACGCCTTGTATAGTGGCTTGACTATACATCAAATTTAAGCTACATAGAAGTAGTAATAGGGGTAATTTTTTAAAGACTGACATGATTATATTATTTATTTATTGTGGTTGTGGTTGCGGTCATGATTGTTGTTATTGAACTACAAAAGATTCAATGACTTTATTAATATCTTGTTCTTTTGTGTATTCATCAGAAAATAGATGTTTATATAGTGGTTTGTTATCTACTTTGGCTTCTAATACTAAATTGGCGTTTCTACCATAAACTTTTTCCCATTTATTACGAACTAAAGCCCATTTTTGGTTGTTTTCTTTCCACCAGTTTGCAGCAGCTTTGCATTTATTGTCATCTACTTTTACATATGTATTAAATCCTTTTTCCTTAGCCAAAATAACATCAGCTTTACCTGCTTCACGTATTACTTTATCATTGTTTTGATCGTGTATCCAACCATTTTTGGTAATCTCATGTCTGTTTCCTCTAACAGTTACATTGTAATCACTTCTTTTAGTATACTCTCGTCTTGGTAGTGGGGCATCTGTTGTGTTTTCCCAAAAACTTTTTCCATCTACATGTACCCAGGTTGCAGAGCCTTCATAACGAGGACTATCGTCTACCTGATATACTTTTTGAGTCCATTGCCCTTTTACATCAGATTTAGGTTTACTTTCATAATTCCAGGAATTATTACCGTTGAACATATAGAAATCTGTGTTTTGAAATATCCAATCTTGTCTCCAATGTTTTACAATATGAGGTTTTGAAGGATCACCTACTTGTAATAGATGCTGAATAGAAATCTTGTTTTTATCCTCCTCAACCAATTGAGCCCATTCTAACCCTTTGGCAATTTTTGTTTTTGAAGGCTTATAAAGAGAATCATTGCTATATTGAAAAGTTTCTGCAAAATTGAAGGTTACTTCATAGCAACCGCACATTTTTTTTATAGCATTTTTATCTTGTTTTTTTTTATCCTGTGCAGTTATCGTACATACTACAACTAATAGTAAAAGTGATGAAAGTGTTAATCGTTTCATTTTTGAATATTTTAAAAAATTACTAATCCTTATTTAGATTGAATTAAAATAATTATATATTTGCTGCAAATTTATTAAGAATGAATCTAAATAGAAATAGATTTTTGCTTTATTTTTTATTTTTTTACCTCAATTTCATTTTCGCGTAAAAAGGATGATAGATATTACATCATAGAGGATGTACTAGTAATTATGATAAACCTCATTTTATCAAGGTCGTCAATGAGAGTACTGAAAGAGGAAACTAGAAATTAAAGTATACTTTATTAAAATAATAAAACGTGTTTTTTGTTTTATAACCATAGTGTTAATGTAAACTCTCCAGATCCTTTGATGTGGAGAGTTTTTTTATCCTTAAGGATAAAAATAGCAGTAGAAACTTAAGCTGTAGCGCTTATATAGAGGTAATTATCAATAAATCATATTTTCTGAGTTTTAGCTTAATTTTTATACCATCATTCTCTTGCAAACTGTACACTAGTAATTAGTCCGTTTTTTACTTCATAAATGGACAAGTATAATTATTCATAATCATAAAAACCTATAAAGTGCTGATAATAATATAGGTGAAAGATTTGGGTAAAAAATAAGAAACCTGTAAATCAATTATTTACAGGTTTCTTATTTGTTTTGGGCAGACAGAGAGATTCAAACTCTCTCACCTAAGATATTATTAGTTATTGACTACTTCGTTTTCTGTCATCTTTATATCGATAAGAATTAAACGTTTCTTGTATTTTTTTACTTGTGTATCTTTGCTTACAATTTCTATGTTATCAATTTCATAAGTAATTATAAACTCTTTTCCGGTAAGTTTTTTTGTACTTAAATCATACTTAGATATCGCTTTTTTACTTACAAAAGTAAATTCGAGTACCTTTCCCGTATCCTTATTAGTAAAATAATACGCTTTATCAGATTGCCCGCTATAAGTTACCTGTGCTTCTACGATATCATTATTATCTATAGAGGTAAAACTAGCTGTTAATACTACCGCTAAAATTAAAAGAATCTTTTTCATTGTATAATATGGTTTTATTGTTATATATATTGAGACACCAAAAGATAAACAAAGTCACTAATAATTCCAATAAAAAAACTCTTTAAGAGTAGACGTAAAATACGTTTTAATTTTTTTTCGTTTAATAAAAAGCATTTAACAATCAATAAAGCAGAAAGCCTTCTAGGTTTATTTATAGGTTGTCTCGCCTTTTTCTAACTGGCACCACTCCTAATTTAAAATCTAAATTATAATAGCGTTAAGTAGACTTTTTGTTAGTGTTTCCTGATAAGTCAATTTTGTGCAAACTTATTTCAGGATGGGACAACCTAAACAAAAAAAGCTTCTCGATTAAGAGAAGCTTTTATTTTTTGGTGCGGGCGGAGAGACTCCCTTCGACCAGGCTCAGGATAAACTTCTCGTCTCTTGCAAGTAGCTTAGGCTTTTAGGCATAAAAAAAGCCTCTCATTTCTGAGAAGCTTTTATTTTTTGGTGCGGGCGGAGAGACTCGAACTCTCACACCTCGCGGCACTAGATCCTAAGTCTATTATTTTTTGATTTCTAATGATTTCTAATGTGTTTAAATGTCATCATAAGTATTGTATGTAAAAGGTTTATATGATTTTTGAAAATGTTAAAAATCAACGAAAAACACAAAAAGTATGACCTATGTATGACCTTTTGGTTGAGTTTATTCGTTATATTTGGACTCAATATTCATATTATGGCAACAATTAAAGTACTACTACATCCCAAAAGTGATGGCTTGGGAGGTAAGATATTTAGAGTAGCAATTAGAGTAACTAAAGATCGCAAACAGAATTATTTATACTTGACTAACCTAAATAGTATTGATGAGTGGGATGATCAAGCAAGGGTAGTAACAAGTGAAAATCCGAAACATCATCAATTAAATAGACTTATCAGGAAAAAGTTTGATTCAATAGAGGATCTTATATTAGAGTATGAGGCAACTAAAAAATCATTTACAGCTAGACAAATTATTGATGAGATTAAAGGGGTTACTGAAACTGTAACTTTTTTTCAGGTTGCTGATGAACATGTTAAAAATTTAAGAAAGGCTAAAAAGCACAATCGAGCAATTTCAGACAACAGCAAAGTAAACAGCTTTTTGGAATTTACAGGAAATGAAAATTTAACTTTTAATGAAATCGATGAGACTTTATTAAACCGTTTTAAGTATCATTTACAGGCTAAAGAAACTGTTAGTGAAAGGTCAATAATGAATATTTTGATATTGATTCGATTACTTTATAATAGAGCTATTAAAATGGGAGTTGTAGATAGAAAGTATTATCCATTTGGAACCGATAAAATTAGAATAAAACTTCCTGAGACTTTAAAAATAGGATTAGATGAGTCTGAAATACGAAGAATTGAAAATCTTGATTTACAAGAAGGAACAACCATAGCACATACTAGAAATGTATTTCTTTTTTCGTTTTATCTTGCTGGAATACGAATAGCAGATGTTTTAAAAATGAAATGGAGTGATATAAAACAAGATAGGCTGTATTATAAAATGGGCAAAAACAATAAAGTGGTTTCGATTAAATTGCCAGAAAAAGTTATTTCTATTTTAGAAATTTATAGGAAAGATCAGAAAAAGGGTAACGACTATATTTTTCCTGAATTGAAAAATGCAAATGCCAAAGATGCAAGAGATATGTATGCAAAAATAAAAACAGCAACTAAAAAGTTTAATAATAATCTTTCTGATATAGCTGAATTGGCCGAGATTGATAAAAAAATAACGAATCATATTGCAAGGCATAGTTTCGGTAATATAGCTGGGGATAAAGTGCCTCTGCAAATGCTGCAAAAGTTATATAGGCATGGACATTTAACAACAACTATTGGGTATCAAGGAAATTTTATTCATAAAGATACAGATGATGCCTTAGAAAAGATCTTAAACTTTTAGGCATCATCTATATTGTTCTAATTTCAGAGAATAACAATTTACTTTACTATTCCTTCGATTCTTGAAGAAACTTTATATTCTTCTATTGCTAACACATACCCGCGTTTGTCATTGTCAAGATAAAATGTATACATTTCTTTCCAGGACTTTGGATATTCAGATTTAAGAAATTTTACAATATCTCTATCTAATTCTATGTCAACAAGAAATTTATAAGTAAGCTTTTGTTTCCCTCTGGGGATAACAGGTATCCCTGTTTTTTTGCACCATTTGATAGCGGTACGAATGTCTTTAAATTTTAGTTTTTCACATACTTCTTTTAACTCGATGAGTTTATCATCTTTTTTTAAATTAAGCATTATTCATTAAGTAACCATAAATCCGATTGTAGCGTCGGTCAATACGGCGGTTTATATTTTGCTCGGCTTGTAGCGGCCGTTTGCCTAAATTTTTCTAATTGCTAAGTTACTATATATTTTTAAAGTTAGCATATAAATTTTGTTGAAGGCGGAATGAATAATCAAGATTGATGTCTGTAATATTCTCTATAAATAGAGATATGCTTAATTGAGAGGGAGCACCTATTAAATTTAAAAGACAATAGTTTTTAGAAGCATAAACCAAAGACAAATCGGTTCTTACTTTTAGAACTTGTTCGATCATATATACCTATAAGCTAAATAAGGAACCTAAACTTTCATTCTGTTTCAAAGAGCCTATCATTGTAAAAGACCTATAACTAATGACCCTATATTCTGTTGTTCTGAGTTTCTAGAATATATTCGAATTTGTCATTCTCAAATCTATCGTAGAAACCTGTGCTATTGAACATAGTTTCTATGTAGTTAATATTCAGATATAGCTCTTTTTTTTATTTCTTTAAACCTTCACTTATATGACCATTAGATTGAAGTAACCAAACACTCTAAAAAAGAAAGGAAACCGTACATGCTTTTAGGAAGCTATCACATTATTTGTAAAAGGGGAATTTTGGAATCACAGTGATACAAATAAAAGCGTTATCCCAATGTTTACGGGTTCCCGTAAATAGATAGGGTTGTAAATTTTTTTCAAAAATTTATGACTTTATAAAAACCTATATGTCAGTGTTGTACTATTGTTTTACTCTCACAAAATCAGCTGTTTACGGTAAAACCGTATTTGAAAAAGCTGTCATCTTTATTATATTTGATTGTTTTTAAAAGATAAATATTAAAATAAAATTGGATTGATTCTACTATTTCTATAGTACTTCCCCAAATCAGTCTAAAAAAAATAAACTCAATTATCATTTGGTAAAGGATAATCTCCTTATTTAATAGTATTTTAGGGTAACAAACCTTAAAATATTTATCAGATGAAGAATGTTATAATTTTATTCAGCGTGCTATTTTTAATTTTTTTTATGAGTAGCTGTGAAAGACAAACACTAAATGATGAAATCAGCGAAACAGAATTACAACTCACTGACCCAGGAGACGATGGAACCATTGATGAAGACGATCACAGAGAAGGACAATAATAAAATATTACCATTTATAAAAGGGGTGATGGCTTTTATGCTAGTCACCCTTTCTTTATTCCATGTTTTTTTTAACGCTAAATCTAAATTAGTCCCATTAAATAATCAAAAGTACTCAGTAGAAATAAATCGTAGGAATGATTTACAGAATCAATATTTGGAAGATCTAAAAAATAGGAAAATTGATATTGAACAATATTACGTTTTAGCTACTGACCTAGTTAAAACCTCTAAACAAAATGTTGCTAAAATAAATGCAGAGAAACGTCAAATCAATAGAGATCATTCTTTTCGGGGTAGATCTAGTTTTCATTTCTGGATATTTGTTTTTGGGTTAGTGACCGCGCTTTTCTTTTTTAGTTGTAAATCCTTACACGACGATTTCTCCAGGGGCAGTACTTTCAAATTTCATTTTGTTTCACTTACAGGAATATTGGTTTCAGGATTTTGGTTTATTCATCTCATTTTTCTCACTCAAAAAGATTTTACTCAAAACAAATATGTTTTGATTCTTGTTATAGCTGCTTCGTTCTTTGCAGCTTTTACATATTTTCTCGTCAAATATTATACTTATAAAGATCAAATTATTTATAGACAGCTTTCTTTTATTGAAAGGGTTAAAAGAATATATTATAAAGACATGATTTTTAAAGCGATGTATGCTGAGGAATCAGGAAAACCTTACAAATCTGGTAAGCTAGTAGATGATTGTATAGATGAATTTCATGAAGATTTAAAAAGAGTAACCGATAATATTTAATAGGATAAATGATGTTAAAAAAATTACTCGAGATATTGAAGCCTAGAAAATATACTACATCTGAACAAAGAAAGTTTTTTGATGATAGTCCAAAGGTTATACGAAAGGAAGTTAAAGAAGAAATCAGAAAGGAAATGAAAAACAATTCTAAGTTGCATAACATTGAAAGAAAGCAGCGTATTGAATTGGAGGTGTTGGTAGAAATTTTGAAAGAGAACCCTAATTACTACACCGAAAGTGAATTTAATGAGCTATACCATGAAATTATACATGATTTCTCTTTTTGAAAAAATGTTAATAGTAGACACTATCTCATTTAAATTAATTTATAAGAGATGATCATCTAGAATTATTAATATTCTTCTTAAACAACAACCACTATAAAAAAATCAACTTCTTTTCGAATACTTCTTTATAGCAATTTCTTTTAGTTCCTCCAAGGCCTTGTTTTTCTTCTCTCTTTCATCATCTGCCATGATTAACTCCATAACCATTCTTACGTAGTCTTTAAAAGTCTCATCTTGGATGAGTTCATCTTTTCTTTCAAGAAGATGTTTGATTAGTTCTATATTATCTAGTTTACTGTAATCTGTAACCTTTTGGTTTTCTGATACATCGTCAAGCATTCTACCTTCACCAGTTATCAGCCAGTTGACATTTATTTCAGGAAAAGCGCGTAATAGGTTTTGTACAAAGTCAATTTTCGGAACAGATTTATTTATCATGATATTTCTAGTTTGGCCATCTGAATAATCCAGTAAAATACCTAAAGATCTGTAGTTCATGTTTTTGAACTCCATTACTTTCCTTATTCTATCGCCTATTTTCATAATAAATATTGTGTGAATTATAATAAATACGAAATAAATATTGTATATGCGAATTTTATTTCGTATTTTTAACACTGTAAAACAATAACTAAGAAACAAATATATGAAAACAGTATTAACAATTTATGATTTGTATGCTATTGAATTAACATGTAAAAAAATTCTTGAAAGATATGGCAATAAGCAGTCGTACTCCTATAAGTGGTTTACTATCTAAATTATTAAAAGATACACTAACCGCATCACAGATAAAAGCTATAGCAAAAGAACACAATGTTCATTATAATACAATTGTTAATATAAGAGATAGGAGAAAAAAAGATCCAAATAAGCAAATACTTAAAGATATGATACGAATTGCAATTTCTCACCAAAAACAAACTATTGAAAATAGTAAAATGTTTTTGCAACAATTAGAGAAAGAGTTAGAAAGATTAATGTAACCCCAAATAAGTAAGTATTATGAAAGAGAATATAAAGTGTGTTTTAGAACCAAATCAATTTAAGTTTTTTGAAGAAAGGGTATTTAACTATTTGTTTATAGACCCAAAACTTTTCAAAACTTGTGTAAAGGAGCATAGAGGCTATGCACTTCTTCTTCGCATATGGATAAAAGAAAAGTTCTACAATGGTAGTACCGCCCTTGAAGTCGCTAAAATAATTAAAAAATCAAAATTATGTATTGAAACGATAAATATAGGTAACCCTCTATATATGACCGCAGTTTCATAGTGAAAAAGAAGTAACTAGTATAGTAAAGCTAAATTTTGTATAAGCACTAAGGAATATCGAGTACTTGTAAGACTCATATAAGCATGGTACCGTTTCGTATATAATTACTAAGGGTAGTCATTTTTTTTATGGAACGGCCATGCTTATTTCTCATATCTGTACAGCACCCTAATATCAAAATAAATACTGAATAACGAATTATAAATGTAAAAGTCAGAAGCCAGAAATCAAAAGACTATGAGATAAATCATCATCTAAAACCAGTTTAGCTTTTTATAGCTAAAAACCATTTTAAATATCCTTTCCCAAACTTGGACGTACTAACACTTCTCTCGTCATAATTTCAAAAAGTACAAAAGGAATATGGGAGTATGTTCACAATTACATAGTACCTCATTTATGATATGTAGCCGTATAGAAAACTATTACGTTGTACTACTCCTGTATTCTTATTGAAAAAAATAATAATCTAAAAAAACGAACAGTAAACAACCATCAGTGTATGTGTTGCCTACTTAGATAAAAGGAAAAACAGGAGTAATCCAAATCATAATTAAAGTTGAGTTTGTGTAATACCCCATTGAGGTTACTCCTGTATCCTTTTTTAATTAAGAAAATATGTTACCAGACGATATAAATGATATACCACCAGATATGCTCAATGGCATTTTAAAAGCATTGCATATTGATACTGGTGAGTTTATGTACCAACTTTTAAATGATAACCCAAAACAGGTGATGATCTATGCTAAAATATATGCTTTTGTAAATGATATCACAAAAACCATTTGAATTATGAAAAACGTAATGCTACTAGCCATCATTATATCAATGCTCTCTTTAACCATTGCCCTACTGCAAGATAAACTGATACAGGATAAGGAATCACACTATGAAACTAGACATAACTATCCTCTGGGAGTTGACCGTGCTGAATATGATAAAATTTGGTACGGTGATGATGAGTATGAAGAAGAAGATGACCTCTATGATGCAGGCTCAGGCTATTATGAATAACCTCACTGTTGATGTTTCCCCAAAACATCATGCCCCGTTTCCCATAATCTACCGATAGTGAACACCTGCTTATGCCTATAGCAATGATTTTTTAATGAACGCGAAAAACTTTAGAGTTATGAATATCATGCTAAAACAAATCGAATTGATACAACGTATTGATCAACTGATCCGTCTTAATGCTGCCGGATCTCCTATGGAACTGGCAGCAAAGTTAAAGATCTCTAAAACCAAACTATACCGCACCCTTTTTATCATGAAACAACTTAATGCCCCTGTAGAATTCGACACCTCTTCACAGCAGTATTATTATGCAGAATCGGTCAAATTCACCTGTGGTTTTTATTCCAATAAAACCACTGTGAATCATATGTATACTATGGTAGAAAATATAAATAAAAAAACTTTTAGCTTTTTTTACCCAGTCCCGAAAAATGAAACTGGCATGGTGTATTATTGCACACGGAGTACTTAAATATTAACTATATAATTATCTAACTATGAAAACAAAAAGACTGCAATTTAACTTATGTAACCTTTGTAAAAACAACAATTCTTAATATCAAACTAATAATCATGGATTGTGCTATTCTTACTGATTTATACATATGGTAAGAATAGGTATGACCATAAAAAAATAATCATTACAAAAATTACTTTTATGAAAAAACAACTTTTATTCTTTGTTTTTATGCTGAGTGCTGTGATGTCGGGCCAGGAGTTACCAGATCTGGCTCCTCCTACTCCAGAGGTAGCCGCTATGGGTAAGTATCTTGATGTGCCTGTGAGTCTTTTTACAGGTACTCCTAATATTTCGATTCCGCTAGCCAGTATCTCCGAGGGCATGTTGAGTGCTTCGGTTTCTGTGAGTTATCATGCTTCAGGGATTAGAGTAGGTGAGATGGCTTCCCGAGTGGGGTTGGGCTGGTCACTTCATGGTGGAGGTATGATCTCCCGCCAGGTTCGCGGTATTGCCGATGACCACACCGAAGGCTTTATTAATACCAGTAACACAATTGATCATTATTTTGCCCAGGATGCCAATGGGCGGGCACAATTATTTCAATCCGCCATATCAGACAACCAGGATTTTGAATCAGATGTCTACCATATTAATGTCGCCGGGTTGTCCGGCAAGTTCTTTTTTAATCAGAACGGTACTATCGTTATGCATCAAAAGAGTGATTTAAAGATTGTGGCGCTTCGGGATGGGATTACCATTTCAGGATGGCAGGTGACCACGCCAGAAGGAGTGCTCTATAGTTTTGGAGAGATTCCCGGAACTACTCAACAGGTAGCTGAAATCAAGGAGACCCGTTTTTTTTCGCAAGCAACTAATTTACCTTCAAGAATTATAGAACATACTACGGGATGGTACTTAACTCAGATTTCTGATTATCGTGGGAATCAAATCAATTTTAACTATACCAAGGGGACTCAGCAGATTACCTATTGGAATATAACGGGGCAAAGTAAAAATTTAATAGGAGTTGGATCATCGTGTAGTAGCAGTACTGCAGCAGAGCCTGTTTCTTTGACAGAAGATAAGTATACCCCTACCTATTTATCATCTATCACGACTACTCAAGGCAGTATTGTTTTAGAATATAATGATACTCGTATAGATCTTAAAAATGACAAAGCGCTTACCGGGGTCAAACTGTTAGATAGCAACAATGTTACTATTGATCGATATGTGTTGGAACAAGGCTATTTTACTTCTCCCGGGGGTATGGAGCATTTATTGAATTATGGCGATACAGATCAGCGTACCAAGCGTCTTTATCTTAAAACCATCACCCAACAAAAAGGTAGTACAGACAATAAAGTTCATCGTTTTACCTATAACCAGGCCCATCAATTGCCAGAGCGTTTTTCGTTTTCACAGGATTTATGGGGGTATTATAACGGAGTCAATAATGCTAAACTATATCCTGGTATTGTGTATGTTCCTTATACTTCTGCTGTAGAAGTAGCAGGAGCAGATAGAACCGTAAGTGAATTGCATACCAAGGCTTTATTGTTAGAAGAGATTGTTTATCCCACAGGAGGAAAAAGCAAGTTTATTTTTGAATCCAATACCTTATCAGGGAATCAAGATTTTTTTATAGGAACCAAAATGGTAGACCAACAAATCCCAGGAGCCCAGTTGCATAACGACGCTTCACAACCCGGGGCTACTTTTTCTACCACCTTTACCCTTAGTGAATCTACTGATGCCTATTATAGTGTAGCAGCAGAAACCTCCTGTCAATACAGTAACAACGATTGCCCGGCGATACGTTTATATAAAGACGATGCTATTATAACGACTTTTAATACCGCCAATGAGACCGGTATTGAGCGTTTATCTGCTGGTAGCTATACCATAAAAATTGAAAATGGTCCATTTCAAACGGGGAATACTGTGAGTATTGCTTTTACTCAAAAAATAGCCATTAATGCAAGCCAGGCCAATGAAGCAATAGTTGGAGGCTTACGGATAAAAGAAATCCAGTTTATGGATCATGATAATGCCATGATTAACAGCAAAAAATATGACTATCAAAAGTTTGATGATGCTACAGTATCTAGTGGCAGGTCTTTAAACCCTCCAGTTTTTGTATCGCGTAGGATCCCTTTTAGTGACTGTAGCCAGGATGTTTTACGGTCAAATGCAATTTTTCCACTCAATGGTCAAGGTGGTTCTCATGTAAATTATACTAATGTTACCGAGTATACTCAGGGTCAAGAAAATGGAAAAACCCAGTACATCTATAGCTACAGTGCAGATGGGAGTATTAATGCTACTAATGTATTTGATGGTATTGGTAATTTGATGGTTCCTGCAACAGATTATTCACATCGTAGAGGTCAGTTATTAGAAGAGAAACAGTATCGATATGAGAAATCAACAGATAAGTTCACCATAGTTGAAGCCACAAAAACGATCTATAGCCCTACCGATGATTTACGAACACAAAACCTGATGATGGGTAAGGTTGGAGATCTTAATGAACATGCAAGATATGATAACATCAGTGAACGCTATTTACCCTCTGGTAGAGAACAAACAACATATTATCCATCGGGAGATGTAAAAACGACGACTCAGTATACTTATGATATAGGGTATCAGGGGAGAACCATCCCTATAGCAACTACCACTACCAATAGCTTTGGAGAGATGATAACCTCTAAACGTTTTTTTGCAGATGATGTAACCTCTGCTACCGCTCTTGGAGCACCTCTTACTACCGAGGAGTACACCGCAATAGGTACTCTTAAAAAGAGTAGTGGTCATCGTATAGGAGCGCCTATCCAGCAAGAAACCTGGGTAGGGGATCAACAAGTAAGTGTACAACGTACGACATATAAGGTTTGGAATGGTATGACCTTACCCAAGGCGATTCAAGCTTCTAAATCAGGAGGGGCCCTGGAAGATCGTATCGAATACCTGTCTTATGATGCCAAAGGGAATCCCTTAGAGGTAAAACAATCAGAGGGGAGTCACCTTATTTATATCTGGGGGTATCAGGATAGTTTCCCTATTGCCAAGGTTGTAAAATCCAGTTATACGGTTGTGCCAGAAGCAGTAACGAGTTTGATTGATCAGTTAAAAACGGTTTCAAACAGTGAAGATACTACCGCAAAAGAGCAAAACATGCGAGATCTGGTGGCTCAGCTTCGGGCACATCCTTATTTTGCAGGTGCACAGATCACTTCCTATACCTATGACCCACTGATAGGGGTAACCTCTGTTACCGATCCCAAAGGATATACTATGCATTATAGCTATGATACCTTCAATAGATTGGAATATGTAAAGGATGATGCAGGGAAGCTGATTTCAGAGAACAAATACGGGTATAAAAAATAAGAAAAACAATGAGAAATACTAAAATACAACAGTATATAATAATGCTTATTGTAATGATGAGCAGTACAATGATGTTCTCCCAGTTTGGGGGTGGAGATCCTGTTCTGGGAGATTGTGGTATTACTTCTTACCGTGATGCCGATGGTGATGGTTGGGGTAATTATAACAACAAAACCTGCCAGCTTACCATTCCCAGTGGATATGTTTCTAAATATGGAGATATTAATGATAATAATCAATGGATTACCAATATCCCACCTAAGAACTTTTATAGAGATGCCGATGGAGATGGTTGGGGTAATCCCAATATAGTAACCTATCGTAGTGTACAGCCTTCTGGTTATGTGACCAATAATAGTGATAGAGATGACAGTACCAGTCTGATTACCAATATTGCTCCTCGACATTTTTATAGAGATGCCGATGGCGATGGATATGGTCATCCTGGTATAAGCACCTATCGCAGTGTACAACCCTCTGGATATGTAACCAATAGTAGTGATTGTAATGATGGCAGTAGTGCCATACACCCTAATACAGTATGGTATAAGGATAGTGATGGTGATGGTTTTGCGATTGCAACAAAAAAGCAATGTAGTAGCCCCGGAGCAGGGTATACCCGTACAGTACTACCGGTGACCGATTGTCATGATGGCGATAGTAGTTTAAACCCCAATACGGTATGGTATCCTGATGGTGATAGTGATGGCTGGGGAACGGCCTCTGATTTGGGAGCGGTAAAACGACAGTGTAGCCAACCGACAGGATACTCCCGAAGCGTGGGAGATTGTAATGATAATAATGCAGCAATGCACCCTAATACGGTTTGGTATAAGAATAGTGATGGTGATGGATTTGCAACCTCTACCAAAACACAATGTACCAATCCCGGAGCTGGATATAGTTTAACGGTAAAACCCCTGGGAGATTGTGATGATAATAATGCAGCTATCCATCCTAATACAGTTTGGTATAAAAATAGTGATGGTGATGGCTTTGCCAGTACGACCAAAACACAATGTAGTAATCCCGGAACTGGATATAGCTTAACGGTAAAACCACTGGGGGATTGTGATGATAGTAATGCAGCCATTCATCCTAATACAGTTTGGTATAAGAATAGTGATGGTGATGGTTTTGCCAGTACGACCAAAACCCAATGTGCTCATCCAGGTAGTGGCTATAGTTTAACGGTAAAACCCCTGGGAGATTGTGATGATGGTAGTGCCGCCATCCACCCTAATACGGTTTGGTATGCAGATACCGATGGTGATGGTTTTGGGGATCCTAATGTTTTAAAACAACAGTGTATCCAACCTGCGGGATATGTATTGAATAATAATGATCAATGTCCAGAAAAATCAGGCCCTCAACAAGGCTGTATTTTTATTCCTCACCAGCTTCATCTCTCTAATGAGAACTATGTATTTACCCGGGTGTATCAAGAACCCATGACCTCACCGGATGAGCTAGATTATAATAAAGATGTGATAGAGAGTGTTACTTATTTTGATGGATTGGGTAGAACAAAACAGCAAATCGCGATCAAAGCTTCACCCGATGGTAAAGATATTGTAACCCACATCGGGTATGATGAGTATGGCAGGCAAGACAAACAATACTTGCCTTTTGAATCGAATACTAGCGTTGGGAGTTATAAAGATGTTGATATTGTTAACGATATTAACCAGTATTATGAAACTAAGTACGCTGATGATTTTATTGGAGTAGCAAAAGGTCATGAGGATTTTAATGCCTATTCAGAGAGTGTGTTTGAAGCTTCTCCTCTTAACAGAGTAGTAGAACAGGGAGCCCCGGGTAAGGATTGGAAGGCTAATAAAGATAGTGATACAGATCATACCATTAAATTTAATTGGGATACCAATATCGCAAATGAAGTGGTTGCTTTTAAGGTAAATTTTGCCAATCCTGGTGATACAGAAACCCCGGGCTTAGTACAAGATGGTTTTTACCCTGCCAATCAGTTGTATGTTACCATCACCAAAGATGAGAACTGGACTGCGGCAGATGGTCATAATCATACGACCAAAGAATACAAGGATAAGCAAGGTAGAGTGGTTTTAAAGCGAACTTATAATGCAGGAGCAGCACACGACACTTATTATGTTTACGATAGATTTAGCAAACTTACCTATGTGATTTCGCCTAAAGTAAATGTAACAGATGGGGTATCAGAGAACGAGTTATCTGAATTGTGTTATCAATACAAATATGATAATCGTAATAGGCTTATCGAAAAGAAGATCCCAGGTAAGGATTGGGAGTATATTGTGTATAATAAACTAGACCAGCCTATTCTGACTCAGGATGCGAATCTAAAAGCAGACAATACCTGGTTATTTACCAAATATGATCCGTTTAGAAGAGTAGCCTACACCGGTAAAATCAGTATTACAGGAAAAGATCGTAAACAATTACAAATCGAAGCAAATGGCTATGCAGATGAGCTATGGGTAACCAGAGGAGCTAAGGTTAGCATCGGAGGAGTAGATATGTACTATACTGATGGTGGTTATCCAAAAGCCCTTGCAGGTGAGGTATTAACAATTAATTACTATGATGACTATGCATTTTTGGGAACTACTCCACAGCAAGCTTTTATAAAGCCGAATACTATTTATGGAGAAGCAGTTTCAGATCAAACCAAAACATTGGCAACCGGAAGTTTAGTAAAAATATTAGATACCTCATATTGGACAACTACGGTTACCTATTATGACAATAAATCAAGGCCTATCTATGTAGCTAGTAAGAATGAATATTTAAACACTACCGATATCGTAGAAAGTGATCTTGATTTTGTAGGTAAGGTAGAAGAAACTACTACTAGACACATCAAAGACAGCAATGCTGCCATTGTAACGATAGATACATTTACCTATGATGACATGGGTAGGCTGTTGATACAAACCCAAAAGATCAATACTCAAGCAGTTGAAACTATTGTTCAAAATACCTATGATGCTTTAGGACAGTTAGAACGTAAGAAAACAGGGGGAGGATTACAAGAGGTGGATTATACCTATAATGTACGGGGTTGGCTTACCAAGATCAACGATCCTAATACTACTCTTGGGAACAAGCTTTTCGCATTCGGCATTAATTATAACACCACTACAGAGAACCTGGGAGCAACGCCCCTTTACAATGGTAACATTAGTGAAACTATCTGGAAAACAGCAAATGACAATACCAAACGTGCTTATGGATATCAGTATGATGCTTTAAACCGAATCACAGAAGGAATCAGCAGTGATGGCAACTATAACTTAAGTGGTATTACTTATGATAAAGTTGGAAACATCCTCTCCTTAAACCGAAAAGGAAATCTTAATGAAGCAGCTAATTCTTTTGGAGATATGGATATCCTGACATATGCTTATGATAGTGGTAATAAACTCTTAAAAGTAGCGGATACCGGAAATACAACTTTTGGTTTTAAAGATGGTAGCAATACAGGTAATGATTATGCGTATGACTCTAATGGAAACATGACCGTAGATAATAATAAAAATATCAGCGGAATAGTATATAATCACTTAAATTTGCCTACCAGAATTAATGTTAATGGAGGTGCAGAATATATTAATTATATATATGATGCTACTGGGACAAAGCTTAAAAAGATTGCAACAACAACTAATGGTAAGATTTTTACAGAATATGCTGGCAATTATGTCTACAAAAACAGTAATTTAGAGTTTTTTAATCACTCAGAGGGTATTGTAGAACATGAAGCCGATGGCTATAAATATGTTTACCAGTATCGCGATCATCTTCAAAATGTAAGACTCTCGTATAAAGATGCTAATAAAGATGGCGTTATCACACAAGATGAAATCGTACAAGAGAAGAATTATTATCCTTTTGGATTAAAAATGAGAGGCATTAATGAAACATTACGAGGAAGAAATCATAACTATGGTTTTGGTGGTAAAGAAAAACAAGACGAATTAAACCTTGGCTGGATAGATATTACAGCACGTAACTATGATCCTACATTAGGTAGATGGATGAATCTTGATCCATTAGCAGAACAGATGAGAAGACATTCGCCATATAACTATGGATTTGATAACCCTATCTTTTTTATTGATCCTGACGGTATGATGCCACAAGGCTCAATTGATCCTCCAAAATGGCTTGTTAATTTAGGTAAAAAAGCAGCGTCAACTATTAGATCAGCGGGGAATTATATTCAAGAAAAATCAACACAAGCAGGAATGTACCTTGCAGATAAAGGATATAATAAAGCTGGAGCAATTGTTGCAGCAACAGGAGAGGCAACAAATAACATGGTTAAAAATGGACTTAAGGGTGACATAGGAGTTAATGCAAATTTAAAAATTAGTAGCGGAAACAGAATTGTATTAGGTTATAAAGGTTTAGCTGGGGTTGATATTAATGCAGGATCTGTTGAAATTTTAGAACTAGGCTATGAAAGTGGAGTTAATGAAAAAGGAGAAAGCTTTGTGAAAACTACTGTTGATTATTTAGAAAAAGATGATTCAAATGATTCTACATATGGTTTTACAACAAATGGTTTTATTCTTGGGGAATCAGGAATAGAAGGGGGGCATACTAGGACTAAAGATGGTGTAGAATCTAATCAGTATTTTGAAGCTATAGGTATATCTACTATAGGAGATGTTACTTATAGACCAGAAGATGCAGAGGTGGAAGTTTCAAGAAGTAAAGGGGTAAGTTTTAGTTTCGGTGCTATTGTTACTATTGATATAGAACTTGAAGGTGTTATTAAAGGAAGCGCCTCGGTAAAAAAATGAATTATCATGAAAAGAGTTAGTTTTTATTTTACAAATTTTTATAAATGCTTTGCATATTTTAAAAGTATTATTTTTCTATTGATGACAATATTTTTTATATACAGACAGGATTATTTTTCAGTGTTTATTACTTCTGGTGCATCTTTAATTATATTTGCTTTAGGAAAATTATTAAAAAACATCTTTGTACAAGATTCTGTATTGATTTATAAAGGATTATTTAAAAAGAAAAAAATCGATATTTCTAAAATAAAAAATATTACATGCTTTTTTTACTTTTGTTATGTTAGCTTGGATAATGGGATTAAATTCTTTTTTATTCCTAATAATGATTATGATTTAAAAAACATAGTTGAACAAACTTTATGATATGAGAAATATTTTTTATACAGTTTTTATAGTGTTTTTAACATTTGTTTCATGTCAGAAAAATGAGAACATAAAAAACAAAAATAAAATAGATGAACTTGTTTTAGATAGTATTGCAAAAACTTATGATGGTAAAATCGATCTTTATCGAGGTTTTTCTATTGATAATGGTAAAAAAATAAATTATATTGAGCTAAATATCGAGAAAAGCACTACACTTGAAGACTATAAGTATTATAAGCATTTACCTCCTTCAAATATTGCATATATTTTAGATTACTTTTTCAAACAAAACCAGTTGCAATATGATAAATACAAAATTAATCTTCAATATGAAGATGGTTTAAGAGCTTATGAGTATTCTTCTAAGAAACTTTCTATGATAAGGTCATGTTATGATAAAACAATTAGATTTTGTAATTATTGGAAAAATAAGGATTATAACCAAATAGATTTAGAAACTCACCATGATATTTTTGAATTTGACACAAATGATTTTATTAAATTGGCTAAATCAATTGATGAAAAAAAAGGTGACATAGAAGGGTTTATAATTACTGGTTTCAATTTTAACAAAACTGACTCTGGCAAAGAATTTGTTAAAACATATGGAATTTTGAAAAGAGGGGATGAGAGTTCTTTATTTACATTCTATATAAATACAGTAGATTATAATGTTATAGCGATGGATTTAAAATGGTAAGGATTTAATATTTTTAAAATTAATTATTGATATTTTATAAAGGGTGTGGTTAATTCTGCACCTTTTGTATTTTTAAATAATATTCACTTTTAATATTTAAAAAATCATGAAACATTTTTTTGTTATTTTATTTTTGCTAGTTATTTATTCTTGTAATACATCTCTCCCTCAAATTGAAGTGAGTACTAGTGAGAAAAAAGCATTAGATAGCATAGCTTCTATATATGGGGGTAATATTTCTTATTCTAAGGAGGTTATTTCGATAGGAACTGATAAAAACAGTCATTTTTTTCAAATAGGTGTGGATAAAAGTTCTGCTTTATCTGACTTCAGTGAATATAAATATTTACCTCCTTCTAACATCGTGTTAGTATTTTATTCTTTAATCTCAGAAAAAGAAAGAAAGGAGTATGATAAATACAAGGTATCAGTTAATTACTCAGGAGATTTGAAAAAATATGAGTATAGTCGGGAAAAACTTTTAACTGTAATGAGTTGTATGGAAAAGACTGATTTTATAAGAAATTTATTAAAAAACAAGGATTATAGCGTTTTAAAATCAGTAATTGACATACACCCGCTTTTTAATTTTGATGTTGATCTTTTGATAAGTGGTATAAAAAAAATAGATGAGGATTATGGAGAAATAAAGAATAGTACCATTACAGGATTTACATTTCATACTACTAATGATAACAATTTTACTTTTTTTAAAATCTATGGTTTTTTTGAACGAGAAAAACAAAACAATTTATTTTCTTTTTTTATTGACCCTCGAACCAAAAGTGTATTTAAAATTGAATATGAATGGTAATCAAAGTGTAATGTTTCATAAATAAATCAAATTTATGTCAACTTATTTCAGGATGGAACACACAAAAAAAAAGACCGCCTCTTTGTTTTTTATATCCATCTTTCATACAAAGGTATTAGTAAGCACTACAATGAGTAAAGGTGCTTTTATGATTAGTGCAACGTTGGGGAAAATTGAAATAACGATAACATCATAACTATTCACATTTATTCGTTTTTCGATCTTCTAAAGTATAGTACAATTCTACACTTGTTTTTATAATACGTACTAAAAGAAAAGCACCAAAAATAACTTTTACAACGGTGGCAACGGTATCAGGTTTTGGGGTATTTTCTACTAATTTATTCATTGTATTGGGGTTCATAAGAGACGTTATTGAGTGATAGATTATTCTTTACAAGCATTTCTCATTTCTTTAAATGACTTGATCATTTTTGCAGTAACACTAAAGAAATATTTGGATATGTAGAGCACTCCAAAAATACCTCCAGAAATCAGAATGGTTTTAGCAACAGTTTTTACTATTGGTTTGTTTAGAAAATCATCACCTTGTGTTGAGAATTTTCTAAACGTATTAATATTATCTTTACTCATTCTCGAAGTATACCTCTTCTTCATTTTTTCTCTGTTTCTTTCCATTTGCTGTAATAATTTTATAGATAATAATGCAGCCAAACCCTATACCTAAAGCAAGTATTATCTTTTTAAGTTTTTGATTATCTAATAATAACCGATCTCTATGTTGGGTGAGTAAGTCAAGCTCTAGAGGGATATCCTTGATGAGATCAAGTTTATAGCAGTCTATAATATTTGGATGTTTCATGAGATTTTATGGGCTATATTTTAGTTATTTTTAACCGATCATCTCCTAAATGCAGTAAAGCATATTCATACACACAACTCCAAAGCTTTCCTTCTTTGTTCATTTTATGAGTTGTGATTCCAAAATTAAATCCAGCTCCTAATAAAAAATCATGTGTTTTAATAACTTCTTCTTTATTATTTAAAATTTTTCTAAGAATATTACGATTGGCATCTAATGCTTTATCGATATCGGCTTTGGCTCTTCGTTTTTGTCGCGCTTTAAGGTTGTTATACCGGATTTGATTTTCTCTGGTAGCAAAACGTTGATCACTACGAGTAGGAGTAAAGAATTCTCCTGTTAGCAGATCTTTTATTTGTTCTATCATCTTCTAATTTTAAAATAAAAATAATGATAGAAACAGTTAGAATATTGAGGACGAAACCAAGTTAACCTAAGTTAATGTTGTTTCATACGTTTTAGAATAAATCGATCATAAAAATTGATATTTGGAAACTAGAAATGCGCACATATATAGGATTTCCGATTTCTATTGAGTATAAAGTGTTGGAAATTAAAAACTTAATATTAAAAGTTTGCTAAGCTGCTATTTCCAGTTTCCAATGTGTCTTACCCCAAATTAATATAGATTATTTTAAATTGAATTTAGACCAAAATACATTGTATCCCATACAATACGGATTAACATATAACTAATGTGTGTTATCTGTGTATTAACTTGATTTACAATACTTCAGTTTGTCTTTAACATATGTAATTATAAGAAAATGCACATTGGAAATAAGAAAAGCAGGATTTATTTCTTAATGATGGTGAATTCTTGTTTTTCAGAAAGTTAAGGATAACGGAAGTTAGAAATACTATATATGTGCGCATTTCTAACTTCCGTTATTTAGAGGTCATAGTTCTAGAGTCTTTTGTTTTTGTCCTCTTTTAATAGGAGCAAGGCTATAAAACACTTCCTTTCCTTCTTTTTTCTTTTGTAGTACAGAAGGAATACCTTTTCCGTTAGGTATTGGGATTCTTTTATCAATACATTCCTGTAAGCGCTCTCGAATAGTTCGTTCACTACAATCAAAATAAGAGGCAAGTTCTTCTACCAATGTTTTACCTTGAATGGAACTTCTTAACAATCGAGATATCTGTTGTTGAATTTCAAAAAGATCTGCTTTTGTTCTTCTGGATCTTGCAGATTCATCAATAAGATCAGCATCTGCTTCTACAAGTCCATTGGTTTGTTCACAATACTTTATGTAAAAAGGTTCAGGACGTCTTCCACCTCTAAACTTTAATATATTCAAGACAATCAAGTCCGTAGGTCGTCTGTTGCTATCTTTTTCAAATCCAATCTGAATTGCCGTAGTTGCTTTGTTAAGTAATTCTGTACCAAGATGCCCCCTGGCTTTATCTGTACTACCCGGGTTTTCATGAATAAGTGCCAGAAAAGTAACATCTTCAGAGTTGATACTGTCGTTCATTAAATCTATGAGCTGCATACTATCGCTCGACCTGTTAAAGTCTTGTATACAGTCTGTAATTACATCCAGTATTATAATCACGTGACCGGCATACATCTGTTTTACTCTTTTTATGTAGGATGTGAGAGCTGAAAACCGATCCTTTCTAGGAATTTGCAATAATGAAATGTAGTCAAAATCTTCTGGTGTATCTTCTCTTTGATGTCCTGCTTTTTTTAATATTTGTTGTAAAGCATATGGAAATTGCTCTGTAAGGTTACGTTCGGTATCTACATAGCAAATGGTTACTGCTTGTTGTGCGTTTTTTCTAAAGTGTAATAAATCACTATCCCAGGATTCTTTTTTGATCAAAGCACTGCAAATGGTTTCTGCTAATCTGCTTTTATGTACACCCGCTTTTCCTTGTATTACATTGATGGTTCTAGGGTATAGAATTCCTATATCTTTATGAAAGAGTAGAGGAGGTACTTTATGAATTAGTTTCGCTTTGCGCTCGGTAAGCACTTTCTGAGTTTTCAATAATAATGGTATATAGTCGTTTTCTTTTGCAAGTGTTTTTGTAGATAATAGTTGTATTTCTGGGAGTGGTTCTGAAGCTTCTATTTTAATATCAGAAGCATCTAAGTTGTAACCAAGCGCATAGAAATCAGCAATGTCTTTTCCTTTATCCTCCATTAATTTTTCTGGCAGTATCATTCGTTGTAAACCATAATTGTTAGAGAGTTTGATAGACTGCGAGATCCCTGTATGATCTATATCGTATAAAACAATAACCTCTTTAAATCGAGCCTTAAGATTATCAATAATTTTTGGAGGAGGATTGGCTGTTTCACTATTGAAGCAAATAGCAGGTTCATTGCGAGCATAAAGTGAGAGCACGTCTTTTTCTCCACCAGTAATAAATACACGATTTCCTGTTTTAGGCAGTTGCTTATACCCAAAGATATACGCTTCAGGTTTATTACCCAGCCACGCAAAACGAAAGCGAGCTGAAAGCGGACAGTAGATCTTATAACAGTCACTAGAAATTTTATATCCATACATAGGATTTTGTGAGGAAGAATTAAAAGAAATACGTTTTCCTTGGCTATTTAATCTGCAATATTTTTCTACTGGGTATACGCTAAAATGTTTCAATATAGGAGCAGTAATGCCATAAGTTAACCAATATTCTAAATCAATAGCTTGCCATTGTTGCTTACATTGAATATCAAAATCTACTCTGGGAGTTTCATAAGTAAGATTCAAACTAAAGTCTTTATTGATGATCATAAGAGCTTCCTTAAAATCACATTGTTTTAATCGCATTACCAAATCAAAAATGCTTCCTTCGTCCCCGGTTGCAAAATCTTTAAATCGCCAGTTGTTAGGACCAGTGTTATAAATATTGAAAGAAGGAGTTTTTTGCTTGTTCGCTAAAAATGGATTAGAGATGTGTTTCCCTTGTTTGAGAATTCCCTTCTTATGATATGGTTGCAAGTAATGATTAAAAGCATCTTGCAAGTTTACTTTATTCAAGATATTTTCTTTTGTTAATATATCTGGGTTCATCTTTTTTGTTTTTAAAGTTTTTGGGATGCCTTAAGATATTCTGGCATATCATTCTAAATACCACATAAGACACCCCGTAGTATTATTTCTTTAACTGTTTATGTCTTTTTAATTCCTGGTTAACTTCATCTATATGATAATACTTTTTGTTACCGTATACATACGGAGTCAATTTTAGAATTCCACTCTTTTGCCATCTCCATATGGTTACATAAGAAATAGGAGGATTGAATAGCTTTCTGATTTCACTAAGACTATAATAATCAGCTTCAGGATTAATAAGTTCTGTCTCCGTTCTGATAAATGTTTTCATATCATTCTATCATTTAGAGTTAGATTTTATGTTGTTCTAAAAAGGCCAGAATACTCTTTTTGGAGTATAAAATAGTACGCCCATGCTGTGAAGCAACAATATGATTATCATATAGAAGCTTTCTTAATTTACCATTACTCTTTATACCAAGTAGCTTTTTGGCTTCTATTGCACTAACCCAATCCGAAGTCTGTTTGTCTTTATCGGGTTTTTCGGTTTTCTTTACCCTTTGTACAACTTCTTCTACTAGCTTATAAAAAGCTTTTTTCTCGAATACAATGAATTTTCCTTTCATTATGATTTTTGATTTAATGAATACTCTTTTAGGTCATTGTACTTTGCAAAGTCAATTATATGTTTAGATATCTGAAGCAAATTTTAGACAAAAAACTATGAAAAACAATAGGTTACGAGAAGAGTTGAGATGCTCTAAATTTGGAGTGCTGTTTTTGGTATCGTCAAATGTGGGGATATGTTTTCAAATGTTTTTTAATGTCGATATATGCAAGTGAATTTTCGGGGAGAAAATCGAGCACAATGCCAAACTTTAACGAAACAATAACGTTTTGATAGTGCTTTTTTGGGTGTTTTTGAGCTTTAAGAGGGGTGAGTTTTGGTGTAAAAACGTCAAATGAGGTTGGTTGGAGTTAATAAGAATACCATTTTCTGAATTTGCAAATGGTATTATAGTCATCCTTTTTTAGATAATCATTTTTTAATATCCCTAAAATTTCATCTTCCGATTTATTAACAAAAGGATCTATCCAATCAGCTTTATCCTGAGCCCAATTGATCCATTGTTTTGTCTCTTCAGAAAAAATATTTTGTTCTTTGGCAAGTTGCTTTTTGGTGTTTATTAAACTTCGAATTTCTGAAGCAATTTTATATTTGCGTGATAACGAAAGTAATTCTTGAAATTTTTGAAGCTCATTGTCTCGTATTCTTTTAGCTTCTTCTTCTCTTTTTCTTTGGATTTCAAGTTGCCTTTTTCTTTCTTCTCTTTCAGCACGTTCTTTTTTTATCTTTTTGCTTTTTAATTCTAAATAGGTTAAGATGTTGGAGAGTTGATCTTCAAGCCTTTTTTTCTTACCGTCTTTCCATTCTTTATCTGGATAGGAATTATCAATTTTGAAAGATAATACTCCAGAAGGAATATATTCTGACCACGAATTACTTTCAGAGATAATACGTTTTATTTTTTCTCTACATCGTATTTCTATCTCCTCCTCTTCGATAATAACAAAAGTTCTATGCTCTTTAATCTTAACCTGATGACCTCTTTGTTTAAGAACCTTAATTAAGATGTCCATAAATCTTAAAGCTCTAGGAATGCTAGATTTTGATGCCTCTATATTCAAAGCATCTTCGGGAGAAATAATTAACCCTTTTGATTGAGTCCAGGTGGAAGGTTTTATGGTTTTTAACTTTTTTCTTGTCTGGATAATTAAAGGGTCAGGTTTAGATAGTTCATCAGGGATAATTAAATTGAGTGTTGTGTCATTTTCGATTTCTTTTTTGAGTTTATGATATTCTGAAAGATAATTGTATTCATTTTCATCACCTTCTTTTCTTTGTTTTAAACTGATCTCTACTTCATTTCCTGCTTCAGGTAAGGGAATGACTCGAAGTTTTTTACCATATCGCAATTTTTGCCAATGGCCTAATTTAGGTAAAGGAATATTATGCTTTTTGCAAATCTTTCGTAGCCCATTGTCAGATATCGCATATTCTTTAGCAAGCTGTGTTAAAGGTTTTGACCATACTAAATCGTATAGTTGTTTTCTGGTTAGATTCATAATTGCTATTTATTTGTATCATATAATGTATTGCAATTAACGTTTATTTTATTATTTCATTTACTTGATCAATTCGTTCAATAAGACGATTTATAAACTCCTCTTTTGAAATGAAGTATTTTTTATACTTACCTGTTGTCTTACCATTTGCCATAGAAATAGTTATGCGATAATCTCCATTAGACAACCTACTTGCTAGTTTAACTGCATCTTTCGAGGGTAGAAAAAGAATTTGTTCATCCATTTCCATTTTATGAGGATTAAATGATAAACCAACAATATAATATGAATGATGTTCCTTAAATGTACTTCCATTAATTGTCAATATCATACGATTACGTTTATGAACATTAAAACGTGTTTTTACCTGAATGTATATTGGGTTATATATTTTCTCTTTAAGAACTATTAAATCAATACCACGATCATCAATTACGGGTTTATAAACATTAAGGAGCCCTTGGCTATATAATAATATAATTTCTTTAACCCTATCTTCTCCAATATTTCCTTTTGACTGAGAAGATAAACCTGAAGTATCTATGAAATTTTCTTTTTCACTTTCCTCAGAATCTTCAATAACCTCTACTTCTATGATATCAATAATTATTAATTTTTCTGAAATTTCTACAGTAAGAATATCTCCAGCAGTTACATTTAATTCATTATAAAAAGAAGTCATTCCAAAAATACGATTGTAATCTGTATTGTACTTTTTTGTTTGAGAATTATTTGTGTTTTTTATTATTATTGTTACTTCATCACTATGCTTAGGTAAAAGTTCTCGTGCTTTAGCGGGGATGTATAAAAATCCTAACCTTGTTTCTACTTCTATAAGTTTACGTTGATATGTTATAGTATTATTCATTATTTGAATTTCCTGAATGCCTGAACTGTTTGATATATACCGTAACCTACTGCAATACGGCCTATAAAATCAAAAAGATATGCGAATCCATAAAAAATTGGATTTAAATTTTCTAAATATGATAAGCGACGAGCAGGGTTTAAAAAAGTAAAAATAAATTTCACACCCTTTATAAAGGTATCCTCATTAAAAGAGCAATTGCTGAAACAAATATTATTCTGAAATGCTTCTGTAAAAATTAATGTAAGCATACCGAAAGTAATAGCTGCTAGCAAGGTAAACCAAATACCATTTCTGAAATCTGAACGGTAGTGATTTGATATTCTATTTAATAGCAGAATCCATTTATCACCTCTATTTATATTTGAATTTTTATCTTTTAATTTCGCTTTCACTAATTTTTTTAATGCAGCTTTTTCTTCTCTAAGCATTAAAATTGAGTCTGAATAATTACCACTATCCTCAAAAGCTTTCTTTAAAACTTGAAAAGTGTGTACTTTATTTACTAAAGGTATTTTCGCGTCTCTATCTATATAATTTTGATAGACTTCATCATCTTTACCTACATACACTATATCAAATTTTCTAAAATCAAATTGTAAATCAAAAGGTTTTAACTCACCTGAAATTATTGTTTGTGATAGATCTATGCCTTTTTTAAATTTTGTTCTTGCAAAAATAGCTTTAGTAGAAAATAAACTATAGGTGAATAAAACATTCCCTACGAATGTTGCCATGCTAAATACTGTAGTTTTATTAAAATCTGTTTTATAAAAAATTATATCTTCTTTAAATGTAGTTAGCCAAAAGTCTGCTAAACCGTTAAAGATTGTGTTACGAAATGAAGCATTATTTACACTACAATTATGCATTCTAAACTTATTGCTAAATGTTACATCATCAAATTGTATTTGTTTTTGAAAAACACACTCATTAAAAAATACATTTTTATCAAATACATTTGTTTCCGTTTGATTAAACAAATCAGCCTGCTCATTATTTTCTTCAGCTACTGCTACTAATGGAATCCCTTTGCAAAAAAGTATAGGCTCTAAGAACTCACAATCTGTGAAAATTAATTCTCTATGCTGTGGCTCTAATTCAATATAAAAATCAAACACTTTTGAGTTGAATCTAATGGGATGATTAGCATTAACTAACCCCTCAGCTAATGCAAATTGTGTGTCAAATTCTTGTTCTGTGATAGGTGTTCTAGCCATTTGATTTTTGATTTTCTTTTATATCCATAGTCATTTCTTCAAAACTATCTAAAAGAGTTTCAGATGGAATAGCAATTGATATTAATTCTAACTGTTTAAAATCTATATATTTTCAACCAGAAATACCAGTCATACTCATTATTGTATATTCTCTAAAATACTCCTTTTATAAATTTCTTATATGTAGCTGGTGATTTCATTAATTATAACTTTTCTATTTCAAATTTCTCTCAAAATCATCACACAATTGATTGGTTAAGTCTTTTGTTTGCTTAATAAAATCTTCCCCTAAATCTTTCTTTCTTCTACGGACAAACATTCTATAAAGTACTGCAAAATCACTGTAGATTTCTTCCTGTTCAAAAACAGAGGTTTCATCAAGTATTTTAGCAATTAATCGTTTCCCTAGTTTATCATTCTTAACAAAATTGAAAAAGCCATCTATTTTTTCCTGTACATCCAATATAAGTTCTTCTATAGCTTCTTCTTCCTGATTACGCTTTTCAATAACTTTTAGAATATCATATTTGTAATTATTGCCACCCCCATAATCTTCGCTAGGCTCAGAAACAATACTTGGCTTTCCATTTAATTTCTCCTCATATTCTTTAGAAATTACAATTCCAATTCTATTATCAAAATAAATTTCTACATCATCTATTATCTCTCCTGTAAAGTTTAAATTATTGTATTCTGAATTAAATTTATTCCAGAAGTCTTTAAAAACACTATCATTCAAAATAGGATCAAAATCTATAATATTTTCAATAACATTTAACGTTTTGAAATATTTAGAAACTTTTATTTTAAGATACTTAGCACCTTGAGCATTATCTTTTATATATTGAATGAAATAGTCTTGTACTTGTAAAATCAGGTCAATATTTTTTTCTACTTTATAATAACTTGAGAATATAGAAAACACCTGTTTATATACTGTACTATCTTTAAGTTCTTTATAATATTCTAATAGCCGTTTTTCGTCTTCAAGAGGTGAAAATTCACTGTCCACAACATTGCTAAACTTGCTATATGCCTTGTCAATATTTTCAATATTTACATTTTTATAGGAGAAGTCTACAATCTTGCAATCATGCTTGTTTTTTGTTTTCCTATTTACTCTTGAAATAGTTTGAATAGCGTTAATACCTCTTATCTCTTTATCTAAGAAAAGTGTATGTAATTTTGGTTCATCAAAACCCGTTTGTAGTTTATCAACTACTATAATAAGTCCATTCTTTTTAACTGAAAACCGTTCTAAAACTTTCTTTTCTGTTATTCCTTCATTAAACGTGGACGCGTTTTGGTGTTTTTGACTATCTGAATACACCAAATATACAGGAGCTTCTTTAAAGCGTTCATATTTATGCTCTTGGGTTATTTCTTCATAAAACTTATCAATAGCTACTTTGTAACGTTGTGCTGCCTTTATAGAAGAAACGGCTAGCATTGCCTTGCCCCAACCTTTACCATCTTTTCCTTTTATAGTATGATAAGTTACACTTACTAAGGTTTTGACAATAAATTTTGATATGGCATTAATACGTCTCTCATTTTCATAGATTTCTTTTTTCCTTATTTTATATTTTTTACCATCTATATCAATTCCTGTCTCTATATTATCAGGAATTGCTCTATACAGTCTATCTTCATCTTCAAATCCCTCCAATTCATTATCAGGCAAATCAAAATACATCTTTGCAGACACTGCTACTCTTCCTGGCAATGGATTTAAGATAAACCCATCTGTTATAGCTTCTCGCATGGTATAATTGTCAAACGGAGTCCATATTTTTTCACTTTCCGCAAACTTATCAAACTCTCCAAAACGCGCTAAACTATGCTCACTAGGTGTTGCCGTAAAACCAATAATCAAATTTTTCTTTGTTCTATTTTTTAAATACTCTTTATTTTGGTCAAACGATGTTTGAATTTCAGCAAAAAGATTATTCATTTCTTCATGCTGAGTATTACTATGTGAGCGATGAATTTCATCAATTAAAAAGGCTATTCGCATTTTAGATAACTTTTTTGTTATCTCAGGATTAGACTTATCTAAAGCCTCTCGAATACTATTGAATTTTTGAAGATTTACTACAACAATTCTAACCTTACTATTTAATGCTTTAATGAATTTTTTTTGATTATCAGCTTCTATAAACATAGTATTAGATATGTTCATATTAAGCATTTTGGTATCTAGTTGATCTCTTAATTGCACTCTATCTACTACTAACATTATTTTATCATAGATATGCTTTCCGTTTTTTCTTAAATCCTTTAACTGTAAAGCAGTCCAGCCAATAATATTACTTTTCCCAAAACCTGCTGCATACTGTAATAGTAATGAGTATACATTTTTATTGTTAAGGTACTTTTCACGCTGCTCTATAAGTTCTTCTATACGTTCTTTCCCAAAACCTTTTGTTTCTAGCTCCTTTTTTAATTTATTCTCTAAATAATTGGGATCGGATTCATTGTCTAAAAATTCATCAATTTTAGATAAGATTTTATCTGTTCCAAATTTTTGTTTTGGTCTAGGTGCAATTAACTTTCCATCGTTATGCTTATATACTTTTTTATTAGATTTTGAATCTTTTACATATTCTCTTTCTAGAAAATTGTAGTAGAGTATTTCTTTTTCAATCATTTTCTTTCCATAAACTGCACGCATAATATCCTCAAAACGAATCTGCCTTGGATAATCTACAATGGTTTTGTCATACGGAACTGCTTGAAAAGACCTCTTAAATAATGTCTCTTTAAATTTGTCGAAATCATAAAAACGCTCATCGACAGTATCTTTTATAGATTCAAAATATTCATTAATCGTTCTTACAATATAAGTATCATTTACATCTGTTGCAGTAATATGAATTGCCTTTTCAAATACTTTTAAAAAAGAACGTCTTATACTTTCGTTTACATCATTATCTCCTGCTATATCTAGATATTTTAATACTGCATTATAATAATCTTTGGCAACCTTATTTCTACCTTCTTTTTTAGCGTTTTGGTTATTATATGTAGATTTTATTTCGCTATATCCTAAATACATTCCATTTACAAAGAATGTAAGGTCAGGACGAAAAGCAAATCTACTTTTCCCTTCTTTATAGGCATAAGGTAATTCTTGAACTACAGAGAATATGTTTTCTTCAAAGCGTTCGTCTCCGTGTAAAATCGAGTTACTCTCATAAAACAAACGTAATTTCACTCCTTTAAAAGTTACTGTACGAGAATTGTTTAAGAATATGGCCATATTTTTTTCTTTGACTATACGCTCATTTAAGAAATCCATAAAAGACTCTATTAGTTCATCCTCAGAAGTAAATTGTTTTAGTAATTTAGGGTATATTTTTTTGTTATCCGGGGTTTGACTAATGATATGCAATAAATCTTCTACAATAAAAAACTTAGGCGAAACCGTATTAGGTTTTACTTCTTTATATTGCAATCCATCTTGACGTTGTGTTAAAAAATGGATGATGTATTTTTCTTGTAGTTCTAATTCATTCATACTTAGCTAACTTTTATTTTTCCTGTTACTACATCATTAATTAACGTCTTTCGAAGTTCTTTCAAACTTTCAATTTGCTTATGGATATTATCCACAATAACATCAATTTTTGACGTTTTTACATCAAGATAATCAGATATAGCTATCTGCTCTTCCATTGGAGGTTGGCAAACTTCAATTATTTTCATACTTGAAAACTTTGTAGACCATAAGTCATCAACAATACCTTGACCTTGCTTATAGAATTCTTCAGTAAAAACATTACTCCTAAATAAATAATGATAATATCTACCAAATACTTTATCGTTTGGGGAAAGTACAATATTGATGACAGATACTGAACCTTTATAGTTAGAAAGTCCAGATGAACCTTTTCTATCCGATCTACTATTTATTACAAAATCATTTATTAATACCTTTCTTCTATTATCACCATGTTTTGTTTTAGCAGCGTTTTTTAGTTGAGGTACAATTCCTTTTTTTGTTACAGAAAGAGGAGGGTAATATTTATCGCTTACTTTTTCATTACGTTGTTTAAATAATCCATTTATTCTCGCTAACTTCCAATGTTTTGGTATTCTACTTATCCAATCTATACCTGCTGTCTTTAATTCTGTTTTTTTATTTATACCTAAGGTAACAGATTCATTAATCAATGAAATTTTTAACTCCTCATATTTTTTTCTTTTTTTTCCTAGGCAAATTATTTTTTTATCAATTTTTTGAGTTTGATCATCTAGAAAATTTGAAATCCGGATTTGCTCTTGGGATGGAGGTATTAATACTGGAAAATTATTAATATCTTTTTGAAACAAATGAGGAACTCCCATTCCTTCTTTTTTTTGATTAATAATATCTTGAATTAAATACGACTTAAGAAGGTAAAAATTATATTTACTATTCTGTTTTTTATATCTTAAAACTGCTATTGAGCTGTTAACAGTTCCCTGAGAAGGAAGGTTTTTAATAATATTAACAATACCCAAAGTAGAACCATCTTTTACTAATAAAACATCTCCATTTTGGAGCATGATTTCAGGAGATTCTAAATACCTTTCTTTAGTTATATAATTTACGTTTTTATAATCAATTTCAGTATACTTAATATTAGGAGTTGATAGAAAAAAATATCCCGACTTAACATATTCAGAAGATTTTAATGCTTTCCAACCGACTCTTCCTTTAACCGAACTTTCATCTTTTATTCTATTTACTTCCCAATGAAACGGAATTTCATCTAATAAAGATAAATTAGACTTTTTATATCTTTTATACCTTCCTAATTTCATATTCCAAATTCCTTTTCAATTTTTTTTAACTCATCCTCAAGAATACTTAGATCTTTTAAAACTTCTTTTACTGATCTCACTGTTTTAGGTTTATAAAATAGCTTATTAAAATTAAGCTCAGCTCCAATTACATTATCACTATACCTATATGGTTTGTGTATATATTTAGTGATGTATGCATCTATAGTTTCTTGATTTATTTTTGGATTTGGATTAAAAGGAATCACTTCATAATCTTTTTCATAATCTGGCATTAGTTCTACCGTAATTACAATTTGTTCTTTCTTAGTTCTGGTTGCTTTTTTATAAGCACTTTTAATTACAATTTTACCATTTCCTAATTCCTTCTTTTTTCCTTTTTTCTCTTCTATAAGTGTTTGCTTGTCTACATCAAAATAATAAACTTCCTTATCAGTAAATACTTTTAAATCATTTTCTTTATAATTGAAAGTATTTAAGTAAGGTTTGATCTTTTCATTGTTATAAGTTTTTAAATCATCGTATATATTTTCAATAACCTCTCCTGTATTTTCATCTATATATTCTTTTTCAAAAGAAGTTATCTCAAACTCTTTAATCGTTAATTTTTCAACTTCAACAATCTGTTCTATTTTTATTGGATTCAGCCTCATTGTTTTAGCTCTAATTAGCTCTCCATCTTTATTCTCTTTAACGGGCAAATGTTCTTCGTAGCTCCTTCCTTTTTCATCAACATTAGTTAGAATAATAGCTTGTTTATTGTAATAAAACTGCCACTTATCATGTACTTGCGCTATATCTGTAGTTTTAAAATCTGTGAATAATGACACTACTTTTTCTCTGTGTTTTTTTGCTAACCTTTTTCGTTTGCTACCTCTAGATTTCTTCAATTTTTCAAATAAATTAGAAGCATTTATCATTATTACTTTATCTTTTCGTTCTATAGGTTTATCTTTATTAAAAATCCATAAGTAGGTATAGATTCCTGTATTGAAAAACTCATCAGTGGGTAATTGAATTATTGCTTCTACTAAATCTTCATCAAAAAAGTGCTTACGAATATTACTTTCTCCACTTCCTGCATCTCCACTAAAAAGTGTAGAACCATTATGTACTACAACTGCTAATCCTTTTTCATTCATTTTATGAATGATATGTTGTGTAAAGAGCAATTGTCCATCAGAAACCGAAGGATAATCTACAAAACGTCCAGTTCTATCACTACGTACATCTTTTTGATATCCTTTCCAATCAACTCCATAAGGGGGATTGGCTACAGTTACAAGAAAATCTTTATCAAAGAATTTTCCACTATCTGTTAATGTGTTTCCATATTCTATATGAGCATCATTTTTAAATCGACTTTCAATACTTGCAAAAGCATATAAGGCATCATTCCAATCTTGTCCATAAGTTGCAATTGGTCGTGAATCATTAAAATATTCTTTTAAATAATGTTCAACACCATATAACATATTCCCTCCACCGCACGTTGGATCATATAGTGTTATAAATTGTTTATTGTCCTCTAACTTTGATGTAATTAATTCTGCAATCAACAATATAATATCATCTGGTGTATATTGCTCTCCAGCAGTTTCCGCTGAAATATCTGCCCATTTTCTTTTAATGTGTTCTTCTAGAGTGGTTATTTCTGAGTTAGAAAAAGGAGTTAAATCAATTTCGCTCCAAGCCTGAATTGTTGCGAATAGTATTTTCTTTTTTTCTAAAATTCCACTAACACCTGAAATGTTAAGAAACTTTTCTTCGTCATTTCCTCTATTTATACCTAATAATAATTGTGTTTTTTTATCAAACGCATTGATATAAGCATGAAAATCGCCACCAAAAGTGGTATCATTTTCAGTAATTGTAGCCAGTGTTTTATTCTGACGAATAACATAGTCGTTATATCCTAAATCTAATTCTGAAAACTCTTCGATAAATTCTTCTAGCTCTTCTTCATCAAAATCGGTAATTTTTTCTTTCCCAAAATCTTTTAATAAGCGATTAGATTCTCTAACTAATCTACTTTCTACCATTATTAAAGCAAAATAAGGCATCATATATTTAGGGAAGTCACTCTGCTTAATTCCCGAACCTATTAATAGATCTGCTGTATCCCATATTTTTGATTCGTATTGGAGAATGTTATTGTTCATATAGATATTTAAATAAAAAGTAAATGTAATAATTATGACCTTGAATTCAATTAAGGTATCAATTTTAGTATTGAGAAGTTTGTAAAAGTATGACCTATGTATGACCCTAAATAAAAAAGCCGAATCAGATGATTCGGCTTTTCCTTTGCTGTGCGGGCGGAGAGACTCGAACTCTCACACCTCGCGGCACTAGATCCTAAGTCTAGCGTGTCTACCAATTCCACCACGCCCGCATTAATACTTTTACAACACTTAGGACTTTCTGTAAAAGCGAGTGCAAATATACATATTCCTTATAAATCTCAAAGAACTTAAATTATTTTTTTTGAATAATATGAAAAGTAATACATAACAATTTAGGAAACCAGGATATTTTCTTTAAAATCTTCTCATTTTTTGATTCCTACAATTCTGATTTTAGGTGATCGATCAATGCTTTTGATCCTTCGGTATTCATGGTTTTTAACTCTTCGATCATTTTCAATTTAGTTGTTTTAGAATATTGATGAGGTTGATTTTCTAGCGTAAAATCATAACCAGCTTCAGCAAATAATTGATCCGACCATTTATTACGAATGCAATCTATAATTAAATGAATACGATCGGTTGCTCCTTTGTTTTCTACCCGATGTGGTAGATTAAAGTTCCCGTACCAACATTCGCCAACAGCCATAGTTACTTCTTTGTTATTTATGTAAAAATGAACATCCTTATTTGTTGTGATCGGAATATGAATTCTAAAACTTCTATCTTCATATCCCAGATTATGATCTGTATGTTCTTTTATGCTACTATAAGGAGAAAGATTGAGTAAACGAATAGATTCTTTTTCGCATTTAAAAAGCGCAGTTATTTCCTTAAAATAAGGGCAATGATCTAATAGAGAAGTATTCTTGTAATTATGAGCACCAGACGAGTGCGCATAAATTTGATTCATATCTCCATTAAGGGATCTAAGCGCAATAGATTTCCAATTACCAGAATAATCATCAGTATTGAAATGAGAAGTAAAAGAATAGGATTGGCAATGTTTTAAGTCTTTCAGAAGGCGATTTTCAGAAAATAAAAAAGGAAGTTTCAAAAATGCATTCATATTAGCAGATATACTTAAATAGAGAACAACTAATTTACTTCATTTTTACTACTTTTAGGCGAAAATAAACTCAGATTCATGCAAAATATACAATCTTACGTTCAAGAACATAAAGATCGATTTATAAATGAGCTTTTCGAGCTACTTAAAATTCCATCTGTTAGTGCAGATACAGCATATAAAGATGATGTAATTAAAACAGCATCAGAAATTAGCAAAAGCCTTAAAGATGCAGGATGTGATGCCGTAGAAATATGCGAAACTCCAGGATATCCAATAGTGTATGGAGAAAAAATTATAGATAAAAACCTTCCGACAGTATTGGTTTATGGACATTATGATGTACAACCAGCAGATCCGATAGATTTATGGGATAGTCCTCCTTTCGAACCTGTAATTAAAAAGACAGATATCCACCCCGAAGGAGCCATTTTTGCCAGAGGATCTTGTGATGACAAAGGACAGATGTATATGCACGTAAAGGCATTAGAAATTATGACCAAAACGAACCAGTTGCCGTGTAATGTAAAATTTATGATCGAAGGAGAAGAAGAGGTAGGAAGTAAAAGTTTAAGTTGGTTTGTAGAACGTAATCAGGATAAACTAGCTAATGATGTAATCTTAATTAGTGATACAGGAATGATAGCCAAAGATGTTCCTTCTATTACTACCGGATTAAGAGGACTAAGTTATGTCGAAGTCGAAGTAACAGGACCCAATAGAGATTTACATAGTGGTTTATACGGTGGTGCAGTAGCAAATCCAATCAATATATTAACCAAAATGATTGCTTCTTTGCACGATGAAAATAATCATATCACCATTCCTGGTTTTTATGATAAAGTCGAAAATCTTTCTACAGAAGAAAGAGCCGAAATGGCAAAAGCACCTTTCTCTCTTGATGGATATAAAAAATCATTAGATATTAATGCAGTGTACGGAGAAGAAGGATATACAACTAATGAACGCAATTCTATTCGACCCACATTAGATGTAAACGGAATCTGGGGAGGCTATACAGGAGAAGGAGCAAAGACAGTTATTGCAAGTAAGGCTTATGCCAAAATTTCTATGCGTTTGGTTCCTAATCAAGATTGGGAAGAAATTACAGAACTGTTCAAAAATCACTTTGAAAACATAGCACCAGATGCAGTAACGGTAAAAGTAACTCCGCATCATGGTGGGCAGGGTTATGTAACCCCAATAGATAATATTGGATATAAAGCAGCGAGTAAAGCATATCAGGATACCTTTGGTAAAACACCAATACCACAACGTAGCGGGGGTAGTATTCCTATTGTTTCTTTATTCGAAAAAGAATTAAAAAGTAAAACAATCCTAATGGGATTTGGCTTAGATAGTGATGCAATACACTCTCCTAACGAACATTTTGGGGTATGGAATTACTTAAAAGGAATAGAAACGATCCCACACTTCTATAAATATTTTACCGAACTAAGTAAGTAAGACTCTTATATATATTAAAATAATGATAGCGTTACCCTGATTTATTAATCAGGGTCGGGCTATTCGTTATATCTTTTTTGCTATCACTCGAGCGTCTTTTTCAGAAGTTTTAGGATCACAAAAAAGGATGCCACTACTATCCCTAACGTATACAAAAAAAGGTTTCATTAAATCCAAATTATACAATCTTTAACAATATGTAAATTTCTGATAATGAATGAAATAACTTACGTTTAAATTATGATTTACACATTTTAACACCTTTTGTCGAAAACATAAAATATCTATTTTTTCTGCTTTTTTTTAATCGTAAATTTAAGGTAACAAAATCCCCTTAACTTCTATTTTCAAAGTTTTATCGTAAACATTAATTTGATTAATACACATTCTTAAAATCAATTTTTAATATTAAAAAATAGTACGATGAAAAAAACAATATTAAGTTTTTCGGCTTTATTAAGTGTAGCATTCACCTTTGCTCAAAATAATGTTATAGATGTCGATCAAACAGGAAAAGGAAATGAAATAGAAATTTCTCAAAAAGGAGTGAACAATACTTTAGCAATAGTTCAGGATGGTAATTATAATAACGCAAGAGTAGAGCAGGGTATAGAAAATGAGACAATAGGTAATGGTATTATTCGTCAAATCCAGACAGGAGATCAAAATAAGGCATATATTATGCAGCAAGGAGACTTTAATACCGTGTATCAAAATCAGTTAGGTACATTGAATACTGCAGAAGCGACTCAGTATTCTGGTATTTTGGAAGGTAGAATCGAACAAACCCAGATCGGAAACAATAACAAAGCATTGGCATCCCAGAGAACAGATTTTTTTAATGAAATGAAAGTTCAGAATAGTATTGTACAATCACAGGATGGAGCCTTCAATATGGTATTGGCAAACCAGTATGATGGCGGATATAATAAAATCACACAAAATCAACAAGGAGAATTTAATCAAACTACAGCAAATCAATACATAGAATTTGAAACCCATAATAGAATTGAACAGAGGCAATCTGGGAAAAATAATAAAGCAATAGCAACTCAGTCTAAAGGATTTAAAAGTTATATTGTTCAAGATCAAAACGGTTTAGGGAATGTTGCGATTGCTGATCAAATGTCTTTGGAGTGGGCTTTTGAGGAAGCTTATGGATTTCATACAATCACTCAATTACAAATAGGAAATCATAATATAGCAACTGCAATCCAGAAAGTAGCTAGTAATACTATTAAACAAAGTCAGATAGGAACGTTTAACCAAGCTACAGCAAATCAAAAATCAGGTTTTTGGTACACAAATACTATTGAACAGATACAATATGGGGAAAACAATAGTACGGTAGCACATCAGTTTATGGATTATCAGTTTGATCGAAGCAGTATTTTTCAAGAACAAAAAGGAGTATTTAATCATGCTATGGCAGATCAATTTTTACCTTATGGTCAAAATAGTATTGAGCAACATCAATCCGGAGAGTATAATAGTGCAATAGCAACTCAAGAAGAGAGTTTTGGTCAAAATAGTATTGAGCAACGTCAATCCGGAGAGAATAATAATACAATAGCAACTCAAGAAGAAGGCTTTATTTCAAATAGCATCTTTCAAGAACAAAATGGATTAGGAAATACGTTGATTGCCAATCAACCATTTTCAAGCTCTAGCTTTGGAGACCGAATGATAAAACAATCTCAAAATGGTAATTATAATACTGCGACTGCAATCCAAAATGGTATATATACTATTGAGCAAAGCCAAACAGGAGAATATAACCAGGCTTTTGCTTATCAGGTAAGTTCATTGCCTGTGGGTATAGGTCAACATCAGAAAGGAATAAGGAATATGGCAGAGGCTTTTACTAATGGAGCGTTTGTAGGAGGTGTAATCCCAGGCGGTATTTCTCAGAATCAGGTAGGAGAAAGTAATTATGTTTATGCAAATCTGGAGATTAGAGGTTATGTGAATCAGAGGCAAGAAGGTATAGGAAATGATGCTTCTACTACTATTTATAGTTTTAATACTAATGTAACCCAACGGCAGACAGGAAATTATAACAAGTCTACTGCTACCGTATATGGTGATTATGAATCCAACGTTGAGCAATATCAAGAAGGGGCTTTTAATAAGGGTGAAGTGCTAATAGAAGGAAATGGTATTAAGAGCACCCAAACCCAGAAAGGAGAAGGAAATAGTGTCATAGCTACTGCTAATAATTGGGGAGGTGCTCATAAAATAACGAGTATGCAAAATGGGTTTTTTAATACTGTTGAGCAAACTCTGGATGGCGGTCATCTTAATAGTACTATTGCCACTCAAGATGGTGAACAAAATTTCTTATCCCAATTACAACAAGGAAAAGCGAATGGAGTAATTTCTGCTCAGGATGGATCATTTAATACTACGTATGCTACTCAGATTGGAAATTATAATAGCCTTAATACAAAACAAATTGGTAGTGCTAATAGTTTAACAGCTTCTCAAGAAGGCAATTCGTTATCGGTAACGATAATTCAAGAAGGCAATGGTAATAGTTCGGTTATTTCACAATGATTTATTACAAATTAGATTCAGTTTATCAATAACTAGCAGGCTAATAAAACAAATAGGCACCCTTACTATAGGGTGCTTATTTATATTCTTTTTTTCGTGAAAAATCAATAGCAATTGCACTTTAACATTATGTTTTTGATAGTATAAATGTTAAAATAGTGTGAAACAGATAACATAGTATAGTGTTTGGTTATAATAGTATAACCCTAAATGCTTCAATAGTTTTAATTTTCATAATTAACTATAACACAAAATCAATACGATTATGAAAACTAAAATTATTATTTTGGCAGCTATGCTATTTACCTATGTTTCGTCTCTTCTGGCGCAGCAGCCAGTAGATGCAAAAAGATGTGAGGCAAGTAATGCCAATGCGTATATTTTTTCGGCAAATCCTAAAGCAAAAGCCGAATATGAAAACTTCAATACGTTTACCAAAAATTATGTTCAGAGTAAAGCTTTTTCGCAAAAAGCAGCAGAAACGTATACTATACCTGTAGTGGTTCATGTATATGGTACAACACAGCACGGAAAAACTGTAGATTATGATAAGATAAAAGGAGCTCTTGATGCGTTAAATAAAGATTTTAATGGACTCAATGATGATTTTAATTCAATTGACCCCGTTTTTGACGGTCGCAAATCAACACTAAGTATACGATTTGCGTTGGCTAAAATAGACCCCGATGGAGGTAGCACCAATGGAGTAATTATTCATCCTGTAGCTTCTGGAATGGGTAATTATAGTAGCCCTGTTGTTGCAGCAGATGCCTGGGATAATTATAAATATATGAATGTATATATTACCGGTGATCTCTACGGTGATGGAGTGGCAACAAATTCTGGAGTAGCATGGTACCCAAATACAACAATGTCTGATGCAAATATAGCAAGAGTAGTATATAACGGTCGATACTTACACGGTAATACCAACAAAGAGTTTGCATCTGTTTTTACACATGAATTCGGGCATTGGCTTAATTTAATACATACTTTTGAAGGAGGATGTGATGACCCTAATGGAGATTATGTTAGTGATACGCCAAAAGAGGATACGGATTCTGGAGATGATGGATGTGTTGTCGGAGCCAGCGATTGTGGGAATTTGATTAACTATGAAAATTATATGGGGTATGATGCAGCAGCAGGTTGTGCAAAAATGTATACTCAAGGACAGATAAATAGAATGCTTGCAGCATTACAACACTCAACAAGAAAACCATTATGGCAACCAGCTAACTTGACGGCTACAGGGGTAAATCTTACCGGAGCTTCACTAGTAGTAAATAATAATACTGTTGAAGAATCATTATCTAATAATGGAACCTTAGTAGATGATTCTTATGATATAGATATAGAAGGAGGTACTTTTTCATTAAGTTCTGGAACATTAACGCAAGGAACGCACTTTTCGTCAAGCCTTCCTCAAGGATTTTCAGCTAGTATAACGGTAATAAACAATAAGAAATTAAGAGTAAAATACAGTGGAAGTACTAATAATCATGGATCTGCTGATAATGCTTCAGGTACAATCACTCTTAAAAATGCTATTATTTCAGGTGGGACAAGCACATTAAATTCTGATAAAGTAGTGTTTAACTTTTCATTTTATGATCCTTTTAAAGTAGTTTATGTAGATAATGGTGATCTTACAGTTGATGCCACTACGGTATGGAAACCATTTACAGATGCTAATATTCCATCCTTAGGTGGAGGAACAAATTACGGAGGGTTATTTTACAACGCTTCTGGGCATCCAAGTGGCCAGCCTGCATTGCAATTCGAAACTTATACAGCTGCAATGATTGCTGTAGGAAGTACAAAAAGGGTTGCAAATCTACCAGCAGATACACCAATTAGTACTACTAGTAATTGGGTAGATGGGGGAGCATATCCTGATTTACATGAGATTAGAACAAACTCATATACCAATTGGGATGGACAAACTGGGTATGCAGGATTTAGATTTATTAAAAATGCTAAAGAATACCACGGATGGCTTCGATTTCAGGTAAATGCTAGTGGAAACTCATATACATTATTAGATTATGCATATAGTACAGAGCCTTATGGTACTATTAAGGCAGGAAGTAAAGAATTAGTAGTAACTCCTACCTGTAATGATGGCATCCAAAACGGAGATGAAACGGGAGTAGATTGTGGTGGATCATGTGAGCCTTGTAGTACACCGATAACATATTGTGATTCTAACGGGAAAAGTGTATCAGACGAATATATCGGTAGAGTACAATTAGGAACAATTGATAATTCTTCTACAGGTTCTACCGGAGGATATGGAGATTATACTTCGGTATCTACTACATTATCTAAAGGCGCTTCTCATACTATTACTATTACCCCAACCTGGTCAGGAACCGTATATTCTGAAGGATATAGCGTGTGGATAGATTATAACCAGGATGGAGATTTTACTGATGCAGGTGAGCAAGTATGGAGTAAAGCTGCTTCAAAAGATACATCAGTAAGTGGTAGTTTTACAATCCCATCTAGTGCCAAAAACGGGAATACCAGAATGAGAGTATCTATGAAATACAATGGTATCCCTACAGCATGTGAATCTTTTAGCTATGGAGAAGTAGAAGATTATACTATTACTGTAGGAACCGGAGGATCTGATCCTACCTGTACCGATGGTATTCAGAACGGAGATGAAACAGGAGTAGACTGTGGAGGTTCTTGTACTCCTTGTGCTACTAATGACGGAGTGGTTTATGTAAATAATGAAGATATCTCTGTAAGCTCATCAAGTACCTGGGATTTCTTTAGAATAGAAGTTGGTGACAACAGCGATTATGGAGCATGGTATACCAATAATTCGGTACGATTGGTTACTTATAACAAAGATGTTGTATGCGAAGGTAGTAGCAAAAATGTAACTATGCTTGGTGAAGGAGTACAAGTAGGAGCCTCTAGTAATTTTGTTGCAGAATCTAATAGCTATATTGTAAGTTCTTCTTCATATACCAATTGGAATGGTAAATCTGGTTATATAGGATTTACCTTCAAAATTAGTGGTAATACACATTACGGATGGTTTTATGCTACTGTAGCAAATGATGGATTATCGTACACTATATTAGATTATGCATATAACACTAATGCAGGTCAGGGATTGTTAACCAAAAGACCAGCAGCAGCAGGCCCAGAAAAAGCAGAGAATTTGGTTAAAGTATATCCTAATTCATTTACCGAAATAACCAATATTGACCTAACAAAATTAGGAAAAGAAAGGTTTACGATGAGTGTATATGATCTGTTAGGAAGACGTATTTATCACAAAAACTATGATAGAAACCCTGGGGTACTTCCTTTTGGAGGAGCAATAACCGAAAAAGGAAACTATTTCGTGAAAATAACATCCAAAGGAACTTCAGAAATACATACCATTGTAAAGAAATAACCTAATAAATCTGGTTGTAAATGAGGAAACATAAAGCGGGTGTCAGTTATATACTGTACACCCGCTTTTTTTATGTAGAAATAAAATAAATTAGTTATCGTTTGATCAGTAATTTTTTAGAATATTTTTTACCTTGATTGTCATCAATAATAACATAATAAAGCCCTTCTGGTAATGAATCTACATTAATTTCTGAGTTTTTTGATAGTACTTTTTTGTGTACCTGTAGTACTCCCATTGTGTTATAAACTTTAATAGATGCATTATCTAGATTTTTTAGAGAGTATGTAGAAATAGTGAACTCATGATTTGTAGGATTTGGGTGTATTACAAAATCCTCAAATTCAGGTTTGTCTATGGCAGAAACACTTTTATTTTCTTCTATTGATGCGGATTCTACTTCTCTAGAAGTTGTACAATTTTGGATTTTTGCAGTAAATTTTGACCCACTTGAAGCTTTGAAACCAGTTGAGAGTGTCACTTTTTGACCAGCAGTATATGTTGCAATACCACCATTTGATATGGTATTATTTGCAGTTAACATATTTGCGGCTTCTTGATTATCAGTGGTTCCTGACGGAACATTTTGAGTCACAGTCAAATTATCAGGACATCCATTTGATGGGAGAGCATTTGGAGGTAAGTCATTACCCAAATTCTGAATAATTTCTTCAATAGGTACTCCTCTGTTTGGGCAATTGGCGCAATGATGTAAAGCAACTACAAGATCATCACCATATCCCAAAACAGGAGATCCAGAAGATCCACCTTGGGTATCGGCAAAATATCCTATATCATTACCACTTCCACCACAACGAGGTCGAGTTAAAGAAAATATACGGGCTACACCTCCTTGATCATTTGTATTTGTAGAAAGTAATGCAATTCGTTTACCCCAAGCTCGTGGATGTTGAGGGATATAGATACGTTCGTTTATAACCGCACCAGTATTTCTTAATTGTAGAAACCCATAGGTTTGCGGTAAATTAGTAGTCGTGTTTAATTGTAAAAGAGCATAATCTAATGGTGCATTTGCACGAATAAGATTTGCAGAAGTAGCCTCAACGGTACCTGAGCAGGCAAGCCAAGAATCACAATTTGAATTACAATTTGCACCTTGTGCCATGAATTCTACAGTCACATTATTAGCATCAGCTTGGTTTTGGATACAATGTTCATTGGTCATTAATTGACCATTATCTCCGATTAACCAACCTGTACAAGCAGATGTTCCGTTAATTAGTAATCTGGCTACTGCGCGTGAACGATTATAGGCATTAGGCTCGTTATTTGAATAACAAATAGCATTTCTAGAGTCATCAGCTCCACAAAGAGCTTCATCCTGTTCAGCTCGTATTGATTCTAAAGGATATCCTTTTGCAACTATATCAATAATATACCCAAATCCTCCTTTAGGATTACTACTAAATATCTCAATGATCATTTTATCATCATAAATAGGAATACTCCAAAAACTATTACCTCTTTTCTGAATTGTATTATCAGAGTATTTCCAGGATCTAGTATTGTTTACATCTCTTACAACGATATAGTCATTTGCTGCTAATTGTATTTTACTGAAATGTACCGCCACATAACCTGCATCTTTTTGAGATACTTCTTGACTCCAGACCATTTTATGTACACTGGTCATGTTACCTTGATAAGGATGCGGACTTTGGTGAGTGCTAGTAACTTCTTCTCCTACTTTGGTCTGCGCTTGAATACTACAAGCAATTAATAAACAGATACCGTATAAATATTTTTTCATCGTTTAGTTTTGATTTTTTAATTGTAAGTTTTCCTTTTCTAATTCATCGACCCTTTTATTTATTTCGATAATGTATAGAGTTAACTCTTCAATTTTTTGAAGAAGTTTTGCATCCATTTCTCCTAAGAAAATTCCATTTTCTTGCACTTCTGATGCACTGGGAATATCTTTTAAATGTCTATTTTCTTTAATATGATTTTCAACTTCTTTTAGAGTAGGTAATTTGTAATCGTCATAGAAAACAAAATCAGACCAAGTCCCCGCTTCTACAACCATTTCTCTTGCACCTATGGATCCTTCGACAGCTAACCTGTGAGAACCGGTATTTGTTGTTCCTATTCCTACATTTCCTGTCTGTCCATCTATAGTCATTCTGGTGATTCCGCAACAGGTGCTAGTTCCTCCTATTCGAAAATTCATTCTGGCAGGATAATTACCAGGCGTAAATGCACCTGTTGTAGTAACCGATATTCGTCCTATTTGTACGTTGGATTGTCCATCAAATCCAGAATAAATAATTGTCCCTAATAATCTACTTGCAGGAGTTGATGTAGGTGTAGTAGAGTTTCCTCCTGTGTTTAAAAAATACAAATGTGGATGTCCTCCATTAAATAAACCTTGTCTAGTTGTAATATTTAAAGATGGATATTTATTGTTTAACTGATTGATGGTTATTTTATCATCAAAAGTTTGCTGACTGTAGGATGTCGTTTGAATTGTTATGATTAATAACAAAATGCTTAATATTCTTTTCATCTGTTATTTTATTAAGTTTAATTAGGTTTTTATTTTTTAGATTCTATTAGCTTTTCAAGCTGATCTAATCTTTCCTCAATAGATTTTAACCTTTTGATTTCTTTTTCTTGTTGAATAGTGTATAGTGTTAATTCTTCAACTTTCTGAAGAAGCTTAGCATTCATTTCTCCTATCGAAATTCCTTTTTTAAATACTTCTTTTTCTGAAGGAATATTTTTTAGGTGCCCGTTAGTTTTTATATGCTGTTCAACCTCTTCTAAACTTGGTAGTATATAATCAGATTCGAATACAAAATCTGACCAAACATTAGGCTTTACTATGACTTCTTTGGTTTTTGTGGTTCCGTCAATTGCTAAATTCCCTCCAGAAACACCAAGAGTATTATTATCTCTTAAAATTAGCCTCATATCATAGTCAGTTGTAGGATCATTAGAGAAATCGAAATAAGGAACTCCATTCCCCCTTAGTTCAATAGAAGCACCTTGATCTGTATTTATTATAGCTCCGGTATTTCCCCAACTAATACTCTGGCCTGTAGATAGCTTATTACTCATTTTAACATCGCCGCCTTCAAAAGAAAGTAAGTTATCATTCCTAAGGATTAATCTCATATCATAGTCGGTAGTAGGATCATTAGAGAAATCAAAATAGGGAACTCCATTACCTCTTAGTTCAATAGAAGCACCTTGATCTGTATTTATTATAGCTCCGGTATTTCCCCAACTAATACTCTGGCCTGTAGATAGCTTATTACTCATTTTAACATCGCCGCCTTCAAAAGAAAGTAAGTTATCATTCCTAAGGATTAATCTCATATCATAGTCGGTAGTAGGATCATTAGAGAAATCGAAATAAGGAACTCCATTCCCCCTTAGTTCAACAGAAGCACCCTGGTCTGTATTTATAATGGCTCCTGTGCTTCCCCATTTGATTTGTTTAGTCACAGTAAGTTTGCCATTAATAATTTGATCTTGAGCCGTAAGGTTAAGTACAGCTAAAATGCATAGAATTAAGCTTGATAATTTTTTCATCGTTTTGGTTTTAAGAGTTATAGAATGAATTTTTATTCGCTGAGGTTTTGGATTTTATTTTGAAGAGCAGATACTGTTTTTCGCAAAGTTTTCAATTCTTCATCCTGTTGAATTGTGTAGAGCATTAGTTCTTCTATTTTTTCGAGTAATTTTGCATGCATACTTCCGATTTGAATTCCATTTTCTCGAACTTCTTTTTCACTTGGTATATTAGGAAGATGCCCTTTGTTTTTAATATGTTCTTTGACTTCATTTAACGAGGGTAATTTGTAGTCAGAACGAAATACATAGTCTGGCCATGGTGAGGCTTCTACTACAATCTCTTTGGCTCTAATATTGCCATTTACGGCAAGCTTATAACCTCTTGTATTAGTAGTTCCTATACCAACAGTTCCACCAGATCTTGCAAAAAAGGTATTAGTAGGTGTATCATAGCCACCCAAGTATAAAACTCCTGTAGAATTATCTGTACGTATAGGCTCGATTACTGCACCGCCTGTACCGTGCCAGATGCTTAAGTATTTATCAGTTTTGTTTTCACGATAAATTCTAAATGCTTTTCTTTCCAGTGCATTTAAGTGTAATTTGGCTTGAACATTAGTTGCTCCTATAGCAACATTACCACCTTTTCTAGCAAAGAAAGTATTAGTAGGTGTATCATAGCCGCCCAAGTATAAAACTCCTGTAGAATTATCTGTACGTATAGGCTCGATTACTGCACCGCCTGTACCGTGCCAGATGCTTAAGTATTTATCAGTTTTGTTTTCACGATAAATTCTAAATGCTTTTCTTTCCAATGCGTTTAAGTGTAATTTGGCTGTTGGTGAAGTAGTGGTAATTCCTAAATTACCGTTCAAACTATAGATAGTGTTTTGATTGTCATAATTGTGCTGTGCAGACAATCCTATAGTGCTCAAGAGAGTCACTATTGATAAAATAATTTTTTTCATTGTGTAATAAATTTATTGGTTAAATCTTATTTCTAAAGGTACAAATTCCCTATTTCTATTCTTTTTTTTTAAATGTAAAGTATATGTTAAATAATTGATTATTAATATGTTACATATGGGTTTTCCGTAAAAATAGTAATGTAATCACAAATAAGTTTTGTATGTATAATATTTTATTCTACATTTGTAGAGTTAATTCTAATAGTGTAGAACAATGCAATTATCAAAAACTGAAGAACAATTAATGCAATATCTCTGGAAATTGGAGAAAGCCTTTATGAAGGATTTATTAGATTCTTTTCCAGAACCTAAACCTGCAACTACTACTGTAGCTACACTATTGAAAAGAATGATTGATAAAGGTTTTGTGAATTATACGTTATATGGAAAATCAAGAGAATATTATCCATTAGTAAAAAAGACAGATTATTTTTCTAAACATGTAAATGGACTGATTAAGAATTTTTTTAACGATTCGGCTTCACAGTTTGCATCATTTTTTACATCAGAAACCAACTTATCTACTACAGAATTAGAAGAACTTAAGAAGATAGTAGATAAACAAATCCAAAAACAAAAGCAATGATTATATACATAATAAAGTCATCTCTTTGTTTGGTGCTATTATGGTCTTTTTACAGGCTATTTTTAGAACGAGAGAACATGCATCATTTTAAAAGGTTTTACCTTCTTTTTAGCTTGATTTTTGCATATACGATCCCTCTAGTTACTATTACTTATGAAACAGATACAGTAATTAATCAGGAAAATATTCAACAACCTGTAAGTCATTTAATCCTATCAGATAATGTACAGGTAGAAGCCACGTCTTCAGACTATTTTTCGACAATTGTATGGATCGTTTATGGTATAGGTGTTTTGATTTTTGCAGTTAGATTTATAAAAAATATGTGCCATTTGGTAAAGAAGGTAAGAAGAAATGAAAACCTGAAAGAGTCCTCACACATTAATGTATTACTCAAGAATTCTATTATTCCGCATACATTTTTACATTACATATTTGTTCCTAAAAAAGAATTTCAGAAAAAAGCTATTCCACAAGAAGTATTATTACATGAGAAAACTCATGTACAACAAAGACATACTTTAGATATTCTGCTTGTAGAGATTTTTCAAGTGATTTTTTGGTTCAATCCAATATGGTTTTGGGTAAAAAAATCAATTAAGTTAAATCATGAATTTCTTGCAGATCAAAAAGTATTGAAGCAACAGTTTTCAATACATCAATATATGGACCTACTCGTTAATTATCCAAACAGTTCTCATCAAGCTGTATTAGCGAGCCCTATCAATTATTCATTAACCAAAAAACGAATCGTTATGATGTCACAACAATTTTCTAAAACTAAAGCAACAACTCGATTGTTGCTGTTTCTACCTATCCTTTTAGGATGTATTCTTTTGTTTAACAATAAGATGGTAGCTCAACAAAAAAGTACTACAATCAGCACTACCGTAGCACCAACTCACCCTGATAAAAAAATGAAAATCAGAGTTAGTGGAGAACAAATTAACATTAATGGAATTACCACCGATTTATCTGGTGTGGCTGCCGTTATTGATAATGCTACAAAACAGTGGAAAGACCATGAGTTAACAGAGTTTCAATTTAGTGTTAAACTAGAAAACACGAATGATAAGTTTCTCAAAAAACTCAATAAGGTATACCGAAAAACAAGGTTGTATAAAGCTAACCCAGATGGGCATGATCTTATTCCGCCTCCGCCTCCAGCACCACCAAAAATGAGAGCAAGTGTCGTTCCTGGGCCTCCGCCTTCTCCTAAAGCACATAAAAAATTAAAAGCTCCCAAGGCTCCAAAACCGCTTAAGGCACCAAAAGTATCAAAGCTTCCGAAAGCACCTTCTTATTCTCACACAGAATTTGAGGAAATTGAAAGAGAAGCAGAACTTATAAAGGAAGAAGTAGAAAGGGAAAAAACTGAACTCGCAGAACTGGCAGAAATAGATAAAGCTATCGCTATTGAACGAGCAGAGGAAGTAAGGTATGAAGCAGAGGAAGTAAAAGAGGAAATAGCAGCCTTGGCAATGGAGAGAGCAGAAGCATCAAGGTATAAAGCAGAACAAGTAAGAGCGATAGCCATGGAACAGGCTGAGAAAGCCAGAGTAATCGCTATGGAAGAATCAAATAGAGCCCGGGAGCAATCTTATAAGATAAGAGAAGAAGCCATGAGAAATGCTGAAAGAGCAAGATTTGAAGCAGAGAAACAGGCAATGGTTCATGCAAAAATGAGTAGAGAAGAAGCAAAACAAGTTATGGAGCAAGCCGAAAAAGCAAGAGCTATGGCGCGAGATAATGCAGAGAAATCAAGAAGACAAGCAGAAAAAGCCCGCAGAAAAGCTATGGATGAAGCTAAAAGAGCTCGTGATGTAGTAAGAAAAGAGGCTATCAAAGAAAGAAAAGAAGCGCGAAAACGTATACAAGAGGTTAGAAAACAACAACAAAAAGTTCGGGAAAACAAACAAAAAGAGAATAATTAACGGATCCAGTTTTCCGATAGTTTTAAGAACGAAAACTCCCTATAGGGAGTTTTTTTGTGCAACATATCGCTATAAACCAGCGTTATACTTATTATCAATCAAAAAACCCTTAGATGATGTTAAAACGTTTTTTTATTTTATGCTCCGGCGCAGATGCCGATATATTAGCAGATAGTTCTGATGGAGAACAGAATAAATATGCTGGTATCGGAGCAACAGTTTTCTTTACAGCGGTAATGGCTTTTATTGCTGCCAGTTATGCTTTATATACCGTATTTGATACTTATTTTACTGCTATCTTCTTTGGTTTAATCTGGGGCTTGTTGATCTTTAATCTGGATCGATTTATTGTATCTACTATTAAGAAGAAGGATAGTTTTATGGATGAACTCCTACAAGCTTCGCCAAGAATTATTTTGGCCGTAATTATTGCAATTGTCATTTCTAAACCATTAGAACTAAAGATTTTTGAGAAAGAAATTGATCGTGTTTTACTCGAGCAAAAGAATGATTTTACTTTAGCTAATCAAGAGCAAATTGCAACACAATATACTCCGGCTATTGCTACAATTGATTCTGATATTAATACACTTAAACAGGAAGTAACAACCAAAGAAACCGAGGTTAACGATCTTTATGAAACCTATATTGCTGAGGCAGAAGGAAGAAAAGGTACAGAGATTATTGGAAAAGGACCTGTATATAAAGAAAAACGTGAGAAGCATGATGCAGCTTTGGCAGAATTAGCCGAATTGAAAAAAGCGAATGCAGAGAAAATAACTGCCTTAGAAATTCAAAAAACAGAATTGACTGCCGAGTATGATAATCAAGTGTCGACATCTCAACCTATTATTGATAATTTTGATGGATTAATGGCTCGAGTAAGTGCTTTAAATGAGTTACCCTGGTTACCTTCATTTTTTATCTTTTTATTATTTCTGGCTATAGAAACCTCACCTATTTTTGCAAAATTATTCTCTCCCAAAGGAGAGTATGACTTTAAATTAGAAGATGTAGAAGGTGAAATAAAAACATGGGTTGCTCAGAAAGAAGATCAGCGAAAAGTACTATTAGAAACAGATCATACGATTAATGATAGAGTATATGGTGATCTTTCTGAAGAAGAGGAATTATATGCATATAAGAAAAAGATTGCCCGAGAAATGATGAAAAAACAACAAGATGCTTTTTATAAAAAGCAAACTGGGATTTTATAAATTTGGTATACCAAAATAAAAACAGACCTCACAAGCTTAAACTATAGCTTGTGAGGTCTGTTCGTTTAACAATGTTTTTTATAAGAAAGGTTATACTATCTGTAGAAAAAAAGGTTGTGAATATGTATTCTTCATCTTATGACAGGTTTTTTGTACTTCTAACTCAACCTATTTCCCTGATCATTTACAAATAATAGCTAATAACACAACCTCTTTTCTTTAGGTAGTATCGAGATTTAGTTTTTAATAAATTTCGTTGTTAATAACCCTTTACTAGATTGAAGATGGAGAATATATTGGCCAACAGGCAATTCAGTAACATCAATCAAAACAGAATTAAGACCCATTAATATATCATTTGTGCCTCTTGGAATTGGAGCAGCAAAAGGATCTTCTCGTATAAGTTCTTCTCTAGGGTCTACGGCAAATTTAACAACTACTTTCTTTACAATTTCTCCAGAAAGTCTTAGTATCGTTACAGTTGCATTTCCTGTAGTTGTAGGGTCTTTTGGGGTTATTGCTAAATAATTACTTGCTGGATTTGGCGAAAGTATAAAGTGATTATCAAAAGCACTTGTTTTGGTAGGTTTACAACTAGTATTGACGTTACATGTAGAATATCCTAATGTAAATCGTATATAGTTGTTAATCTCGTTTAAAAAAGATACCGAATTAACACAAACAAAATTTAGATTTGGGCATCCATCTAAGTAAAGACGTCTGGCATGATGAACTACGCCAGAGAAATGCTGGTAACTTTGGTAAAAAGCATGATTTCCTGTTAGATACGCTTCTCTTAGATTTGGATTGTTGCTAATGTTTAGTGTATTTATAGCGTTACAATTTCTAATATCAATTTTGGATATTAAGTTTCTACTAACATCCACAGTCTCTAAATTAGTATTTGATGTAATATCTAATGTAGTTATTTGGTTATTAGACAATCGTAGTACTTGTAAATTTATGCTGCTGTTTAGAGATATTTGTAATAATTGATTGTTATCAAGAGTAAGATAACGTAATAGAGCTTTATTTCTAAGGTCTATAGAGGTTAGCTTATTATTGGCTAGATCTATAGTGTTTAATTGATCATTCTTATTAAGGTTTGCAATAGTAATTTGATTGTTTTTAAGAAGAAGAACCTTTAGGTTTGTAAAATGCTCAACCCCGGTAATATCAGTGATATTTCTATTTTCAAGATTGATATGAGTAACTTTTTCTGCTTCGTCTACAGAGATTTCATTATCACTGTCAATATCATACTTTGATACGAGTCCAGCTTTAAAATTTAGATCATTAAAATTAATGATTGTGGAAGTAGGAGCTAAGCTACAATCACTACTAATAACACAATTATAACCTAATGCATTAACTCTATTTTGTATGTAGGGAGTATCAGAATAGTATTTGTGTAAGCAAATAAATTCTAGTTTTGGGCATTTTTCGACCTTAATATATTTACTTAAGTATCGATGTGTTAAAAACATGGTTTTTAACTCGCTATTGTCACTAACATCGAGATTAACAATTTTAGAGTTTCTGGCATCTAGTTTAGTGATCTTGTTTTTTGAACAATATAGAGAAACGAGATTGATATTTTTAGAAAGATCTATTTCTGTTAAAGCATTAGAACCTATATCTAATCTTTCTAGATTTGGGTTTCCGGTAAGATTGATAGACGTTAATTTGTTTTTCTCAACGTTTATACGTCTCAATGTTGAAGTTACAGGCAATTTTAAACTAGTCAACAGACTTTCTCTTACATCTAGATGAGTAAGCATTGTATTTTTAGAGGCGTCTATGTTGGTTAGTAAGTTGTTACCGATATTTAATTCATCTAATTTTGTGTTTTTGGAAACATCTAAGCTTGTTAATTTATTCCCCCAAACATATAACCTGGTTAAATTTAGGTTTTTAGTACTATTTAATTCTTCTAATTGGTTAGTCCATGCATGAAGTATCGATAATTTTGTATTACTATTAATATTAATTCTTTTAAATCTATTATTGTATATTTTTAATTCAAATAATATCACATTTTTAGATACATCCAATTGTGCTAATTGATTACTATTTGCATCCAATCGTTCTAATTGCGTACACCCCGATATATTTAAATTAATCAACTGATTTTGGCTAACATCCAAGTATTGTAATTTTGTGTTTTTTGTTAGATTTAAAGAGGTTACCTTATTCTTAGGGATAGTAAGGTATTTTAGATTTATAAAGTGCTCTATTCCTGTAAGATTTTCAATATTCTTATTTACAGCTTTTATGGATACAGCTTTTTCTGCTTCTTGCTTACTTATATTTACATCATTATTGGTGTTTATTGATGATGCTAGTAAAGCATTTTTAAAATTAGCATCAGGGATATAAATATTTTGTGCATAAGAGGTTAGGGTAAGACATAGTAGTATACCCAAAAAGATAATTTTTTTCATAAGTACGAATGAGTTAGTTTTAATTTGATGAATAGTTAATAGAATTTGTTTTTTAGGCTTTGTATTGAGGATGTTTTTTTGATTGTTTATATCAAATTTTGTATAGATCTATACTGGCTTATTTGAAACAAAGATAAAGGTCGAAATTGCACTATAACAACAGGAGTAACTTAGGATTTATAAATCTTGATCAATATATTTATAAATCTTAACCATTGTTTTTAGCTTCAAAATGCTTTTTATCAGAAGGTTTGTTTTTTTTAAGAAAGTTTCATGATTTGTTATTGAAATCATACTCTATTTATATGGTTATCCCTTATCTTGTCAACAATTTTTAACTATTCACTTTGAATATAAGAATGAAGAATATTTATAGTATTGTTTTAATTTTTATAAGTTTCACCTTTCTCCATGGTAAAGGAGTAAGTATGATAACAAAAAACAGGATTAGTGAAAAGCAATATTCAGTTTCGGATTCATTAACACATAAAACATTTGATGAATTACGATCACTTTTTATTAAACACTATAAAGACTCTGTTTTAGTTAAAAAAATATCGAATACATATCTTACCAGAGCAAAGAAAGACAAGGATAGTATTGAGATAGCAAATGGATATCAAATATTCTTCGAAATGAATATAAATAATCCAAAAATAGCTTTGGCATACACAGATTCTATGATTGTTGTTACCAAAGGTGTAAAAAATGAATTCTACCCTGCAAGAGGTTATCTTTTAAGAGGTTATCTTTTACAAAAATTAGAACAATATAATGAAGCCTTAACTTCGTATTTAATTTCGAAAAAACATGCAGAGATCAATAATAATATTGGTCATATCATTGCTATAACACATAATATTGCAATACTTAAGACCATCTTAGGAAAAGATGGAGAATCTTTAGAAATCTATAAAAAAAATTTAGACCTCCTATCAACTCAGGATACTATAGGTAAATTTAGGTCACATTATATAGCTACTCTCTGTAAATTGTCGGATAGTTATAATTTATTTAAAAAATATGATACTGCACATTTCTATTTGAAAAAAGGAATTACATCGACTCTATCAGGAGATATCCCACATTTCTATTCTGAGTTACTTTCATCATATGGGGTTAATAGTTATTATAGAAAAGAATATAACATAGCACAGGATAGTTTAAAAAAGTCTCTATCTCTTTCCAAAAAGACTCCATATACTAATATACTTATTACCTATTTATATTTAGGAAAAACACTGTTAGAGCTAGAACAGGAAGAAGAGGCTATAGGGTATTTTAAAAAAATAGACTCTGCGGTACACGTTTCTAATTATATATTAGAAACCAGAGAAGCATTTACATTACTTATAGATCATTACAAGAGGGAAAATGATAAAGCGAATCAGCTAAGAATCATGGAAAAACTGATAAAACTAGATAGTAGTTTTTCTGTAAAGTATAAAAAGTTACACATAGATATTGAAAAAAAGTATGATAACGTACAACTCATCAAAGACAAAGAACGATTAATAGATAGTATTAAAAACCATAGTAGAACAACCATAAACCAGCTATGGGTTTTTGGTGGATTAACCATCGTATTGATAAGTCTGGGGTATTTATATTATTACAAAAAAAGAAAGAAAAACTATGAAAAAGAATACCAGGAAAAATTACTAAATGCAGAACATCTAAATAAAAAGAAAGTACAGAAGACTAAAGATGTTGAAATTGCGCCAGAATTAAGAGATGATATTTTAAAGAATTTAGAAGAGTTTGAGAAAAATAAAATTTTTTTGAAAAATGGTTTAACATTAGCTATAGTTGCCAAAAAACTAAAAACAAATTCTACATATTTATCCAGAATCATCAATATGGATAAACAAAAAAACTTTGCCAACTATATTAATGATTTACGTATTGAATATTGTATACAACAAATAAAAAGTAATAAAAAATTTAGACACTATTCTATAACATCTATGGCAAAAGAAGTAGGCTTTAATAATATTCAGTCTTTTGTTAAGGCTTTTTATAAAAAAAATGGTTGTAATCCTGCTGAATACATAAAAGAGTATGGTGGTGAATGAGTTACGGGTTTTAATGCTTGGTAAATACCACTAAATATTTATAAATCTTACCCAGAACATAAAGGAATATGTCTAACAATTAGTGTTTGTTAGTTACATTTACATTATAACAAAGTTCAAATTAACTCATCATGAAAACGAATAAAAAAGTAAAACTAGAATTTAAAAAAATGAATGTAACCAAACTTACCGATTCTAATATTGCCAGAATAAAGGGAGGAAATAAGGAAGACCTTATTAGAATTGACGGTACAGATGGTAGTTTAATATCTCGTATTATAAATGGTGTGAATCATTCATGTAATAGATAATAATATCTTATAATTTTTCACAAATATTATTTGTAGAAAATAAAAGCCTTCTTTGACTATAGAACCATCTTTGATTAAAACTTACGATCAGGATGATAAGCATCTAGACTCAAAGAAGGTTTTTGATCAGAAATAATTTCTGAAACCAGTTTCCCTGTAGAAGTTCCCATAGTCCAGCCCATCATAGCATGCCCTGTAGCAATAGTAAGATTATTACAAGTGTTAGACTTACCAATATAGGGTAGCCCATCTGGAGAAACAGGCCTAAGACCAGATGTAGCTGCTTCTTTTTCTCTATTTGAAAGTTTTATATCGGGATAATACCGCTGTGTGGCACTGGCGATAGTTTCTACTCTCACCTTATTAATATTATGATTAATACCTGCTATTTCCATAGTACCGGCAAATCTGGTAAATCCTTGCATTGGGGTTACTGCAATTTTGGCTTCAGTTAGTATAGCTGGCATAGTTATTCCTAAATCTCTTTCAGCATTAATACGATATCCTTTTCCGGCTTCCAGTAACAATTTAATCCCTAGTTTTTTGCTTAATAAATTTGACCATGATCCTGCTGCTAGTACAAATTCATCTGCTGTGTATGATGTATTCTTAGTATGTATCGAAGTAATTTTATTGTTCTGTATACTAATATCTTCTACCTTTTCATTTTTGCGAATCGTTACCCCAGAAGCTTCAAGAAAAGCTTTCATTTCATCCATAAAGGTTTGCGGGGTAGTATGCCAATCACATTCATATAGTACTGCTCCTTTTGCTTGCAATTGTACATTGGGTTCCATTTGTTTTAATTCGTCAAATGAAAGCTCTTTTACGGGCAATCCTTCTTTGGTTGCCATCTTACCAACATGAATTTCTTCTTCGAGCATTTTTTCGGTTTGGCAGATCATTAAAAGCCCTTTTTTTTCTAGCTGAAACGTAAAATTTTCATCAGATCTGATTTCAGAATACAAATCTCTACCTAATACTGCAATATCTTTAATGGCAGCAATACCTTGATTTACATTTTTTACCGAGCAAGACTTGTTAAATGCCCATGTCCAACGTAAGAAATCCAAATTAAGACGGGGCTTTATAAATAATGGGCTAGTGGGGTTAAACATCCATTTTAGTCCTTTTTTCATTACACCAGGCGCTGCAAGAGGGATGATATGGCTTGGGGAAAGATAGCCTGCATTAACGTAAGAAGCACCAGAATTCATTGCAGATTGATCAATTACAGTAACATGATGCCCTTCTTTATGTAAATAATATGCAGAACATAATCCTATGATTCCGCCTCCTATGATAATAACTTCTTTGCTCATAATTGTATACACTTAGACAAGCTTAGTGTGGTATTCTGTTGTGTTTACTTAGTATTTTATTATGTCTTTTTAGTTTTGGCTAAATAACCTGAAAACCATGTGCATAAGGATCATCTTCATCATCAATAATGATAGTATTGTATCCATAAACTTTTGCCCAACCCTGAATGCTTGGGATAATGGCTTTTATGTCACCTAATTGTGTTTCTTCTTCAACTCTACCTATGAATGTGCTACCAATAAAACTTTCATGAACAAATTCTTCTCCTTGTTGTAGTTTTCCTTTGGCATATAACTGTGCTATTCTTGCAGAGGTTCCTGTTCCGCAGGGAGAACGATCAATAGCTTTGTCTCCATAAAAAACAGCATTTCTACCCGACGAATCTGGGTTGATAGGATCTCCTGTCCAAAGCATATGACTTACATCTCTAATCGTATCATTTTCTGGGTGAATAAATGCATTAGGATATTTTTTGTTAATACGTTCTCGTACTACTTGAGAATACTGGATTAACTTACTTGCTGTAAAATCATGAACCCCGCTAAAGTTTTTTTGAGGATCTACAATGGCATAAAAATTTCCACCATAGGCAACATCAAAAACGAGTTCTCCTAATTCTGGGCATTCTATAGTTAAACCTTCTGCTGCCAGATATGATTTTACATTTTTGAGTTTTACCCAATCTACTTTTTTATTGGTTTGCTGGTATTCTATTTCTACCAGTCCTGCTGGAGCTTCCATTCTAATTTTTCCAGGAGTTTTGGGTTGTATCAATCCTTCTTCTATGGCAATGGTGATGGTTCCAATAGTACCATGACCGCACATAGGAAGACACCCAGAGGTTTCTATAAATAGAATAGAAAAATCATTATCGGGATGGTGGGGTTCGAATAAAAAACTACCACTCATCATATCGTGTCCTCGAGGCTCATACATTAGCCCTTTTCTTATCCAATCATAAGTGGTGAGAAAATGTTGCCGTTTTTCACTCATCGTTTTTCCAATTAGATCGGGTCTGCCCGTTGTAACTACTCTTACTGGGTTTCCGCAGGTATGAGCATCGATACATTTAAAAGTGGTTCTAGCCATTTTTTGTTTTTTCGATATAAGTGTTAATTCTATTTTCTAAAATTGAAAGCGTAACTGTACCTTGCTCAAGAACGATTTCATGAAATTCTCGGATATCAAATTTATTTCCCAAAGCGGTTTCAGCTTTTTTACGCAATTCTCTAATTTTTAATTCACCAATTTTATACGACAAAGCCTGGCCAGGCCATGAAATATATCGATCGGTTTCTGTATGTATTTCATGTAATGATAATGCTGTATTCGAAGACATAAAATCGATGACTTGTTCACGTGTCCATCCTTTTGCATGAATCCCTGTGTCTACTACTAAGCGACATGCTCGCCACATTTCATAGGTTAGTTTTCCAAATTGCTCATAAGGAGTGGTATACATCCCCATTTCTTCTGCCAGAAACTCAGCATATAATCCCCAGCCTTCTCCATATGCAGATAGATATAAATTTTTTCTAAATTGTGGTATGCTATCCCCTAATTCATTGTTTAAACTGCCTTGCAAGTGATGCCCGGGTACAGCTTCATGCACGGTAAGCGATGGTAGTGTATATAGTGTTCTGCTTGGTAAATCATAAGTGTTTACCCAATAATATCCTGGATCGGTACTATTCGCTTCTGTTCCTACATATCGACCACTGGTGTATTTTGGAGCTATAGCATCTGGTACAGGGGCTACCCCATATGGTTTTCTGGGTAATGTTTTAAAAAAACGAGGTAGTTGTTCATCTGCTCGCTTAGCCATATCTCGGGCAATCATAAGCAACTCATCTGGTGTTTTTGCATAGAATTGCTCATCGGTACGAAGAAATTTAAAAAAGTCCGAAAAGCTACCCTGAAAATTAAGCTCTTTTATGATGATCTCCATTTGCGCTTTTATTCTGGCAACTTCTTTTAATCCGATATTATGAATCTCATCTGCAGTATATGTAGTGCTTGTAGTATAAAAGTTAATCCTGTTTTGATAATAAGCTTCGCCATTTGGAGTTTGAGACACACCAATTGCGGTTCTTGTCTTAGGTAAATATTCGGTTTCAAAGAATGTCTTTATTCTTTTAAATTGAGGGATAACCTTATTTTTAATTACTTCTTTGGCCGCATTATGTATTGAATCCTTTTGAGCCTTTGTTAGTATTTCTGGCAAGCTTTTAAAAGGAGAATAAAAATAACTGTTTTTAACACTATCAACGATATGGTCATTATATGTTGATTCATATCCTTTAAAAATGACTCTTGGTTGTGAGACTCCTTTTTCAAGACCTTCTCTTAAGTTTATAAAATGTTGATCAACAAATTCGGGGATTGCATTAAGTTTGTTTAGGTAATTTTTAGCCTGTTTATAATTGGCCAATGGCCTAACCATATAATTGAGATTGCTATGAAATCCAGAATCAGATAATAGGGGATTGAGATAGGCTTCAAACTCATAAAAATCAACAGTTCTTTGCAAAGTAAATTTTAATAAATCAAGAGATATTTTATCGGTTTCTTTAAGTAATGTAGCATCAATACCATTTAGTTCTTCTATCTTTTTTTGAGCAAAATCAGCTTCTTTTTTGAAATACTCTTTGGTAAAAAGACCTAGAGGATATGCCTCTTCATCATATCCTTCTCTTTCTTCAATTTCTGTAATAATTTGATGTAATGAAGCTGACGGGTCTTTCTGTTTTTGTTCTTTACAGCTAAAACAGAAAAACAATATTAGAATTGCTATGATTTTAAAAAATTTCATGCTAAACGAGTATTATTATTTTAATATTAATTCTAAAAATTAGATTTTAGAATCTGTATGCTTACCATTTATTAACCTGGAAATCCCTAGAGGGTTTTCATTCTTAAGTTCGTTTGGTAATAAATTATTTGGCCAACTTTGGTAGCTAAATGGACGTACCCAACGTTTAATAGAATGAATACCAACTGCTGTAAATCTACTATCTGTTGAGGCAGGATATGGACCACCATGTAACATAGAAGGGCATACTTCTACTCCTGTAGGAACACCATTAAATATAATTCTTCCTACCCTGTTTTGTAATGCATCAATTACTGTATTGTATTGTAGTGCTTCTTCATTCTCTGCAATAATAGTCCCTGTAAGTTGCCCTTCTAAGGTATTAATTATAGTTTCTAATTGTTCAACATCTTTACATTGCACAACCATAGAGAATGGCCCAAATACTTCTTGATGTAAGGTTGTGTTTTCTAAAAATGTTTTTCCTTCTACTGTGGTAACTGTTTGTCTTGCATAATTCACGGCAATATCACTATCAAGCTCTGCGGTGACAGATAATCCATTTTGTTGCAATGCATTTGTTTTGTTTCTTTCAAAATTTCCAATAATGTTGGGATGCAACATACATGAAGGTTCAATTTTCACAATTTCTTCAGAAAGTGCTGTTATAAAATTAGTTAAGGCTTCTCCTTTAATACCGATAAGCAAACCAGGGTTTGTACAAAACTGTCCGGCTCCTACTGTTATTGATTTTGCATAGGTTTTAGCTAAATCGACTCCTTTGGTAATTGTTGCTTCGGGTAATAGGACTACAGGGTTTATACTCCCCATTTCTGCAAATACCGGGATTGGTTCTGGTCGTTTTGAAGCCAAATCAAATAGTGCTCTACCTCCTCTAATACTTCCTGTAAAACCAACTGCTTTTACTGCGGGATGTTCTACTAATTTAACACCTACTTCAATTCCTGAACTATTAAGATTAGAGAATACTCCATTTGGCATTCCTGTTTTTGTGGCAGCTTTGATAATTGCAGCAGATACTAATTCTCCGGTTCCTGCATGCATTGGGTGTGATTTTACAATCACAGGACATCCTGCGGCAAATGCAGCGGCGGTATCACCTCCAGCTGTAGAGTAGGCTAGAGGAAAATTACTTGCTCCAAAAACAACAACAGGTCCTAGAGGAACGAGCATTTTACGAATATCCTGCTTAGGAATAGGACTGCGATCCAAATTGGCAGTATCTATAGAAGCTTCTACCCAAGAGCCATCGGCTACCAGATCAGCAAAAGTTCTTAATTGCCCTATGGTTCTACCTCTTTCACCTTTTGCTCTTCCTTCTGGTAACCCAGTCTCTGATCTGTATGTTTCTATTAGAAGATCATCTAAAGCCAGAATCTCATCGGCAATTGCATTTAAAAATTCTGCTTTTTTAGCACCAGAAACCTTTCCGAAAATTTCAAAAGCTTCTGAAGCTAATGATACAGCTTTTTCGATTTCTTCTTCCGAAGCTTCAAAAAATGTATGTTCATTTTCAATATTCAACTTAGGATTAAAAGTTGTGTAGGTTTTATTTCCTATAGCCGAGAGCTGATTTCCTATATAGTTTTTACCTGTTATCATAATTCTAAATGATTTAATGTGAAAATAGATCAATTTCTAATGAAAGAATGATGTCATCTCTATTAT